>CACZAC010000004.1 GCA_902779125.1 uncultured Bacteroidales bacterium | reverse complement strand
TACCGATGGCGGTGTGCCCCTGATTACCAGTGCCGAGGTGGGTGCTTCCTACACGCAGCCTTCGGTCCAGGGAATCTATGATTTCATTCTTCAGGATATCAACGAAGCATTGCCTGCCCTGCCTGAGAAGGCTTTAAACGTGCTCTATGCCGACAAGGCCGCAGCCTACGCACTGGCTGCTCGCGTCAATTTGCAGATGGGCAATTACCAGGAGGCTCTGGCAAGTGCCGGTGAGGCGCTGAAGCGCAACAATGCCCTGTTTGACTGGGTGGAGTTTTATAATGACAATGCCGCCGTGTTGAGTGCACCTGATGTCTATCAGAGCATCACCTCGCCCATGGGTTTCGACTATGTGGAGAACTATATCTTCTGCCATGGCAACAATTCCTATTCGGGCAATGACCTGCAGATGCGTGAGGATCGTGGCTCCCGCTTTGAACAGGGCGATGCCCACTTCATGAGCCGATGGAAAATCCGCACCATGGCTGGTGCCACCTATTATAATCCCAACTTGGGCGGTTACTTCAACCGTGGCGGCTTGACAACGACCGAGGTATACCTCATTCAGGCCGAGTGCATGGCCCGCACGGGCAATGTCGCTGGTGCCATGGAGGTGCTCAACAAGGTGCGCCAGAAACGCATCCTCCCCGAGTACTACCAGGCGCTGACCGCTACCAATGCCGATGCTGCCATCGACCTGATTGCCAAGGTTAAAGGAGATGCGCTGGTGCAAACGATTATCCCCTTTTGCGACACTCGCCGCTTGAACCTGGAGCCGGCACATGCCCGCACGTTGACCAAGGTAGAGAATGGCCAGCACTACTCGCTCTCGCCCGATAGCCACATGTGGGTGATGCCGTTCCCCATGGGCGCTGTGACTAACTCCGGTAATGGCACTGTAACTCAGAATGTTGAACGCTAAATGAATGATAGAGCAATGAAGAACGTATTATTGGCATGCCTGTTGTGCATGCTCGTGTGCAGTTGTAATTCCCGCCAGTATAAGGTCGAGGGTAACGTGACCGGGCTTGATGATGGCACCGTGGTGCAACTCGTGCCTATGAGTCACGACAATGAATCGCCTATTGCCGAGGCTACAGTCAATGGCGGTAAATTTACCTTCAAGGGTGAAATTGGCGACAGCCTGCCGATGCCCATCTGCGTCAATCTCATGGTCAAGGACGCCTTCGGGGCCGAGACCTTCATGCTTGACAAGGGCAATATCACTATCGACGGCAAGGTCACCAAGGAAGGTCCTAACCAGGACGGGGTGTACAATTACAATTGGGACGTGACCGTCAAGGGGTCACCACTGACCGACAAATTAAATGGCTATAAGCAACGCCGTGATGAACTCGACAAACTGTTTAATGACTATCATGAGCAGCATGCCCAAGTGCTCCAGCAGCTCAACGAAGCCCGTCAGGCAAAGGATGCTGCCCGTGAGCAGCAGATCATGGCAACCGAGGAGTTCAAGGCCTTTGACAAGGCCGAGAAGGACTTCTTTGCCAAGGTGGAGGAGACTTACAAGGGCATCGTCGATGAGAACAAGGATACCTATTGGGGCCCGATGATGGCCATCTACCTGTGGACCTACTTCAGTGCCGCCGACAAGCCCTTGTACGACTCGCTGTCGCCCGAGGCTCAGCAGAGCTGGTATGGCAAGAAGATGCTTGACGAGATAATGCCAGCAGGCGATACGGGCCAAAAGGCCAAGACGCTGACCGTGAAAGGCGATGACGGCAAGGAACTGGCGCTTGAAGATCTGGCCAAGGGCAAGAAATTGCTGCTTATCGACTTCTGGGCTTCGTGGTGCGGACCGTGCCGCAAAGAGATTCCCAATGTCAAGAAGCAGTACGAGCTCTACAAGGACAAGGGCTTTGAGGTGGTGAGCATCAGTATCGACAAGAACGAGGCCGCTTGGCGCAAAGCCGTGGAGCAAGAGCAACTGCAGTGGCCCAATTTCCTGGACACCATGGGCGCCGCCGATGCTTACAAGGTGCGTTCCATCCCTGCCATGTTCCTGCTTGATGCCGAGAACCTGACCGTGATAGCTTCAGGCGAGGATGCCCGTGGCGAAGCGCTCGCCCAGAAACTGGCTGAACTCCTCGGCAAGTAATTCATGCAGTATTCCTAAAATTCAAGTTATGTTCTTTGGTTCGGGTGACTGTTAACCAGCCACCCGAATCTTGAATAAGGATAGCTGTTAGTTTTCTTGAAAGATTTTGTATTTCAGTGTGATTATTATTACCTTTGCCACGGTAAATCATTCAAAAAGATAATCATTACGATGATGAAGAAGTTTTTATTGTCCATGCTTGCGGGCATGATGGCGCTGGGCATGATGGCGCAGAGTGGTAAATTAACGGTGAGCGGCACTTACAAGGGGCTGGGCGACTCGGTGCGCGTCTTTCTCGTTGATGCCAGCGGTGAAATGCTGCTTCAGGAGAGTCGTGCTATCGATAGTGACAAGATTGACATGGCATTTGACCTGGATGATGCAGCGATGCTCTATGTGTTCGGCCTGAAAGATGGCCAATTGAGTCCTGACAATGGGTTTGCCATTCCAGCTTTGCCTGGTGAGCTTGCGGTCATCGAGGGCGAGGGCGAAGATTACACCATGGGCGGCTCACAGTTCTATCGCGACTACAATGAGGCCTCCAATCTGATTAAGGCTCCTCAAGAGGCGGCTCGTGCCTTCGTGAAGGAATGCCAGAACAAGTTTATTCAAGGAGTCCCCAAAGAGGAGATAGACAAAGAGTTTGAGGAGAAATATCCCGCTCTGGAACAGGCTCTTGCCGATGCTGTATTGGGCTATGTCAAGGCTCATCCTGATGCTGACGCATCGGCTATGCTGCTCTCCGATTTGGGCGAAGATGCCGACCACATTAAGGAGGGTGAGGCGTTGCTGACGGAGCGTGCCCGTGGCAGCGTTGCCGCCAACATGTACAAGGGCATTCTTGCCGCTATCGAGAAGGAAAAAGCCAATCAGGCGGTCCAGGAGGGACTAGAGGGAAATTTGGCCCCCGACTTCACGCTCAACGACATCAACGGCCAGCCGCTGGCACTGAGCTCGCTACGTGGCAAGTGGGTGATTCTCGATTTCTGGGGGTCATGGTGCAGCTGGTGCATCAAGGGCATGCCCAAAATGAAGGAGTACTATGCCAAATATCAGGACAAACTGGAGATTCTGGGTGTGGACTGCAACGACACGGTCGAGAAGTGGAAAAACGCTGTCGCCAAGCACGAGATACCCTGGTTGCATGTCTATTGGGACAAGGAAAAGGGTGACAACCCCGTGGAATTGTACGCTGTGCGTGGCTTCCCCACCAAGGTCATCATCAACCCCGAGGGAAAGGTGGTCAAAACCATCGTGGGCGAGGATCCTGCCTTCTATGGGTACCTGGATGAGGTGCTGAAATAGTTAATAGATTATATTAATAGTTGGACGCTATTGATTGAAAACTGAGAACTGAAGATGAACGTCAAAGTCAGAATGCCCAAGTTCGGCAAAAAGATTCAATCAAAAAAATATTGGGTGAAGGAGTTGCTGATGACGATTCTCGCCACCAGCATCTCGATTGTGCTCACGTTTGGCACAGCCTATCTGATAGAGCAGCATCAAAAGAAGAAATCTCAGCACCGGATGGCATTGATGATTATCCATGACATCGATGAGACCATTCAGCGAATGGAGAAGGTCGATAGCATCATTAAGGCTTTCGGTGACTTGCAACTCACGATATTCGAAGGAAAGTATGACAGTCCTATAGAGCTCGCAAATATTGAACTGACAAGCATGGACCCCGATGAAGTGAAATTTGCCGAAACGACCGAACGCATCTTCACTACCAACGTGGATACTTGGAGCACGATTGGCAGGGTGGACTTCATCGACAACGTGAGCGGTTGTTATATCATTCGAGCCGAGTACCAGGAGGAGGTTATTGATGCTCTACACAAGAGGATTAGTCCCAATGAAAAAATTGATTTTCTGCCACTGGATGACTTGCTTCAGATTGACGTCGACTATTATATGACTTGTTCGGCTGTAATAATCAATCGTCTTAAGACTGCCAATGAGTTGAATAAGCGTATCATGGGGATTTCGGACAAGGAACTTGAAAAGTTTAATGCCAAAATGGAAATGGTTGGTATTGACCAAGAGGATCTTGACTCCTTGTACGAGGTTATAGATGATGAGCATTCGCGGAACATGTTCAAGAGAATTGAGGCAATGGACAAATACTATAGTAAAAAAGCAGCCTCCAATAAGAAAGGCCATAAACGTAAGAAGAATAGAAAGTAACAGAATTTTAAAATATTAAAACAAAATGAACCATACACAGTGTTTGATTATCGGCTCCGGTCCTGCCGGATATACCGCAGCGATATATTTGGTACGCTCGGCCATCGACTGCTTGCTCATCGAGGGCCTGCAGGTGGGCGGCCAGTTGACCCAGACGACCACGATTGAAAATTTCCCGGGTTTCCCCGAGGGTGTTGACGGCTTCCAACTGATGGAGAATATGCGCCAGCAGGCGGTGAATCTGGGTGCCAAGATGAAATCAGGCCTCGTGGCTGCCATCGATATGAGGCAGCGTCCCTTCCTCGTTACCCTCGACGGTGGAGAGCAAATGACAGCCGACACCATCATCGTGGCTACGGGTGCCACTGCCAAGTATCTGGGCCTGCCCGATGAGACGAAATATGCGGGTCAGGGCGTTTCGGCCTGTGCGACGTGCGACGGCTTCTTCTACCGCAAGAAGGTCGTGGCTGTCGTGGGTGGCGGTGATACAGCCTGTGAAGAGGCCGATTACCTGAGCCATCTCGCCAGCAAGGTCTATCTCATCGTGCGCAAGGACTACCTGCGTGCCAGCGAGGCGATGCAGCAACGCGTCAAGGAGAACGAGAAGATAGAAATCCTGTTCAACACCAACACCGTGGGTCTCTTTGGTGACAACGGCGTGGAGGGTGCCCATCTGGTGCGCTTCAAGGGCACCGACAAGGAGGAACTGTTCGATATAGCCATCGACGGCTTCTTCCTCGCCATCGGCCATCGTCCCAATACCGACTTCCTGGGCGGACAGGTTGACCTCGACGAACAGGGCTACATCAAGCTCACGGGCCACAATACCGCAACCAATGTCGAGGGCGTATTCGCTGCCGGTGACGTTGCCGACCCGCACTACCGCCAGGCCATCGTCGCCGCCGCCGGAGGCTGCCGCGCCGCCATCGACGTGAAACAGTTCTTATCCTAAAAAAAATACCAGTATGGACACGATAGAGATTATCATGTTATCGTCAGTTACCCTGCTGATGGTCGTGCTGGCTGTCGTTATCTTGACGGGCCATGGAGATGGGCTGATAGCTGGTTACAACACGGCGAAGGAAGAGGAACGCAAACAGTTCAACATGAAGCGATTGAGGGCGGTTGTTGCTGCCATGATATTGTTTACTACGGCATTTATCTGGTTTGCGGTTCTGATTGGTGACAGTGCGGTCATTTCGCTGGCAGGACTGCCTGTCCTGCTCATTGGCTGTGTTGCAGGCATCATCATCGCCAACACCTGGTGCAAGAAGTCTTGACCGGGAGTGACTTGGGGCCGCGGCGGGAGCCGCGGCATAGTTGACCCTGTCGCGGGGATGGCTGTGTGGCTTGGAGCCGCGGCATAGTCGACCCTGTCGCGGGGATGGCTGTGAAGCTTGGAGCCGCGGCATAGTTGACCCTGTCGCGGGAATAACTGGGAATAATCGGGAGCTATTGCTCTTGGGGGACGTCGATGTTGTGGCTCATTACCAGGTCGTGGGTGCGCTGCATGAATCGGGTGAATTCTCCCTTGCTATCAGGCCGCAGGAGGTCGGGACGGGCCTCGGGGATGATGACGTAGTTTTGTCCTCGGCTGACGGGTTTCTGGACGAAGAAGAGCTTGTAACGCGGTTCCACGACAACTGCACGTCCGTTTTCCATCCGTAACGACACTTTGACCATGGCGCCACCTCGGCAGTCGATGTCGCTCTGGTTGCTGATGAAGTTGCCCATGCTGTACACGAGCAGTACCTTTTTGTCATATTCCTTGCTGTAACGCATTTCCATCGGCTCGACTACATGGGGATGCCCGCCGATGATGAGGTCCACGCCTTGGGATACGAGCCAGTCGGCTAGGGTGCGCTGTGAGGCGACAGGTTTGAGCTGGTACTCAATGCCCCAATGCAGGTTCACGCAGATGGCGTGTGCCCCGCGTTCCCGCGCCCGTGCGATATCGTCGGCAATCAGTTGCTGGTCAATGAAATCGACGATGACGTTGCCCTGGATGGGAATGCCGTTGGTGCCGTAGGTGTAGTCCAAAAAGGCGATTTTCATGCCCTTGACATTAATCATGTAAGGGATGCGTTGGTCGCGTTCATGCTGGTTGCGGTAGGTGCCGATGTGGCTAATGCCTAGCGAGTCCAACGTCTGGCAAGTGCGCACCAATCCCTTGTCACGGCGGTCCAGACAGTGGTTGTTGGCGGTGAGAAACAGGTCGAAGCCGACGTCCTTCAGGCGCTGGGCGTAGCTGTCGGGAGCGCTGAAGCAGGGATAGCCCGTAAAGGGCTTACCGCCCAGCGGACATTCCAGATTGACTACAGCAAGGTCGGCCCAGGTGATGTCGTCGGCCAGATATTGGAAACACGGTGTGTAGTCGTAAGTGCCATCAGGCTGTTGCGCTGCCGTGATTTGGGGAGCGTGCTGCATGGCGTCGCCGACAAACATCAGGTTGACCGTGTGGTTGCTCTGGAGCAGCGACACGATTGAGAGCATCAGTATCGACAACAGATTCATGATTCTTGATATCTTGACCCCACGCTAAGCCGCGAAGTCGCTAAGATGTATGATAATAAAAACAATACTTTGCGTCTTAGCGCCTTAGCGTGAGGTGGATTGGCGATGATTAGCGTCCGCGCTTGGCGGCTTTGGCTTGAGCCTTAGCCGAGCGCATCATCTGCATGGGATTGGTCGATACCTGGTGCATCACCTTGCGCATCGACAGGAACTGTTTCATCAGTCGGTTGACCTCTTCAACGCTGGTGCCACTGCCCGCAGCGATGCGCTTGCGGCGGCTGGCGTCGATGATGTCGGGATTGGAACGCTCTTGAGGAGTCATAGAGCCGATAATGGCCTCCACGCCCTTGAAAGCGTCATCGGGGATATCGATGTCCTTGATGGCTTTGCCCACGCCGGGAATCATCGATGCCAGGCTCTTGAGGTTACCCATCTTCTTGATTTGCTTGATTTGCTTCATGAAGTCGTCGAAGTCAAACTTGTTCTGCTTGATTTTCTTCTCGAGCTTCTCGGCTTCGGCCTCATCATACTGCTGCTGCATGCGGTCCACGAACGACACGATGTCGCCCATGCCCAGGATGCGGTCGGCCATACCTGCGGGACGGAACGGGTCAAGGTCGGTCATCTTCTCGCCGATACCCACGAACTTGATGGGCTTGTCAACGACGGCACGGATTGACAGGGCGGCACCGCCACGGGTGTCACCGTCGAGCTTTGTGAGCACTACGCCGTCAAAGTCCAGACGGTCGTTGAAGGCCTTAGCGGTATTCACTGCATCCTGACCGGTCATCGAGTCGACTACAAACAACGTCTCGTTGGGGTGGATGGCGTCCTTGATGGCCTTAATCTCAACCATCATCGCCTCGTCAACGGCGAGACGACCTGCGGTATCGACAATCACCAGGTCGTAGCCCTGCTGCTTGGCATGCTCAATGGCGTGCAGCGCGATGGCGACGGGGTCTTTGCTCTCGGGCTCGCTATAGACGGGCACCTCGATTTGCTCGGCGATGGTCTTCAACTGCTCGATAGCAGCGGGACGGTAAACGTCACAGGCGACGAGCAACGGTTTGCGTTTTTCCTTGCCGTTTTTCAGGCGGTTGGCGAGTTTTCCGGTGAAAGTGGTTTTACCGGAACCTTGCAGACCCGACATCAGGATGACGGCAGGGTTGCCCTCGACGCTGAAAGAGGCTTCTTGTCCACCCATGAGTTCTGCCAGCTCGTCATGGACAATCTTGACCATCATCTGGCTGGGGTTGACGGCATTGATGACGTTCTGGCCCATAGCCTTGGCCTTGACGTCGTCGACAAACTTCTTGGCGACAGGATAGCTCACGTCGGCGTCAACGAGCGCACGGCGCACTTCCTTAAGGGTAGATGCTACATTGATTTCGGTGATGCGGCCTTGTCCTTTCAGGACTTTAAATGACCGTTCGAGTTTCTCTGATAAATTTTCAAACATTATAATTGAGGTTTTTATTATTTCGCAGATGACATTCCAGAGGTGGAGCGGGAATGTTAAAATATATTATTTCTTTTTCTTAATCAGCTTGTTGGTCGCCGTGTCGGGGAAGACGATTTGAGGCTTGAACTCGCGTCCCTCCTCGGGGGTGACGATGGCATAAGCCATGATGATGACAATGTCGCCCACTTCGACCTTGCGTGCCGCAGCGCCGTTCAGGCAGATGGTGCCGCTGCCTCGCTCCCCGGCGATGGTATATGTGTCCAGACGTTCACCGTTGTTCACGTCAACGATATACACGCGCTCGCCCTCGATGATGCCGGCGGCATCCATGAGGTCCTGATCAATGGTGATGCTACCGATATAGTTGAGGTTGGCATCGGTCACCGTGACACGGTGAATCTTGGATTTCATGACCTGGATGTACATATCTTCAGTTTTTAGTTTCGAGTTTCTAGTTTCTAGTCCCTAGTTTCTAGTTTCTAGTTGTTAGTCCTTAGTGGTTCGTTTTTAATTGTTAGCCTTCTTGTAGGTGATGTTGTCAATCTCGCGCACGTCGCCGCAATAGACGGTGATGCAGCCAACGATGTAATCGCTCTCGTTCCAATCGGTGACGGGCTGCAGCGTGATGCCGTCGCAGATGGAGAAGTACTCGGTTTCCATCTCGGGCCAAGCATCGATGGTGGCGACTACCCAGTCGTGAGTCTGCTCAACGGTGTGGTCCTTGGCAAACTCGAGGCTGCGCTGCAAGGTGGCGTAAATCTGCGGGGCGACCTTGCGCACCTCGGGGGTGAGGCGCACGTTGCGGCTGCTCTTGGCAAGACCGTCGTCCTCGCGAATGCAGGGGCACTGCACGATATCAATATCAAATTCCAGTTGCTTAATCATCGCGCGGATGACGGCAATCTGCTGGAAGTCTTTCTCGCCGAAGTAGGCACGGTCGGGCATCACCCACGAGAAAAGTTTGCTCACAATCTGGCACACGCCGTTGAAGTGACCGGGGCGCATGGCGCCTTCCATCACCTGCTGGACGGGCCCGAGGTCAAACACGCGGGTATCGGGCTCGGGATAGATTTCCTCGACGGTGGGCATGAAAGCCACGTCAACACCACAGGCCTCAAGCATGGCGGCATCGCGCTCGGCGGTGCGGGGATAGGTGCGCAGGTCCTCCTTGTTGTTGAACTGCGTGGGGTTGAGGAAACAACTCACCACGAGGGCGTCGTTCTCCTTGCGGGCACGCTCGATGAGCGACTTGTGACCCTCGTGCAGGGCGCCCATTGTGGGCACCAGACCTACTGACTTACCTGCCTGGCGAAAGGCCTGAACGGCCTCGCGCAACTCATTGACCTTGCTGATAATCTTCATTCTTCTTTAATTATAAGATGTGAATTCAAACTGCAAAATTAGTACTCTTCACCCACATTGGCAAATTGCGTGCCAACTTTTTCATTTTCGATACGTTTTAGATGGCTAGGGAAACTCAAACGATTTTCCGAAAAGTTTTTTTATTTTTGTGTGATTTTTTTGTGAGTTGTGCGTCTAACGGGCAAAAAGAAAGTTTTAAAACGCTAGAAAAATGAACGAACTGGAAAGCAAATTTGCACAGACCATCAAGCAGAACAAGAGCACTATCTATACCGTGTGCTACATGTTCTCGAAAGATGCCAACGAGGTGAACGACCTCTTTCAAGAGGCGGTCATCAACCTGTGGCGGGGCTTTGAGGGATTCGAGAACCGCAGCAATGTGAAGACGTGGATTTACCGCGTGGCGCTGAACACCTGCATCTCGCAGGAACGCAAGAAACGCCGCACTGAGACCGAGCCGCTGTCGATGAACATCAACCTGTTTGAGGACCACGACGAGGATACCCGTCAGGTGGACATGCTTCACAAGCGCATCAGCCGCTTGCAGCCCTTTGACCGCGCTATTGTGCTGTTATGGCTAGAGAACATGCCCTATGAGGAAATCGGGCAAGTTGTCGGTATATCGACGACCGCAGTGGCTACCCGCCTTTTCCGTATCAAAGAACAACTCAAAAAAATGAACGATTAAAAAAGATTTTAAGATTATGGACAACGAACTTGAAGAAATGCGCCAGCAAATGGCGATATTGAAAGATAAACTCGAGAGCCAGACGATTGTGAACGACCGCTTCATCCGCCGCTCCATCAAGCGGGGTGTAAGTACCATCAACAGGCGCTATCTTGTTTTGGGGATTATTGCCCTGGTGATGATACCTTATGGCTACTGGGCCTTTGTGATGTTGAATGGGCTCTCTGTGGGCTTGTGGCTCGCGATGTGTGCTCTGATGCTCATAGTAGTGGGGTTCATGTACTATAACAGCCGTGACCTGCGCGATGATGACTTGATGGGTGGTAACCTGGTGGAGGTGAAGCGCAAACTGGCTCTTGCCAAGAAGCGCGATGGCAACTGGCCGTGGTTCGGTATTCCTGTGGCATTGGCTTGGGCCTCATGGGCTGTCTATGAGATGGCACAGCAGACAGGAGGCAGCGAGTATTTAGTGCCTTGTTGCATCGTGGGCATCCTTATTGGCGCTTTGGTTGGCCTGAAAGTGCACTTCAAGACCCAGCGCCACTACCGCGACGTCCTTGAGCAACTCGAGGATTTGGAAGATACCAAGTGACCTTATAACATATCAGTGTGCGACCTAAAAGCCCCGTTAGAGGGCACCTAGGTTATAGGCAGGGGTGTAACGAGGCAAAGCCGAGTGGAACCCTTGCAATAGTTAACGGTCAATCTAGCCCCAAAGGGGCGGCAGTGTCCTTGAGAACAATCTGCCGCCCCTTTGGGGCTATTATTTGGGTGTGTCATCTACACAGGGGTTCCGCTTTGCTCCACCCCTGCCTATAACCTGTCAGCCTTACAGGCTTAAGGCCAGGTGCCGCTCAGCAGGTAGTCGATGAGGACGGTGACATCGGTGATGGTGATTTCACCGTTGAGGTCACAATCGGCATTGTCGATATTGATGTCGTTGCTGCCACTCAGCAGGTAGTCGATGAGAACGGTGGCGTCGGTGATGTTGATGTCGCCACTCTCGTCGGCATCGCCGCGCAGGATGCCGCCTTCCTTGACCAGACTCCAGACGGTGATGTGACCGCCAGGGTAGTATTGGTAAATCGTCACATGGCGGCGGTCAACGACCTCGGCGTTGAGCCAGTTGGCCTGGAAGCTGTTGGCATTGACCGAGACGGTCTGCTCGGCATAGGCCAGAGGCTCGGTTGCATTGGCTTGGGCGATGGCAAAACCATCCAGATAGTTGGCGGGGGTGGGATAGACCACCAGCTCCTTGCCGTCCCAGATGAATGGGAATGCACCGTTGCAGTTGCCCTTGTTGGGCAGGTCAATGGTGACGGCGTCAAAGTTATCGCCGTTGGGCGTAAGTTTCTTCACCGTGCTGGAACGGTTGACATACAGTATGGCCTCCTCGCCGTTCAGGTCGGTGTAGGCGTTCAGCAAAGTGCCTGTCGTTGCTGCCACCCCGTCGCAGTTGGCAAGGTAGGTGTTGTCGGTGTCCAGTTCGCCATCGGTGATGGTGATGCGGCTGATGGTCGTGCCGCTATTGCCGCCCACGATGAAGAATTCGCCGTTCTCCAACAGGTTGCCCCGTGCAAAGCCCAAAAGGTCGCTGCGTCCGAAGTCGGTAACGTCGGCAGGAAGCGTGTAAGTCACCGCTTCGCCGGTTGCACGGTCGATGACCTTGATTTCGGGACGTGACCACGGGTCGGGGAAGATGGCGTTGCCCACGACGAGGTTGCCTGCCTCGTCACGGGTGAGGCCCACGTTGGCGCCACCCTCAAATGTTTCGCCCGTCAAACCGTTCTGGTCCACCACGAGGATGGTGCTGGTGCCCTTGTCGTTGATGTAGAACTTGCCGTCCATGCCGAAGCCCTGGCGCGCATCGGCGGTATTAAGGAAGCTGAGGTCGTTGATTTCCCACACTTTCTCGAGTTTGTAGGTCACGGGTGTGGGCGGGTTGTCGATAACGCCCAGATAGGCGGGTTCGCTCTCGTTACCATAACCATCGATGACACACACGGCATACCAGTAGCCGCTGCGGTAGTCACTAGGCAGGATGTATTCGGGCTTGTAGGTCACGCCAAGCAGATAGTCGCTCTTGATGCCGTCGAAGGCGGTGCTGGTGGCATTCTCGATAGTGACGTCAATGGGGACTGCATAGACCGAGTACTTGACCAGTATGCCCTCTTGGATGTCCCATGTTAATCGGTCCTCGTCTTGGGCGAGATTGGCAGGTGCACCATAACCAGGTGCGGTCTTCCACGTCAAGGCGGGAATCATGGCGGGATGCTGGAAGACGTTGGCAAGCAAGTAATTGCCCAGACCGCTGACACCGCCATTGTTGCCGTTGATGTTCTTGGCGCTGTAGAGCACGACGCCAGGAGCGTTGTCCTCGGTATACTGGCGTGAGAAGTTGATTTGCTTGGTGATTTCGGCCCAGTCGCTGGTCGTGTTGCTCGACGAAGCGAGGAATGAGATGCTGTGGCTCGCATAGTGATGGCGGCCGAAGTGGTGGGCGCAGTAGCTCCACCATTGGGTAAGAGGGCCGAACGGATTGGTCGCGTGGGTGGTCTTCCAGTAGAGCTGTGGTGAGATGTAGTCGATGGTACCCTCCTCGAGCCATGCCAACGGGTCGCTGAAGATGCCGTTATACTGCCAGTCACTGCCGGTGGGGCAGGGGATGACACCATGTCGGCCTGCCGATGTGCTGGCTGTGCCTGCCACACCAGCGGGGCTGATGCCGAAGCGCACCTCGGGCTTCACCTCCTGAATCATGTTATAGACATTCCTGACCATCATGTTGACGTTGTTGCGGCGCCAGTCGGCAAAGGTCATGTCCACACCCGAATTGTTCCACAAGTTATAGTCCTCGGCCTTGTTGGTGGTGGGAATGCCGTTGGGGTAGAAGTAGTCGTCGAAGACGATGCCGTCCACATCATAGTTGGTGATGATTTCCCTGATGACGTTGCAGATGCGCTCTCGTGTCTCGGGCAGACCAGGGTTGAGGATGGTGGTCGTTGTAGAGCCGTTGGTGTAGGAGAGCAGCATGCCAGAGTTTTTCAGTTGTTGGTCCTGTGGCGTGTTCCAGTCCGAGCCAGTACTCCAGCGGTAGGGGTTAATCCAGGCATGGCACTGGATGCCGCGTGCATGGCACTGGGCAACGGCATACTCCAGCGGGTCGTAGCCCGGGTCTTTGCCGCGCGTGCCGGTCAGATAACTTGACCAGGGCTCGTAACTCGACCGATAGAAGGCATCACACATCGTGCGCACCTGTAGGAAAACCGTGTTGATGTTTTGAGCTTGAAATTGGTCCAGATAGGCGTTGAATTCGTTTTTCTGGGCAGTGGCATTGTCCACAGAGGTTGGCCAGTCGATGCGATAGACCGTAGCAATCCAGGCGGCACGCATCTCGCGCTTTTGTGCCTCGTCAGCGTTGATGCCGATGCCGACAGACAAGGCAAAGGCAACGATCAAGAGAAAGAATCTTTTCATCATAGCGAAGATTTTTTAGAAGTTATTATAATTATTTTGGTTAATTGCCACAAAGTTAGCGGTTTTTTCTAAAAAATTTTTCATCTTTGTGCAACTTTTTTTCAATCAAAGTTGCTGCGATGGCCTCGAAGAGGTCAATCGGGTCGATGACCCGATTTCAATGAGAAACACCATGCAAGCGCATCGAGGATGCGCGCCGCTTGGTGTCAAGACGTTGCCAGAGGGAAGTGCGTCGAAGACGAACTTCACCTAAAGGGATATTTTGGACAAAAATTTATTTTCGTTACCTTTGCAATTCATTCAGCCCTAATAATCAGGCTATTTTTGAGTTGATTCGAATTTTTTTTTTCATCTTTGTGCAACTTTTTTGAGTCACTGGTGCGTCTAATGCATGAAAAGAGCTTTTAGCGCTTTAACTCTAAGATGTTAGCAATTACAAAAACAACTAAAACAATAAGACAATGAAAAAGACGATTTTAACACTGGCGATGATTCTGATGCTGGCAATTACTGCCTCAGCCGTACCGACTGTCACGGCACAGCCCACCAGCAAAACACATGTGTCATTCAAGGGCGACTCGATTGTCGTGACCGATGGCGACGAAGAAATCACCGTGAGCGGAATTCCCCAGAAAGTGCGCGACCGTATCAACGAGGCGCTTGACGACACCTTGACCTCTGGTTCTGGTACCACCGTGGAATTTGGTGACCAAAGGGGCGAACTTGCTCCCGAAGACATTAAAGAGATCAGCAACCAGTGGGCAAGTGTGGCCAAACAATGGGCCATCAGCGGTTCTTTCTGTTTGCTTGGACTGGTAGCCCTGGTACTGTTCTTCCGCTTCTTGAACCGCCGCAACAAGTACCGTGTTATCGAGAAAGCCATCGAGAACAACTATCCACTCAACGAGCTGTCACTCAATGATGTGAAGCGCAGTGCCATCTATGTGCAGCAGCCTGTCGTTACCGCTGCTCCCCCGGTGCAACCTGGCCAGGTGCCTGTAGGTACTCCCATCAGTGGCCAGACGCCTAATGATCCCATCGTGATGACCGATATGGTCAACTGGCGCGCCTTGATGCCTGCTGTCAAGTGGATTGGCTGGGGTACTTTGCTGGTACTCTTCAGCGTGGCGATTGGTGAATTCGATAATCCGTTTTGGCCCATCGGCTTGGCCCTGATTTTCGTGGGTGTTTGCAAGGGATTTATCCTCTACAAGGAGCAAAAGGCCCTGCAGGAGGCTTGGAAGCGCGGCCAGCAGATGCCACCTCGTGAGCCCATGCGTCAAGGCACCTCCGTACCGCCTCCCTTTGATGAGGACTACAAGGAGGACGACAACTCACCCTTCCAACCCTATTAATTCCGAGTGTCTAACATGAATCTTCGCGCCTTAGTGGCTTAGCTTGAGGCCAATAGAAGATAAAGTAACAGAACAATGCTGTCCAAGCTTGATGAAATAAGACTGCTGTCGCAATGCGCCCTGGCTGACAACCGGGACGCATTCGGCAGGCTCGTCGAGGCTTATCAGCCGCGTGTGCGTCGGTTCTTGCTGAACCTGACCATGGGCGATGAGATGCTGACCGACGACCTGGCGCAGGAGACATTCATCAAGGCTTACGTGGGCATACGCGGTTTCAAGGGGCTTTCGTCTTTTGGTACCTGGTTGTACCGCATTGCCTACAACGAATTCTACTCCCACACCCGTCGCCATCAAGAGGAGCATGTCGAGGATATTGCCCGCCTGGGTGACGTCAGTACTGCAGCCTCTGACGCTATAGACGCTTCGATGACGGTGCAGGAGGCTTTGGCATGCCTCAACGACAACGAGCGCGTTGCTGTCACCCTGTTCTATATCGAGGACCAGCCCATCAAACAAGTGGCAAAAATCATGCAGATGCCCGAAGGCTCGGTGAAATCGTTCATACACCGCGCCAAAGGCAAAATGAAACATTTTATTAACAGTTAATAGTTAATAGAGAATAGTTAATAGTTGCTTTTCAATTAAGAATCAAAGAAGATATGAATACCAACGAAGAAGACAAGAAACTGGCGCAGATACTCAAGCAAGGCGCGCATGACCCAGGGGAGAATCCCTGGTTCACCCGCCGCGTACTCAACAAGCTGCCCGAGAAGCGACCTCGCGGGTCGTGGGCCACGACAGTGGTCTATGCCATTGCCCTTGTGGCTTGTGTAGTGTGCTGGCTGATGATGTGGCGCGGCCAGGATTGGGGTGCCATTACCGTGCGCGACGTGCTCTACAATGTGATGATGGGTGTCGCCACCCTCACTGTCCTGTGGCAGACCATCGCCTCACTGCTCCACGAAGCCGATGTGTAGCCTGGAAGCGGATGTGACGGATGTGACGGAGATTACGGATTTAACGGATTTGACGGATAAAACGGAGATGACGGGTTGATTTGAGCCCGTCATCTCCATTATTACGGTTATTTCTATCGGGAATTAGAGTCCCAGTAGTTTCTTGCTGCGAGTGAAGACCTGTTGGTCCTTGATTCTCTTTAACTGGTCAAGCAGCCACTCGGTGCTTACCTCCTTGTAACTAAACACCATGCCTTTTGTCAACTGGCTGTCAGGGTGTTCACAGCACCACCGCATGAATCTATCGGTGTCACGGTAGAAGAATACATCTACCAGTATGGTGAAATCGCCAAGCAGTTGCTTGGGTTCGGTGATGGTGCCTTTAGCCCCTTCAAGAAAAGCGTTCAAGCGGTCATACACGGTGGTGTCGCTCAATGGAGTCCATGAGAACACTTCCAGTTGTCGCTTGTCGCGCCAATAGTTGGTCAGCAGTGTCGTGTCGGCACTAAAGACGGTGCCGATTTTGCCGATGGTGAAGATGCCATCATCACCGATTGTGACGGGGACCTCGTTGTGGATGAACCACAGGGTGGAGTCGGCGTCCACGCCGTCGCGCTGCACATTGTAGGAAATCCAGCGGCTGATATTGATGGGTTTGCCCCACTTGTCGGGCATGACCATGCGCATCGAGTCGATGCCCATGTGGCGCGTGTGCTCGTCGACGTCGTCCCAGTAGGACAGGTTCACTGCACCGCCGCATTCACCCAGGCGCATGAAGTCAATCAAGCCTTCCTTGCCGTATGTTGCCAGCCAACCTGTGCGCATGTCGCTGTAGGAAGTATGTCCCAACAGCAGAGTGATGCCCTTGTCAGGGTAGTCCTTCACGCCCCACACACTTACTATTGTGTTCATTGTGTCTACATACATCATCTTGTCAATGCCAATGGCCTCGCAGGTAGCCAGGTCGAGAAACATGTGGGGGAAATTCTCGCCATCGTTGTCATAGCGGAGGTCATTGCTGCTAAGCATCAGCGAGTCGTCGCAGATGCCCGCATTGCACAAGAAGTCGTGACCGTTGTTGATGCTGTCACCCGGTTGCCACTTGCTCGTGCATGAAACAATGGCTAATGCCAGGATAATTAAAACAAAATGTCTCATATTCAATGATTTTAGTTTTCAGTTTTCAGTTGTCAGTTTTTAGTTTTCAGTTGTCAGTTTTTAGTTTTCAGTTTTCAGTTGTCAGTTGCAGGCGGATGCCAACTATTAACTATTAACTATTCTCTATTAACTATTAACTGTCAAGTTTCCTGTAGCGAACGCGGGTGGGTTCTTCCTTGCCCAGACGCTTGAGTTTGTGTTCCTCGTATTCGCTGTAACTGCCCTCGTAGAAATAGACGTTGCTATTGCCTTCAAAGGCGAGGATGTGGGTGCAGATGCGGTCCAGGAACCAGCGGTCATGGCTGATGACCACAGCACAGCCGGCGAAGTCTTCGAGACCTTCCTCCAGGGCTCGCAGGGTGTTCACGTCGATGTCGTTGGTGGGCTCATCGAGCAACAGGACGTTGCCTTCCTCTTTGAGTGCCAATGCCAGTTGCAGGCGGTTGCGCTCACCACCCGAGAGCACGCCGCACTTCTTCTGCTGGTCCACGCCGCTGAAGTTGAAGCGTGACAGGTAGGCGCGGGCGTTGACGTCACGTCCACCCATGCGCAACAGTTCCACGCCACCCGAGATGACCTCATAGACGGTCTTGTCGGGGTCGATGCTGGTGTGCTGCTGATCGACATAGACTGCCTTGACGGTCTCGCCGACCTCAAACACGCCGCTGTCGGGCTTCTCCAGGCCCATAATCAGGCGGAACAGGGTAGTCTTGCCGGCGCCGTTGGGACCGATGACACCCACAATGCCGTTGGGGGGCAATGTGAAGTTGAGGTCGTCGAACAGCAGTTTGTCGCCAAAGGCCTTAGCCACGTGCTGCGCCTCGATGACCTTGTTGCCCAGACGTGGACCGTTGGGGATGAAGATTTCGAGTTTTTCCTCTTTCTCCTTGACGGTCTCGTTCAGCAGTTTGTCGTAACTGTTCAAGCGCGCTTTTCCTTTAGCCTGACGGGCCTTGGGAGCCATGCGCACCCACTCGAGCTCGCGTTGCAGGGTCTTCTGGCGTTTGCTTTCGGTTTTTTCTTCCTGGGCCAGTCGTTGGGTCTTCTGTTCCAGCCAGCTGCTGTAGTTGCCCTTCCAGGGGATACCTTCGCCACGGTCAAGTTCCAGAATCCAGCCAGCCACGTTGTCGAGGAAGTAGCGGTCGTGAGTCACGGCGATGACCGTGCCCTCGTATTGTTGCAGATGCTGTTCCAACCAGTCGATGGACTCGGCATCGAGGTGGTTGGTGGGCTCGTCGAGCAGCAGGACGTCGGGTTTCTGCAACAGCAGGCGGCACAGTGCCACGCGGCGACGCTCACCACCGCTCAGGTGCTCTGTCAACTGGTCGCCCTCGGGGCAGCGCAGCGCGTCCATCGCACGTTCCAGCCGGTTGTCCAGGTTCCATGCGTCGGTAGCATCGATGATGTCCTGTAATTCGGCTTGACGGGCAAATAGTTTGTCCATCTTTTCGGGGTCCTCATAGTACTCGGGCATGCCGAACTTGAGATTGATTTCCTCAAACTCCTTCAACGTGTCCACCACGTGCTGCACGCCTTCCTGCACGACCTCCTTGACGGTCTTGGTCGGGTCGAGTTGCGGGTCCTGGGGCAGGTAGCCCACGGTATAACCTGGCGCGAAAACCACCTGGCCTTGATATTGTGTTTCCAGACCGGCAATAATCTTCATCAGGGTCGATTTGCCCGCGCCGTTCAAGCCGATGATACCGATTTTGGCACCATAGTAGAACGAGAGGTAAATGTTCTTGAGAATCTGTTTCTGGTTCTGCTGGATGGTTTTGCTCACGCCCACCATCGAGAAGATGATTTTCTTGTCGTCAACTGTTGCCATAATAGTTGTTATATATTTGAATTATCTTTATCTGAGTTCATTATCGTTTACAGGTGCTTGGTCAGCGGCGTGTCGTCCCATGAATTGACTATGTTCGTCAGCCACAGACGCGCTTCGGGGTCCTCCAGGCGATTGATTTCCTTGAGCAGGGCGGGGCGTTCATCACGGGGAACCTTGAAATTGGGCAGGAGCCGGTTGTCGCGGTTGCCGGGCGCCGAGAGCCATCTGAGGAAGCGCTGCGGATTGATGTTGTAGAGTTTCAAGACATCCAGCGGGAAGGGGTTGTAGGCATAATCGGGGCCGTAGGCCTCAACGACCCTTGGCTCATAACCGTTCCAGAAATCCATGATGCTGGGGTCGTGCAGTGAGCAAGCCAGCAGGTCCCAGATTTTGAAATCCATGGCGGCATATTTATCGACCTGTCCTTTCTCCATGGTCACTTGTTGCTGTTGTATCACGAAGTGCCCCTTGTCATTGATGGTATAGCTTTGATCCCATGCCTGCTGCCACTTGGGAGAACCTTTGAGTCCTTTGTCATAATCCATGAGGCAGGAACCCATGAGGCGATGGAGAACCAAGCTGTTGTTGCCGATAGAGACACGGCTGTCGAGTGTGAGGACGTTATAATTCTCAGGATCCATTGGGTTGATGCGCCACAACAGGTGCAACTCTCGCAGGCTGATGGCGTCAAGCAACTGCCCTTGTCGGTTATAGGTCATCAGATGCACACAGTAGCCGCTACTGCTGCCTGCATAGTATGCTGCCAGCGTGTTGGCATTTCCCACATCTCGCACACCCAGCAGAATCCATCGGCTCATGACGTCAGTGAAATCGATACCGGCAGGCACGATGAGCGCCTGGTACTGCTCGGCAGTTAACTCTTTGCCCTCGACCTCGTTGTCATCCTGTTTAGGGTCTCCGCAGTAGATGTCGTTCATGACGATACTGTCGCCCAGCACCAGTTTGTCGTCGATATTGATGCCCAGACGATTCAGAAAGTCAAATTGTTCGTTAGACGACTTGCTGCAGCCAGAGCACACCGTCAACAGCAGTGTCGTTATCAGTATGATTAGGGTTGTATAGCAGGTTCTCATAAAAATCAGGAATCTTTTTCCCTGCAAATTTAGTCATAATAATCGAGTTGGTGTGCATTATTGGTCAATTTAGTATTCATGATGAATGAAATATCGGGAAAAACCAGTATCTTTGCACCCTAATGGAAGCGAAAAACAAACTCGATATCCAGCATCCCGAAGCGTGGGAATTGCTTGTCGCCATCGGCGAGAAGCAGGTGGATTATATCCTCTACACGCCTTCGGTAGCCAATTCGCTGATAATCGGTCAGGTAAAATTGACTGACGGGTCGTTGGAGGCGCTCGAAGATGCCATCTATAACACGCCAGAACTGTTGAATGAGTATCATCGTGTGAGGGTCTTGGTCCATGCCCGTCATTTCGTGCTGTTGCCCATCGAGACGAGTGATGACGACTGTGCGTCGCTTGTTCGCGAGGCCTTCCCCGACGATGACGGGGACACTGCCGTGTGTCCTATGCCCCAGAACGGAGTGAAAAGCGTGTTCCTGATGCCTCGCGGGATGCAGGCTTTTCTGGGACGTACATTCAATTATCCGGCGGTGTATCACTACCTGATGCCGCTGTGTGAGTATTTCAAGGGTCAGAACCGTGGCAACGACATTTCCCGTATGTTCCTCCACCTGAATGCCGTGAGTATGGACATGGTCGTCTATCGTGACGGTGCCTTGATGTGTGCCAACAGCTACCCGTTTGCCAATGCCGATGATGCGGTATATTTTGCCCTCAACGCCTGGACTACCTACGGCCTTGACCAGTTGACCGATGAACTGCAACTTGCCGGCGATGGCGACCTGCGCGCCGCCATGACGCCCGCATTGAGGAAATTTGTGAAATTTGTGATGCCTGTCGTCTATCCCGCCGCCGCGATGCGATTGGGACGCAATGCGATGCAGGCACCGCTGGACTTGATACTGCTTGCCCTATGCGAATAATCAGTGGAAAATACGGGCGCCGCCGCTTTGACGTGCCCACTAATATTACCGCCCGCCCTACAACCGACATGGCGCGTGAGAACCTCTTCAATGTGCTGGTCAACATCATCGACCTGGAAGGCAAGACGGCGCTTGACCTGTTTGCCGGGACGGGTGCGATGAGTTTTGAATTCCTCTCGCGTGGCTGCGCTCATGTCACGTCGGTGGAAAAGGCCCGCACTCAGGCCGAATTCATCAAGAAAGTGCAAAACCAGTTGGGTGACCCCAATCTGACGCTGGTCCGTGGTGATGTGTTCAAGTTTATTGCGACCTGCCGTCAGTCATTTGACATCATCTTTGCTGATCCTCCTTATGATTTGCCCCGATTCGGAGATATTCCCGAGTTGGTGCTGCAATCGCCGCTGGTGCATGAGGGCACGCTATTCATCATGGAGCACCCGCGTGAGCATGACTTCAGTGCGCTGCCCCATTTCTTACAGCAACGCGTTTATGGCAAGGTCAACTTTTCCCTGTTTGAAATCGGCGATACCAATCCAGAATCATGAGAATCCCTTTATACTTGAGATTGATAGCCATTGCGGGACTGATGGCTGCTGGGGAGCCCATGGCATCCCAGACATTCATGCCCGCAGATAGCGCTAACCGTGTGATGTCACCCACCGTGGTCACCGCCGAGCAAGTGAGCCAGCAACAGGTGACAAATCCACTGGAAGCCATCAATGGACGTGTTGCAGGCGTGACCATCCAGAAAAGCAACAATGGCGCCGCCGCGATGAATGCCGTGCGTGTGCGCGGCACCACATCGGTCACGGGTGGCAACGACCCGTTGATTATCGTTGACGGCGTGTTCGGCGACCTGAGCACACTATCATCGATTTATCCGTCGGATATCGAGAGTTTCACTATTCTCAAGGATGCCAGTGAAATTGCCCAGTATGGTTCACGTGGTGCCTCGGGTGTCATCGAGGTTGTCACCAAGAAGGGCGCCGCCCATCGGGCCACCGTCACCTATAACGGCCAGGTGGGCCTCACCCATGTGAGCAAAAACCTCAAGATGCTCAACGCTGACGGTTACCGCGATGCCGTCAAGGCCCAGGGCAGCATGCTCATCGACAAAGGCTTCAACACCGATTGGCAGAAAGCTATCCAGCAAACTGCCTTTGTTCAAGATCATCATGTGGCTTTCATGGGCGGTGGCGACCACTCGGGCTACCGCGTGTCGCTCGGATATATGGACCATGACGGGGTCATCCTGCACGAAAAGTTACGCAACTTGACGAGCAACATGAACATGTACCAACGTATGTTTAGAGACTTGCTGACTATCGAGGTGGGCATGTTCGGCAATGTGCAGAGAGAACAAACTGCTGTTTACGATGAGCAGAAGACCTTCTACTCGGCTCAAGCATGGAATCCCACCTTCGGGACTGAGAGAAACAGTGCCGGAGGTTGGGACGGCTTCACCTACGCCAACCAGATTAACCATCCGCTGGCACTGATGGACAGCCGCACCCAGGACAAGACAACCCACCTGAGTACCCATGCCAAACTTATATTCAACCTGACGCCCAACTGGAAACTTTCGTTCTTCGGTGCTTACAGCCACAACGAGGTCGAGACGGCACAATTCCTGCCGACAAGTATCTGGAGCGGCGGCAAAGGCTACCGCCGTACCGCCAAGACCGAGTCTTGGCTCGGTAATGCCATCGTGACATGGGACAAGACGCTGGGACACAACCATTTCAACGTGATGGGGCTTGCCGAGGTTGAGCGCAACATCCACACGGGATTCTTCACCACCACAACAGGCTTCTCTAGCAACGATATCGGCATTGACGCCATCCAATCGGGTTCCGTGACACTATGGGAAGGCACTGGCAGTTACCGCAAAGCACCGTCGCTTGTTTCCTTCATGGCACGAGTCAACTATGACTACGACAACCGTTATCTATTGACCATCGCGGCCCGTACCGACGGCTCGTCAAAGTTTGCCAGACGCAACCAATGGGGTTTCTTCCCCTCGGTCTCGGCAACATGGAATATCGGTAAAGAGTCATTTCTGAACGATGCCCGTTGGCTTGATGACCTGAAGTGGAACATCGGCTATGGTCTGGCGGGTAATCAGGGCGCCGTGGACAGTTACATGGCGCAAAATGTGCTCACTCCTGCGGGCATTGCTCCTGTGGGCCAAAACATGGCAGTAACGCTCGATGTCCTGCTCAATGCCAACCCTGACCTCAAATGGGAAGTGAAGCATAGTTTCAACACCGGCTTGAGCGCTGCTTTTTTTGGCAACCGCATCATCACCTCGCTTGATTTCTATGTTTCCAAGACGACCGACATGCTCTACCTCTATAATGTGGGCGTGCCGCCTTTCAGTTACAACAAGCTGCTCGACAATCTGGGTTCGATGCGCAACAGCGGTGTCGAGTTGGCACTGGGCTTCTCGCCTCTGATTTCACGCGATATGGAATTGAATATCAACGCCAATATCGCCTATCAGTACAACAAACTGCTCTCTTTGAGCGGCTATTACCAGGATTACTGGCTGGAGGCTCCCAACGAGGTGGCCCTGGTCAGCCTGAACGGAGCCGGTTTCCACGGTGGCAGCAATCAAATTGTCTATCAGATGGTGGGACAGCCCTTGGGCGTGTTCTACCTGCCGCATTGCACGGGTCTGAAGAGTGACGGACGTGGTGGTTATGAGTATGAAATCGTCGACCTTGACAATACTGGTGACATCAACATCTCCAATGGCATGGACCGCCGCGTGTGTGGTCAGGCGATGCCTAAGGTGTTGCTGGGCAGTAACATCAATTACCGTTTCAAGCAGTGGGATGTGACCTTGCAGATTAATGGAGCCTTTGGCCACAAGATTTACAACGGCACAGCATTGACCTACATGAATATGACCAATTTGCCGGGTTATAATGTTTTGGCCGATGCCCCCTCTCGCGCCATCAATGACCAGACTGCAACAGACTACTGGCTGGAACGCGGCGACTATGTAGACTTTGACTACCTCACTCTGGGCTGGAACGTGCCCTTGGGCAAGAAACTGATGCGCACTATCAGTCGCCTGCGACTGGCGCTCACAATAAATGACCTGGGTACCATCACGGGTTACTCGGGTCTGACACCCATTATCAACAGTTCATCGGTCAACAGCACCTTGGGCGTCGATGACAAAAACATCTATCCCGTGACTCGTTCTTATCATTTGGGTGTTACCTTAACCTTCTAATTTTAGATTATCATGAAACGATATATCACTTATAGCCTGCTGATAGTCGCTGCCGCATTGATGCTGGCTTCATGTGACAAGTTCCTCGAGGATAACCCCACCGACCGTCTGCCTGAGGACGAGGCTTATAACACGGTTGCTGACCTGTGGAATAATGCCTTGGGCAGTATCTACCTCAACATTGGCGGTAGTGCTCCCTCCCAGGGATTGCAAGGCACAGCACGCGGCGTGTGGGACCTGAACACCTTCTCGACCGACGAGGCGATGATTCCCACAAGAGGTACCGACTGGTATGATGGCGGCACCTGGCAGAACCTGTTCCTGCATTGCTTTGGCAGTGTCGATTTCACGGGTGGCACATGGAATTACCTCTTCAAGGAGGTGCTCGCCTGCAACCGTGCTATTGAGCGCATCGATGCGTTTGAAAAGGCACATCCTGACAAGGACGTCAAGGAATTGCGCGCCGAGGCTCGTGCCCTGCGTGCGATGTTCTTGTTCTATGCCATGGACCTTTATGGCCGTGTGCCTGTCTTCATGAGTTCCACCCCCACAGTTCAGGAGATAAAACTGCAGAACCGTTCGGTAACATTCAAGCACATTGTAAGCGAGCTGCAAGCTGCCGAGTGTGACCTTTCCCCTGCGCAGAGTCGCAAGTTTGGAGAATACTATGGTCGCATGACGTCCTCTGTAGCGCAGTTCCTCTTGGCGAAGGTGCTGTTGAATGCCGAAATCTATGCTGATGATGATTGGACCGATGCGCAGCATCCTGATGCCTCGACGATGATGTGGGACGTATATGGTAAGACACTGAACACCTGGCAGGCGGTGGAGCGATACTGTGATGCTATCTCGAGCAACGGTTTCGAACTGGCGGCTAATTTCAAGGACAACTTCGACATCAGCAACGAGGAGTCCCCCGAGTTGATATTCACCATACCGATGGACATCTACAACTATTCTAACCGCTTCAGTCAGCAGTTCCGCTCGTTGCATTACAACCATGCGTCGGCACTGGGCCTGAATGGAGAGAACGGCCCGTGTGCCACGGTCGAGGCGATGAAGACATTCGGCTATGGCAAAGGTGATGAAACCGATAAACGCCTGTACTTGACGTACTATTATGACCAGGTCTATCATGACCAGACAGGTGAACCCGTCACGCTCGATGACGGAACGCAGTTGGTTTACTACCCGATGGCTGTGAAACTCGACCTCACAAATGACCCGTATGAGAAGACGGCTGGCGCAAGAATGAGAAAATATGAGATTGACCTGGCAGCGATGAGCGATGGACAGCTGCGCCGCAACGACATTGTGCTGTTCCGTTATGCCGACGTGCTGTTGATGCAGTGCGAGGCTATGCTGCGGGATGGCAGAGCAGGAGCCCAAGCCGATGCCTTGCTCAATCGGGTGCGTCAACGTGTCGACATGGCTTGGAGACCCGCCACGCTCGACAATATACTCGAGGAACGCATGCTGGAACTGGCTTGGGAGGGATGGCGCCGCAACGACCTCATCCGCTTCGGCATGTTCACGCGACCGTACACCGACCGTCCGCAAACCGAAGCCGACCGTTTGGGTTACACCCTCGTGTTCCCCATTCCCGTCGTGACGCTCAGTGCCTGCGGCAGTGCACAGAATCCAGGATATTGAAGAAGAAATGTAAGATGACAGACGAATCAAAATATATCACCAGGTTGGAGCAGCATGACGTGAAGCCCACGGCGCTGCGCATCCTGCTGCTGCGCACAATGATGGCGCACGATGACGCCTTCTCGCTCCAAAGTCTTGAAGATGAGTTGGATACTGTCGATAAATCGACCATTTACCGCACCATCACCCTGTTCCTGACCCACCACCTCATCCATGCCATCGACGACGGCACAGGCATGTTCAAGTATGCCGTGTGCAGCCCGGATTGCCATTGTGGTGAGGATGACGGCACCATCGACCACATGCATGCCCACTTCAACTGCGAGAAGTGCGGCCGCACCTTCTGCCTGCAGACGACCCAGGTGCCGCTGGTCGCTCTTCCCGGCAATTTCCAGGTACACAGCATCAACTATGTGCTTAAGGGACTTTGTCCCGACTGTGCTGCAAATCAATGAATTATAAAACAGGAAAAATAGATATGAAGACAGTTACTCGCTGGTTGCGCAACATATTGATTTTCTTTTTCGCCTCGACGATATTGGCGGTGGTGATATTGAAGTATATCCCTGTTTACATCACCCCGTTGATGCTCATTCGCGCTGTCGAGCAGATGATTGACGGTGAGGCTCCGCAGATTCATCACCATTGGGTCCCGCTGGAGCGCATCAACCACAATCTGGCTCAAGCGGCAATGGCTAGTGAGGACAACCTGTTCCTGCAGCACAAGGGGTTTGACTTGGAGCAGATTCAGAAGGCGCAGATTGCCGCCCAAAAGGGCAAACGCCAGCGTGGTGCGAGCACCATCAGCCAGCAGACGGCCCGCAACGTCTTTCTGTGGCAGCACCGCTCATGGCTGCGCAAGGGCCTGGAAGCCTATTTCACATTCTTGATTGAAAGCATTTGGGGCAAGGAACGCATCATGGAGGTCTATCTCAACTCCATTGAAATGGGAAAAGGCATCTATGGTGCTGATGCCGCAGCCCGCATCAAGTTCGGTACGACACCCGATAAACTGACAAGGTCCCAAAGCGCTTATATTGCCGTCTCGCTGCCTAACCCCCTGCAGCGCGACTGCGCTCATCCCACATCCAAGATGAAGAAGATGCAACGCACCATCCTCAAGCGCATGAATCAGATTGACCAGTTCCCTGAAGAAGTTTGCGCCCAGTAGCCCCTCATCAGACAACCATTTTTTCAAACAACTATTTTTCAAACAACAATAACAACATGGAACAACAAGAACAACCTCATTATTGTTGTTGATGTTGTTTATTGTTGTTCAAGTAGTTTGAAAAAATGGTTGTTTGATAAAGTTATAGGGTGCAGAAGAACGTGACCAGGAAAGGCACCGAGAAATCCACCAGGAAACCATGGAATAGCGAGATCAGCACGAAGTTCTCGCCACTGTATCGTGTGATGATGGGTAGGGTGGTGTCCATTGTTGTGGCACCGCCGCAAGAGATTGGTGCCAACGGTCCGAAAAATCTGACTAACAACGGAGCCCCCAGCAGTGTAAATATTTCGCGGATGATATTTGCCAGCAGTGCCACGGTGCCCAATTCGGGACCGTTATACTGCGTGATAAGAATGCTCGACAGGGAATAGTAGCCGAAACCCGAGCCCACGGCGAGACACTCCGTCAGGCTGCGACCGGGCATGCCCAGCGAAGCGATGGCTGTAGCCGCGAGTGTGCCGGTGATGGTCATCAGCGGCAACAGCATCAGGCGCGGGTCCAACTTGGTGAATGACTTCAGCAGGGTTGTGTTGTTGCCTACCGTCATGCCCACGCAGAAAAGCAATGCGCACAAGGTCAGGAAACTCACGTTGCCATAGGCGTTCAGGTCGGGCAGCCAGTGCATCACGCCACAGACTATGCCTAGAATGAAAAAGCCGACGATGATGAGACTGCCTTTCATTTGCCGTCACCTCCTTTCTGCCTTGACACCCATTTCCACAGTGCCCACGAGAACGCTATCGTGCCAACCAATCCTGAAAGTGACAGCCACAGCGCTTCTACTCCCAGATGGCTGATGCCCTGGATGACCTGCGGATTCTCGCCGACCTCCACGCCCAGGAAGAACAACAGCAACCAGATGAGCACCGTCACCGCGTGAGGCACCACCCGCAGCCGCCGTTTCCTCATCAGGAACCCGACTGCCATTCCACTAAGCATGATAGCAACAACCTTCAACATGGTTCAGAAGAAAAGAAAAACCTGTTGATTCTCTTAGATTTTCACCCCCAATAGCCAATTGGTGAAAGGTGTGCAGTGCGTAAAAAGCTATTTATCAGCAAAAAATAGGTTCGCTTTATGATAATACACTTCTACAGAGTAGATAAAATTAGGATAAGTTAATAGTGCTTTCGCGTATAAAGTCTGCGTCTTGCCACGGCATTAAAACAGAGTCATGGCCCTGACGTCCGATATAATCGATATTAAGTTTACAACTCGTTTGCTTGAAGAACACACAAGTTTTAATGATTGACTGGCTGTTGATGGCTTTAAACTGTTCAATAAAGTACTCTATCGTGCCTCCAGTGTGAACCTCTCCAGCTACTATAAGAATCTTTGATAAGAATTCTTCTGGTATGTTGATGTTATTGATGGGGAAAATGGATGTAACTTTGTTGCCGACATATTTACGATCGACACAGAAAATGGGTTTGTTTTTAAGATTATATGATATGAGTGAGCCGAATATGGACCCACCGCGACCTATGAAAAAAATGAGTGTTGGAATAAATTTATCATCTTCCATCATCTTGGCCAATCGTCTAGCCTCCTTAGACACCCTTTTCATGGAAGAACGCCGAAAAAAGTGGAGATTAAACCAAGAAAACAGAGGTTTGTGTACTTGCTTCTTTTTGCCTTTTCTGACGACAATAATCAGATTCCCAACCTTTACGATAGCGCCAATAATAGCTGCAAGTGCGGTAAGCATAGCTGCAATAGCTGCAATCCACTCAGGACCGATAATGAATAATGATATCATAATTGCAAATATGAATAATAAAAAATCTAAAGGTAAACTTAGTAAATTAGTTGAGTATGTAAATTACGTAATTTGAATATGCTTCTACAAACTTACAATCTACTAATAACGTGACAAAGATATATCTTTTTACTTAAAATAGCAATCTTTTTTTAATTAAATTGTAAAAATAAAGTAGATTATAATTGTATTTAATTATTAATGCTGTATTTTTGCAAAATGAAGAGGTATTTTTAATGAATGATTCATGGATGTTCAAGAGTTAGATCAATTTGCCCGCCTAGCAGAAGCAAACAACTCAACTGTTTGGAGTGATATGATTGGTGGATATGAGATATCATTCACTGATCATTATATTTCATTGATTCAATCGAAAAACCATGAAACCCTACTGGATTCAGAACATTGTAAAGTGTTGTTGTTTAAGGATCTAAATTGCATTTTTTCAATTGGAGGCTTCCAGGCTCATAATGATGGGAAATATTTAGCTGAAAAGAGATGCCTGCCTTTAGTGACAATACCGACGCAATTAGCAAATGATTCTTTTGGAACCAATAGATACAGTATAACTGATGACGAACAGAGTGCGTCGATTGAGACTGTTTTTCCTGTGAAAACAATTTTTGATATTCCTTATTTACAAGCAAATGGAATAGAGAAATCTTTGTGGGGAATAGGAGAGTTTATCGGTTTATATTTCTCAATAATTGATTATTCGATGAAGCATCATCTGGATTTTGATGGTTTGCTTTCCTGGATAGTTGAACAGACTCATGAGTTGAATTCCCTTTATGAGAACGGATGTGATGATAGAATAATTCTAAAAAGAATAGCAATTTTGTTAACAATAAAGTGCCTTGTTATGAAGACCAATGGGAACCACGAAATCGGTTGTGGAATTGACCATTCTTTTGCAAGGTGTTTTGAAAAGAATACTCAATTGCCCCATGGGAAAGCTGTGTTTTTTGGCTCATTATTGGCTATCGTTCTTTTCCCAGAATGGCATAACTATGGTTTGTCAATGTCTATGTTGTTGAAATTGGGTAAAATGATGGGAATTACTGCAAAAGAAATACACTATCTGCAATCATTGGACTATCATGCTCTAATTAGGTTAGCAATTCAAGTGCGACCAAAGCGTTCGCATTCATTGGAATCCATAACAAGGGAGCAGTCTTATAGAATAGATAGAGCCAATGAACATATACAAAGATTAGTATGGGAAGATTAAGATTAAAGTATATCATTGGGAAAACATCTGCTCCGATTCAAACTATTGTCAATGAGTTTGAATATGGAAGTACTTTTTCGCTATCTCCAACTCAAAAAGATATTCTTCCAAGTGGGATAGGAGATTTGAAGTGGGTTCGATACAACTATAATTCATCATCTTCGGTATTAGAATTGTGGATTGATGACAGCTTTTGGTGCATGGATTTTTTCTTTGAGAAATTCATGACAATGTGCGTGTATAATCTAATGGATTTTGGGGATATATATCTTTCAGAAGTAGACTTGTCAGACTCAAGTTTAAGAAACTATATCTCCAGAGAAAAGATTGCTTTAAGTGGTTTTCCTTTAAAAGGAACAATATTTAAACCATACTATCATCAGACAGCAGAAGAAAAAGCTGCACAAGCAAGACGTTTTATTGAGTTAGGGTGCAATGTGTTTAAGAATGATGAGTGTTTCTTTCTGACAAAAAAGAATTTATTCACTGAGGCAAAGTATATTCAGGCGGCCATTGGCTCTGCGGCATATTTTGTACCAAATATCACGGCCTATATTTCGGATTATAGTTTTATAGAGAGCCTTATAGAAATGGGTATAAACATATTCATGATAGATTACCTGATCTCTGGATTTGGTCCAGTTTTTGGGCTTAAAAAACGTTATCCCAAAATTAGTATATGGGGCCATCGAATAGGGTATGAAGCTATTAAGGGCAATATTTCTATGGATGCCTTACTTACCATTGTTCAGTTGTCTGGTGTCGACCTTTTGCATATAGGCACACCGTTACCACATGAATTAGATGAGAAAAAACTTTTAGTTGAAAAACAAAAACCACTTAATCCAAATTTTAAACCTATTTTCACGATAACAACTCCACAGGTATTGGATTATCTGTTGCCCGTTTTTGGAGATGATGCTATCTATCTTAGTTGTGGATACTATCGAGATCAAGATGGTAGCATAGATTGGGATAAGGTAAGGTCATGGTGTGACTCGTTTAAGTGAGTTATAAGGATTTGAGAAAAGTTTTAGAAATAAGTTTTTGATGGATTTTGGTCAAACTATTCAAAAGAGATAAATGAAAATAATGAAAACTAATGTCTCCCCGGTTATAATCATTGCTGCAGGTTCTTTTTCAGGGAAATCAATTATAGCAAATCATCTTGCTAATAAATATTGTTTTTCAGGAGTTTTATGCACAGACATGGTGCGGAATTTCTTTTATGTAACAACTAAAAATGAATCAATCTTCTCAACATCAACATATAAGATGTCTGTAGCGGCTTTAAACGAACAGAAAGAAATAGTATCTCAAACCATAGCGGGCATAATAGAGATTTATCGCAAGCGTGGTGAAAATATCATTATTGAGGGCATGCATTTCTCGGAGTCGTTTTTGTCCTCTCTTTCAGATAAGGATTATTTGCTGATAGGTCTAGATAATAAGTTGTCAGTAAAAGAAAAAGTTTTGTTAAAGAGGAAAACCACAAGAAAGGGCATTTCAGATAAAACTGAGAAAGAGGAAAAACGGATAGAAGAAATTCATAATGAGTTGTTGAATTGTTGTAAAAAGAATAATTTTCATATCATCGCATTTGACGATATAGAAGTTGCTAAAAAGGAATGTGAGGTATTAGTTGAAGATTACCTTAAGAAAATGAAGTACTAATGGTTTCTTGTGTCAGTTAACAGAAGCCAATCAGTGTCCCGGCTAGTGGATGGTTTGTTGTTTTAGGGAAAATGTGTATCTTTGCAGGAGTAAAATCTAATGATAAAATGAAAACGATAAACAATTTGATTCTTTTGGCAGCAGCCGCATTTCTGGTGTTGGGGGCTTGCTCGTCGCGTGGTGCTGTCGTGAAAAGCGACAGTGAGGGTGGTCATGATGGTCTTGACACTGCAGCGGTAGTGGAGCGCGTGCAGGAAATCTACGGCGCTGTTTTCAAGGTGTATAACGAGGCAGATTCGCTGCGCAATCTGGATATAGACTCCATGATGGCAAATGATGTGTATGAGCGACGTGCCGATTTTGAAGCCAACTACTGCAGCAGCGAGTGGAACAAGCTCATGAAAAAAGTCAATGAGATTGACAGCCTCTATCATCAAAATGAGATGGGTTTCTGGGATTTCGACTATTGGATTATGGGTCAGGATTGGCATAACTTGTCCGTCAGTGACGTGAAGGTTGTCGAGAGGATCGGCCCCTGGGCGACCGTCGAGTTGAAACTGCACAATTTTGACAATGTCACCCCGCTGTGCCTGACGATGAAGCTGGAAGACGGCACATGGCGCATCGACGATTTTGTGGACCTTGAGACCGGTGTCGGCCTCAAAGAGGATATGAAGGAGTATATCGCCAACGAGACCGCCGAAGCCAAGAAAAAATGAAAAGGACACTACTGGCAATAGCCATAGCCGCCGCTGCCTGCCTGATGGCGATGGCGGTGCCTGCCAAGCCCGTTCCTTTCACTCATGTCCAGAGCGATGGCTCGACAGTGACGCTGGTGATGCAAGGCGGCGAGTTCAACCACTCGCTGATGACGTTAGACGGCTTGACAGTCGCCCTCGATCAGCATGGTGACTATTGCTACACTGCCGATGGGCAGTTAAGCAATGTCCTGGCACACAACGAGGGATTCCGTGGCATTGAGGAAGTGGCGTTTATCACAGCTTATAGTGACCAGATGACGCTCAAATCACGTCCTCATCGCATGCCGCGTCGTGAGGATAATGACAACCCTCAAGTGCCCACGAAGGGTTCTCCACGCATTCCTATCATCCTGGTCAACTACACCGATGTAAAATTTATCGACTCTGATCCTTTGGCCACTTTCCAGAACCAGTTCAATGAGAAGAACAAGAGTTGCCTGCATTACTTTGAATCGCAGTCACGCGGGCAGTTCTCGCCCCGCTTCGAGATTCTGGGTCCTGTTGACCTGCCCCATAACCGCGCCTACTATGGTGCCAACGTGAATGAATATGACGCGCAACTGGGCACGATGATTTATGAAGCCTGTACAGGAGTTGACAATGTCGATTTCTCAAACTATGACAACGATGGTGACGGTCAGGTCGATGTAGTGGTAGTGCTCTATGCCGGTGTGGGCGAGGCCCAGGCTTGGCGCACCGTCCCCGAGAGCGTTTGGCCCTGCCAGTGGGATATGCAGGAGTGTTATGACTGGGGTTACAGCACGACAGGCCCGTTCCAGCTCAACGGTGTCACCATCGACAGGTTTGCGGTCTTCAATGAACTGGAGGGCAGTAGCAATTACAGCACTGTTATCGATGGTATCGGCACTTTCTGCCACGAGTTCGGTCACTGCCTGGGTTTGCCAGACTTCTATCCGACCAACAATGGCACTGCCTATGGCATGAGCAACTGGTCCATTATGGACCATGGCTGCTATCTGGACAATGGCAACACGCCATGCGGTTATACCTCCTATGAGCGCCATTTTATGGGCTGGATGGACCTTGTTGACCCTGTCGAGGATACCCAATATACACTTTCACCCCTCAACACCGACGAGGGCTCAGCGGTGAAAGTCACCAACAATGCCAACCCCAATGAATATTATCTGCTGGAATACCGCACTAAGACCGATTGGGACGCGTACCTTGCTGCCGAGGGTATCCTGATTTTGCATGTGGACTATAGCAAGTCGGCGTGGGATAGCAACACTCCCAACAACGTTAAGTCCCACCAGCGCATGACCATCATTCCAGCCGACAACGTCTTGTCGGGTTTTACCAACATGACTGACACTTGGCCACAGGGTGACATCAATGCACTCACCGACACATCCATACCTGCCGCCACGGTCTTCGCGGGCGGTCTCATGCACAAACCCATTACCGAGATGGCTGTGGATGCTGAGAAACGGTTGGCTTCGTTCTGGTATATGAAGGCCGAGGAGCCTCTGCCTGGCGATGTGAATGGTGACGGCGAAGTCACTGTTGCCGATGTCAATGCTGTGATAACAGGTATCTTGAATGGTAGCGTCGATATGACGTGTGATGTCAACGGTGACGGAGAGGTAACCATTGCCGATGTCAATGCTGTCATAACCATCATTCTGACCATGCCAGAGTAAGTTCACATTGGCCTCGTTCCCCCGACAGATTAACCATAGTTGGCGTTGGAGTGTTGTTTTGACATCCCAACGCCATTTTTTAGTGATTGATAGTGTGTTGACGCCTATGGCGGTGGCATTTGGAGAGTGAAGGAATATTTCTTGAAAAAAGGTTGTTTTATTGAAAAAAGAGTTATAAATTTGCGGCATTCCTAAGGATTAAAGCTATCGTTTGTTACTAATTATTATAAAGCATTTTACAATAATGATGAGTTACAAGAAGTCGTTTATAGTAGCTGCGTTTGTCCTGTTGACTGTGACAGGCATGATGGCGGCCAGTGTCGATGCAGGAACCGCCCGAGCATCGGCAACAAGTTTTATCCGTTCCCAAGCATCGGGAAAGTTGATGATTGGAGCCACACCTGACATTCGGCTGCAATACACCGAGCAGTCATCGGCCAACAATGGTAGTGCCGACTACTATGTGTTTGATGTTGATGACGGCAAGGCCTTTGTCATTGTGGCTGGTGATGACCGTGCTGAAGGTATTCTGGGTTATGGCGATGGCAAGGTCGATATGGCTAACCTGCCTTGTAACATGCAGTGGCTGCTGAACAGCTACAAGGAGCAGCTGGAATGGCTGCACTCCCATCCAGGAGCCCGTGTGAACCGCGCTGAGGATACAGACGATGCCACCGTTCCACCGATGTTGACCTGTAACTGGAGCCAGAGTGCACCTTACTGGAACCAATGCCCCATGTATAACGGTGAGCGTTGTGTGACGGGTTGTGTCGCCACGGCAATGGCCCAGGTGATGTACTACTGGCGTTATCCGAGCCGTGCACCGTCGTTGTCGGCCTACAAGACCCGTACGCACAATATCAGTGTACCTACACTGCAAGGCAAGGTGCTGAATTGGGATGAGATGATTGACAACTACAGGGTTGTACAATACACCGAGTCCCAGGCCGATGCTGTTGCCACGCTGATGCGCTATTGTGGCCAGTCATGCCATATGGATTACAGTCCCGACGGCAGCGGGGCGTATGTGTCCCAACAGTTGTCGGGTATGCGTGCGTTTGGCTACAGCAACACGATTATGGTGGAGCGTTCCAGCTACAATCGTGAGGATTGGGATGCCATGATCAAGCAGGAAATCCTTCAGGGTCATCCCGTTTTGTTCTCGGGCAATGATAACCTTCAAGGAGGACATGCGTTTGTCCTTGATGGTTGCAATAATGGCCGTTATCACATCAATTGGGGTTGGGCAGGCACTGGCGACGGTTACTTCAGGCTTGATGCTTTCTCGGTCGAAGGTTATTCGTTCAACAGTTATCAACAGATGCTGATTCATATCTATCCCGATGTGATAGAGCATGAGGATGGCTATGACTTTGAGTCCGACGGTTTTTACTATATGTATGATGAGGACGGCACTGGTGTGTATCTTACCTATCGGGACACAAGATATGACAGCTACAGCGGTGATGTCGTTATACCGTCCCAGGTGACGTATGACGGAGAAACGTTACCCGTGAGAGGTATCGGCCGAGGCTCTTTCAGGAATTGTGAGCGTCTGACTAGTGTCACTTTGCCGTCCACTATAACGGTATTGGAGGACTACGCTTTCAGGAATTGCACACGATTAGCCCGCGTAAACCTGCCCGAGGGTCTGACAAGTATTGGCGCTCAGGCATTTGCCAATTGCATGAATCTGGAGCGAGTGGAGTTACCCTCCAGTTTGACCTCTATCGGCAATAAGGCATTCCAGGATTGCTTCGCCTTGACCCATGTCGAGATTCCTACCCTGGAATCGTGGCTGCAGATTGCCTTTGTTGACCATTATGGCAATCCCTTGAGTTATGCTCATCGATTGTTTGTGGCGGGTGAGGAAGTTCACGATTTGGTGATTCCTGCATCGGTAGGCAAGGTGCCCCGCTATGCGTTTATTGAGTGCGAGGGATTGACGTCTCTCACGCTAGAAGAAGGTGTTACCGCCGTCGGTGTGGCCTCTTTTTCCTACTGCACCGGTCTGAAGAGCCTGTCGTTGCCGTCATCTCTCAGTACCATTGACGATCAAGTGTTCTTTGGTTGCACAGGGTTGAAGGAAGTTGTTCTGCCCGATAGCCTCACTGCCTTGAACTATGCTGCCTTTGCATCGTGTTCCGGACTGAGAAGCATCAACATCCCTGAGGGTTTAACAATTATCGACGATTATGTTTTCCGCGACTGCGTCAGTCTGTCGTCTATCAGTTTCCCCGCTTCGATGGAGGCAATCGGATATGGAGCGTTCAATGGTTGCAGTGGACTGAACGAAGTGGTAATGTCTCCTGGTATCAAGCAGATTGGGGCAATTGCTTTTTCAGGATGTGATGCCCTTCAGAATCTGGTTTTGTCCGATTCTCTCACCACAATTGGTGACGAGGCTTTTTCTGAGTGTTTCGCTCTGACCGATGTTGTCATCCCCGACAAGGTTACTGCCATCGGAGAGAAATCGTTCTTCAAGTGCATCTATCTCAAGCACCTCACGCTGGGCAGAGCCGTGGAAACGATTGATGACAGAGCGTTTGACAACAACCCGCGCATGGTCAGTGTAACCAGTCTGGCAACTGTGCCTCCCACACTGGCTACACCGAGCAGCTTCACGCGCAGTATCTATGACAAGGCGGTGCTCTATGTCCCGGCTGGTTTGCAACAGACCTACAAGCATTCGGGCATTTGGGGATGGTTTACCAGAATCGAACCCATCATCACCACGGCAACTGCCGATGTGAATCTTGACGGTGAGATTACCGTTGCCGATGTCAATGCCGTCATTTCGACCATCACGACTGGCGCTGGCGACTTGACGCGTGATGTCAACGGCGACGGCGAGGTTTCCATTGCCGACGTCAACGCCGTCATCAGCATCATTCTTCGCCCAGAACCCTAGATGATATAGGCTTCTCACATCGAAGCGGCTGTGCCATCATTCTGTTATTGCTGTTCTTATCGCCCGTCGCGTTAAGGAGAGTGAAATAATGGAATGATGGCACAGTTCTTTTTTTGGGGGTAATCTGGTCCAAATTGTCAAGAATTTTGACAATTTTTGGATTTTTTCCAGTAATGAGGGGCTTTTGTTGTAAAATTGCTTGTTTTTATGGTTTTTTATTGATAAGTTTGCACCATTCCAAGGAAAAAAGGAATCAAGTTGTTATTACTAATTATTATAAGCATTTGTGCAAACCGAACGTCATGAAAGTTTACTCTTCAGGATTGAGGTGTTGCCAAATAAATCTAAATTTGGATGATTATGAATTACATGAAGTTTCTATTGACGGTTGTGCCAGTCCTGTTGATGACAGCGAGTATGGCAGCAGCCGATGTGGATGCCGATGTCGCTAGGGGGTCGGCGATGAGTTTTATCCAGTCCCAAGCGCAGGGGAAGAGGTTGAGAAACGGCAAGACGGAATTGCGTCTGGTTCATACCGAGCTGTCAACTGTTCGTGCGGGACATGCCGATTATTATGTGTTCAATACCGAAGATGATAATGCCTTTATCATCGTGGCTGGTGATGACCGTGCTGAACGGATTCTCGCCTACGGTGACCATGCCTTTGACATGTCAAGAATTCCTGCCAATGTACAGTGGTGGCTGGACCAGTACAAGGCTCAAATCGAATGGTTGGTCGCTCATGCCGCCGAGGAGAATGGCGTTGCCAAGCCGCCCCGACTGCGTGCTCCTGCTCACAATGGCACGATAGAGCCGTTGGTTACTGCCCAGTGGAGCCAGGACGCTCCCTATTACGACCAGTGCCCGGTCTATGATGGCGAGTACTGTGCGACGGGATGCGTCGCTACGGCGATGGCCCAGGTGATGTATTACTGGCATTATCCTGACTCGGTGCCCGCTTTGCCTGGATATTGGACTGATTACCTTGGCATCTGGATTAATGAATTGCCGGCAGTGCAACTGGATTGGGACAATATGATTGATACCTATAATAGAGGATCTTACACCGCTGCTCAGGGAAAAGCCGTTGCTATGCTGATGCGCTATTGCGGACAGGCCTGTTTTATGGACTACACTCCTGAAGCCAGCGGGGCGTATGAGATGGAGCAGCTTGCCGCGATGATTCAGTTCGGTTACAACTCCGACGCCGCTTGCCTGTATCGTGACAATGTGGATGACGAGCAGTGGAACAGCATGCTGCTTGAGGATTTGTCGGCAGGGCGGCCCATCTTGTATTGTGGTCATTCGGATTCGGGCGGCCATGCGTTCATTCTTGACGGTTATGACGGTGAAAAATATCACGTCAATTGGGGATGGGGAGGATACTATGACGGTTACTATGCTCTTGATGCCCTGGGCAAAAATGATTGGAAATTCCAATATAATCATTCCATGCTCTATCATCTTTATCCTGGCAATGGAAGCGAAACAGCGCCGAAATATGACTTTGAAATGGCAGGAATCTACTATAATATCGATGGCGAAGCCGTTCAGGTGGCGAACAAGGGCATGGGCATGAATACCTACACCGGCAATGTGGTCATTCCCGAGTCGGTAGAGCACGAGGGCAAAACCTACCCCGTGACGTCTGTTGCTCCCAGTGCGTTCATGAATTGTTTGGGATTGACTTCGGTGACGTTGCCAGCCAGTATCAGGACCTTGGGCAGGAATGCTTTCTACAACTGCCGTTCATTGGAAAGCGTGCGCATTCTTGGTTCGGATATGACGATAGAGGACAGGGCTTTCGGTGATTGTCTCTCTCTCAAGTCGGTTTATGTCGATGACATCAAGTCGTGGTGCAGCATGACCTTCACTTCATTATCCTCCAATCCATTGACTAACTTTGCATCGTTATATGATCAGCAGGGGAACCTGTTCAGTGATGTTGTCATTCCAGCATCGGTGTGCGAGGTCAAGGAATATGCGTTTGCAATATGTCCCAATTTACGCAATGTCACGCTTGAAGAAGGGATTACATCGGTTGGCTATTGTGCGTTCTACTACTGTGAGGATTTGGCCTCGTTATCATTGCCTGGCTCGTTACAGGAGATGGGCTCTTTCGCCTTTGCCTATAGTTCGTTGAGCGAATTGGAACTGCACGACGGCCTTACGTCAATTGGCTATGCGGCTTTCACTGGATGCAGCAATTTGAGTCATGTGGAGATTCCCAACTCAGTGCAAAGTTTGGACTATACCGCTTTTTATGAATGCACGGGGCTGACATCTGTCAATCTGGGCCAGGGTGTGACTTATCTGGGGGATTATGTGTTCAATAGTTGCACTTCGCTGACGAACTTTGAAATGCCCAATAGCGTCACCTCAATCGGCTGTGCGGTGTTCGCCTTTGACGATGCGTTGGAGGAAGTGACACTCAGTGAGCGTCTGGAGTGCATCCCCGAATACACATTCTACAAGTGCCCTGCCCTGAAGACGGTTACCTTACATGAGGGCATTACCGCCATTGGATTTGAGGCTTTTGAGTCAGATAAATCATTGACTGGCATAAATATCCCTGTGAGCCTTACCTATTGCGCATCCTCGGCATTCAAGATGTGCTCCAAACTCCAGCGGGTGGATATCGCAGACCTCAAGGCGTGGTGCAACGTTACCTTTGAAGACCAGAATGCCAATCCGTTGAATGCTGCCAACCACCTCTATCTCGGCGGTGAGGAGGTGACGGCTCTGGTTATTCCTGATAGTGTATCGGCAATCAAGGATTATACGTTCGTCAACTGCCATGGCATCGTTGATGTCACAATGGGACAGAATGTGAAGTCTATCGGCGCCAGTGCTTTCCAGGGCTGTAGAAACATGAAGGAAATGACTGTGAGCGATGGCGTCAGCACGATTGGCGACAAGGCGTTCTATGGGTGTAACAAACTGTCAAGTTTGACCTTTGGCAATGCTGTGGATTCAGTCGGTGTGCAGGCGTTTGGCAACTGCAATTCATTGACTGCCATTACAAGCCATGCTGTGACGCCTCCCGCAATGAGCGGCAAGAGCACCTTCAGTGACGGCACCTATAACCGTGCCACTGTCTATGTGCCGAGACCATCGCTGCCGACCTACAAGGAAGCGCTGGTGTGGAGGCGCTTCAGCAATCTACAGGGTGTCAATTTCAATGCCGCCAGAGCAGACGTGAACGGTGACGGTGAGATTGGTCTGGCTGATGTTAATGCCTTGGTAGCGGTCCTTGTCTATGGGCTGGATGATAGAGGCATGGCATGTGACGTCAACGGCGACGGCGATGTTACCATTGCCGATGTCAACGCTGTCGTTGCAGTGATTGTGGGTGAATAGGCTCATGGCTTTAGTCGTGATGCCACTCTTGGTCATTGACCTGCATCAGCAATTTAGTAATTAAAGAGGGCGCACCGTCAACAGGTGCGCCCTCTTTGTAGCTTGAAATAACCTTGAAAGATGCAATCAATGGTCGGCAAGTTCTTCCAGTTTGGCGAGGAAGGCAATGCGTGCGCCTTGCAGCAGGCTGATTGCTCGCGGAACGATGTCCCCCAGTTCGGGCGTGGAGTCGGCAAGGATTTCAAAGGCGACCCACACACTGGTCTCTTTCTTGCCATCCGGGTCTTCCATTTCCATGGTGTAGAGCTTCACCACCTTGATGTTGCCGTTCACATCATTCATGGCCCGCATAACGGTTTCCTCGTTGTCCTCGGTGACGTCAAAGATGGCAGGCATCATCAGCCTGAAGTACTGTTCGTCATCTTCGTCCTTGAAATACAGGAAGTTGTAACCTTCTTTCTTGAATGCGATGCCAAAGGGCGTCTCGTGGGGACGGAAACCTTCCTCAGCGAGATAATCAATCATCAGTTTGTTTAAGTCCATTGTATTTTAGTTTTTAGTTTTAAGTTGTCAGTTGTTGGATTGTCGTTTCACATCGGTGATTAACGGAAGCCGACGTGTGGCAGTGAGTTGGTGCGGTTGATGCCTTCCATCTTGTCTCGCATCTCCTCGTATTCCTTGAGCAGCTCTTTGTTGATTGAGGGCTTGATGCCTTCAATGGTCTTGATGAGAAGGGCTTGGGTAATATTTTCGTGGTTAAAGGCGGCAATGGTAGCAGCCTCGTTAACCACATAGGCGATGTCGCTTGCCACATAACCCTCAGCCTTCTGAGCAAGTTCCTCGCTGTTGATGTCTTCACATGGGCGCCCCTTGAGGTAGAGTTCAAACATGAGTTTGCGCGCCGTTGTGTCGGGCATGGGAACATATACCTGCTTGTCGATGCGGCCTGTGCGCAGCACTGCGGGGTCTACCTTGTCGGGACGGTTGCTGGTGGCGATGACAAAGATGCCGCGCTTGGAGCAGTTGTTGAGTTGGGTGAGGAACTCGTTGACTTCTCCGGCTTGATTGCTGCCCAAGTCACCAGAGCGGCTCGGTACGAATGCGTCAAACTCGTCGAAGCAGAGCACTGTCGGGGCGTTTTCTTCTGCCTTTTTGAACAGGTCGGCGATTTTGCCCTGAGAACCGTGGATATAGATGGAACCCAGGTCACTCGCCTTGACAAGGATGAAGTTGAAGCCTGTTTCCTCGGCAAATTTTTCAGCAAAGAAGCTCTTGCCGCATCCCGGGGGGCCGTAGAGCAGCATTCCGTTGGGAGGAGTGAGTTTGTATTTCTCGGCCAGTTCTTTGTCCTGTAGGATGAGGATAACGCGTTTGCGCAGCATTTCCTTGAGCTCGTCCATGCCTGCGATGTCCGAAAAGCCGTTACCGCCACCTCGCTTGACTTCAACATCGGCGCTGGTTTCACTGGTAGCCTGGGAGCGTGGCGTGCTCATGTCGTTTTGGTCATTCATGCTGAGTGGCAAGTCAAAGTCTTCATGAGCGTCGGCATCAGCATCTTCGGTGGCAAGTTTGCTGCGCACCTCACGCGCTGTCTCGCTTTCGTCCCCTTCAATCAGGTCGGCCATGATTTCCTCGACACAGCCGTAGCGGTCGTTGTAGCCCAATGCTAACCCTCGCTTGATGATTTCCTTGAGTTTCTTGTCCCTGATGCCATCAACATTGATTTCGCCTTGTTCGCTGCGGGCTTTCTGCACGAGTTTGATTTTCTCCTTGCGTGTCATGTCAGGAGCAAATTCCACATCCCAGGGCACTCGTCCTGTGAGCATCGTGTAGAAGACGCCTGTTGCGGCAAAGATGTCGTTGCGTTCGTCATATTTGCCGATAAAAGACTGCCCGCTGGCATATCGGGGGTCCAGATCGGCGGTGTCAAACTGCGGGTTGCCCATAAAGAACGTAGAGACATGCCCCAAGTCGATGAGTTCGGCTGTGCCGCCTGTCTTGCTGCTGAGCATGACGTTGGTGGGGTTGATGTCGTTGTGCAGGCAACCGCTGCCCAGGTTGTGCATGTATTGTAGGCCTTGCAGCATCTCAAGGAAGATTTTGGTTGCTGTCTTGGCGCTGAGTTTGCCCTTGCTTTGAATCATCTCGCTGAGCAGTTTACCGCTGAAGTAGTTGGCGACCATGTAACAGCAATCACCTTCCTCGTCACTGTAGCTGCCATTGTCCATCATGCTGATGATGTTCTTGTGCTTGATGATGCCCGACCAAATGATTTCCTTGACAGAGCCGTTTTCAATCAACTTCTCGGGCGTGTTCTTGAGGCGGTATATCTTCATGAAGTAAGGGTTGCCGTTCTCGTCCTCAACACGGTAACTCTCGGCATAAGGGTTATTCTTGATGAGATAAACCACATGCCACTTTTTGTCGATGAGTTGTCCTTCTTTTAGTATCATATTTAGTTTTCAGTTGTCAGTTTTTAGTTTTCAGTTGTCGGTTTTCGGTTGTTTGTTTTTCGCCTTGTTGCGGCGCTTTATCATGAAGTACCTGACAAGCAGGTGGGTGCGGTTAATCGCCAGGATGACAAGCAAAACGACAACGAAAGCTGTAGTCAAGCTGGTCAAAATGCTGTCGGCGTCGTAATCCTTGCCCATTTCACCCAGTTCCATGGGCTGATCGATGTCTTCGAGCGATGAGAGGGTGCGTTTCCACTTGATGACACCATCCTCGACATAGACCACGGCGGGGTTGCCGCGTGCGACCATCTTGAGTTCACTGTCGTCCATGTAGTGGATGGGATAGCTGGCCATCGAGAGGTCCTGCCAATGCTCTATCTGGTTGGGCGTGGCGGGAGTAAGGCCGATGACTTCAGCCTCGGCAACCAGTGCCGCGTCGTTGAGCTCGTTCAGGGCAAAGGAGTTGACGACACCCACCTGGGACAGGTCGGGGAATAGCAACAGCACGGTGCGGCGGCTGTCGGCCAGCACGTTAAGCGTGATGTCATTGCCGTTCTCGTCCATGATGGCGATGCTGTTGTCGTTTTGCCCGTTCTGCACAATGACTTTGCCGTGGGGGCGGCGGGCATGATAGCGGGTCACATATTCCCAGCCGTCACTCTCGTCGGGCAGACTGTCGATTGTGAACTCGTGTTCCTCGCCGTCCTTGGCATATACAAAGATAAAGTCGTCTTCGCCCTCGCCGTTGTCTTGCTCGTCAACGGTTGATGACACGAGCCGTGTCCCCACAGGGTAAGGCCGATAGTCAATCAACGGTTGTGTGAAGTAGCCATAGTAGGCGACCGCCATGATAAAGGCAAAAGATGCCGCCATCACCATCCACTGCACGGCAGGGCCATATACCCCACGCAACGACAGGTTGAACATCATCAGGTAGATGATGCCCAGCAGTAGGAGCAGGTTTTTGCCGAAGGTCGCCCAGTTGCTCAGATGCAATGCGTCGCCAAAGCAGCCGCAGTCGGGCACGGCACCAGTAACGGCCAGCCAGAGCGTCAGCGGCGTCATCACAAGCATCAGCAGCAGAGCAATCCACAGTGAACTGCGGCGGTAGGCTCCCACAACGATTGCCACGCCCAGCATGAACTCGAGGGCGGCAAGAGCCACCGCTACAAACAGCGCTGTTCCTCCCCACTGGTCCATTCCCAGGGCAGTAAAATAGTCGTTCACCTTGTAGAAGGTGCCCCATGGGTCAACCCCCTTGGTGAATCCTGAGAAGACGAACACGCCACCCACCGTGAGCCTCATGAGCACGGTGAGCAGTCGGCACCATTTCTCTCCTTTTACCGCGTTGATAATCGCCTTGATGGTCATTGGTTCTCAGTTTTCCCGGTCTTCAGTTGGGTGCGGAATCCGCCGACAACTAAAAACTGGATACTCATCACTTGTTTGTCTCCTCGTTGTGCTTGATCAGGGCAAACACGCTGTAGTTAATCATGTCCTGATAGTTGGCATCGATACCCTCGCTTACCAGCGTGGCACCATCGTGGTTCTCAATTTCCTTGGTGCGCTGGATTTTGGTCAATATCAGGTCGGTATAGCTCGAGATGCGCATATCACGCCACGCCTCGCCATAGTCGGTGTTCTTGGCAATCATCAGATTCTTGGTGGCGGTAATGAGCTCGTCATACAGTCCCAGGGCCTGCTCGTTGGTGATATCCACCACGTCGCTGTAGCCCAGGCGCAACTGTATCAGGCCGATGATGCCGTAGTTGATGATGCCGATGAATTCGGGCCAGATGCCTTCGCCCACCTTGGTCTCGCCGTTGAGTTCCAGGGTGCGGATGCGTTTGGCCTTGATAAAAATCTGGTCGGTCACCGAGCGGGGACGCAGGATGCGCCACGAGGGGCCGTAGTCCTTCATCTTGTTGATGAACAACTCACGGCAGGTTGCAATGACCTCGTCATATTGTTTGCTGGTATCGTGCATAATCTGTAGTCGTGTTATTTCTTGTTTTAACTTACAAAGATACTGCTTTTTCCTGAGCGTGACAACGGGTAATGTGACTTTTTTCAATTTGGTGCCATAAATTGAGATAAAACAAGAACTGCACGCCCCGATTGAGAGGGGCATGCAGCTCTTGAAATTCTGATAAAAGGCCTGCGGTTAACGCAGAATCTTGCGTGATGAGCGGCTTCCGTCGTTGTAGGTGGTGACGACGATGTTGATGCCGTTGAAGGGCTTGTCGCTCTCAATGCCCATCAGATTGTAGTAGCGGACGCTGACTACCGAGCGCGATGCTTTCACCTCCTTGACGGTGGTGACGTTGCCCATGGGGTCACCATTGGAACTGTTGGGACTCGCCTCGATGGGGAAGATGATGAACTTGCTGTCTTCCAGGCCTTTGTATTCGCTCGTGAAGTACATGTTGGCATAGTTGCCCTGGCCATTGCCGTCGATGCGGCGCGGTCCGTTCAGGACTTGACCGGTAGTGCCGTTGTCACCGTTGCTCGGACCATAGCACTCATTGGGCTGGTAACCTTCGCCGTTGCCGCGTGCATAGCGGATGATGGCTTTAATCTTGTAGGCCTGACCTGGCTGGAATATCTGCCACCAGGGCATACCGACGGCCTCCTCGTCAAAGAGTGACCAGTTGACTTTCATGCCGCCATACTGCATATAGCCGTTGCTGTAGGGTCCGTACTCGCTGCCGTATCCACCAAGGGCGTTCTCGAGTTGGTCCTCGCTCAGGTATTGTAACTGCTCGTACATCTCTCCAGGGATAATCTTGCTGCGGTCCCAGTTCTTGGGCGCATAGAAACGTCCCGGGTCTTGCGGCAGGAAGCGTGCGACTGAAGTGTAGGGCTGATACTCGCCCGAGACATAGTCGCCATAGGGCTTCATTTGGTTCTCCTCGATGTTCAGGTTGTCATACACAATCCAGGTGAGATAGGCGACCTCTTGAGGCTTGGGTGCGACATAGAACATCTTGCGAGGCTCATCATCCAAGACTTCCCTGGTCACCTCACCGCGAAGTACTTCGCCGGTCTCGGGGTCAAAAATCCACTCGATGTGCGGCTTGGTGCGGTAGGTGCCCGTGTACTCGGCATTCTTGGGCATCCACTCGTTGTGGGTGTAGGAGAACACGATGGTGTCGTTGAAACTTGCCGATACATAGACGTTAGGCTCATAGTTCATACCCTGGCCCATGCCGATGCTCAGCACGTGGGCGGTCGGGTTGATGGTGTCGGTCATGAACACGTCGAGTTGTCCTGCGGGGATAATCTTGTTCACATACTGACTCAAGTCAGGACGCTCATTGGCTGTTACAGGCACAGGAGTGCGACCGTCGTAGTTGGGCGACATGACGAGTTTAACCCAGTTACTCTGGTCGTAGGTCGTCCTCTTGTCCATAATCTGAGAACCGCCAGCGGTGTGGCTGGAACCACAAACGTCATAGACATAATCAGTAAAGGAATCATCGGACAAGAAGGATTTCTCACCATACTGGTTCAAGTCCTTGGCGTAGAGGGCGCCCGTGATGGTCTCGGATACTGGTTCGCCATACTTGTTGGTATAGTGGATAGTTGTCACCGCATCGCGGTCGTAGTACACACCGAGCAGGTCGTTGCTCACGGTGTAGCGTACCTCCTCGGCAGCGGTGCGGATGAGGTTGTTGAGCGTGTAGGCGCCATCGAACAGACCCAGATAGTCATATACACCGCCATTGATGTATTCAAAGTCGCCCGTCTGCTCCTTGGAGTCGCTCAGAGCGTTGGTGTCACCGTCATTGAAGAGGATACCGTCGGGTTGGTTCTCAATGCTGGAAATGGTGCCAAAGTCATAGCGCCATACCTCATAGCCTGTCACGGGGTCGATACCCATCAACTCGCAGATGTGGCCGGGCCAAGACTCCATAACTCGGTTATAGCCATCGGTATATTGACCGTCGGCTTCGTCCCAAGCATAGCAGAATACCTGATCCCAACCTAAGGTATTGATGAAGTAGACATAGTAGTGGCCTTCCATAACGACTACGTTGCTGGGCAGGGCATTGGCTGCCGCCTCAAAGTATTCGCGGGTGTGGTCGGTCATGACTGTCTGTCCGTTCACCTCATCCCAGGTGTACCACAGCACACCGGCATGGCGGTGGATGGTCTCACTCTGATAAGGCTCCTTGTTGGTGCGGGTAAAGAAGACCTCGGCAATCGAGGCGCTTACTTGCCAGTGCCACCATTTCTTGCCATCAACGGTGGTGGTATCGCCCATGTATGTTACGGGATAGTGCTGGCTGTCGCTGTGCGGATTCCACAGGCCCTGCTCCTGGTTGTAGGCGCTTAATGGCCAGTAATCCTCACCCGTGATTGTGGTGGTATAAGTCGTGCCTGGTTCCTGAATGTTGTCAATCTGCACATTGGGCGTCTGCTCCAGGTAGACGTTCATGGGTGAGAGATTCTTGTGGTCGGTCTTTATGAGTTTTACCCAATGCTCGGTGGGGTTCACCAGGATGTTGAATACACCGGCAGTGAACATCTTGTACTCACCGTAGGTCTCACTCCATTCATTGAGCGGCATGTTTTCGTTAATCATCGACGGGTTGACCTCCAGATAGTTGGTACCGTCGGGGTTATCGGTATAAGTGGGACCGCCGTTACCGAAGCGGGTTCCAACGCTCTGCCAGTCACTGCCCAACTGGGTGGAGAAGCAGAAGGTTGCATTGCTGCTCAGCGTCACGTTATTGATGTAGTAGTTGCCAGTATTGGCATCATACTTCATTTCGGAACCAATGTTGCTGCCGTAAGAGAATGTTTCGCCGGCATGGTAATAGCCGCCGTGGATGAAGAGTTGGTGATCTCCAGTGGCGCTAGGAGGCTCATTGTAGAGCTCAAAGTGGTTATATTCCTCACCTTCTCCACGCTCTGGTGTCCACACGATGTAGTATGTGCCAGGCTCAAAATTGGTGATGTTCTTGGTCTTGGTGTTGTCAGCATTACTGCCACCACCGCTGACGATGGCGTTCAGGACATCAACCAGGATGGTTCCGCTCCACTTGTGCCAGGTCTTGCCGTCAGCAAGCACCTCAGTGGTAGTGAGTTCGTTGCCGGGGTACGAATTGGTGTAGACGTTCTGGGCATTGTCCCACAAATACAGGTATGGAACCGTCGTGCCGTCTGTCGCGATGACATAGAACGTGTACTGGTAGGTGGGAGGTGCAGCTTCCACCATGAACTTCATCGTGGCAGGATTGAAGTAGATGGTTACCTGCCCGGCCGCGCAGTTGATCTGATAGGAGCCGCCATCGGTTCCTGCCATCTGGGTGGTAACCCAGTTGCCGTCGATGTCGATATTCTGGTCGCCGCTTTGCGGACCGATGCGGTAGTTGGCATTGAAGTCATCCCAGTTGCTGCCTTGACCGTTTGCAAACATGAAGTTGTAGGTGCCGTCTTCGGCAACTGTGCAAGTGTATGACAAGATGCCTGTTGACGGGTCAAGGGTCATCTGGGTGGTGGGAGCATAGCCCCAACTCAAGCCTAAGCCCTCCGAGCCTTCGATATAGTAGGGAGCCGTGCCGACGAGGTTCAGTGTAGCGGTAATCGTCTCGTTGGCGATGTCGTAGGTCACTGTTACGGTGTAGTCGCCAGTGAGGCTGGGCGTGAACGACAAATTGTCGCTGTTGACGGGATGGTAAACCCCATCGTCACCTAGAACCTTGTACTCGTAGGTGGTGCCCTTGGTGAGGCTAACCTGGCTGGATGTCCAGGTATAGACGTTGTCCTCAAGTGTCATCGCCGTTCCGTCGCCGGTGTTCCAGCCGTTGGGGAAGATGTCGGTGTCATCGCCCACCACGTAATAGGTGACAGGAGCCTCCGTTCCCTCGACCTTGAACTGCATGTTCAATGCATCGAAGTAGAAGGTCACTGTTCCTGCGGCAGCCCTGACACGATAAGAACCGTTATCTCCACCAGCCATTTGGGTTGCGGTGTAGCCGCTGTTGATGACGTAGTTTTGGCTGCCATCGCTCGGACCGATGCGGTAATGGTTATTGAAGTCTGTCCAGTCTTCGCCCTGTCCTGAAGCGAACACGAAATTGATGTACTCGAATGGATCGGTCACCGTGGCTGTATAAGTGTAGATGCCGTTGTCGGTATAGGTCATTGCCTTATCGGGAGCATAGGCGAAACTACCAAGGGCGCCGTCACCGTTGATATAAACCGTACCGGCAGCCGTCATCGTCAGCGTGTGGCTGACGGTGCCGTCGCTGTTGAGCGTGATGGTCACGTCATAGGTGCCTCCCATGGGCGGCGTGAACGTGACGTTGTCGCCAATCCAGACGCCCTCGTCGGTACCGTCGGCGCCATAGACCTTGTACTCATAGGTGGTGCCGCTGCTGAGGTTCACGCCGGTGAAGGTCTTGCTGTAGCTGCCGTCACCGTTGGCGGTCATCTGGGTACCTTCGGTGGTCCAACCGGCGAAACTGCTCTCGGCATAGTAAGTGATGGCGGGGTCTGCTTCAGCATTGGGACCGCTCACGGTGCTACCGCCGCCGTAGGTGAAGTAGCTCGTACCCGGCTCGACGGTCAGGTCAGTAGTCTTGTGGCTGTCGTCACCCTCGTTAAGAATCATGCCCAGTTGTGCATAATCAGATGCGTTGACGCTGTACTTGTAGTAAGTGTAGCCGTTGATGACCTCGGTAGTGAAGGTGCTGGCATCGGTCAGTTCCTTACCGGGGAAGTCGCCCAGCAGGGTGCCGGCACCGTCCCACAGATACTCGTGAGGCGTGGCATTGCCCTTGTAGCGCACATAAATGGTGTAGTCATAGGTCGGGTCGGCCTCGTCGGCTGCCTGATTGGGACCGCTGACAGTGCTGCCGCCACCGTAGGTGAAGTAGCTGGTGCCGGGCTGTGCTGTGAGGTCAGTGGTTTTGGTGTCACCACTGCCGTTCTCGTTGAACAGGAGGTTAAGCGTCTGACTATAGGAGGTGAAGGTGGCGCAATAGTAGGTGTGGCCGTTCTCCTCGGTAGTGGTCATGCCTGAGAATGCCGTGCCAGGCCAGTTAGTCTTGTCACCGGCTGCGTCCCATGCATGGAGATAGACGTTGCCCAGACTCTCGCTGCCCGTGTAGCGGACGCGGATGTTGTAGGTATAGGACTGGTCTTCCTGAACGAGATTCAGCTGGTGTGTGACCGTCCCGTTGTTGCTGTCGTAATTGATGGTCACAGTGTAGTTGCCCTGGACATTGCTGCTGAACGTGGCGTTGGCTCCACTGGGATGCCACGAGCCATCATCTCCCCACACCTTGTAGGCGTAACTGGCGCCTGCGGCGAGGTGGAATTGTCCTGACTCCCAAGTGTAGGTGCCGTCGCCGTTGTCGGCCATCTTGTTTTGGTCTCCATCGTTCCAGCCGTTGGGGAATATGCTGGTCTCATCGCCCACGACGTAATAGTCAACCGTGATGACGGGAGCTGTTCCGTCAACCTTGTAGCGCATGTGGGTAACATCCAGAGTGATGGTCACTTGACCGGCATCCACAGTCACGGCATAGCTGCCACCCCCTTTCTGGGTCGTGGCCCAACCGCCATTCAGGTTCACGGTTTCATTGCCACTGGTGGGGCCAATACGGTGGTTGCCGTTAAAATCATCCCAAGAGCTGCCACCGCCATCGGCAAACGCGAAGTAGTAGGTGCCGAGGGCCGTAACATTGTAGCTGTAGGTGTAGATATCATTGACGTCATCATAGGCCATCGTTCTCAGGTTCTGCTGCTGATAGTTGAAGTTTCCAAGGCCCAGACCGCTATTACCCGTGATGTAATAGTTGGGGATTACCGGAGCGGCTGATTGAACATCCACGGTAAGAATGCCGGTCACCGCATTGAAGTTGTAGGTCACCGTGTAGGAGCCGGCGCTAGGGATGTTATAATAAACATTGCCGCCTGTGCTGGTACCATAAAAGTCCTTATTGTTTACACCCACCTTACACTGCAAATCGTTTGCAGCAGCAGTATAGTCCACATTGCGAACGAGCGTGTAGGTGATACCGTCGTTGGTACTCATCTTGTTGCTCGTGTTGATGTGATCCCACGATGCGCCCAGCGCCTGGGTGTCACTGCCGGTCACAATCACGTTCTGCAGGGAGGAAACCATGTGGGGCACATGGCTACTTGAGTTGAACGCGAAGCAAACATATCCAGTACCGCTGTTCACTGAGTAGGAAGCATTGCCGCTGCCACCATTTGCACCATAGGATACTGTCCAGTTGTTGTTGACGGTGATTTTGTACTCGCCGTTGGTATTTGACGAATAGGTGACCGTTTTCAACAAGTAGTACATGTTGCCGCTGTACAGCGTCATGTTGTTATTCGTGTTTTCTGGGTCCCAAGTTGTGCCCAGCGCTTGCGCGTCGCTGCCGGCCACAGTGTAGGTTTGAGCCCATAGCTGCGGAACGGTCGCAGCCATGCATAACATCAAGGCTAATAGCCTCAATGTCAATCTTGTTTGAAATATCATCTGTTTCATTTTTGAATGATAGTTATAAAAGTTGGTGTTGGTTAATATCGTTGAGCGCAAAAATATTAGAGGTTAAATTTCCCGCCGAGGCATCATTGCGTGAGTGATTGGCATAAAACGGTCTCATGATGCCTGAAACGAGAAAAAATACTTCCATGCGGTTAATCGAGGCAAAAGTAGTGCCTCAATTTTTTTAATAATGTGAAATGGTGCGAAACTTGTTGATTTTTTGATGCAAACGATTGCAGAAAACTACCATAAACCGAACATTCTCAGGCAAAAAGCGGCAGCGAGGGGGAGGAAGGAGAGGGGAGAGCCATCCCCTGATGCCGGTAAAAGAAGCCCGCATCAATCGCCCTGGCAGCAAAATGGCATGGTTTTTGCTGTAAAAATTCTTAAAAAAGGGGTCATTCGTTGCAAATGGATTATAAAAACGTCCCTGTAACACAATATTATCATCATCTGTAACGATATAATGAAAAAAAAGCAGTACTTTTGTACTCAAATTGTTGACGATTAAAGAAAACAGGCACCAATGAAGTCAGATAGTTTAGTAATTATTCCTACTTATAACGAGAAGGAGAACATCAGGAACATCATCAATGCTGTGCTCAATGTTACTGAGCACCAGTTTGATGTGCTCATCGTTGATGACAATTCTCCCGACGGCACCGGCACCATCGTTGACACGATGATTGCCGAGCAACCCGAGCGCATCCACATCTTGAAGCGTGCGGGAAAGCAGGGATTGGGAACTGCCTACATCGCTGGCTTCAAGTGGGCGCTGGTCAATGGCTATGACTACATCATTGAGATGGATGCCGATTTCTCGCACCCGGTTGAGAAACTGCATGAACTGCAGGCCGCTTGCAACACGGGCGGAGCACATGTTGCAGTGGGCTCCAGATACTTGACTGGCGTTAATGTCGTCAATTGGCCGATGGGTAGGATGCTCATGAGCTACTTCGCATCGGCCTATGTCAGACTGATCACTGGAATGAAGGTGTGTGACGCGACGGCAGGTTTCGTGTGCTATCGTCGCGAGGTGCTCGAGGCTATCAACCTCGATGCTGTCGAATTCAAGGGTTACGCCTTCCAGATTGAGATGAAATTCACCGCCCACTGCATGGGCTTCATCATCAAGGAGGTGCCTATCGTATTCGTCAACCGTGTGCTGGGAACAAGCAAGATGAACAGCAGCATCTTCTTTGAGGCCCTGTGGGGTGTCATCAAGCTGCGCTTGGATTCCATCTTCAACAAGAAGCGCTTTGTTCGCAGGCAACACCCCCCGCGCCTGACCGCGTGATGAGAAGAATACCTTAAAGCTGGTTTGATTTTTTTTTGAAAATCATACCGGCTTTTTGATTTGGCATGATAATTGCTCTCACGTCAATTGTAACACAGATAGTGACTAACTACTTATAATGGCTAAAATAAAACGCAATACAGGACTCAGCGACGCCCAAGTCGTTGCCAGTCGTCAACTTCATGGCGATAATGTCCTCACTCCGCCAGAGCGCGAACCATTGTGGAAGCAGTTTTTGGGGAAATTTGATGATCCGCTCATCAAGATTCTTATGGTGGCACTTGTTTTATCGGTAGGATTATCGGTTTACGAGTGTTTCGGGCTGAATATGGGCAGCAGCGTTTTCTTTGAGCCGCTGGGTATCTTCCTTGCTGTGACGCTTGCCACACTGGTGGGATTTCTTGTCGAAGTCAACGCCAATAAAAAATTCAGGCTGCTCAACCAGTCGGATGACCATGTCAAAGTCAAGGTGATGCGCAATGGCCATGTCACCCAAGTGCCGCGTTGCGACATTGTTGTGGACGACATCGTCATTCTGGAAACAGGCGAAAAAGTGCCTGCTGACGGTAGCGTCATCGACAGTTACAATCTGACCGTTGACGAGAGTTCATTTACAGGCGAACCATCGGCGTGGAAGACCCATGACAAGGCAGTAGCCGCCACGGCAACCGAAGCAACCTATCCCGCTGACGAATTGCTGCGTGCGAGCACTGTTATCGAGGGCAGCGCAACAATGCATGTGACACGCGTGGGTGACCGGACGGAGTACGGCAAAATCTACCGTGACGCCCAGATTGACAACGAAATACAGACCCCGCTCACCCGTCAGCTTGACCGTCTGGGGCGCACCATATCTTACGGTAGCTATATCATGGCCGGATTGCTGGTACTGGGCCGCATTGTGGAGTTCTTCTGGCGCGGCGGCAGTGAAGGGCTTGTTACTGATGCACAATACTTTATCGAGACGGTTATGCTCGCCGTGACGCTCATTGTGGTGTCGGTTCCCGAGGGACTGCCCATGAGCGTGACGCTTTCACTGGCATTGAGTATGCGCAAGATGTTGAAACACAACAACCTTGTGCGCCGCATGCACGCCTGCGAGACGATGGGTGCTGCCACGGTCATCTGCACCGACAAGACCGGTACGCTCACCCAGAACCGGATGAAGGTATATCAGGCTCATTTCTACGGTCTGCCAGACGGCGATAAACTGGGTGACGACACGATGAGCACAATCGTGAGGGAGAGCATCTCATGCAACAGTACCGCTTTTCTTGATGACAGCGACCCCGACAACCTGACGGCACTGGGCAATCCCACCGAGGGAGCCCTATTGCTGTGGTTGCATGATGCCGGCTATGACTATTTGGCATCGAGGGATGAATGTGAAACGCTGGGCCAGATGCCCTTCTCGACGATGACCAAGTTCATGGCAACGGTTGTAGAGAGTACCACTGGAAAACGCCTGTTGCTGGTCAAGGGTGCTCCCGAGATAGTCATGCGTTTGTCTAGTGATGTGCTGGGTGATGTTACCTTCCAGCGTGTGAATGATGAGTTGGCGACCTATCAGGCCAAGGCCATGCGCACTCTGGCGTTTGCCTATTGTGAACTTCCCAAGGATAGCGACCCCAAGGAAGTCCTTTCCATGCTCAAGGCGGGTAATGCACCGGCTCTCACGTTCATGGGCATTGTCGCCATCAGTGATCCTGTGCGTCCCGATGTGCCCGATGCTATTCAGGACTGCCGCAGTGCGGGTGTCAAGGTGAAAATTGTCACCGGCGACACGGCCGCAACGGCAAGGGAAGTGGGACGTCAGGTGGGGCTGTGGACCGACGATGATTCTGACGATGCCATCATTACGGGTCCCGATTTTGCCGCCCTTAATGACGAAGATGCATCCAAGCGTGTTGCCTCTATCAAAGTCATGTCGCGTGCGCGCCCCGACGACAAGATGCGCCTCGTGCGTCTGCTCCAGCAGCAGGGTGAGGTGGTCGCTGTCACGGGTGATGGCACCAATGATGCCCCTGCACTCAATGCGGCCCAGGTAGGCTTGTCGATGGGCGACGGTACCGCGGTCGCTAAGGAGGCGAGTGATATCACCATTCTGGATAATTCGTTTGCCAGCATTAATAAGGCGGTGTTATGGGGACGTTCCCTGTACAGCAACATCCAGCGTTTTATCCTATTCCAGCTGGCTGTGAATGTGTGTGCCTGCCTCGTCGTGGCCATCTGCTCGTTTTTCAGTAGGCAGCCGGCGCTCACGGTGACTCAGATGCTGTGGGTCAACCTGATTATGGATACCTTTGCCGCCCTGGCACTGGCTTCGTTGCCGCCCAATAGTGTCCTCATGCGCCAACAGCCACGCGATTCACATGCAAGCATCATCACCTCAGACATGATGAAATTCATCATGGTGACGGGTGTCATCTTTGCGGTGCTGATGATTGTGATGTATTATGCGTTCATTCGCGAGGCGAATGGCGGTCCGATTTTCGTGCGTGGTATCAATCCCAATATCAATCCGCATGAGATGGGCATTTTCTTCAGTACCTTTGTGTTCCTGCAGTTTTGGAATATGTTGAACGCCAGGGCTTTTGCGACGGGAAAGAACTTTTTCAACAATATGAAGGGCAGTCGAGTGTTCTGGGCAGTGCTGATGGTTATTTTCATTGGTCAGATACTCATCGTCCAGTGCTGCTATCAACTCTTCGATTGTGCACCGCTAAGTTTCACCGATTGGCTGATAGTCATCTTCGGCACGTCACCGGTGCTCTTGTTGAGCCTGTTTGTCAAGAAGGTGAAGACTCGACGGGATGATAAACAACCATAATAATGGCCATAATCCCAATTTTTTTTCAAAATATTCGTGATTTTTTTTGTCAATTCGTTTTTTTGAAGTATTTTTGCGATAATTATATGCATTATTCAACCGAATTTACTAACAACAAATAAAAAATGATGATTATGAAAAAGTATTTACTCTCAATTCTTGCATTAGCTTTTGCTTGTGGCGTTGCTAACGCAGGTGTTACAGTGACTTCTGCTAACATTGCTCAGCCTGCCAACGACACCCTGTTGTTTGCAATGCCTGTTGATGTAAACGTTTATCAGGACATTCAGAACTATCCTGATGCAGACCCCAGTTCTCGCATGATGAAATTCCAGCCCGAGTATCTGGTGACTGCCCGCGATTTTACAAGAGGAGACACCAGCAAGGGTACCGCTACGTTGCCTGCCAACGCTAAGGTAATCGGTCTGGGACTCGATGGATATGATGTGGCAACCGACTATGCCGACACCAAGGGCGTTTACTTGGATGTGACCGCATGGTGCCGCAATATCCCTGTTGACCAGTTGGAGTTGGACAATTATGATGAGCTGCTCGAGGGCTACAAGACCAATCTTCCCGACGGTGACCTGTTCATCGATACTATCGCATTCCGTGGCGAGCGCATGATACCTGGTTTCCCCGGCTATCACAGTGTGTTTGATCCCGAAGCTACTGCCGAGAATCCCGGTACAATCGTGGAAATTCCCTTCAACAACCCTGATGAAGAAGGTAATCTGGTTCCGTTCTGGTACAAGGGTGAAAACATCTACCTCACCTTGTGGATGGTTAACTGTGAGGACATTCACATGAAGTATCGTTACATGGCTTATGACGATGCCGAGGCCGAGACAGCAAGCTTGATGCGCTCTGGTGCCTTCTGCTTTAGCGATGCCACCTATGAGTACATTGCCCAATACTTTGGTGTACAGCTCATGTATGACCTGCCCAAGCACCGTCTGCCCGCATTCCGCACTCCTTACTTCACCAATGATATCCGCATTAATATCATTGATGGCAAGAACGTGTTCTATGAGTTGCAGGATGCCGATGGCAACACTGTCGCTCCCGCCGAGGATGGCAACTACTACAGCTTGAACCACACCATGCACTACTTCCTCTATGTTGACGGCGATGATACCTTTGAACTTGCTTTTGATGACATGTACAAGGACATTGACGTCGAAATCAAGAAGGACGGTACCGCAGTCGAGGAGGTGAATGCCAACAAGACCGTAGCCAATGTGGCTTACTACAACCTCTCCGGTCAGCAGAGCGCTCAGCCCGTCAGTGGTGTGAACATCGTTGTCACCACCTACAGTGACGGCAGCACCACCACCGCCAAGGTCATCAAGTAAGTTAGCTGTTACAGCATTTAAAAGGACGCTTATGAGTCGCCGCCCGTTGGGGTAGGCGACTCTTTTTTTTATTGAAATCAGACCATTAGTGTCCCGTTAAAAATCGACTAGACGGATGTAAGTTATTTATAGTCAGATTATTATAAAAGTTATTCAAGCGCACGGATTTGAAATGACTATGCAATGAATAACAATTTGATTCTGTTTCTTTCTCAGAAGAACTGTTCCTCTGGTGCATTTGTCTGAATGGGAAGAATTGACTAACTTTGCCAGCAGAACATCAACCAATAAATAGTATATAATGAAAAAAAAGAGATTTAAGTGTCCCGTTATTCCATGCTTGCTTTTGCTGCTGGCCCTTGCTTTGGGCGGGAGTTCGGCTGTTGCTGCGCCGTCGCCACAGGTGCAGCACGGCGCGGTACAGGCCTCGACGGTAACAGGATTGGTGCTTGACGAGAATGGCGACCCCGTCATTGGGGCGACCGTGAGTGCTAAGGGACTCAATGCAAATGCCGTCACGGGCTTTGACGGGCGTTTTGCCATTCAGGCACCGCAGGGCTCGACCCTGGTAGTGAGTTATGTGGGCTATGGCACCCGTGAAGTGCAGGTCGATGGCAATGACTTGACCATCAACCTGATGCAGGACGCCCAGGTGCTGAATGAGGTCGTTGTGACCGCCCTCGGTATCAAAAAGGAGGCCAAGTCGTTGTCCTACAATGTGCAGCAGATGAGCGGTGATGCGCTGATGCGCGTGCAGGACGCCAACTTCGTCAATTCGCTAGCGGGCAAGGTCGCTGGTGTGACCATCAACGCCAGCGCGACGGGAGCGGGCGGCAGCAGCCGCGTCGTGATGCGCGGCGCCAAGTCCATCAACGGCAACAACAATGTGCTTTACGTTGTAGATGGCATTCCCATGCAAAACCTCTCCAGCGAGCAGCCAGAGGGCGTCTTTGCTGGAGCGGGCCAGACTGGTGACGCCACCAGCAACATCAACCCCGATGACATCGAGAGCATCAGTGCCCTGACAGGTCCCACGGCTGCCGCCCTCTACGGTGCCAACGCCGCCAACGGTGTCATCATCATCACGACCAAGCGCGGCCGTGAGGGTAGGGTGGATGTGACCTACAACGGCAGTTTCCAGTTCTCGCGCCCCTTTGTCTTGCCTCGATTCCAGAACCAATATGGTCCCAGCGAGACGGGCAGTTACTTCAGTTGGGGTGAGAAATTGGATAAACCCAGCAGTTATCGTCCCGCCGACTTTTTCCAGACGGGTGCCCACATCGCCAACTCGGTGAGCCTGAGCACCGGTACCGAAAAGAATCAGACCTATCTGTCGCTTGGTGCCACCAATGCCCAGGGCATCATCCACAGCAACAACTACGACCGCTATAATGTCTCGGTTCGCAATACGACCAATTTCCTCGACAACCGCATGACGCTCGACTTGGGCTATATGCTTGCCGCCGTCAAGGAGCAGAACATGATCAGCCAGGGCCAGTACCACAATCCGCTGGTACCGGTCTATCTGTTCCCGGCAGGTGATGATTTCTCCAAGTTGGGCTATTACGAGCGCTATGACACGGGCCGCAATTTCCCCGTGCAGTATTGGCCCTACAACTACGACATCTCGATGGAGAATCCCTATTGGGAAACCGAGCGTGAGCGTTTCATCAATCACAAGGAGCGCCACCAGGCAACCGTCTCGCTCAACTGGCGTATCACCCCGTGGCTCGACATCACTGGCCGCGTGAAATATGACAAGAGCAGCGAAAAGTATGAGGAAAAATTCTTCGCCTCGACCAATACGCTCTACGCCTCCAAATACGGCCACTACGGCCTGCGCAACGTGAGCAACCGCCAACTCTATGCCGAGGCGTTTGCCAAGTTCAACAAATACTTTAATTTTGACGAGAACCACTTGAGCCTGAGCGGCGTGCTGGGCACGAGTTTTGACCAGCGCGACAACAGCATCGAGGGCTTCAGCGGTCACCTGAAAGGTACCGCCAACAAGTTCACCCTCGCCAACGTCGAGACCTCTAATTCGACCTTCAAGCCTGTGCAGAGCGGCTATCGCACCCAGTTGCAAAGCGTCTATGCCACCGCCCAGTTGGGCTATCGTGGTATGGCATACATTGACGTGACTGCCCGCAACGACTGGTCCAGCAAGTTGGAGAAGAGCTATTTCTACTGGTCGGCTGGCGTGTCTGCCATCTGGACCGACATCATTCCCGCTCTCAGGCGTGGTGACTGGCTCACATACCTCAAAACCCGCGTGGGCTATTCCCAGGTGGGTAACGAGCCCAATGAGCCGTTCTTGACGCATGAGACCTATGCCATCAACCCCTCGACGGGCCTTGCCGAGACCTCGACGCGCATGCTCACCGACCTAAAGCCCGAGCGCACCGACTCGTGGGAGGCTGGTATCGACCTGTACATGTTCAGCAGTCGTCTGAAAGTGAATGCGACGCTCTACAAGTCCAGCACGCGCAACCAGTTCTTCTATCCCGCCTTGCCCGCCTCGTCGGGTTACACCAGCGCGGTAGTCAACGGTGGCCGTGTGGACAACAAGGGCGTGGAACTCACCGCTCACTACACCCAGCCCATCGGAGCCCTCACTTGGGAAACTTTCTTGACCTGGACACTCAACCGCAACAAGGTGAAGCAGTTGCTCAAGAACTGGCGCAATCCCATCGACGGCGAAATTTACAACCTGGACGAACTCTACATGGGTGGCACTTCGGGCTACCAGATACGCCTTACCGAGGGCGGAACGCTGAGCGACGTCTATGTTTCCACGCTCAAGACCGACGAGCATGGCGCCATCTACATCAATCCCGAGCGCCAGACCGTTGAGGCCAATCCCAACAACAATGCCTATTACATCTACGCCGGTCAGGCGGCACCCCGCTACAACCTGTCGTGGGGCAATTCATTGTCTTTCAAGGGTGTGACCGTATCGGCATTGTTGGCTTACCGCAACGGCGGCATCGTCGTGAGCGAGACACAGGCCATCCTGGACTACTATGGCGCTTCGGAGGCCACACAGGACGCCCGCAACGACGGCGGCGTGGTCATCAACGGCAAGAAAATCAATGCCCAGGGCTATTACCAGACCGTGGGCAATCCCAACGGCACGGTAGATTCCCGTTATGTCTATAGCGCGACCAACCTCAGGCTCGCCGAGTTGAGTGTCGGCTATGACGTGCCCGTTTACCGCTGGGTGAAGTGGATAAAGGGCCTGAATGTGTCCTTTGTAGCACACAACCTGTGTATGCTTTACAACAAGGCCCCCTATGACCCCGAGGCGACCTCCAACACGGGCACCTACTACCAGGGCATCGACTACTTCATGCAGCCCAGCCTGCGTTCGATGGGATTTAATGTGAAACTCAAATTCTGATACGGCTATGAAGACAAGAATTATCATCAGTATAGCTGTCGCCGTGATGTTGGCGGCATGCACCAAGTCGTTTGACGAAATTAACACCAACCAGCACCAGCTAACCGACGAGGAACTCGCCAACGACTACCAGAACGTGGGCGCCTTTTTCTCGCAGATGGTCAACCGTGTCGTCCTCTTCGATGACGGCTCTGGCAACTGCCTCTCGTCGGACTATCAGGTGGCGCAAGGCTTGAGCGCCGATGCCTTCTCGGGCTATCTGGCGCTGACGGGCACTTGGCGCAACGGCGTTCACAACGGTTCCTACAGCTTCGTGAGCGGCTGGTATGACCAGATGTTCACCCGTGCCTTCAGCGAGGTGATGCCCGCCTGGCAGCGCGTTACTAAGGTTGCTGGCGAGATGAATCAGCCCGCCGTTGCGGCACTGGCGACAATCGTCAAGGTCGAGGCGCTGCACCGCGTGACCGACATGTACGGTCCCATCCCTTATATCCATTTCGGTAGCGGAACGCTGGGAACAGCTTATGACCGCCAGCAGGAGGTGTATAAAAAGTTCTTTGAGGAACTGGACGAGGCCATCAATGTGCTCATGCCGCTTGCCGAGTCTGGCGGTGTCTTGCTGCCCGACTATGACAACGTCTATGAGGGCAATGTGATGCGTTGGGTGAAGTTTGCCAATACATTGCGCCTGCGTTTGGCGCTGCGTGTGGTCTATGCCGACCCCGCACTGGCACAGCAGCAGGCCGAGAAATCGGCGGCATGTCCTGCAGGCTTCATCGAGACAGTTGCCGAGCGTGCCCAGTTGTTGCATGGCCGCTTGACCTACTTCCACCCGAACTATGACATGGCCTACAACTTCAATGCGGGCGAGGTGCGCATGGGCGCCTCAATGGATTGCTACATGAACGGCTACAGTGACCCGCGTTTGGCGGCCTACTTCCTGCCTGCCACCAACGACAACAAGTACCATGGTGTGCGCTTGGGTGTCCACAACATGAATCCCACGCGCTATGCCGGCGTGTATGTCTCCAACCTGAACATCGACCAAGCCACCACGCCCATCGTGTGGATGACGGCTGCCGAGAGCTACTTCCTGCGTGCCGAGGCCGCCCTGCGCGGATGGAACATGGGTGGCACGGCAAGGGCATTCTATGAAGCGGGAATCCGTGCGTCTTTTGGCGAGAACAACGTGAGTGGCGAAGATGCCTACATCACCAATACGTCATTGAAGCCCACGCGCTATGTGGACCGCACCAACGGCGGCAATGCCATTGCCGCCCCCAGCACGATTACCATCGCCTGGGACGACGCTGCCGACTTTGAGACCAACCTGGAACGCATCATCACCCAAAAATGGATTGCGATGTACCCCGACGGTTGCGAGGGTTGGGCAGAATTCCGTCGCACTGGATATCCTCGCCTGTTGCCCGTCGTGAACAACGATAGCCAGGGACTCATCGACACCGACATTCAGGTGCGTCGATGCCCCTTCCCCGTGCAGGAGTATAACACCAACGAGGCTGCCGTGCAGGCTGCTGTCCAGTTGCTGGGCAGCGAGGCTTTGGGCGGCGGTCAGGATAATGGCGGTACCCGCCTGTGGTGGGACCGTAAGCAGTTAACAGTTGATAGTGAATAGTTAATAGTTGGTAAAATGAAAGTTACAAGATATATCATTGCTGCAGCATTGTTGGCGCTGTTCTTCTCGTGTGACACCAAGCCCGAGGCGTTGGACCTGCAGCCATTGAAAGAGTACAGCGAGGAGTATTACCAGGCGCTACGCGACTATAAGGCGACTCCTCACGAAATCTGCTACGTCTATTATGCCGACTGGGCGCCTATCGAGGGTGCCAGCGGCTACAAGGACCCGGCATCGTGGGGCGAGCGCATCATCGGCTTGCCCGACAGCATCGACATCGTGAACCTGTGGATGGGAATCCCCACGCCCGAAACGCACCCCGTTGCCTATCAGGACATGATAGAGACGCGCGACAAGAAGGGCACCCGTTTTGTTTTCCATGCCGATGCATCTAACTATAACCACAAGTTCACCGTTGGCGGCATCTCCTACAATCTCTCCAGTGACCGCAGCGAGGAAGCCATTCGTGCCTACGCCCGCTGGGTCTGTGACACGGTTGTCAAGACAGGCCTTGACGGAGCCGATTTCGACTACGAGGGATGGAACAGCCAGCACTTGACCTGGGCCATCGAGGAATGTGACAAAATCTTCGGTCCCAACGGCCAGTATCCCGAAAAACTCGTCATCGTCGATTATTTCTCGGTTTCGCCTCCATTGGCGTGTGACCCCTATGTGGACTACTACGTCAAGCAGGCCTACAGCCAGCAGGGCGCTGGGGTAGGGGCGACAGGACACCCCGACGAGAAAACGGTGTATTGTGAGTCCTTCGGCCAGAAGCCTACGGGTGGAGAAATCCTCAACTATGCCGCCTGGGAGCCCGCTACGGGCCACAAGGGAGGCTGTGGCGCTTACTATGTGGAGCGCAACTACTACAACACGAGCGACGGGGTGCCCTACGGTGCCATCCGCCGTGCCATCCAAATTATGAATCCTGCCAGGAAATCTCAATAATTCGCCCTCAGTGTTAATCTATGCCGTGACTCCGGTCACGGCCATCAATAAAACAGACAACAATGAAAAAGAATATATTCAAAGTGCTATTTCTCATGGCTGCCGGCCTGTTGCTGGCTGCCTGCAACAGCGAGGGCGACAATTTTGATTACCAGAAGGTGGGATTGCTCATCTCGGGTACCGAACAGTTGCCGGTACAGCGCTTTACGGTCGATGAACTGCCCGCGGCCTGTGCCGTGACTGTCAAGGCGACGCGCCGTTGTGCCAAGCCTGTGACCATCCATCTTGCCATCGACACGGCCCTGGTGCGTGCCTACAACGCCAAGCATGGCTCTGCCTATTACGCGGTGCCGTCCTCGGATGTCGCACTTGAGAACAGCGAGGTGACTATCAATCAGGGCGAAGCCCTGTCCACGGCTGCCCAGGTCAAGGTCATGAGTACCGACGACTTCATCGAGGGCGCTACCTATGTGATTCCCGTGACCATCCGTCAGGTCGATGGCGACGGCGGTGAGGTTATCGAGAGCAGCCGTACCATCTTCCTGCAGATTTCCCGCATCATCTCGTTCTACTCGCTCGAGAATAACCAGAATGCCTCGTCCAACTATATCTTCCCCGATGACAAGATGGTGAACTTGACCAACTACACCATCGAGTTCAAGGTCTATTCCTACAAGTTCGGCAAGGTGGGTGACATCAAACGTGTGCTGTCCATCGAGGGCAAGAACGAGGAGGAAGCCAATATGTTCCGCTTTGGTGAGAACGGCTCGGCGGGCGGTGACATCCTGCAATGGGTACTTCCTGGAGGCAGATGCTTCTCCTCGACACATTTCAAGACCAACCGCTGGTATCTCGTTTCCTGCACCTACGACGGCGCTACCTTCAAGATGTATGTCGATGGCGTCGAGGATGCACAAGCGAGTGGCAGTGGCAAGGCAACGCCTTTCCAGCGCTTTGAGTTGGGTATGTCTTGGGGTGGTTATCGCACGAGCCAGTTCTTCCAGGGCAGGCTCTGTGAGGTGCGCGTGTGGAACCGTGCCCTCACCGCCAGCGAGATTTCCACGGGCTTTGCGGGCGTGAATGCCCACAGCGACGGCCTGGTAGCCTACTGGAAGATGAACGAGGGCGAGGGCCACATCTTCCATGATGCCACTGGTCACGGCTATGACATGGACTGGACCGACACCTGGCGTGACGACAAGGAAAACGGCGTCCTCGTCCATCACGATTACAGCCAGTACATCAAGTGGATAAAAGACGACAACAACAAGGTCGCCCAATAACATAACACCTCACCACTCATCAGCAACCACCCTAAAGTCCCTAAGGACCCTAAGGACCTTAAAGTCCTTAAAGACTTTAAAATCCCTAAAAACTGATGACTGAAGAAGTGAAAACTGGCAAATTTTACATCAATTTGGTGACATATCAACCATTAATCAAGCTTAATGGTGCTCGGTTTGCACAAATTTTGACTACCTTTGTCGGTTGGAATAATTGTCAAATGTAGATTTATAATTGTCAATGGAAATTTATAAGTTTAATAACATATTGAAGCCCGTCTTGTGGGGCGGTGACAAACTGGTGGCGTTCAAGCGCCTGCCCGCTTGTGATGAACCCATCGGCGAGAGTTGGGAACTGTCGGCAGTGCCAGGCCATGAATCGGTTGTCAAGGGAGGCGAGGACGATGGCTTAACGCTCAGCCAGCTGGTGCAGCGCTACGGCGCTGATCTCGTGGGCGAGGACGTCTATCGACGCTTTGGTGACTCTTTCCCCTTGCTCATCAAGCTCATCGATGCCAAGCGCGACCTCTCTATCCAGGTGCATCCCGATGATGCCATGGCGCAGCGTCGTCACGGCAGCTTTGGCAAGAATGAGATGTGGTACATCCTTGACGCTGACGAGGGAGCGACCATCGCCACAGGCTTTAAAAGGCCAATAACGCCAGAGGAATTTGACCGCCACCTTGCCGAAGGGACCATTCTCGACGTGGTGAACAGGGATGTCTCCCATCCTGGCGACGTGTTTTATATTCCTGCTGGGATGATTCACGCCATCGGGGCAGGAAACCTGTTGGCTGAGGTACAGCAGTCCAGCGATATCACCTATCGTGTGTGGGACTACAACCGACGTGATGCCGATGGCAACCTACGTGAGTTGCACACGTCACAGGCCCGTGAGGCGCTCGACTATAACGCACTCGACGGCCAAGTTGCACTTCCCGAGCCTTCCCTGATTGGCAGCACTGAGTTGCTGACCACGCGTTATTTCAGCCTGACGCATTATATTGTCGTTAAGGGCTTGAGGATTGAGATTCCTCAATCCCACTCGTTTCTTGCATTGACCTGCATCCAGGGCGAGAGCCTGATTGAGGCCGAAGGCTTGCCTTCATCGGCCATCAAGCAGGGCGAAACCGTCCTCATCCCCGCTTGCGCACACTGGGTTGTGTTCACGGGCTCTGCTCGACTTCTCGTCACAAGTGTTCCAAGCGAAACAATGACAGTAAACAAATAATGATATGAATAAGAAAAAATGGATTATCGGCGCACTTGCTGCTATCGTGGTGATTGTGGTGGCTTGTGCAGTGCCTTATCTTTTTATGGGCGCTCCTGTCGAGGGACTTGTCAAGGTGCGTAAGGGTAGCTCGATTGACATGATTGGCGACAGTGTCAAGGCTCATGTGGACGAGTCTTTTGCCAGTAGGGTAGTCACCATGTTGAGCCTGATGGGCGCCGAAGTCGAGAATCGCGAGGGCGCTTTCCGCATCAAGTCGGGAATGTCGCCTTTCACCGCTGCACGCCGCATCAAGAATGGTGTTCAGGACGGCTTGCGCTTCACTTTCAACAATGTGCGCACGTTGGACGAATGGACCCAGCGCTGGGGCGACTTCTTCATGGCGGGTCCCGATGCCATGCGCAAGGCGCTCAAGGACAGCACCACTTGTGCCAAGTATGGCAAAACGCCCGAGACCATCGCCTGCCTGCTGATGCCCGACACCTATGAGTTCTACTGGAACATCACCCCCGAGAAGATGCTCGACCGCATGTATGACTATTATAACGACTTCTGGACCAGCGAGCGCAAAGCCAAAGCCGAGCGTTTGAACCTCACCCCCGACCAGGTGGCAACCATCGCCTCGATTGTCGAAGAGGAAACCAGCAAGGCCGATGAGCGCGGCAAGGTGGCACGTCTGTACCTCAACCGCTACCAGAAGGGCATGCGTCTGCAGGCCGACCCGACGGTGAAGTTTGCCATCGGCGACTTCTCCATCAAGCGCATCACGGTACCCATGACGCAGGTCAACTCGCCCTACAACACCTATCGTGTTGACGGCTTGCCCCCTGGTCCCATCCGCCTGCCCGAGAAATCGACTATCGATGCTGTCCTCAATGCGCCAGAGCACGACTACCTCTACATGTGTGCGCGTGCCGACTTCAGCGGTTATCACGATTTCTCCCTTGATTACACCTCTCACCTTGAGAAGGCCCATCGCTACCAGGAAGCCCTTAACTCCCGCGGCATCAAGTGAGCCTCAACAAGATAAGTCCTTCTAGGTCATCTAGCCCCTCTAGCCCCTCTAGATGATCTAGCCCCTCTAGCCCCTCTAGATGATCTAGCTTCACTAGAAATAACTTAAAAAACGAGTAAAGATGGAAAATGAAGATAAATTAGTTGTTTTCAACAAGTACGCTAACCCCGTTGACGCCAATATCGTCAAGGGAGCGCTTGAGGCTGTTGGCATACCCGCCGGTGTGATTGGCGACAGTTTGGCCAATAACTTATGGAAGGAAGCCATCAGGGTTGTGGTGTTCCGTCGTGACCTGGAGGAAGCCATCAAGACCGTCTATGGCAGCGAGATGCGATATGAGGATTTCCAGGAGGAAATGGACAGGTTTGCCTTCGAGAACCTTCAGGCCTGCAACAAGCTCTTCTGTGAATTGGCGCTCAAGATTCATCCCGAATTGGGTGGCTCGGAGTACCGTGAACTCTATGCCAAGGCCCGTCTTGCCGTGGATGAGGGCGACCTCAAGACCCTCGAGAAGATTCAATCTGCTTTGCAGTAATCTCTTGGAGAACAATTCGGTATCAACCTGACAAGCAATTGCTTTTCGGGCGTTGATTCCGTGCCATAGACGATATAGAGCATGAAAAAACTCCTGTCCTCATTTCTGCTACTCTACATCCTGCTGCTCACGCTATTCACGCTGCTGGTGATAGCGGTGCACATGATTCCGCGTAGTGCGATTGAACCTCAGGTCAAGAGTTCGGCTGAGATTTTTTCCCAGGAAGGAGTTTATCCCTACAAGCCGTCTTTGGACGGACGCGTTGTTGTGGACAACCACACCGACTGCTACATGCTCAATGTCGCCTACTGTGCTGATAACGCCCATCCTGTCGATGCCGCCATGCGCAATTATCGTTACCGTGATCATATCGATATAACGGTATCGATGAGGCATCTCCTTGATGGACATATCGTCAGAGAACCCTTCGAATACGGCAAATACTGGCATGGTTATCTGGTGTTTCTGCGGCCTCTCCTCACGTTGTTGGACTATGGGAAAATCCGCGTCCTCAACGGCATCGTCCTGACCATCCTGCTCGTCATTGCCTTGTGCCTTCTCGCTCGGCGCTTGTCGGTGGGCATAGCCCTGTGCTTTGTCGTGGCTTTGTTCATGGTACACTCGGCGGTTATTCCCTGGTCACTGCAATTTTCCACATGCTACTATATCTCTCTCGTGAGCATGATAGCCCTGTTGGGTTTTAGGCCGTTGAGTGCCACAAGGCATCGCTTGCTGTTGTGCTTCTTTGCCATCGGTGCCGTTACATCCTTTCTGGATTTTCTCACCACGCCTGTGATGACATTGGGATTGCCATTGACTGTGGCGATACTCCTTGATGACAAGCGTTGTGGCATGAGATTCGTGTTGGCACTGTGTGTGGCATGGTGCTTGGGCTATGGCTTGATGTGGGCATCCAAGTGGGTCCTGGCGTTTCTGCTCGCGGGCTATAATCCCATGGAAGAGGTTTCTGATTCCGTCCACATTCATTCCATCGGTAAAGGAGCCGAGCCGGTTTGGACCTATTGGCAGAAAATGCTTGATGTGATGCTGGAACGGTGGTCGCTCTTTACTGCCAAAGGCTTGTCGAGATGGGCCATAATTGCAGTTCTGGCCATCCCTGCCCTGCTCAGTATCAAGGGTAACAGGACGTGTTCCAGGAAGTATTCTGCCTTGTTGTTTGTAGCGATGTTGACCCCGATATGGTACTTTGTGGTCGCACGTCACTCCTACACCCATTTCCTTATCACCATGCGTGCCCTGATTGTGTGCTGGTTTGCCAGCCTGTGCTTTTTGTACAAGAACATCGACTTTAAGCGCTTGAGGCTCCCTTGGGTGAGTGGTTTTGCACATCGTCAGCATGATGGTGTGTCAGAGGACGATGAGTGTTAAAAGTTAAAACTTGCCGCATTTATACTAACTAGTGCTGTTTTCACGTTATAAGGATAAAGTTGAAACATAAGAGACAAGACAATATGAGAATCAATTTGCGTCACTTGATATTGATGACCGTGTGCGCTGTGGCATTGTCTGCCATAGCCGATGACGGTGTCAAGACCACGGCATACAACTTCCTGTCTGTGCCGTCATCGAGCCATGTTTATGGCCTCGGTGGGCACAACCTCACCATCATTGACGACGACATCAACCTCGTGGAGCAGAATCCCGCACTGCTGGGACCCGAGTATGACCATCAGGTGGGGCTCAACTACATGCGCTACATTGGTGAGACCAATTTCGCTGGGTTGCGCTATGGTCAGGGTGTGAGCGAGCATGGCGCTTTTGGCGTGGGCATCCAGTACTTCGGCTACGGTAATATCCAGGGCGCTGACATCGACGGTACCAAGACGGGCACTTTCAATGCCAGCGATATGGCCTTCAGCCTCACCTACAGCCACGACATCAGCGACCGCTTCCGTGGCGGTATCACCGTGAAGTATCTCTACTCCAAGTATGAGGACTACAGCGCGGGTGCCGTTGCTGCTGATTTGGGTATCAACTACTATGACCCCGACCACGAGTTTAGCGCTTCGTTAGTGGCCAAGAATTTGGGTGGTCAGGTGAAGAAATTCAACGAGTTTAAGGACAATCTGCCTTGGGATATCCAGTTTGGTGTCAGCAAGATGCTGGGCCATGCTCCCATTCGACTGCACCTTACCGCCTATGAACTGGCGCGCTGGAAATCGCCCTACTATAAGATTGAAGATGTCAACAACCCCAATAGCGGCCTGATCAAGAAAGATTCCTTCGGCAGCAACCTCTTGCGCCACCTCGTCTTTGGTGTTGACGTTCTGCCAACTGATAACATCTATCTGGGCATTGGCTATAATTACCGCACCCGCTCCGACATGGCGACCTACAAGCGTGACTTCATGTCAGGCCTCTCAGTCGGCGGTGGCTTGAAGGTGAGGGCCTTCGGATTCGGTGCAGCCTTTGCGCGCCCACACACCGGTGCCACGACTTTCATGTTCAACCTCACCACTTCCATCGGTGAGTTGGTCAAGTAAATAACCCACTTTGCACTCTCTACAGAGTGCATTTTTTATAGATGACCGATTTTTCAACTAACAAGTTCTCTTAGCACCTTGTGTTTTATATATTAAGCCAAAAACTGAATTATCGATATGAAACAGTCTTTACTCTTGTTCTTATTCTTGGTCATTGCGCTTGCCGCCCAGGCTCAGCGCATTCAAGTCGTTGACACCGATGGACTGCCTATCTCTGCGGTGTGTGTGACCAACGAGAAGGGAGCCCTGGTGGGTTCCACCGATAACGATGGTTGGCTGGACGATGTCAAGGGTGTGAACCACCTTTTCTTCTCGCATGTGGCTTTCAAGGCCAAGGAGGTCAAAATGGATACCATTCCCAGCCAGTGTGTGGTGATGCAGGACCAGAATTTCGAGTTGAGCGAACTCGAGGTCAAGCCCAAGGAACTGCTTTATGTGCAGACCTATTACCGCTGCGTCTATGTCTGTGACGAGGGTCCATTGTACTTCCGTGCTGGCGTGGTGGATAACACCTATGAGTTGGCCAAGCAGAAGATTTCGGCCAAAACCCGCAGCGTTTCTAAAGGTAAAGGCATTCTGCGCTTCATCCTCAGCACCCTCGTGGGCCACTACATCGACAAGTGGGCACGCATCGACACGACCACCCGTTACAAACAGATTCTTGAAGATGTGAACAAGGGTTCTCTGTTCATAGCCGAGGAACCATCAGGCCGCCGTGTGGTGAGCGACACCATTTCGGTGTTGGGCTATATTGATGATGATATGCTGGCGGGTCAGCGCACTACCAGCTTTGACCTCTGGACCTATGATGATCACATCGAGGCAACTAAGGCCGCAGCCAAGGCTGCCAAGACCGGCAAGAAGCCAAAAGAGAAAAAGAAGAAACATGAAGCCAACCGTGGCTATTTTGAGCTTTATAACATCAACGAGAACGGGCAGTCACGCATAGACGACCTGGTGATGAAACAAATCCTTGTGTCGGGGCATTTTGAAAGAACCGACCAGGATTACATCATCCTGCTCGAGACCTACACCATCGGCCGCGACTACATCGACAAAAAGGAGTTCAAGCAGACCCGCAAGGAGAACGAGGTGGAGATGGATATTGACGAGCTGCGCCGCCTGGAACATAATTACCACATCCCGCCCTTGGCTCCCAACCTCAAGGCCGCTGTGGACGAACTTTTCAAGAAGAATGAGAAAGACTAAAGCATAACCCCATATGGACTCGGTAACCGCTTTTCTGAAAGAAAACTACGACCTGGTCACACTGTTTGTGGCTGTACTTGGAGTGATTATCGCTTTCATTTCTATGGTCTATGAAATGAAAAAGAAATCCAGGAATAAAAAGAAATAACCTGTGATGAAACCATGGTTTCATCAATGTTATTCAACCGCTTTTGAACACTTTTAGCTAGCAAAATTGTTTTTTGCGCCCCAAAATGGTATTATCAATCAAATAATGCCTATATTTGTGCATTCATTAACCACTTATTTTGAAGCTTTATGAAAAATGTGTTCTTATTTGCCGCTTTGCTGGTCAGCTTGTTTACCCTTAATGCACAAGACACATTGGTTGCCTATCTCTCGCCTGACGGCATGATGACCCACATCCTCAACAAGGCCAGTGGGGGAACGGTTATGTCGCTTTCGAACGATACCGATTATGTGTTGACCTTGACCACGCCCCAGGACGGTTGGTGGAAGATTGTTGACATCTGGACCGCCGGTGACGATGATTCCGAGGTGGTCTTGGAGGGCTCGGACACTGGTGAGTATTGGATTCATTTCAGGGCACTTGGGCTGGGTTCGAGTAACTACGGTGGCCAAGAACTTTACCTGCGTGACGCACCCGATGACAATGCCAACGTCGTGTTCACCTTCAACCAGGAAATGGAACTCATGCCCATGGACATCCAGGGCGACTGGGTCAAGGTTATGGTGGACGGATATGACATCGTCGGATGGATTGAGGCAGAATGGCTCTGCAGCAATCCCTTGACCAACTGCTGCTGATGGATGAAGCCGATGTATTTGGCGTCGGTATCAAGCATAAAACTAACGTATTTACTAACCATAATAATTTACAGCGTATGAAAAAACTTTTACTACTCCTTGTGGCTCTTTTTGCCAGCCTAACGGCAACAGCCCAGTATGTTGCAATCTATGCCTCTCCCTACTCAAGTGGCATGGTCCAAGTGGGAACCGACAACAATATGGGTCCTCTCTTGGATGGTTCCAGCATGACAATCGTCGAAGCGGGACAAACCGTTTACTTCAGTTTCCAACCTTTCAACGGTTACAAGTTCAATGGTATTCGATATAAAAACTTGTCGAGCGATGATGTCACCGAACTCCCTGGCGGCATCTATTCTTTCATCATGCCCGATTTCACCGGGGACAATTTCTGGGTATCAATTTATATCGATTTTGTAGTGGATGAAGAACCGCCTGTCGTAACTGGAATTGACATCAATGAGGAAAACTTCCCCGATGAGAACTTCCGTAACTGGTTGCTCTCCCAGTCTTACGGCGCCGACGCGGTTATCACTGAGTCTGAGATGATGGGCATCGGCAAGATTGATGCGCAGTCATGCGGTATTCACGACCTCACAGGTATTGAATACTTCACTCAGCTTTATGAGCTTAATGTCAGCAATCCTTATGGAACATCCCAAGAGAATTGGAACACAATCACATCGCTCAACGTGTCCAATAAAACCTACTTGAGGAAACTCGTGGTTTGCAACAACCAGCTCGAATCACTAGACCTCTCTCGCTGTCCCGACTTGAGAAATCTGGATTGCAGTGATAATGCTTTGACACAACTCGATGTTACTGACTGCCCGTTATTGTCCATGCTCTATTGTATGAACAACCAGCTCACTGAACTTGACTTGTCTCAGAATCCGCATTTGGCTGTGTTCTCGTGCATGGGCAACCAGCTCACTGAGCTTGATGTCACCAGCAATGTGGATCTGGAGCAACTGTTCTGTGAAAACAACCAGTTGACCTCAGTTAATGTGACCAACCTGAACAAACTCATGATGTTCAATTGCAATGATAACCAGTTGACGGCACTTGACGTGGCTGGCTGCACACAGTTGTTCCAACTCTATTTCTACAACAACCAGATTAATGGCCAGGCGATGGATGATTTGGTGAACTCATTGGAAACACCACCCAATGGCGGTTATATGGTGGTAGTGGACCTGGACAATGAGGCAGAACAAAACGCCATGACCAAAGCCCAGGTGGCGGCAGCAAGAGCAAAACACTGGTCGGTAGAGGGTATTAGTGAAGAGGACTTTTACCCCTATGATGGCATTGACGATGTTACTGTCATTATGGGCGACGTGAATGGCGATGGCATTGTGGGCATCAGCGACGTGACGGCTCTGATTGACTACTTGCTGAATGATGTCACCACTGCGCCTGCCGAAGCCGACATGGATGGCGACAACAACGTCGGTATTGCCGATGTCACAGCGCTCATCGACTACCTTCTCAGCAGCAACTGACAATAAACATCACACTCAATAAACTGAGACGCAAAACCTTTTGCGTCTCAGTTTTAATAATTAACAGGTTTTGGTTTTCAAAGATTAGAGGATGGATACAGGCGATAATTGCCGGCTCGAAGTGAAAAATGATGTATCTTTGCAGTATTCATTTTGATTTCAACAATTATTAAACCAGGGATGCCATTATGAGAAATTTTAAGACACTATTATTACTGATGTGCCTTACAGTCACCACCACTGTATGGGCCGAATCGATTAACGAGAATCAGGCGCGCACGATTGCAGCCCGTTTCATGGCTTCACGTGCCTTGCCTTCCACTTCGCTCAAGATGGCGAGCAAAGCGACTCGCTTGAGTACCAGCGCAGGTGCCGACCAGGCTGCTTACTATGTGTTCAACGGCAGCCGCGGTTATGTCATCGTCGCCGGTGATGACCGTGCCCCCGCAGTGTTAGGTTATAGCGACGAGGGTACATTTGATAGCGGGAACGTGCCCGAGGGCTTGCAGTATCTGCTCGAGGGCTATGCAACCCAGATTGATGCCTTGACGCGTGGTGCCAAGGCCGAGACGCAGTTACGTGACGCTGGTGCCATCCGCCCGCTGGTGACTTCCTCGTGGGACCAGGACAACCCTTACAATATCCTGTTGCCCTATCTCCCGTCGGGCAAGCATGCTTATACGGGTTGCGTTGCCACTGCCTTGTCCCAAGTGATGCGTTACTGGAAATGGCCCGTACGTCCCTCTCGTCCCATTCCTGCTTACACCAGCACTTACACCGCCAACAACGAGACCTTGTCATTTAACATGCCTGAGTTGCCTGTTGTCGACTTTGAATGGAATGCGATGCAGGACACTTACGAGACGTTCGATACCGCTAGCGTTGCAGCCCTGGCTGCCGCTAGGTTGAACCTCTATAGTGCCCAGGCCATGAAGATGACATTTGGTAAATACTCATCTAACGCCCCTACAGCTGCAATACCTGCAATGGCAGCGGCCTATTTTGACTATGACGCCAGCGCTCACGTAGCGGGCCGTTCCAACTACAGTACACAGGGATGGACCGACCTTATTTACGCCGAGTTGGTAGCGGGACGCCCCGTGATATATTTCGGTAACAAGAAGACGGGCGGCCATGCCTTTATCTGCGACGGCTATGACGGCAATGGCATGTTCCACTTCAACTGGGGCTGGAACGGCGACAGCAATGGCTACTACCTGCTCAATGTAATCAACCCCGATGAGCAGGGTACGGGTAGTGCCGCTGGTGCCTATGGCTACATCTACTCCCAGGGGGCTATTGTAGGCTTTCAGCCTAACAAGGGTGGCAGCCACATCTTTGAACTCATGTCGGCCAATGTAATGCTTAACAGCTACACCGGCACTCGTGAGGACACCAATCAATCATTCAAGGCCGTTGTCTCGGGAGATTTCTATAACTATACCTCCAACATGATTGATGTGCGCTTCGGTTGGGGCCTCTTCAACGAGAGTGGTGAGATGATCGAAAGGCTCTTCAGCGCCTACATCGAGTCATTCGAACCAGCCCGTTATTACAGTAGTGAGAACCAGGCACTGGCTTTTGGCCAAGGCATTACAAGCGGAACCTACCGCATCTTGCCCATGTATAGTGAGTTAGGCCAGGACAATTGGCATCCCTGTGTGGGTGCTGACCGCAACTATATCGAGGTGACCATCGACGGCAACCAGTGCTCTTTTACTGGCCATGGCACCCCTGGCACGCGCGACTACGTCATCAACAACGTCTACTTGACGGGCTATATGCACGCCGGCCGTTCCATCGCCATTGACGTCAATATGACCAATAATGGTCTGTCAAGCAATGAATTGCTGCATATGTTCATCAACGGCGCCTTTGCTGCTACGGTTTATGTGTGTCTGGAAACGGGCGAGACGGGTAATATCCATTACACCAACTTGTTCAATACCCCGGGCAACTACACCCTCACTTGGTCGTGGAACCAGGATGGCAGCAATCCCATCGCCACCAGTTACATCACCATCAACCCGATGCCTGCTGCTAACTTGAGCGGCACTATCAGGGTTCTTGATGTTGATGAAACTGGCAAGGTTATCAATAGCGACAAAATTAGCGTCGAGCTCACGATTACTAACAACGGAGAGACAACCTACGACGAGGATATCTCAACCATATTGTACAAACACACCTATGACAACTATGGCACGAGTGTGCAGGACGTGAGCCAGCGGCTGGTGCTCGCCCCAGGCGAAACCACTAAAATGCAATTTGACATGACCAACGTCATCGATGGTTGGAGCTACTTCCTTATGGCCAACTACTATAGCGAAGGAGCCCAAAAGACTCTTAATACCACAGCGGCTTACACCGTCGTCTTCCCCGTGGTTCCTCAGGTGAAGCTCGGCGACGTTAACGGTGACGGCTCTGTGTCAATCGCTGATGTCGCAGCGATGGTCGATTATCTGCTGGGAGGTGACTCCACAGGTTTCAATGTTGCGGCGGCTGACATCGATGGCAACCAGCATGTGGGCATGAACGACCTCGCCTCCCTCATCGACATGGTCCTGGGCGCCTCCGAGGGCAATTAATCGTCGCTCCTCCCTGATAACACTAAACAACCTGAACGCCAAGCCGCTCCAAACCACACGGCTTGGCGTTCTTGCATACTTTGCCTCCATTGTTCTGGGCATTATCATCTACTATTTCCATCCCTTCAAGGTATCGCCGACTGCGAGTTTGGCGATGGGGTATAACAAAACAACCGGCCACTTGCGCGGTCGGTTGTAAGCGGAGAGGACAAGATTCGAACTTGCGGTAGAGTTACCCCTACGGCAGTTTAGCAAACTGCTGGTTTCAGCCACTCACCCACCTCTCCGGTAGCTAGCTGAAAGTATTTTTTCAATAGCGAGTGCAAAGGTAATGCTTTTTTTTATACCTGCAAGCATTTTTGCTGAAAAAAATCAAAAAAATGCTGCATGAAAGTGTTTGGCGGTCTATTGACCACCCCTAAAATGACCCGTAAACTGATGGGGAAATGCGCTATTCCTGGTCAAAGTCGAAGTGGTAATCCTCGCGAGGACGCCAGTCGCGGGTGAGAATCCACATCATCGAGAAGGCGAAAACGAGCGTGAGAACGATCATTGTAATCAACATCGTGCGGGAGAGCATACGTCCCATCGTGGCGTAATAGAGTTCCCGCATCTTGGACATGAACATGTTCATCGCTGTCTCGAAGTCAATCCACAGGACGCAGGTCTTGGAGAACGGAATGAGCGAGAGCACGGTGTAACTGGTGATGACGCCCCAACGTCCACGGCAGTTGCCGAAGAGTTTGCGCAGTCCCTCGGCAATCATGCCGAAGCCGAAGCATCCCATTACCAGGAACTCATGACCCTGGCCGATGATGAAATTGAGCAGCAGCAATAACACGACGCTCAACATGGCGACACCAGGCATGGGATAGCGCTGGCATAGCTTGAAATAGGGCCAAGCACAGACAATGGCTGCAGGCACGGCGCTATAAGTCCATGCATAAGGATGCAGTGCACCGAATATCTCAACTACAAAGAAACCTGCCGTATAGATTGCAGCTAATCCAATCAATCTGAATGCTCGTTGCATAATAATCCTTGTTTTTTAGGTCAAACGGAAATATCTAGCTGCAAAAGTAATTGTTTTGACTTACAGAACAAAGCTATTTGCTAACAAATTGCGGTTTTTTCTTATTTTTCCTTGTTTTTCGGAGTGAAACTGGCCACCCTCATGCCAGTGCTGCGATTGTGAAAAAAAACCAAAATAGGTGTGGATGACGTTTCTTGTGGAATATTGTTGTACCTTTGCGGCTGTGAAAATTGTGCGCACCACAATATTGCCATTCAGAGGATTCACGGCAATCAACCTGCTGGGGATGCTGTTCGTTCATCCAGGTGTTTACCTGAGTGACGAATTGATGAACCACGAGCGCATCCACACGGCCCAGCAACGCGAGATGCTGTATGTGTTCTTCTATCTCGCCTATTTTGTCGAGTGGCTGATGAGGCTGCCCATGCACGGCAATGCCTATCGTAATATCTCGTTTGAGCGTGAAGCCTATGCCAACCAGCGCAACCTCCATTATTTGGAGTCGCGCCCTTTTTATGCTTGGTGTCGCTACATCAAGCGCCCTGTGCGCCACCCTAAAAAAACTCATCATTGATATGAAACGTATTACATTATACATATTGTCGGCGATGGTCGCCGCTTTACAGGTTATGGCTCTCACACCGCAGCAGGCGGTGGACAAGTTTGTGTCAAACAGCACGTTGCGCTATGCGTCGGTGGGTGTCCAGGTCATCGATTTGGACTCAGCCAAGTCAATCGCCAGTTTCCGCCCCGATCAGGCCAATATCACCGCATCGACCATGAAGACGGTTGTCTCGTCGGCGGCATTGGGACTGTTGGGACCCCACTACAGGTTTGAAACCCCGGTATATCTGGATGGCACAGTCGAGAATGGCCATTTCAAGGGTAACATTATCATCCGTGGCCTCGGTGACCCCACGCTGGGTTCTGTGTTCTTGCCATGTCAGGCCAACATCGTCGATGAAATCATCGCAGCCCTGAGGGCTCGTGGCATCAGGAGCGTTGAGGGCGCTGTTATCGGCGATGACAGCTATTACAGTTATCCATACTATGACGAGGATTGGGATGTGGGCGACTTGGCCTATGACTATGGCACTGCTGTCCATGCATTGAATTTCCATGACAATCTGGTGACCGTGTCCTACACGCTCGACGGTCGCGGACGCGTAACCAATTCCAGTTTCTCACCTGCTGTGCCCGGATTGAAGGTCATCAGCCGTTGCCGTGCCAATCGTGGCCGTAATGCCATCACGCCCTATCTGGACTATAGTATCCCCGCCCTGGTGATTACTGGCGAGACGACAGGTAAGAGTTACCGTAACACCTATGCCAACCCCACACCTGCACCCATGCTCGTCGATAGCGTGGAACGTGCCCTGAAGGCCAGCGGTATTGACTACACCCGTGACCTGGAGTTGCGCAGCGCCATGGCAGGTGCCGAAAGCACCTTGCTAGTAATCCACAAGTCCCCTGAACTGACCGAAATCATCACCTCGCTGCTCGACCGCAGCGACAACATGTTTGCCCATGCCCTGCTGCGTGCCATCGGTGCCCGTGACTGGGAGCTGAAGGGCTATGAAGGAATGCCCAGCGACCTGGACCATGTGGGCGTAGCTGCCGTGAAGCACTGGCTGGGATTGCAGGGTATCGATACCGAGCCCCTGTTCATGCGCGACGGCAGTGGACTGGCGAGGGCCAACAAGGCATCGGTCAATTTCTTTGGTGATATGCTCACGATGATGGCCCACCGCCGTTTTGACGGCGTGCGCCTGTGCGACTTGATGCCCAAGGCTGAAGGCCGCTCCGGCAAGACCCTCAAGGCGAACCCGTTGAGTGACCGCATCGTGCTCAAGTCGGGCAGTATGCGTCATGTGCAGTGCTTCGTGGGCTATTATCCCGCCGAGGAGCCGCGCTATGCCTTCGCTGTGCTGGTCAATAACTTCAATTGCTCACAAGCTGGCATCCGAGAGCAAATCGGGGTCTTCCTGTGCAATCTTTTTGAGGGAAAATAGTTGGTGTTTCAAAAAAAATGCCTAAACTTGCAGGTTGAATGTAAAGCAAATCCTTGGCGAATTATCGCTAAGCTACAAAGTAACAGAAGATTATGGACATGTCGATAGAGAAAATGCTGTCTCATGTATATGAGATTGAAGGACTGATGCTCGTTACCCGTCGATTGGGTGAGGAGAATACGCCCGATGTCATCACCAATAAACTGAAACGCAAGGTGCGCGAGCTCGCTGATATGTGCGGCGTTGAGCTCAAGGCGGCAGAGGCCGCAGCCCAACCTGTCGAGACTCCCCAACCCGCAGTAGCTACTGGCGTTGAGGAACCTGTCCAGGAGGCCGAGCATCTGCCCGAGGAGGATTATGATGCCGACGAGACATGGCAGCACGACAATGGAGAGGAGTTCAAGGAAGTGTTTACCCTTGACTATGAGGAGCCCAAGCATGAGGATGAACAGTCCGACAAGGTTCCTGTCGAGGACCGTGAACCCGATGACGATATCACTGTAGAATTTATCGAGGCCGACGAGGAACCGTCCGAGGCAGCCAGCGAGGAAGAGTCTGCCGCCGTAGAGGATGCGACCGACCAGCAGCCCGCAAAGCCTGCCGAGCCGCCGGTGATGCCCCCCGTGTTCCATATGCCTGAGGACAGTGACGAGCCGGTGCCCGCTCCTGACCCCAAAGTCATTCCCGAAGCCGAAGATGAGCCCGACATCACCGTGGAGTTTATCGAAGCCGAGGAAGAAACGTTCCCCGAGCCGGAGGAGATGCCTGTTCCCCCAGTTCCCACCGAATTCCCTGAGGAAAACGAGCCTGCTGGCCAGCTGCGCGTTGACCAGAAACTGCAGCGCACCATGTCTAAGGATATCCGCAAGGCTTTTTCCCTTAACGACCGTTTCCGTTTCCAGCGTGAGCTGTTTGCCAACAGTGCCAATGCCCTGGATACGGCCATCGAGCATATCGAGGCGATGCGCACCTATGGCAACGCTGAACTGTACTTCTTCACCCAACTGGGGTGGGACCGTGACAACGAGGTGGTGCAGGACTTCATGAACATCGTGCGCAATCACTTCCAGCAGCGTAATTGAGCATGCCAGCCTAATCTGATATGGCAGGTAAGTTATACATAGTGCCGACACCGGTAGGTAATCTCGCCGATATGACGCCTCGAGCCATTGAGGTGCTCAAGACGGTAGATACTGTGCTTGCCGAGGATACCCGCACTAGCGGCGTGCTGCTCAAGCACTTCGGTATCGCTACCCCCATGCGCAGCCATCACAAGTTCAACGAACATGAGGCAGTGGCTGCTGTCGTTGAACAACTGCAGGGTGGGGCGGTGATGGCACTCATCAGCGATGCGGGAACACCAGGCATCAGCGACCCGGGTTTCCTGCTGTCACGCGAGTGCCGTCGTCAGGGTATCGAGGTCGAGACGCTGCCGGGCGCTACCGCTTTTGTGCCGGCGCTGGTCAATTCGGGACTGCCGTGCGACCGTTTTGTCTTTGAGGGATTCCTTCCTCAGAAGAAAGGGCGTGCCACGCGGCTGGAAGAATTAAAGGCCCAACCGCTGACGATGGTCTTCTATGAGTCGCCCGTGCGCCTGTTGAAGACCTTGCAGCAGTTTGCCGAGGCTTTCGGCACCGAACGCGAGGCCAGCGTGGTGCGTGAAATCAGCAAGATGCACAACACCACCCACAACGGCACGCTGGGCGAACTGGTGGAGTATTTCACCGCCAATGCACCCCGTGGCGAGATTGTCATTGTCGTGGCTGGCTGCCCCCCCGTGGCAGCGGTTAAGGTAGACAAGTATGCCGCTTTTAAGCAGAAGAACGCTAAGGTTTGAACACTAACATAAATAGGATAAGATTATGAAGAAGATTTTGTATTTAGTTTGGTTGATGGTAGGTCTGGCAGTGTTGCCGGCTTGTCAACGTACCAACCAATTGGAACAGGAGGCTATGCGCCAGGATTCCATCAATGCAGTCTTGCAAGATTCCATCAATACGGCCAACGCCGAGAAGGACAGTCTGATGCAACTCATGGGCGACATCGCCGATGGCATGCAGCAAATCAAGGAATTGGAAGATATCGTGTCGGTCAACAACCTGAGTGGCGAGACCGCCGACCGCAAGAAACAGCTGCGCGACGACATCGTGCTCATCCAGCAGTCCATCAACAAGCACAAACAGCGTCTGGCTGACCTGGAGAAAAGACTCAAGCAGTCCACCAACTACAATTCCACGATGGAGAAAAGCATTGCCAACCTCAAGGCTCAACTCGAGGACCAGCAGAAGACCATCAACAACTTGACCGAACAGCTGGCTGCTGCCCACATCCAGATCAAGAACCTGAATCAGAGTGTGGACTCGCTGAACACCGTCAACAAGTCGGTGACCAGGGAGAAAGAAGCCGCTCAGCAGGAGTCCAAGCAGCTCACCAACGAGGTGACCAACCTGAACACTTGCTATTATGTCATCGGTTCCAAGAAGGAACTCAAGAACCATAAGATTATCGAGACGGGCTTCCTGCGCAAGACCAAGATTCTGGAAGGCGACTTTGAGATGTCCTATTTCACTAAGGCAGACCGCCGCACCCTCAATGAAATTCCTCTGCACAACAACAAGGCACAGGTGATGACTAACCATCCCAAGGACTCCTATGAGATTGTTGACCAGGGTGGAGCCAAGGTGCTGCGCATCTTGAATCCGAGCCGTTTCTGGGAGAAGTCCAATTTCTTGGTGGTTAAGGTAGGTTAAAAGCGTAACCTGTAAACGCAAACTGCCATGAAGGTCGTTCTGGCATTTGATAAGTTCAAAGGTTCGGCAACGGCTCAGCAACTCAACGAGGCCGCACAAGACTCCTTGTGCGGCTTTGATGGTATAAAGACGGTCTCGGTGCCTATCGCCGATGGTGGCGATGGAACGACTCGGGTGCTGGCAGCAAGCAGCAAGGGGCAGTGGGTGACAGCGCCCACGATGGGCCCGTTACTGCAACGGGCGCCTGTCACAGCGCAATATTTCCTGTGTGATGACGGCACTGCACTCATCGAGGTCGCTGCCGCAAGTGGGCTGGCCTTGCTGCCCGAAGATGCCTGCGACGTAGTACGGGCAACGACTTTTGGCACGGGACTGCTGATGCGTGACGCCATGGAGCGGGGCGCTTCCAGTATCGTGTTAGGATTGGGCGGCTCGGCAACCTGTGATGCGGCAATGGGCATTCTTTGTGCCCTGGGTGCCGAATTCCTTGATGCCGATGGCCATCACCTCTATCCTAGCGGCGAGAGCCTTGAAAAAATTGACTATATCGAAACTGCGGGCATTCCACAAACAGTTAAAAAGTGTAAATTTACACTGTTGACCGATGTGGATAACCCCTTGTGCGGTGAACGGGGGACAGCTCAGGTTTTTGCACCACAAAAGGGTGCCTCGACCGAGCAAGTAGAGCAGTTGGAGCGTGGCATGGTGCATGTCGCTTCAATTGTCGGTGACAAAATCGCCAGCAGGGCTGGTTGTGGCGCGGCGGGAGGCATTCCTGCCTTGATGATGCACCTGCTCGACTGTGAATTGCTGCCTGGCGCTCCCTATGTCCTGGCGCGAAATGGCCTTGCCGATGCGCTCGAAGGGGCTGACCTGGTCATTACGGGCGAAGGACGCCTCGACAACCAGACGTTCATGGGAAAGGGGCCCGGCTGTGTCATCAGAATGACGCAAGAACGCGGAATCCCAGTGGTGGCACTCTGCGGTGCTATCGCACCCGTTTTTGACCCTGTAGCCGCTGGCTTGACACGTGCCATTGCCGTGAGTGACGGTTTGCCGCTTGATGAGGCGATGGATACTGGTTCCACCCTCATGCGGGTGTCTCAGGCTGTTTGTAGAGTAGTGTCGGAATTGAATCAATGTTATGCAGTGGTTGAGTGACATATTTTTGACCCACTCGGCAGTGCAGGCGGTAGTCGTGCTGTCGTTGTTGTGTGCCTGTGGCCTTGCCCTTGGCAAAGTCAAAGTGTTAGGCGTATCACTCGGTGTGGCTTTTGTCTTCTTCCTTGGCATTCTGGCTGGTCATTTGGGCCTGTCGATTGATGCCGATATGCTGCAGTATGCTCAAAACTTCGGTCTTGTCTTGTTTGTCTATGCCTTGGGACTGCAGGTGGGTCCGGGCTTCTTCAGTTCGTTCCACAAGTCGGGACTCACGCTCAACTTGTGGGCGCTGGCTGTTGTGCTTGTAGGCACAGTGTTGACCTTGTTATTGCCCTTGGCTGGCATTAACCTGAGCGATGCGGTTGGCATCATGTGCGGAGCCACGACCAACACCCCTGCGCTGGCTGCTGCTCAGCAGACCTTGTCTCAGTTGCATTTGCCCGAGAGTGGTGCTGCACTTGGATGCGCTGTGACTTATCCCCTGGGCGTGGTGGGCGTTATCTTGGCCTTCGCCTTGATGCGCAAGGTGATGGTGCGCCCCAGTGACCATCTCATCGATGACAGCGAGGAAGAGGCCGACCACACGTTTATCGCCACCTATCAGGTGCGCAACGAGGGCATCATCGGTAAGACCGTGGGCGACCTGGCGCGCATCAGCCCTCGTCAGTTTGTCATTTCACGCTTGTGGCGTGACGGCAAGGTGACCATCCCCGAAGCCGACACCGTGCTCATGCGCGATGACCGCTTGCTGGTGATTATGCGTGACCATAATGATGCCGAAGCGATGCAAGTCCTCTTCGGCAAACAGGAAAATACCGACTGGAACAAGGAGGACATCGACTGGAACGCCATTGACAGCGATCTCGTTTCTCAGGCGATTCTCGTCACCAAACCCGAAATCAATGGCCGCAAATTAGGCTCCCTGCGTCTGCGCAAGCATTATGGCGTGAACATCAGCCGTGTGAACCGTGGCGGGCTGCAGTTGCTGGCTACACCCGACCTGCGTCTGCTGCTGGGTGACCGCATCATCGTTGTGGGACACAGCGAGGCGCTCAAGAATGTCGAGAAAGAGGTGGGCAATGCCGTCAAGATGCTGGACGAGCCCAATCTGATTACCGTTTTCCTGGGTATGACGCTGGGACTGATTCTCGGCTCCATTCCCATCATCCTGCCCGGCATTACGGCTCCTGTCAAGTTGGGACTTGCTGGAGGACCCATCATCGCGGGTATCCTCATAGGAGCCTTCGGTCCCCGCATTCACGTCAATGCCTATACCACATCGAGCGCCAACCTCATGCTGCGCTCCATCGGTCTTGCACTGTACCTGGCGTGTCTGGGTTTGGCGTCAGGTCCCGATTTCTTCGCCACTGTTGTCCGTCCCGAGGGACTGTTGTGGGTTGGAACGGGTTTCCTGCTCACCGTCATCCCTGTACTGCTGGTGGGTTGGCTGGCATTGAGGCTGGCGCACATCGACTATGCCGCCCTGTGCGGTATGCTCAGCGGAGCGATGGCCAATCCCATGGCAATGAACTATGCCAACGATACCTTGAAGAGTGACCGCCCGTCGGTGGCATACGCCGCCGTCTATCCCCTGAGCATGTTCCTCCGCGTCATCATTGCCCAGGTTCTCCTCCTCATCCTCCTATAACCCTTTTTTTGCATTACTCACCAATAAAAAAGGACAACCATCGACCTCAACGTCAATGGTTGCCCCAAATGATTACCCTAAATGATTGCCCTCATTTTCTCGTGCCACTGCACAATCCCTCTCTCGGCTGCCTCGTACTAAAATTTCATGTAGAGGCGGCGGTTGTGGCCGGTGCGGTGGCTCACGTGGATCCAGCGGCAGCCTTTCTCGTCGATGCACTGGTCAACGGGCAGGTCGAGACGCTTGATGAGAGCCAGCAGGCGGCGGTTTCTCGACTGTGACCCGACGGTGATGTCGGCGGCTTCTCCACGCTGGTGCTGGCTGTAGGGGGTGCCGCCCACCAGCTTGTTCAGTTCGGGACAACGGTAGCCGCTGTTGACCATGATGGGACCGCCCCACGCCTGGCGCAATGGGTCGAGTACGTTGTCCACCAGAGCGTGCAGTGCCTTGACAGCGCTGGCGGGTGGCGTATTGTCGATGCCCAGATGCTGGGCGGTCGCCGATCGGGTCAGTTCCTTGATGGTGAAGTACTTCATCGGATGGTGATGCGCATGTGCGCATTGGGATAGCGCAGCACCAGGCACGAAGCTTCGGTCATCACCAGTGCGTCCACGTTGCGCACACCGCTCTTCTTGAGGTTGAGCTGCTCGGTGCTGAAGGGGATATGGGTGTACTTCTGGATATACTCGGGGTCGATGACGATGCCGCACTCGCTCATGCCCACCTCGTCAAACACCTCGCTCAGCAGCACATACAGGCAACCGAATTTCGAGCGCAACTCAGTGAAATCGATGCCCCATTTGCTGACGTGCTGCCCGGCTGTGATGACGCGGTTATAATCGAGCTTGCTGATGCGGCTGATAAGGTCGCTGCCGCCAATGAGAATCTTGCGCTTGCTGCCGGCGTTGCCCGTGAAGGCGTCATGCATCAGGTCAACCATGCGGCTGGCGGTGAGTTCGGTCGAAGACTCGATGCTGAAATCTTTGCCTGCCTGGTTCCAGATGCCACCGGTGAAATAGACATACTCTTTCTTGTTGTTGTCCCACAGCTGGCGTGCTACGCCGAACAGGTAGGACTTCTCCATGCCCAAGCGCATGTCATAGACGGCTGCTTCTTCCTGGTCGCTCATCGTCCAACCCACTTCCTTGTTGGCCAGACGCTGCAGCGTGGATTGTTCCACCTGCATCTTGAAAATCTGGCAAAGGTTGCGGTTCTTCTTGGGCAATGCCTCGAACTGAGGGGACTGCACATCGAGTTCGCTGGCGGCGCGTCCCATGCGCACCAGTGGGGTTCCCTTTGCTATGTTGGGCAAACAATTCGGCACATTGTTGATTGTGGGACCGTTCACTGCAATGACGCTCACGCCGTTGCTGTCGCGACTGACGACATAGAGCATCAGGTCTTGGCCGCTCTCGGAATGGCCGTCGGCCTCATAGCCCGATGTACCTTGCACGAGGATAGTGTCGGTGGGGTCAAAGATGTCGTTGTTCGCGGTCCTGATGACGGTGATAGGGGTCTCGTCTCCCTCCGAAACATCCGACTCGGTTACATTCATGTCCAGGGCTGTGGTAGTGGGCTTAGTGTCAACGCTGTAATAGTCCACGACCATGCTGCCACTGTGCTTGCTGCCGGCGTAGCGCGAAATCTGGTCGATAGGGGTGGACATGGGACGGATTTTCACGATTTGCTGGTCAATCTCGTTAAGCAGCAGTTCCGGTGAGCCTTCGCGCGACAGGTCGGTCGTGAGGGGGCCGTCAACGACGTGTTTGCCCTCATCAATTCCACCGATAATCATCCCCACGGCCAGCATGGCATTGCCCGTTGTGCCTCCAGTGATGCAGGAGGCGAGAATGGCTATAAGGATCATTGTGATAACAAAGATAACTAACTTCTTGTGGCGGCGCATCCAGCGCATCGCCTTGGTAAAATTACTAATGTTCATGGCTTTTTTTTAGTTTTAGTTTAAAAATTAAAGATGCTCGCTTTGCTCGCAGTTTAGAGTTTAGCGTTTAGAGTTTAGTGATGCTCGCTGCCCAATGTTCCCAGAATTGAGCCCATCGCTCAGTGTAGTAGTCTGTGCAACTATTAACTATTAACTAACTAGACCGCGTCCCAGATGCTGCGACGGTTGTAGTGGGGGAAAACGGGGGTGGTGTCGCTTTCATCGGGCAGGTCGGGTTCGGGATGCAATACAGCTTCGATTTTCTCGTTGCGACCACGCAGGTAGCCTGCAGCATCGGCATTCTCCACGTCGTTGTCGTGGGTGATGCCGCGGGCGATAGTCTCGAGCAGGTCGGGGGTGACATTGTTGCCGTCGATTCCTGCGGTGAGTTGTCGAACTTTGGCAGCGGCTTCATCGTCAAGTCCTAGTGCGCTGATGCGCTCCTCAAGGGTGGGGGAGGCGGTCGGCTCCTGGGCTTGGTCCTCCTCTTGTTGGCGAAAGGGCGGTGGTGTTACCACGGCTGGCTTCTTCAGTTCCGGTTCACGGTTTTCTTGTTCGTTGTTCATGGTTTTAATGATTTAAAGTTAATAATATGTCAAGGCCTTAAAGACCCTTAATCTTCCGGTCACGCTGGCGGCGGAAGGCCTGGAACGTGTCAAACACGTCGCTCAGCGCGATACTGGCGTTCTCGCTTTGCAACTGATAGGCGTGGACGCTGTTGCCCGTCGGTGTCTTGCCCTGCAGGGCACCGTTGACTCCGCTGATTTCCTCAAACAGTTTCATCTGCAACTCAATCATCTGGTAGGCTCCGATGTTGGTGCCGTTGGCGCTGATTTGTTCAGGTTTGGTGTCGTTGAAGCGCGGATTGTAAGGCAACAGGCCATTGGCGCTTGACCAGCAACGGCGCGCATCTTCCCACGTCCATCCATCGGGCAGGGCGGTCTCGGGGAACAGGAGCACGCCTTTGGCGGTGCTGCGCATAACCTGGTCGAGAAGTGAAATCATGCGGTTGACGTGCTTTTGGGTGTCGATGATGTCTTCGACAACGGCATGGACTTCGCCATCGGTGAGGGGGTACAGCTTGATGACGAACGGATGGCAGCCGTGTTTCCATGGTGAATCATACTCACACAGCAGGTCGCCCATCGGACTGAACCACCGGCAGTGCCACACGGTAGCGATGTCCCAGCGCGTGGTTACTTCGGGTCGGCTTTTCAGGCGCTGGATTTGATTGGCGGGTTCGACGCAGAGTGTCCCCTCGCGACGGTCGTGGCAGACGATGACTTCGCGGCTCTCGAGCGTCCACACCTCGATGGCGCGGCATTTGCCGTCGTTGGCGTGCCAGAAGTCTGTTCCTAATTGTGAGTCTGCGCCCAAACGGGTAGTGAAGTCGGCGAGACGGCTCTCGGCGCTGTCGGTGTACAGTCGTCGTACCCACGCTGCCTTGCGCTGGTTGCCGCCTGCTACACGGCGCAGCTGTTGGGCAATGTTCAGGTCGTGCAGTTGCCCGATGAGTTCGCAGTCCCAGGCGCGAGTGTCGTTCATCGTGCCGCAGAACAGGCGGTTGATGTTCACGTTATCGACTCTCACATGCTCACATTCTCCGGGCTCATGACACGTTTCCACTCGTTGTGCACTACAGCCCGAAATCAGGAATTCCTCCAGGGCACGGCTGTCGAGTTCGTCTAACTCGTTTTCTTGTGCCGCCTTTGAGACTGGTGATGGAGCTGCGTTGTCGTCTTCGCGCTTGATGTACTGGGAGCGGAAGCGTCCCACGATGGTCTTTACCATCTGACGAATCAGGTTGTTGGTGATGGGTTGGCAGCCCTGATGTGTGAGGTGTTCGCCTTCGGTCGTCAATCGTCCCTGGTAATCCTTGACGATGTCTCCCCATTGGTCACCGTAGGTGAACCGCTTATTCCTCAGCCTGGCTTGGCGCAGACCCGCAGCGTTCATCCACGCTTGGTAGGCGGCCCGCAGCACACGGGTGTGCCGTTCTTGGTTGGTTGGTGTTTTCATGATATTGTGTTTTTAACATGGTTTGTATTGCTTGACGCTGCAAAATTACAACAGCCCGCACCCCCTCCGCAATGTCAAAAAGCACAAACCGCCATTTTTTTAAAAAAACAACAAATACAATCAGCCGGTTTCCTCCCCATTCAACTAATGGTGTTCATCGTCTTCCTTTTTATCTCTATGGCGTTGATTTCTTTCATGATGATTCGTGCTTGATGGTTTTTTTCGTGGTTTTTGGGTGGCCTATCTCATTTTTTTGTACCTTTGCGGTTCGTATTGCGGGCAAATGTGTCCGCGTCATCATATTTTAAAAGTCAAGAATAATGGCAGATATCACTATTGCGGGCGTAATGCGCGCAGGGGCATATTCCCCCAACCACATTGGCAACGACACCGCCATCTTCAATCTGGTGGCAGAGCAACTGCGCAAGCGCGGTTGCCAGGTCAATGTCTATAGCGAGGAACAATTCAATAATACCGAAATTCAAGAACCCGTCGTGCTCGCCATGTGCCGAGAGCGAGAGAGCATCGCCAAGCTGCAGAAACTCGAGGACGCCGGCAAACTGGTCATCAACTCGGGTTACGGCATCGAGAATTGCACCCGTGAGCGCATGACGCGCATCCTGCTGGGTAACGGCATCCCCTATCCTGAGAGCCTGATTGTCAACACCAACGAGAACATCAAGTCGCAGTTGAAAAAAGCAGGTTTCAAATCTTGCTGGATTAAGCGCGGCGATTTCCACGCCATGCACAAGGAGGACGTGAGCTATGTGCGTCATCCCGAAGAGGCCCAGGAAGTGCTCCAGGAGTATTTCTACCGTGGCATCACGCGTGCTGTCATCAACATCCACCTGAATGGTGACCTGGTGAAGTTCTACGGTGTTCGCAACTCGCAGTTCTTCTATTGGTTCTACCCCTTTGACGAGGGTCACAGCAAGTACGGTTGGGAAGAGGTCAACGGCCACTCTCAGGGCATCGACATCGACCTGAAGGAGCTGAAGGACATCTGCTCTCGCGCTGCCGAGGAACTGAATGTGGACATCTATGGTGGCGACTGCATCGTGGATCCCGACGGCACCATCCGCATCATCGATTTCAACGACTGGCCCAGCTTCGCTCCCTGCCGCAACGAATCAGCCCCCCACATCGCCAAGGCTGTTTTGGCCCTTGCCAAGGCCCACATGGGACTTTAATTAGTTAGAAGTTAGGAGTTAGAAGTTAGGAGTGATTTCAGGCGATAATTGCTATCGCTTACAACTTACTTAAAACTGAGAACTAAAAACCGAAAAACATGACGTTAAAAGAAGAATATCAGTCATCTCTCAAGTCGATGGATACCGAGGAGTGGTTTGACCTCCATTTCCACCGCCCTTTGGGCTTCCTATGGGCTAAACTGTTCGCCAAGTTGGGTGTGAGCCCCAACGCCATCACCATTGCCAGCATCTTTATGGGTGTGGCAGGTGGCGTGCTGCTCTATTTCGGGCAGCCTCATCTGGCATGGCTCAACTGGATAGGTATGCTGCTCATCACCTGGGCTGACACCTTTGACAGCGCCGACGGCCAATTGGCACGCATGACGCAGCAGTATTCCCGCATGGGACGCATCTTGGACGGTGTGAGCGGCGACTTCTGGTTCGCCTCCATCAGCTTTGCATTGGTTTTCAGGGAACTGCACTTTGGCGACAGCCTGACAGGACCGGAGTTCTTTGCCCAGCACGAGTGGTTAATCTGGACGCTTGGTATCCTTTCGGGTATCAGCCATGCCCTGCAGGCTGCGATGGCCGACTTGTACAGGCAGTTCCACCTCTTCTTCCTCAAGGGCAAGCAGGGCAGTGAACTGGACAGTGCCGCTAAGCTCAAGGAGCAATACCGTCAGCTGAATTGGGGACACGACTTCTTCAGCAAACTTACGCTGTTCTTCTACAGCGGCTATACCGCCAACCAGGAACGCTGGACGCCCAACATGCAGCGCCTGCGTGCCGCCCTGAATGAGCGCTATGGCGAGGACGGCGTGCCTTCACAGGAGTTCCGTGACTACTTCCGCTCGTTGAGTCGCCCCCTGATGAAGTACACCAACATTCTTACTTTTAACACACGCATTATCGCCTGCTTCATCTCGGTAATCATCAATGCTCCATGGCTCTACTTTGTATTTGAAATCGTGGTGCTGAACATCCTGCTGGTTTACATGGTGACGCGCCACGAGGGCATCTGCAAGAAAGCGATTCAACAATTAGGAGTTGGAATTAGGAATTAGGAATTGTAAGTTCCCCCAAGAGATAGAGTTAGGGTCCTTAAAGTCGTTCGTGACTTTAAGGACCCTGATTGTTGCATGAGAGACACAAGATTTTGTGTCTCTACATGGGTGGCTTAATATCCGAAGATTTCCTTGAGGGTCAGACGGCGTATTGGAGCAATCTTCTCCAGGGCCTTGATGTCAAGCTCCTTCTCGTCACCCAGGATGAGGTAACGGTAGGGCTTGTTAGCCATGGACTGCTGCTCAAACTTCACGATGTCGTTGAGCTTGAGGTTGGGCAGGGCTTTGTAAACTACCGAATTGATGTCGTAGTCCAGACCCAGGCGCTGAGCTGAGATGTAGCTGTTCAGGACGCCAGCGCGCACGGTGCGACGCGATGCGAGTTTCTTCATCAGCGACTCCTTGGCGAGGGCAAAGGCGGCTTCGCTCTGGGGGATGGTGCCCACGATGTTGTTGAACTCGCGCACGCAGTCCATCATCTTGTCGTTCTGGGTGATGATGTAGGTCATGGCATACTCGGGATGTCCCATCTCATAGGGCTGACGGTAGTAGGCGGCTGCCGAATAGGCCAGACCGCGTGCCTCGCGCAGCTCCTGGAAGACGATGCCGTTCATGCCACCGCCAAAGTACTCGTTGAACAGGTTGATGGTGGCAGCGTGCTCGGGAGCCCACTGGGTGCCCTCGTTGTGGTACTGTACCATGTAGATGTTCTTGGCCTCATAGGGTGCCAGCAGGATTTCGGTCCTCGGGGTGGTCTGTTCCATGTAAGGAGTGCCCACGGGAACGGCGGCCAGATTCTTCTTGGTCTTGTGGACCTTGCTCAGGCATTTGTTCAGTTCCTTCACGGTCATGGGGCCGTAGTAAACCACGGTGTGCTGCATGTCGCGCAGGCCCTTCACGAGGTTGATGAGTTCGGCAGGCTTGGTGTCGCGCAACTGCTGTTCGCTCATGATGTTGGTGTACTCGTTACGGGGACCGTACATGCCATATTCATTCAGACGATTGAAGCACTCGTCCTGGCTGCTCTTGGCATCGTTGCGGGCCTTGAGGATGACATCCACCATGCTCTTGTAAGCGTCCTCATCGACCTGAGCATTCTGCATCAGGTCCTCGGCGAGTTTAAGAGCCTCGGGCATGTTCTCGCTCAGACCGCTCAGGGTCAGGTAGGTCTCGTTGTCGCTGACGTTCATCGAGATGTTACAAGCCAGCTTGTACAGGCGCTGCTTGAACTCGGTAGCACTCATCTTCTTGGTGCCCAGGAAGTCCATGTAGCTCAAGGCGGTCTCATAGCGGTTGTCGGCCGTGGCACCGAAGTCATACTTATAGGTCAAGGTGAACAGGTCGTCCAGGTCGTTGTGCTTGTAGAGCAACGGCAGCTTCTTGCTGGTCTGGCCCACGGTCATCTCCTTGCTGTAGTCCACAAATTGGGGTTGGATGGGCTCGACGATTTCGCCCAAGATGTTGCGCACAAAGTCGCTCTGCTTGTCACGGTTGGTGGGAATCGGGGTGATGGTGGGCTTGTCAATCTTCTTTTCGGTGGTGTCAACGCCCATGCGCTTGTAAACGCACACGAAGTTGTTGTCCAGCAAGTGGCGGTTGGCAAATGCCACAATCTGGTCCTTGGTCATGCCTGCCATGCGGTCGAGCTTACCCACTTCCTGTGCCCAGTCAACATGGTTGATGAAGGCGTTCACCAGCTGACGGGTGCGGGCGCCGTTGCTGTCGAGCGCACGCAGGTACTGGAGCTTGTTGTTGTTGACCACGCTCACCAGCAGGTCATCGTCAAAGTTGCCGGCACGCAGTTTGGCCAGCTCGCCCAGCAAGAGTTCGCGCACCTGTTCCAGGGTCTGTCCCTCGTTGGGATAGCCCAGCAACAAGAGCATCGAGTAGTCGGTCATCTCATCGCTGAAAGCACCAGCGCTCATCACCTTGAGGGGCTGATTCAGGTTCAGGTCGATGAGACCTGCCGTGCCGTTAGAGAGCATCTCGGCCACCACGTTCATGGTGTCGACTTGCAGGGAGTTGCCGGCGTCAAAGCGCCATCCCATGGCCACGAACTCGGCTTCCTGGCCAATGACGGTGGTGTCGATGGGAGCCGTGATGGGTTTGAGGGGTGCAAACTCGGGACGATAGAGCTTGTTGTTGGGTTTCCAGCTGCCGAAGTGGCGCTCCAGGATGGTGATGACCTCATCGGGGTCAAAGTCACCAGCCATACAGATGGCCACGTTGTTGGGGCAGTAGTAGTTGTGGAAGTAGTTCTTGATGTTGGTGATTGACGGGTTCTTCAGGTGCTCCTGGGTACCGATGGTCGTCTGCGTGCCGTAGGGGTGGGTGGGGAACATCTTGGCGCTCAAGGCCTCGAAAATCTTCCTCTGGTCCTGGGCAATGCCGATGTTGTATTCCTCATACACGGCCTCGAGCTCGGTGTGGAAACCGCGGATGACCATGTTCTGGAAGCGGTCGGCCTGGATGCGAGCCCAGCGGTCCACCTCGTTGGCAGGGATGTCCTCGGTATAGCAGGTGACGTCGGTGCTGGTGTAGGCGTTGGTGCCCTGGCCGCCGATGCCCGCCATCAGTTTGTCATACTCATTGGGGATGTTGTACTGGGCTGCCAGCTGAGAGATGCTGTCAATCTCGTGGTACAGGACGCGACGACGTTCGGGGTCCTTCACCAGACGGTACTGCTCATAGCGTGCCTCGATGGTGTCGAGCAGGGCCTTCTCGGCAGCATAATTGCTCGTGCCGTACTGCTTGGTGCCCTTGAACATCAGGTGCTCCAGATAGTGTGCCAGGCCAGTGGTCTCGGCGGGGTCGTTACGCGAGCCGGTGCGCACGGCGATGTGTGCCGAGATGCGCGGACTCTGGTGGTTAACACTGAGGAATACCTTCAGGCCATTGCTCAGCGTGTAGCACTGGGTGGCCATGGGGTCACCTGGCACGCTGGATGCCACAGGCTTCTGTGCTGCAATACCTAGGGTTACCAAGGCAGCAAGAAATGTCAATAAAAACTTTCTCATTCTTGTTTGTTGTTTAGTTTATCGTTTAAGTGATATAGTTGGTTTCAAGATGGCAAAGGTAATACTTTTTTTGATTAACAGAAACAGCAAACAACGAAAAGTAGGGCCTCGCCTTGGCGTGTCCGCTATCCGACAAAAAACACGAATGTCCACGAATGTCCACGAATCCCCATGAATAATCGTCAAAACTATTCATGGCCCATTCATGGGTGTTTATGGCAATTTGTGTTAAAAATGCACTGGAAATCAGTTATTTGCGCTCTTTGTGTGCATTGTTTTCGTTTTTTTATATGTGTAATTGTCGTTAAATTGCGGATTTTATGGTGGTTATGTGGATTATTTTTTGTACCTTTGCGCGATTTTTTACATATATTATAGTAATTTTTTATGACACCTACTACAAAAACCATCGTACTGAGTGACGGACGTGAGATCACTCTGCAGACAGGAAAGCTTGCTGAGCAAGCCGATGGAGCTGTTGAATTGAGGTTCAACAACACAATGTTGTTGGCCACCGTATGCTCGGCCAAGGAGGCCGACGAGGGCGTGGATTTCATGCCCCTTACTGTTGAATACAAGGAGAAATTCTCGGCTTATGGCCGTTTCCCCGGCGGTTTCACCCGTCGTGAGGGTCGCGCCAGCGACTATGAGATTTTGACCGCCCGCTTGGTGGACCGTGTCCTCAGGCCGCTGTTCCCCTCTAACTATCATGCCAACACTATCGTTCACATCTTGATGTTCTCGAGCGACGGTGTTGACGCTCCCGATGCCCTGGCAGGTCTTGCCGCATCGGCAGCCATCGCAGTGAGCGATGTCCCCTTTGAAGAGCCCATTGCCGAGGTGCGTGTAGCACGCATCGACGGTGAATTCGTTATCGACCCGACGTTTGAGCAGATTGAGAAAGCTGACATGGAATTGATGGTAGGTGCGACTTACGATAATATT
>CACZAC010000003.1 GCA_902779125.1 uncultured Bacteroidales bacterium | reverse complement strand
GGTCAAGTGGGCAATACGGTATGAGAATAATGCTATCTGGGCCTCGGGAGAACCAGTGTCAGTATTGCTTTTGCCGTAAGTGCCAAAGATCTCTTTCTTCTTCTCTGAATCTAAGTACATTACAATAAATTATTTAAAAAATTATTTCAAAAAGCGGTGCAAAGATACAACCATTTTTTGAATTGACGATAAGAAATCGTGATTTTTTTATAATAACAGCCGATGAATACGGTGTTTCTGCGTGAAATTAGCGCTGATTACGCTGAATTACCAGACGATTGGCGACAATCCGTGCTGAATCAGGTAGTCGTTGGCACGCGAGAAATGATGTGTCCCGAAGAAACCACCTCTGTTTGCCGATAAGGGAGAGGGGTGGGCCGCCGTCAATACCAGATGACGTGTGCGGTCAATAAATTCACCCTTGCGCTTGGCATAGGTTCCCCACAGCATGAACACCAGGTGCTCTCGGTTGTTGGCAAGATGGGCAATCACATGGTCGGTGAATGTCTCCCAACCTTTGCCTTGATGGGATAGCGGCTGGTGGGCTTGCACTGTCAATGTCGCATTCAACAATAGCACGCCTTGACGTGCCCATCGAGACAAATCGCCGCTGGCAGGAATCGGTGCACCCACGTCATCGTGTACCTCCTTGAAAATGTTGATGAGCGATGGAGGCATCGGCACCCCATCGTTCACACTGAAACACAGCCCATTAGCCTGACCTACGCCATGATAGGGGTCTTGGCCAAGAATAACAACCTTCACCTGGTCGAATGGTGCTGCATCAAACGCAGCAAATATCTGACGCCCTGGTGGAAACACCTGATGTGTCTGATATTCCACACGCACAAAGTCGGTCAACAGCTTGAAGTAGGGAGCCTCCCATTCCGCTGCCAGAGCGCGATTCCATGAGGGTTCAATGCGGACTGTCATAATCTTACTTTTGTCGGTTATCTGTTGCAAAGTTACAAAAATTGCCGTAATTTTGCCCCGCATTTCAGCGAAATGTACTGTTTTGGACCCGTAGTTCAATGGATAGAATAAAGGATTCCGGTTCCTTCGATTGGGGTTCGACTCCCCACGGGTTCACGATGTGAAAAGATAATCAATTGATTTTCAATTGATTGTCTTTTTGCTTTATGGGGTGTTGCACAACAATTGTACAACGATGGCACAACAGCCTGGTTTTTCTCGACTTTTTGGATGCTTGGGTCTGGGTGTTTCGGTTTTTTTTTGTATCTTTGTTGTGCAACATCCTCGAGCTATTCGTGAAAACATGTGTCATACGAAATAAAAAGATATCTGGAATTATCTGTAAAAGTTATACGCTATTTATCAAGATATTCTGTAACTTTGCATATTAGAATAATCGTTTTAATCAACTTTTAATTCCGAAGTATTATGAAAAAGTTTAGCTCATTTTTAGTAGTATTATTGTTGATGCTGGCCTCGTTTACCGCTGGTGTGGAGTATCAGCGTGGGGATGTGGATCAGGATGGTCTGGTCGGCATTTCGGATGTGACCTGTTTAATTGACTATTTGTTGACTGGGACATGGTCTGATGAGCCCGTAACTCCTCCTGACACCCATGAGTACGTTGACTTGGGCCTGCCCAGCGGCACGTTGTGGGCGACGCGCAACGTAGGCGCCAGCACACCCGAGGAATACGGCGACTATTTCGGCTGGGGCGAGACCAAGCCCAAGGACTATTATCACTCAGACAATTACAAGTGGTTCGTCGAGGGTAGCGGCATCGACTACTGGACAACGAAATATTGCAACGATAGCACCGAGGGCTATAACGGTTTTGTCGATAACAAGATGGAACTAGACCCCGAGGACGATGCTGCCTACGTTAACTGGGGTTCCTCGTGGCGCATGCCGACCAAGGAACAACAGGATGAATTGAGAGAGAGTTGCACCTGGACGTGGACAACCCTTAACAGCGTGAACGGATACCAGGTCACTGGTCCCAATGGGAATACCATATTCTTGCCCGCCGCTGGTTACCGCCATGTCCATTTACTATCTTCCGATGGCACGAACGGCTACTATTGGTCGCGGACGCTCTACCCCTATACCTCGTTCGGCGCCTACTACCTCCGCTGCTTTCCTGAGAACGTAGGGTGGGACTACACCCGTCGCAGCAACGGCTTCACAGTCCGTGCTGTTCGTAACGTACAGAATTAGTACCATCTTCCCGACTAACTCGCAACATGTCCATCAGTGTGCGAGAGCTATGAAATAGAAAGACGGCAATAGTTTGCCGTCTTTTCTCATGTTAATACTACATTCTCACATGTAGTATCAGTTTTCACTCTACTTCCTTAAACACGTCAATAATCTCCTCTTGAGAAATAATCGCTGAACTTGAGTACCACACCAGGTCGAGGTCAATTGCCGAGTTCATTCACGAGAACTGTCGAGAATCTCTTGCATACATCAAGAATTTTGACGATATTTGCGTACAAGTTGTGCCTACAGTGATTTGAATTAAATGTTTTACCATCACTAAATGATTGTAAATCAGCGATATGCGCAACTTTTTGAACGCCTTTTTATTAACTTTTTTATCCCGCCAACGGGTTAATCCATACTAAATCTTTAACGCGATGAAAAATTTTATCTTGAAATTATTGGTGCTTGTATCGTTTGCCCTGAGTGTGGCAACGATGGCTGCGGGCAATGTGGACAGCCGTACCGCTCAAGCTAAGGCTATCCAGTTCCTCAACAGCCAAACGGACATGAGGTTCAATGCCTCGAATGCAAACTTGAAGCTCACCCATGCCGAGCAGTCTCGGGTGAATGACCAGATGAACGACTTCTATGTGTTCAACTGCGACGGTGGCGGCTATGTCATTGTAGCCGGTGATGACCGTGCCGAGGAAATCCTGGGCTACGGTAGCGGTTATTTTGACATGAATAACCTGCCTGAAAATGTGGCCCGGTGGATGGACCATTACAAGGAGCAGATGGAGTATCTGCTGGCACACCCCAAGCTGCAGGTTCAGACCTTGAGCCAGCAGATGTCCGGTAAGCTCACGGCCAGCGACGTGCCCGCGATGTTGACCTGCAAATGGGACCAGGCTGCCCCCTTTTATAACCAATGCCCTATATACAACTACAATCCCAATATTCACTGCCTGACCGGTGCTGTCGCCACGGCGATGGCGCAGGTAATGTATTACTGGAAGTATCCTGCCGAATTACCTGCTCTGGATGCTTATGAAATCGAGAATAATTCATCAATAATTGTGGAAGAATTGCCGGGTATTACATTGGACTGGGACAACATGCGAGACGATTACAGCAGTTCGTACACCACCCTACAGGCTGATGCGGTCGCTTGGCTGATGCGTTACTGCAGCCAGGCTGTCCAGACGCAATATTCGACCCGGTTCAGCTATGCCGACAAAGTGAACATACGCGATGCGATGATAAACTTTGGCTACAGCACCGACGCCACCATCAAGTATCGCGATGACTATGATGCCACCGACTGGCATGCCATGATGCAGGCTGAACTCGAAGCTGGTCGCCCCATTCTGTATGGCGGTATGGCTCTCAATAATAACATCTATGAAGACCATACCTTTGTTGTGGACGGCTACAACGCCAGCTCTAATAAGTATCATGTGAACTTCGGCTGGAGTGGCATGTATAATTCTTTCTTTGCTCTGGATGCTTTCATTGTTTATGATAATTACTCTGCCGGAGGTTACACCTTCAATTTAAACCAGATGATGTTCATTGGCGTATATCCCGATAATCAGGAACCCGAAGCCTACGCCTGCTACACGCCCGAGAACACGACGCTGACCTTCTACTACGACGACCAGCGCAACAGCCGCGAGGGCACGACCTACGACCTGAACACGGGCTTCATTAATCCCGGTTGGGTAATTGATGGCACCAATGCCAATGTGACCAAGGTGGTCTTTGACCCGTCATTTGCCGATGCCCGCCCAACGAGCACCTACACTTGGTTCTACCTCATGTCAAACCTTCAATCCATCACGGGCATCGGCTACTTGAACACCAGCCAGGTGACCAATATGGGGTTGATGTTCAATAACTGCTCTAGTTTGACGAGCCTTGATTTGACCCACTTCAACACTGAGAGCGTGATCTATATGAACGATATGTTCTATTACTGCATTAATTTGAAGTACCTTGACTTGAGCAGCTTCAATACGGCCAACGTGGCCCGTATGGAATACATGTTTGGCGAAGCCTACAATTTGGCCCGCGTCGTTGTCGGCAACGAGTGGAGCACAACGGCTGTAACGAATTCCGACGGAATGTTCTTCCGATGTTTCTACTTGGTGGGCGGCCAGGGCACGACCTATGATGAAAACCACGTGGACGCTGCCTATGCCCACATCGACGGCGGCCCCAGCAACCCGGGCTACTTCACCGATGCTAGCGCGACAGAAGCCTATGCCTGCTACACGCCCGAGAACACGACGCTGACGTTCTACTGCGACAACCAGCGCTACAGCCGACTGGGCAGGACCTACGACCTGAACACGGACAACAATAAACCCCGCTGGTTCAACGATGGCACCAATGTCAACGTGACCAAAGTGGTCTTTGACCCCTCGTTCGCCAATGCCCGCCCGACGACCACTTACGATTGGTTTTGTTACATGATGAGCCTTGAATCCATCACGGGCATCAGTTACCTGAACACCAGCGAGGTGACCAACATGAACGGCATGTTCGAACAATGCCAAGCATTGACGAGCCTTGACTTGAGCAGCTTCAACACGGCCAACGTGACCAACATGAGCTACATGTTCAGAGGATGCCAAGTTTTGACGAGCCTTGACTTGGGTCACTTTAACACGTCCAACGTGACCCTCATGAACAACATGTTCGATTACTGCCAAGTTTTGACGCGCCTTGACGTGAGCAGCTTCAACACGTCCAACGTGACTGACATGAGCAACATGTTCTATGGCTGCAGAAACCTGACCACCATCTATGTCGGCAACGAGTGGAGTACGGCAGCAGTAACATCTTCCTACCGCATGTTCTACCAATGTACCAACCTGGTGGGCAGCATGGGAACCACCTTTGATTCCAACTACACGGACAAGACCTACGCCCATATCGACGGCGGCCCCAGCAACCCGGGCTATCTGAGTGGAATGCCTGGGCCCTATGCGGTCTACACGGCCGAGAACACGACGCTGACGTTCTACTGCGACAACCAGCGCAACAGCCGACCGGGCACGGCCTACGACCTGAACACGGGCAGCAACAATCCGGGCTGGTATGACGACGATACACGATCGTCGGTCACCCAGGTAGTCTTTGACCCATCATTCGCCGCCGCCTATCCCACGACGACCAGTAGTTGGTTCCGAGGAATGTATAATCTCCAGTCGATATCGGGCATGGAATACCTCAACACCGAGGAGGTGACAAACATGTCATATATGTTCAATCAGTGTATCTACTTGTCGAGCCTTGACCTGAGCCACTTCAATACCGCAAAGGTGACTGATATGACCAGAATGTTCGATTACTGTACACAATTATTCTTGGTTTATGTGGGTAGCGCTTGGAATACCGATGCAGTCACCCAGAGTAGTAATATGTTTCGTCTCTGCAATAAACTGAAGGGTGGCCAGGGCACGTATTTCAGCTCAAATAACCCCAAGGACAAGACCTACGCCCACATCGACGGTGGCCCCAGCAATCCCGGCTACTTCCGTGATTATAGCATTTCTGAAGCCTATACAATTTACACCGAGGACAATCAGACGCTGACCTTCTATTATGACACCAATAGGCTTACCCGCCCAGGCACGACCTACGATGTATTTCCCAATGCTGGATGGTACAACAAGGATCTTGTTGTCAAGTATGTGGTCTTTGACCAGTCGTTTGAGTTAGCCAAACCCACCTCGACTTCAAGTTGGTTTAGTGAAATGGGTAGCCTGGAATCCATTACCGGCATCAGATATCTGAAGACCGATAGTGTGACTGATATGTCATATATGTTCTTTGAATGTGGTTTGTCGGATCTTGAGATGAACAACTACTTGAGCTATTTCAATACCGCCAAGGTGAAACGGATGGAGTGGATGTTCCATAGCTGCAAAGCATTGACGACCCTTGACCTGACCAACTTCAATACCGCTAACGTGACCGACATGAGCTACATGTTTGATGGCTGTAACGACTTGACGACCATCTATGTCGGCGACGGATGGAGTAACGAGTCTGTCACCAACTCCGAGAAGATGTTCATGTACTGTCTCAGTCTTGTCGGTGGCCAGGGAACGACATTCGATTATGACCACGTGGATGGCTCCTATGCCCACATCGACGGCGGCCCCAGTAACCCGGGCTATTTCACGGCTCCTATTGTGCCATCAGAACCAGAGGCTTATGCTTGCTACACACCTGATAACACGACATTGACGTTCTACTGCGACGACCAGCGCGGTTCGCGCCCGGGCACAACCTATGACCTGAACGTGGGCGCCCGCCAGCCGGATTGGGTTCTTGATGAAACCAACTATTCTGTTACTCAGGTGGTAATCGACCCGTCATTTGTTGAGGCGCGTCCCACTTCGACCTACTCGTGGTTCTTTTGCATGGAGAATGTCCAATCCATTACGGGTCTGGACTATCTGAATACCGATAGTGTGACCAACATGGCCGCGATGTTCATGGGCAGCGCTAGTTTGACGAGCTTAGACCTGAGCCACTTCAACACCATGATGGTGACCGACATGTTTAACATGTTCAATGAATGCAGCAACTTGGCAAGTCTTGACGTGAGCAGTTTCAATACGGCAAAAGTGAGGGACATGAGGGGCATGTTCCAGGGCTGTAGCATGCTGACGAGCCTAGACCTGAGCAGTTTCAATACGGCTAGGGTGGGCCACATGGGCATGATGTTCTTAGGAGATAGTCATCTGAGCACCATCTATGTCGGCAGCAGTTGGAGCACGGAATCCATCAATTACTCGGCAGAGATGTTTCTGGACTGCACCAGCCTGGTAGGTGGCAAGGGCACGACCTACGATTCCAACCACGTGGATGTCGAGTATGCCCATATCGATGGCGGCACGAGCAACCCGGGCTACTTTACAGCAAAGGTTGACTTCATTCCTGGCGACGTGAATGGCGACAATAGCACCAGCATCAGCGACGTGACTGACTTGATTGATGTTCTGTTGAGCGGAGAGACTGCGCCACAGGCAGCCGACTGCAACGGAGACAGCAACGTGAGCATCAGCGATGTTACCGCCCTTATTGACTACCTGCTGGGTGGCAGTTGGAATTAAAAATCCAATATAGTCAAGTCATATCCCTCATGCTCATCTGAACTGCACCCCAAAAGTTAGACATAAAACTTTTGGGGTGCAGTACAGTAATGGGCCGGGGAGTGCGTTTATTCGATTTTTTTCATTACCTTTGCCATCAACAGTAACCAAATGATATGATTTCACCCGTATGAAGACAATTCAACTGAACAATGGTGTGGAGATGCCCGCACTGGGATTTGGCGTATTCAGACTCTCACCAGCCGAATGTGAGCGCTGCGTGCTGGACGCCATCGAGATGGGCTACCGCAGCATCGACACGGCCCAAGACTATAAGAATGAAGAAGGTGTGGGCGCTGCCATCAAGAAGTGCGGCATCCCGCGCGACCAACTGTTCATCACCACCAAGGTGTGGATCAGCAACGCCGGCGAGCAGCCTGCGGCACAAAGCATCGATGAGTCGCTGCGCAAATTGCGCACCGACTATGTCGACCTGCTGCTTGTGCATGAGCCCTATGGTGACTGCTATGGCACCTATCGGGCGATGGAAAAAGCCTATCAGGCTGGCAAAGCAAGGGCCATCGGACTGAGCAACTTCTATAATGTGCGTTTTATCGACATCGCCGAGCACATGGACGTCAAGCCCGCTGTGCTGCAGCTCGAGACTCATGTGTTTGCCCAGCAAAAGGCCATGCGTGCACTCATCAGGGACTATGGCACGCAACTCATGGCATGGGGGCCGTTGGCACAAGGCCGACACGGTTTCTTTGAAGACGAGACACTCAAGGCCATCGGAGCAAAATATGGCAAAACTAACGCCCAAGTGGCGCTCAACTGGTTAGTGTCGCAAGACATCATGCCCGTGCCCAAGACATCGCACAAGGAGCGCATGGCAAGCAATCTGGACATCTTTGACTTTGAACTCTCCAGCGAGGACTTGGAGGCCATTGGCCGCTTAGACCAGGGCGAAAAGCTCATCAACGACTTTAACAACGACACCGACCTGGCACAAATGTTCCTGGGCCTCAAGCCGTGGAGTTAGGAATTAGGAGTTAGGAGTTAGGAGTTAGGAGTTAATAGTAAAAGTTTGGCAATCAGCTGATTTTCAGTTGATTGCTTTTTGGCTTGTTGGGCGTGATACAAAAATGCACAACAGACTGTTGTTTCTATACTTTTTTAAGGCATGAGGGTGAGATGTTTATAGGGCAAAATTGAGTGGTTTTTCACGAGAGATGGTGTTTGATTTAGGATAAAAATTGTTTGATTTCGCTCTAAAAACCAAAATCTCCAATATGTAAGACCTGATAAAATGTCGATTTTTAAGAAGAAATACGTACTTTTGCAACAGAAATGAGAATAATGCTTATGAAAAAGTATATTTTTCTGTTAATTGGAGTGTTGGCTGTAATTAGTTGCAGCGAGAACAAGAAGGTGGAGCAGAAGGCTCCTATAAGAGTGGAAACACTGGTGGTGTCGCCCGGTATGATAGACAATGCGCAGACTTATGTGGGCATTGTCGAGGAGCGTGAGGCTACTGCAGTGAGTTTCACCAGCATGGGCGTGGTGAAGCGGATTCTGGTCAAGGAGGGCCAGGTGGTGAGACGCGGTCAGTTGTTGGCTGAAATGGATCCGACCACTTCGAGCAACACTGTGGAGGTGGCTCATGCATCGCTCAACCAGGCCAAGGATATGGTGAAACAGGCTGAAGCCACCTACAACCAAGCCAAGGATGCTTATGACCGCATGAAGCTGTTGCATGACAATGGCTCGTTGCCCGAGGTGAAATGGATTGAGGCTGAGACGCGCCTAGCGCAGGCGACATCAGCCCTCAGTACAGCCCGTTCAGGAGTCGCCTCGGCCACAGCAACCGAGAAGATAGCCCGTAAGGGGCTTGCCGACACCCGTCTCTATGCCCCTGTCAGTGGCGTCATCGGTAAGAGGCAACTGGTGGCAGGAGAGACAGCGTTGCCTTCACAGGCGGTGGTTAACATACTCGACATTTCAACCGTGAAAGTGAAAGTAGCGGTGCCCGAAACTGAGATTGGCAGCATCAATGCTGGCACGTCATCCAGCATTAAGGTGGATGCCATCGGGCGCAGTTATAGGGGAGGAAGAATCGAGAAAGGCGTAGAGGCAGATGCTCTCACACACACCTATGATATCCGGATCAATGTCGCCAATGGTGACTTTAAACTATTGCCAGGCATGGTGGCAAACGTGAGTTTTGACCCCAAAGGGACTCAATCTATCGGACGCCAATCGATTCCCGTGACTTCGGTGCAGAAGAAATCTGACGGCACGCTGTTCGTCTGGACAGTGGACAGTAAAAATGCCGCCCACCGAACCAAGGTGACGATAGGTGAGACACATGGTAACTATGTGACAGTTGTTGATGGACTGGGCAAAGGTCAGCGAATAGTGACCGAGGGATACCAGAAACTGAGCGAAGGAACAAAAGTAGTGTATTAGAGTATGGGACGCAAGATGAAATGGCTGAAGTGGCCATTGGAACATTATCCGATAACGCTGCTCATCATCGGCATCTTCTTTGTGTTGGGCATTTTTGGCATGTATGACATGCCCAAGGATGAGTTTCCTCATGCCATTATCCGTCAGGGAGTGGTGGTGGCGGTCTATCCTGGTGCGACGACCGAGGAGGTGGAACAGCAGGTTGCCCGTCCGTTGGAGCGGTATCTCTTTACTTATGGAGAGGTCAACCGTGTGAAGACCACCACGACTTCACAGAATGGCATGTGCATCGTGATGGTGAGACTTAACGATGACGTGAACAACAAGGACGAGGTGTGGAGCAAAATCAAGCATGGTCTGAACGGCTTCAAGTCACAGTTGCCCTCTGGCGTATTGGCCATTGTGGTGAACGATGACTTCGGCAACACCTCGGCACTGCTCATTGCCATCGAGAGTGACCAACGCAGTTATCGTGAATTAAAAGAATACAGTGACGAATTGGGCGACCGTCTGCGCAGGATACCTTCGGTAGCCAACGTGAAATTGTTCGGCGAACAGAAGGAGCAGATATCACTCTATGTCGACCGTCAGCGTCTGCAGGCTTATGGGGTGGGGCAGCAAATGCTCTTTTCGCGTCTGCAGTCCCAGGGCATCATCACGATGAGCGGTGGCATTGATGACGACGATCAGCAGATCCCCATCCATGTAGAGGCTCAGGACAATAGCGAGCAGGAAATTGCCAACCAGATTATCCTTTCTGACCCGATAACGGGCAAGGTGGTCCGTGTGCGAGATGTGGCACGTGTGGTCAGGGAATACGAACCGATGTCGAGTCGCATAGAGCAGGACGGTCATCCCTGTGTGCTGCTGTCAATGGAGATGAATCCCGGCAACAATGTGGTGCAATATGGCCGTGAGGTGGACAAGGTGCTCGACGATTTCCGTGAGAACGAACTGCCCGATGATGTAAAGGTCACACGCATTGCCGACAAGCCAAAGGTGGTGCATGAGAGTATTTCCGACTTTCTGCGCGACCTGCTGATTGCGATGCTCGTCATCATCCTGGTGATGATGGTGCTCTTCCCGCTACGCTCGGCCATCGTGGCATCTATCACCATTCCTTTGAGCACATTCGTCTCGGTGGCTTTCATGTATATGCTAGGCATTGAACTGAACATCGTGACGCTGGCAGCGCTGATTGTTGTGTTGGGTATGGTCGTCGATAACTCCATTGTGGTAATAGACGGCTATCTGGAATATCTCGGTAAGGGGTACGAACCCAAGCGCGCGGCTATAGATTCTGCCAAGCAATATTTCATGCCCATGATGTTGGCCACCATTTGCATCTGTGCCATCTTCTATCCTTTCCTGATTACCATGAAGGGCATCTTCCACGATTGTTTGAAGGATTTTCCCATTACTGTCACCATCAACCTGATGGTATCGTTGCTCCTGGCTGTGACAGTCATTCCTTTCCTGGAAGTCAGGCTGATTAAGCCGGAAAACGTGAAAACTGATGGGAATGCCATCACCAAGTGGGTGCAGAAGACCTATGACAAGGTGCTTGACTTTACCTTCCGTAATCCATGGGTGACCATCTGTGGCGGTATCGCTGTTATCTTGTTGTCCACAATCATCATCCCGACGCTGAAGATACGCCTTTTCCCCTATGCCGACCGCGACCAGTTTGCAGTGGAAATCTTCCTCCCCGATGGCAAGAGTCTGGCGGAAACCACTGTATTGGCCGATTCTGTCAGTCATGTGCTGGCCAAGGACGAGCGCGTCAAGGGTATCACCGGTTTCATCGGCTGTTCCTCGCCACGTTTCATGGATGCCTATGCGCCGCAGATGGCAGGCAAAAACTATGCCCAATTGATTGTGAATACACAATCAGACAAGGCTACGCTCGACTTGTTGGCTCAATATCAGCCACAGTTGGGAGAAGCCTTCCCCAATGCCTACGTGAAATTCAAGCGACTTGACTATCTGGAAGTCACCGAATTGGAGTATCGTTTCTATGGCAACAATCTGGACTCCTTGCATGTGGTGGCAGAGCGGCTGATGGAGCGCATGCGCCAGATGCCAGAGGTGGAATGGGTGCATACCGATTACTATCAGCCTCAACCCATCATCAATGTTGAACTTGACCCTGTCGCCTCGGCGCAGTTGGGCGTGACGCGCTCCACGGCACAGCTGGCATTGAGCGCAACCTCAAGCGACCTGCGTGTGGGACAGATGTGGGAAGGCGATTATGAGTTGCCCATTGTAGTGAAAGATGATGCCGACATAACATTCTCGGATGTCGCTAACCTGGGCATCTCATCACCGATGTCTATCATATCGTCGGGAATCAACCAAAGCAACAGCACCGTTCCACTTCGGCAAATCGCGAAAGTGTCTCCCCAATGGAGCGAGAGCCGCATCCTGCACCGTGGCGGTGAGCGTTGCATCACAGTGACAGGGCATTTTGTGCAGGGCGCTTATACTGCTCCTATCGAAAAAGAGATAGCCCGCATCATGCAGCACGAGATTGAGATACCTCAAGGCATACGCACTGAGGTGGGTGGCGAGATAGAGTATGGCGACGAGGCGTTGCCGCAGATATTTGGCGGCATTGTCATCGCTTTGATTATTGTGTTCTTCTTCCTGCTGTTCAATTTCAAGAAGTTTGGCATCACGACGGTTTGCATGGTCGCACTGGCGCTGATGATACCAGGCTCACTGATCGGATTAGGAATGATGGACCGCTCCCTGGGACTCACCTCCATCTTTGGCCTTATCACATTGATGGGAATGATTATGCGCAACGAAATCTTGATTTTCGAGCATGCGATTGACCTGATTAAGAAATATGTGGCTGAACATGGAGATTGGACTGTTGACCGCGAGGGTTATAACAACGCCGTGAAGCAGGCGGCCTATGAGGCCGGCAAGCGGCGCATGGTGCCCATCTTCCTCACGACAGCAACTACTGCCGTCGGTGTGGTGCCGATGATTATCGCACAGAGTTCGTTCTGGATGCCTGTGGGTGTCACTATTTTTGCCGGTGGCATCGGTTCGCTCATCATGGTGGTAACCATGCTGCCCGTGATTTATTGGAAAGTGAGTCTAAAGTGATTTGATTTGCTATTAACACCTGAATATGATGATAAATAAGATATTTGCTTTCGTGCTTTGTTGCCTATGCTGTGGCTTTGCTTCAGCCCAAACCTACACCTTGGAACAGCTGAAGGATTCTGCCCTGCACAACAACTTCACCATTCGTTCTGCACAATATGACATCGAGGCCGCCAGCCAGCAGCGCAAGGAGGCGTTTACCAAGTTTTTCCCCAACATCAGCGGCACGGGATTGTGGTTTAATGCCGATAAAGCCATGGCACAGACCACCGTCACCCCCTCCGAGATAATACCCCCAGAGTTGGGCTCATCTTTGGCTCCCCTGGCTCAGTTATTGCCAGCAGAAGCCCTAGCCGCACTTGCTAATCCCGTCACCATTTCGATGATGAAAAATGGAATCATCGCTGGCGTACAGGCCGTTCAACCCGTTTTTGCCGGCGGCCAAATCGTCAATGGCAACAAGTTGGCCAAGGTGGGAGAAGATGTGAGCCGGCTGCAGATGCAACTCTCTGAAAACGAGGTGGAGAAAACAGCCGAGCAGTATTTCTGGCAACTGGCATCCATGCAGGAGAAGATGAAAACTGTCGAGGCAGTGGAGACAATGCTCAACGACATATGTAAAGACGTGGATGTAGCTGTCCGTGCTGGAGTTGCCATGCGCAACGACTTGCTGCAAGTGCAACTGCGCCAGAATGACATTGCCAGCCAGAAACTCAAGATACGCAACGGCCTCTCGTTGGTGCGCATGTTGCTCTCACAATACTGCGGCCTTCGCGACACTTCGTTCGCCATCTCCTATCAGACCGATGCTATCCCTCCTTTAAGCACGAAGCAAGACCATCAGCAGGCACTGTTGGCCACAGCCGAATACCAGTTGTTGGGAAAACAAGTTGAGGTTGCCAACCTTCAGAAGAAGATTGCTATCGGTCAGAATCTCCCGTCTGTTGCCGTGGGGGCTGGTTATAATTATCATAACCTATTGGAAAATAATCGCTCCTTCGGGATGGTTTTTGCTACCGTCAGCGTGCCCATCTCTGACTGGTGGGGTGGTTCTCACGCTATCAAGCGTAAGAAACTTGAGCAACAGCAGGCTCAAGAGCAACTCGCCGATAATGCCGAACTGTTGAAAATCAAGATGCAGAGTGCATGGAACAGCGTGGAGGAATCCTATCAACAACTGCAGCTTGCCCAGTTAAGTATTGAACAGGCTGAGGAGAACCTGCGCCTGAACCGCGATTACTACAATGCCGGTATCACTAAGATGAGCGACCTTCTTGAAGCGCAGATGCTCTATCAGCAATCTTGCGACAAGCGTACCGATGCCTTCGCCGACTATCAGAACAAACTGCTCGAATACCGTCAGGCTACTGGCCAATAAAGAGGAGTCTGTAAATCGACCGCCATCTTTCACCACGTTTAGGTGCGGATATCATTGTACATTAGACAATTGTGTGGGTGAATATTGTGCTTTGGGGAACTGTAAGAACCGCCTTGCGGGTTTAGATTGTAGAAATGACAACCAACTGATTTTCAGTTAGTTGTCGTTTGTTTTTATGGATTCTTTTTGGGGTTATTCGAGATGTGTGAGGTATAAAAAAACCGCCCTGTAAAGGGCGGTAGATGTAATAGCATATAGTTTGCTGTGAATGAATCAGCAGTGCCGTTGTCAACGCACCGTGAAGGTTGCCTTGAGGGGAAGGTTGTCGCTGGCTGTGCCCACGAGCATCGTGCGCTGGCCGAGCGAAGTAGCCCAGTCGCCCTTGGCTTCATCCCAGTACTGGAACGCACGTCCTCCGATGGTGATGGTGACATCACGGCTCTCGCCGGGCTTCAAGGTAACTTTTTGGAAACCTCGCAACTCCTTAACGGGCATTTCGACTGTGGCGTTGTGGTCGCTCACGTAGAGCTGAACGACCTCGGCTCCGGCGCGGTTACCGGTGTTCTTGACGGTCACAGTAGCGGTCACGGTGCCATCGGCGGCAACTTCACGCTTGTCGATGCGCAGGTTGCTCACAACGAAGGTTGTGTAGCTCAATCCGTGGCCGAAGGCAAAAGCGGGTTTCTTTTTCTGCTTGTCGGCCCAACGGTAACCCACATAGATGCCCTCCTTATACTCCTCATCGATGATTTTGTGGTCATCGCGCCAAGTGCCGGGGTAGGCACCCAGGGCATGAGCGCCCACGTCGTTGAGGTTCTGGTACCAGGTGAATGGCAGTTTGCCCGAGGGGTTCACGTCGCCCACGAGGATGCTGGCAAATGCCTTGCCCGTCTCGCTGCCGATGAACCAGCCCTGCACGATGGATGCCACCTTGTCACGCCAGGGCATAGCCACAGCGTCGCCCGAGATGTTGACAAACACGACATTCTTGTTCACACGGGCCAATGCCTCGACAAGCGCGTCTTGACCGTAGGGCATATCCATGTGTTTGCGGTCATGGCCCTCAGCATCCTGGTAATCGCTCTTGTTCAGACCGCCGAAGATGATGACATAGTCAGCGCCCTGAGCCTTGGCAACAGCCTCGGCAATCAGTTCGCTGGCAGGGCGGTTCTCAGCCAACGATTGCTTCGCCACCACGCCGTTGTACTCGCCTGTCGTGTCGCCCACATAGCCGCGGGCATAGTCCACCTCGATGCCGGTACCCTCCAGGCGGGTCCTGAGGCCCTCGAGAGGCAGAATCTCATGCTGTGCCTTGAGTGAACTGCTGCCGCCGCCCACGGTCATCATCTTGATGGCGTTCTCGCCGACAACCAGGATGCGCTTGGCGTTGTTCACGTCGATAGGCAGGACATTGCGCTTGTTCTGCAGCAGCACGATACCGTCCTGGGCAATCTTCAGCGCTGCATCGTAGTGCGCCTCGCTGCACAGGAAGCCCTGAGCGCGCTTGCTGTTCATTGTGGTGCGGTAGAAAAGGCGCAACACGCGTCTCACCTTCTCGTCAAGTTCGCTGGTCGTGAACTTGCCCTGTTCAATGAGCTGCTTGTAGGGCTTTGCCATGTAGTAGGCGTCGTAGGCGTTGCTGGCGCCCCACGCCAGACCGTCAGTCCAGCTGCCGAACTCCATGTCCAGCCCGTTCTTGACAGCCATCTCGGTGTCATGCACGCCACCCCAGTCGCTGACCACCACGCCGTCATACTGCCATTCGCCTTTCAGAATCTGGTTGAGCGTGTACTGGTTTTGGCAGCAGTGCTGGTCCTTGTACAGGTTATAGGAGCCCATGATGCCCCATGTGTGGCCCTCCTTGACGGCAGCCTCGAATGCGGGCAGGTAAATTTCGCGCAGCGCGCGGTCGCTCACGATGACATTGACCTGATGGCGGTATTCCTCGTCATTGTTCAAGCAGAAGTGCTTGACGCATGCCGACGTGCCCGTGCTTTGCAGACCTTGAACGTAGGGCACTACCATGCGTGACGCCAGCAGCGGGTCCTCGCCCATGTACTCAAAGTTACGGCCGTTCAGCGGTGTGCGGTTGATGTTCACGCCAGGTCCCAAAATCATGTCCTTACCGCGGTAACGTGCTTCCTCACCCAGGCTGCGGCCATAAAGCTTGGCAAGCACGGGGTTCCATGAAGCGGCGAGACAAGTCAGAGCGGGGAACGCTACACACGAGTCGTTGGTCTGGCCAGCCTGCTCCCATTCGTCCCACAGGACATCGGGACGCACGCCGTGAGGTCCGTCATCGGTCCAGAAGTCAGGAAATCCCAGGCGTTTCACGCCAGGAGAAGAAAACTTGCTCTGGGCATGGATAACGGCAATCTTCTCATCGAGTGTCATGCGTGACAAGGCGTCCTCAACACGCGTCTCGATGGGTAAGGTCTCATCAAGATAGAGGGGCATCTGCGGTGTCATTCCCAGCGACTGGATGTAATCCATCTGCGGGGTGCAGTGCTCATAGCGGCTGTTCTCGGCATACTGCATCAGCAGCTTGCCGAAGGTCTCCTGGGCGGGGCGGGCCTCGCGCATTTCCTGATAGGTGGTACGGGGAGCCTCGGAATACTTCACGACAATGCTGTCCCACATTTCGGGCCTGGTGATGCCCATCATGCAAGAGTTGTCGATTTTCTTATAGGGCCAGAACGTATAGCCGATGTTGGCATTTTTCATCACGTTGACTAACTGCGCTTGCCACTCGTTGCTGTTGTGCCCGGTTTCGCCCATGTACATCGGCAAGCCGGTCTTGTCGCGGAAGTCAATGTAATCCTTGATAGCCTCGGCAGTGGCGTCACCACCATAGCGGTGGCAGGTGTACATGATGTTGTCATCAAACTTCCAGTCGCTGAACATGTAGAAATCAGAGTTCCAGCGGGCTCCACCCAGCAGTATCACGTGGTTGGGGTCCACTTGGCGGATTGCTTTGACTGTACGCATATACAGGGGCTCGAGTTTCTTGTTCAGTTCCTCCTTGTTCTCAAAGTAGTGGGCAATCGGCTCATTCATCAGTTCATAGCCGAGAATCACGGGCTCGTCCTTGTAGCGGGCGGCGATGCGCTGCCAGATGTCGATGAACAACTGTTGGCTGGGCTCGCTCTCAAACAGCCACGGATAGCCATGGCCGTCATCGATGTTGTCGCCGGTCTGGCCGCCAGGGCAGTCGTGCATGTCCAGAATCAGATAGAGCCCTGCGGCACGGCACCAGTTCACCACCGAGTCGATGCGGGTAAATCCATCCTGATCCTTGGAGCGTCCCATATAGTCCTCGTCGGTAAAGAGCCTGTAGTTGAAAGGCAGGCGGATGGTGTTCGCCCCTTGACGAGCGATAAAACTGATGTCGGCACGGGTGATGTAGTTATCCTTGAACTTTCGCCAAAAGTCGGCGGCGAAGTCAGGCCCTACGGCCTCCTTAATCATCAGGTCAATCATCCACGGCGAGTTGGTCTTGCTCAGGCCGAACATGTAGCCTTCAGGGTTGAGCCAGTTGCCTAAATTCGTACCTTGTATATAAAGCTTTTCTCCGTTTGGTTGTATCAGGTCGTGACCTTCCACACGGACAAAATTGCCTTGAGGCTTGGCATGAAGCCCCAAGGCAACAATAAGAGAGAGTATGACTAATAAAGAATCTCTCATAGAGTCATTTGAGTTAAACGGTTACTTCTTTTGGAACACGCGCACGTAGTCCACTTCCATGGTAACGGGCAGGGCGCTCTCGTCAACACCTTGGGCGCCACCCCAGTCACCACCCCAAGCAAGGTTGAAGATGACGTAGAACGGATCGTCATAGGGCCAGTCGTCGCGGCCCAGGCCACGGTTGTCGTAGCTCAGTTGCACCTTACCGTCCACATAGGTGGTAATGTTCTTGTCTGTCCATTCGATGCCATAGGTGTGGAACTCGCCCTCAGCGCCCTTGCAATACATCTCATGGGTCACTTGAGTGCCGTTGGAGTGAACATGCGCGTTGGCGTGCAGGCTTGACGATACAAAGTCGGGGTGGTAACCCACCTCTTCCATGATATCTATTTCGCCGTCAGCGGGCCAGGAATGGAAATTCACTGGCATCATCCAGAAGGCAGGCCACGTTCCCTTGCCCTTGGGCAACTTGATGCTGGCCTCGATATAGCCATACTTCCAGCCCTGTTTGTCCTTGGCATACACGCGTCCCGAGTAAATCTTGCCGTTCTCCTTGAGTGCGGTAATGCAAAGCTTGCCGTCACGGATTTCGGTGACAAGACGTCCCTCGGGAGTCTTGTGGTTCACATAATTCTGCAACTCGTGATTTACCCATCCGCTGTTCTGTACCTCGTGCCTCCAGTCATCGGCATTCAATTCCGAGCCCTTGTCAAACTCATCGTGCCAAACCAGGCTGTAACCCTCAGGGGCATAGTAGGCCGACTCGGCGGCAGCTTCCTGCGTGACTTCGATGTTTTTGCGTGCAGACCCCGACATAATGGTGACGGTACTGGTGCGGACACTGGTCATCGGGTTGGCAGCCACTGTGACAGTGAGTACTCCCGATTGCGAAGTGGAGTTCTTCGTTTCAACGGTGACGAAGTCCTGGTCGGCATATGCGCCCCATTCCTTGCCTGTCGTGCTGACGTTGAGGGAATAAGTGCCGCCATTGGCAGGAACAGCGATATTCTCCTGCGAGACAGTGATTGTCACATTACTGGGCTTGGGCTCGTCTTTGCCGTCCCCACCGCAGCCCATGAGGGCTACGGTGAGAGAAAGCAATAGAGTATAAAGCATAGTACGTTTCATTTTCTTCAGTTTCTAGTTTTCAGTTTTCAGTTGTCAGTTGTAAACGGAGTCCGCACTCAACTGACAACTGATAGCTGGCAACTGTTACTTGTGCTTTTGGATGATGATGTTGCTGACCTTGGCCTCAAATCCGGCGGGACAGCCACCGAAGTCCAAAATGAACTTGCCCTGGTCAAACTCAATCTGATCCTCACCATTCTTAGCAATGACGTTAACGATCTGGAGCACGTTCTCGCCATCTTCGAGATAGAAGTCACCCTTGTAGCACAGCGTGTTGGGGTCATTGGTCACGTCAGGATCCTTGTTGACCTTGACGGTGGCACGTGGCAGCTCCATGTTGGTGGTGATGGTAACACGTACGTCATAGGCCTGGCCCTTCTCGATGTGCAGGGGCACGCCATTGATAGCGCACTGGGCCTGCCACTCAGCCACGGTAGCATTGTCAGCCTTAATGGTATATACGCCGTTGGCATAAGTGAAGGTCGGGTCGGCAATCTGGCCCCAACTTGCATCAGCCCACCAGAAAGTCATGGTACCTGCGGTATTGAAACCGGCACCCAGGTTGTCGGGAGAATTCACGTCAACCCATTCTACAGGCGGCTCATCGGGGATAACGGGCAGCACGGTGCCGTCGTCGTTGGCATGGTCCTTGAGCACAATGTTATAGATGTTGACGGTCGTTCCAGCCTGACAGCCACCGAAGTCGAAGAACAGGTTAACACGCTCCATGTCGATACCAGGCATGTCGCTCTTCCAGAAGACATAATCCTCGCCTGCCTTCAGGTCGATACGGTCAGCAAAGTAGAAGACGTTGTCGTCGCCATCCATCACGAGCTTCACGGTGACACCATTCAGGTCCTTGTCGCTGTTCAGGATGCAAGAGAAGTCATAGTTCTTGTCGGCCGAGGTCGTGATGTTGGTGGTCTTGAAGGCCATCTGAGCCTGCCACTGGTCGGTTGTAGCCTCGGGCAGGTATACGCTATAGTCATTGTCTCCACTCTCGAAGGTCGGGTCAGCAATCTGGTTCCAGCCTGGAGCGTACCAGAAGAACATGTTGTAGTCCACGTTCTTCCACATGTTGAAGTCGCTGTTGGCGTCGAAACCGAAGAATCCCTTCTCCTCGGGATCGCTGGTGAAGATGAAGCGCCATGCGATGCTGCGATTTTTAGGCTCATAAATGAGCACCATCTTCTTGGCCGTCAGAGACTCGATGCGGAAGCGCGGGTTCTCGTACTGTTCATCGGAGCTGATATAGGGGAAAGCAGTGTTGGGGGCGAGCTGAATATAGGTCTGCTTGGTCACGTTGCCGTCAGCATCTTCCCAGTCATACACTTCGAAGCTCCAGCTGGAAATCTGCTCGCCGTTGCCGTCAACGACGACAGCATCCCAGTCATCATTCGTGGGAGCGCCCCACTTGGTGGTACCCTTGTTTACATAGGTAAGGCCATCTACACCTGAATTGTAGGTGAAAGCGCCACCCTTGAGGTTATCGGCAGAGAAAATGAGGCGGTCGTCATACACACCGAAGGCCTTCTTCTCATCGGGCTGAGCCGACCACCATCCTGTACCAGCAGTACCGGCAGGACCGCAGGCCATGTGGGCCACTTCCTTGTGGTCGATGCGCCATTCTTTATTGGCGATGCGACGGAAGTCATTGCTATAGTCAATCTTCGACTCATTAAAGGTATATTCCTTCTTGATACCAGTCTGGCTGATGCCGTTGCGGTTGCCCAGGCGCAGCTCGATGGTGTGAGTACCGGCCTCGCTGTTCTTGTAACCCACTTCCTGCAGGGTGGAGTAGGATGTGCCGTCAAGAATCCAGACGGGATAGGTGCCCGGTTCTGGAGTGTAGGTGGCAGTCATCTGGTTGGTTTCCTGGTCAACCGTGATATTGAAGTCGACACCGCTGACAGTAGGGATGCCGTCAGGGTCTGCGCCGTTGAAACTATCGGGCGAGCAGGCAGTGAAAGCCATAGCCAATAACAGGATTGCTATTGCGCTGCTTATTTTGTTTATCTTGGTAATCATAATTTTTAATCTCTAAATTACTGATTATTAATAGTTGTTCTGAACCAGTGTGGGGTCAGCATCGAGCTCACTCTGTGCCAGAGGAATATATTTCTTGCTGGGTGTCCACGCGTGGGTGCGGTAGCCGTAGTTGTCAGGTACCAGTACGGTAGAAGCCTTCTGGGTAGCACCGGGGATACCCTCGGCACGCACGAGGTCGAAGTAACGCTTACCCTCGCCACAGAACTCCAGATGACGCTCGGTGAAGATGTCGTCGATGGTAACACTGTTCAGGTTACCCAGTCCTGCACGGTTGCGAACCTGGTTTACATAGCCGGTTGCCTCGGCAACGCTGCCTCCGGTCTGGAGCAACAGCTCAGCTGCATTCAGCAGAGTCTCAGCATAGCGATAAATGCGCTTGTTGTTGTTATAGTTCAGGTTCTTGGAGGTCGGGCAGTCCTGGTTGTTTGCAGTCTGCGGGCGATACTTGCCGTGCCAGATGTGAGTGTCTTGGAAGCGCTGGGTGTAGTTATAACCACGCAGGTCCCAGCAGGTAACGTCACGACGCAGGTCGCCTTCTTCATACATGCTATAGGCTTCCATGCGCATGGGCAGGAAGCCCCAGCCGTCGTTACCGCTGTCCCAGCCTTCACCGCCGCCCCAACCGTTGGGGGAGCACAGGGTGGGGAATACGGTACCACCTGCAGCCAGGGGAGTACCCCAGTCGCGCTGGGCCTGGTCATCATTGTAGTTAATCTCGAAGATGCTCTCGGCGCACCACTCTCCACTCTCCTGCCACAGGTCATAGAAGCTGGGGTTGAGCGAATATTTCGAGTCGGCAATAATCTGCTTCATGTAACCCAGAGCAGTGGGATAACGTGCCGCATCGTTCTGGTACATAACCATCTCGGCATAGAGCATGTAGGCAAACGCCTGGCTCACGCGGCCGCTCTCAGCTGTAGGCCAGCGCATGGGCAGCACGTTCGAGGCGATGATTTCCTCGAGTTCCGGCATGAGCTTGTTGTAAATCTCGTCGGCGCTGAGCTGCGGAGCGGTATAAGGCTGTGTAAGGTTCTCCAGATAGAAGGGAACATTGCCGTAGTAGTGCCACAAGATATTATAATAGTACACGCGCAACAGGCGGGCCTGCATTTCCATTGATTGGCAGAAACTCTGGCTAGCATCGCTCTCCCAAGTTGAATACTTGATGGCGTCGTTGCAGCGTTTGATACCACTGTAGAAGTCGCCCCACAGGGTGGCGAGGGTGTTATTGCCGTCGGCTTCAAAGTTGAACAGACGGTGCCAGTGCTGGTTGTCGGTGTTGTCCGAACCGCCTACCCAGAAGTCGTCGCCCATGATTTCACCATCGACAGTGAGGTCATTGTAGGCCGAGCCGTCCCAGTCAGGCCAATGCAGAGGAGCATAGGCGGCAGTAAGTGCCTCGTTGAGCGTCTCCTCGTTGGTATAGTATTCCTCAAGAGGCTCACCCGAAGGGTTCTTCACCTCAAGAAAACCGTCGCTGCAGGCAGTCAGCATGAGTGCTGCACACAGGCCTGCTATGATAGAAAAATACTTGTTCATATTGATAATGCTTTATAGGATTGTTAGAATGATACATTAAAGCCAACTGAGTAGGTGCGGGCCTGAGGATAGATACCATAGTCAACACCGAGGCTGGTAGCACCAGAACCGATCTCAGGATCAAAGCCCCAGTACTTGGTCCAGGTAAAGAGGTTCTCGGCACGACCATAAATGCGCAGGCGGCTGATGCCAATCTTGTTAGTCAAGAAGGTGGGCAAGGTGTAGCCGAGGGTGAGGTTCTTCAGACGCAGATAGCTGCCGTCCTGGATATACATGTCGCTGCACACCCAGTTCTTGGAGTCGCCCAGAGTGGGCACAGTGTTGCTGGTGCCTTCACCAGTCCAACGCTGGAGTACCCAAGTGGGATAGTTACCTGAGGCAATGTCCTGACGATAGGTGGCGTCGAAGATGTCGGCGCCATGCACGCCCTGGAAGAATACGCCCAGGTCAAAGCCCTTCCAGTCAAAGTCGAAGTTAAGACCAAAGGTCCAGTCGGGCACACCGTTACCGATGTTGGTGCGGTCGTCGCTGTTGATCTTGCCGTCGGCGTTGGTGTCCAGGAAGCGGAAGTCGCCAGGCTTTGATTCGGTACCGTATTTGCTATTGTAGGCCTCGGCCTCGGCCTTGGTCTGCAGGATACCATCGGTCTTGTAACCATAGAAGAAGGGGAACGGCTGTCCGTTCTCGGCACGAGTGCCGCCGTCACTGAACTGGCTGATGCCGTAGTTCAGGAAACCGGTGTCGTTACCCAGGTTTTTCAGCTTGTTCTTCAGGTAAGAGGCATTACCCCTCAATGAGAAGTGTGCATCGCCGATGTTCCACCTGTAACCGAGCTCAAACTCGATACCGCTGTTTTGCATGTCACCGACGTTGGCCAGAGGACGAGCCTCACCGACGTAACTGGGAATCGGCATCTCAATAATCATGCCGTTGGTCTTCTTGATATAGTAATCAACGCTGAAGGTCAGCTTGTTGTTCCAGAAGCCGAAGTCGATACCGAAGTCGGTCTGTTCGCTCTCCTCCCACTTCAGGTCCTCGTTAGCCAGGCGGTTGGCCTTGGAGCCGTAAACCATGGCTGCGGTCTGTCCGAAGTAGTAGTTGCTGGTGTTACCCATAGCAGTCAGTGTGGTGTAAGCAAAGTCACCGATGTTGTCGTTACCGTTCTTACCCCAGCTGGCGCGCAGCTTCAGCATGTTCAGCCAATCGTGGCTGTCTTCCATGAATTTCTCGTTCATGATATTCCAACCTACTGAGAATGAGGGGAAGATACCATACTTGTGGTTGGAACCGAAACGGCTCGAACCGTCACGGCGAACGGTGGCTTGGAACATGTAGCGCTCGTCGTAGTTGTAGCTCAGACGGGCAAACATAGACGACAAGCGGTGCTCGGTGTAGGGACCACCCCAAACGCCAACGAGGCTCGTTGCACCAGTCATCTTGCCGTCGGCATCGGTAGAGATTTCAATGTCACCACCAGTGGTGTAGTTGATACTGGGCTTATTGGGATTTACAAGATACCAGTGTGAACCACCCAGCTCGTCACCCTTGAACTTCAAGGCACTCTGGCCGAGCACAACACCGATGGTGTGCTTGCCGAAGGTCTTGTCATAAGTAATGGTGTTTTCAATCTGCCAGGTGTTGTTGTTGCCCTTGAAGGCACTTGCCTCGGTGTGGTCGGCATTGTTGTTACCCGAGAGGTAGTACTCCTGCAGGATAGCGCCATTGTAGCCCCAGAACGAGAGCTCGGCGCTGTAGGTGAAGTGGTACTTCAGAGCATCCCACAATTGCAGGTCAACAGAGAACTTGGGCATGAACTTGTGGCTCCAGTTCTTGTTGGGGTTGCCGTGCATCATAGCGATGGGGTTGTTCTGCTCCTGATAGCTGCCGATAAAGCCGGGGATAGTATAAGGATCACCGTTCTCGTCGTAGTAGAGGTCATATGCACTATAACGTTTGATCATCTCATTTGCCGCGGTACCTCTCAAGGTGACGGGCAGGGTGGGAGCCAGATAGAGGGCAGAACCCAGGGGAGAGCCCCAAGTGGAGTTAGCCTCGATGCCAGTGCTGTGTACACGCATGTAAGAAAGGTTGGCACCCAGGTCAAGTTTGTTCAGGAAATTGCGCTCTTTGGTAGCGTCGATGAGGTTGAACATATTGTTGGCACGGATGGTCAGACGGTCGTAGTTCGACTGGCCGTAGTTACCGCCCACGATACCGTCCTGGGTGAAGTAACCCAGCGACAAGTAGTAGTTCACTTTCTCGGAGGCACCGCTGATGCTCACGTCATGCTGCATAATGGGAGCATTGTCGTTGAAGAGCAGTTTCTGCCAGTCGGTACCGAAGCCGACGATCTTGTCACCGTTGGCATCAGTAAGGTTGTAGGGATCAGCATAGAGCGGAGAAAGACCGTTCTGCATGCGGCGCTCGTTCTGCAGGATAGCATAGTCGGTGGCGCCGGTCACGTCACGCTTTCTCCAAGCGCTCTGCCAGCCATAGGAGAAGTCGTAGTTGATGCTGGCGCGGCCCATTTTACCCTTCTTGGTCGTTACGAGGATAACACCGTTGGCAGCGCGTGCACCGTAGATGGCACCCGAAGCGGCATCCTTCAGCACCTCGATGCTCTCGATGTCGTTGGGGTTCACGCTTTCCATACCATACTGGTCAGTGGGCATACCGTCAATAATGTAAAGGGGATTGGAATTGTTGATGGTTCCAATACCACGGATACGAATCATTGACTGTGAACCGGGCTGACCCGAAGACGAGGTGACGTTGACACCTGCGGCCATACCCTTCAAGGCATCCTCAGCACGCAGACGGCTCTTGCCTGCCAGGTCTTCCGAAGATACCTTGGCAATCGACGCTGTCACGACGCTCTTCTTCTGCACACCGTAACCGATGACAACCAGCTCGTTGAGCATCTCGGAGTCTTCGGTCATGGTGACGTGCATGTTATTGCCGGCGAGCACGGTCTGCTTGCCATAGCCCACAAAACTAATCTCCAGCTCGGCTCCTGCCGGGCAGGTGATTGAAAAACTGCCGTCTAAATCGGTCACAGTCGTGTTAGACGTACCCTTTTGCACAATCGTGGCACCAATCACCGGTTCGCCGCTGGAATCAACGACGATACCCGTGAAGGTCTGATTTTGTGCAAAGGCTGCTATGGACAGTATGACTGTCAACAGCAGTGAAAGTAATCTTTTCTCTTTCATGTCACATTGTTAATTGGTTAAATAATAAATATTGAATAGTTATTTCATTCAGTGGTTGATTTGGGTCTGTTGCAGAGAGGTTAATCCATTTTTCTGCTTTCTCGCATGAGTTACGATTGCAAAAATATATAATAAAATAAGGTGTTCTGGGCATCAAAAACAAAAAAGTGGATGTTTTTGAATGTAAATAATTTGTAAATATCTGATAATCATAATTTTATTAAAAACCAATAATCGTTAAAAAGTGGTTCAAATGTAGTCCTACTGAAAACATTAAAACTACGGTTTCATCGAATATTCTGACTTTATTATCCCATTTTCTCATTAATTTCTCTTAATTTTGCAAAAATCATTGTTCTTATGCTTATATGAAAATTAACATAGTGATATCAGTGTTACTGCTGTGTGTGACTGGCTTCCAAACCATGGCAGGCGATATAGACCTGAAACAGGAATACAGAAAACTTGATGATGCCATCAGCAAGACTGATCAGTATGTGGAGATTCGTGAACAACGCATCCAGCAACTGAAGTCTGCTCTTAATGTGACCACCGATGTAGGAGCCCTGTATGAAATCTGCCGGCGATTGTATGATGAGTATCATCCCTACATGAACGATTCGGCGATTTATTATATTGACCGTTGTATTTCACTTGCTGAGAAGCGCGGTGATCACATCGGTGCTGAGGAGTGCAGGATTTTACTGGCTTTTCAATGCTCTGAGTCGGGCATGTATTATGAAAGCATGGATGTCTTGAATTCCATTGACGAACAGCACATTAACAATTCCAGTAACCGTCGTCGATACTATACAACCTTGGCCCACTTGTACCGCGAACTGGGCTACTTTTGCAAGGTGCCGCGCATGCAGGAGATGTATTATGCCAAGCAAGACCAGTATAACCGCATGATTGACACTAGCGGCATCTCGCCCAATGATGACGAGGCATTGCAAATGAAGGAACTTGATTTTTTTGTTAAAGGAGATGCTCGTAATGCGTTGCTATACAGTGATATGAGGCTCAAACAGGTGAAAGAGGGTTCACATGAGTATGCCATCGTTGCGTTTTACCGATATTTGGATTACTCTCTATTGGAAGATTCTGTACAGGCTCGTTATTGGGTTACCCAATCGGCGCTGAGCGATGTCAAGAATGCTGTGATGGATCAAGGAGCAATGTGGGAATTGGCCAATCTGCTGATGTCAGATGGTGACATGGACCGTGCTTACCGATACATCCGTTTTGCATGGCAGTGTGCGAGCAAGTTCAACACTGTGAAACGCAACAACCAGATTTCGCCTGTACTGACGGCAATCAGCGACAACTACGAGGCGTCGCTCAAGCGGGCCAACCACCAGTTGCTCGTGCTGGCGGTGGTGGCTAGTTTGCTTGCTGCCCTGTTCCTGGGTATCCTGTTCTATAGCAATAGTCAGCGCAAGAAATTGGCTCGGGCTCGTAATGAACTGAGTGACAGCAACAAGCAATTGGCGCAGCTGAACACTCAACTTTCGGAGCTGAATAGCCAGATGCGTGAAACCAACCTCAAACTGAACGAGTCCAACCGTGTCAAGGATGAGTACGTTGGGCGTTTTATCCATTTGTGCTCTTTCTATATTGACCGTATGGACGAGATGCGCAAGCGTGTCAACAAGATGGTCAAGAACAAGGACTTGGATGCACTTTACAAGTTCACTGGTAATAATGAACTGAGGGACAAGAACTTGAGCGAGTTGTATGAGATGTTCGACAGCACTTTCCTGCACCTGTTCCCCAATTTCGTGAATGATTTTAATGCTCTGCTGCGTCCTGAGAGCCGCATCACGCTCTCTGACCCAGGTAAGTTGAACACCGATATCCGCATCTTTGCACTCATCCGTCTAGGTATTGAGGATAGCAGCCGCATTGCCGAATTCCTGCACTACTCGGTGAATACCATCTATAATTACCGTGCTAAAGTGAAGAACGGCGCCATCGTTGACCGTGAAGCGTTCGAGGCTCAGGTCAAGGCCATCGGCATGTGACACACCGCTTCAAGACCAATAATAAATAAAATGACAGGGACAACGCCATTTTTTGGACGTTGTCCCTGTTGTGTTTATGAGTAAAAGTCTAAACTATTACTTGAGGGTGAATTTCTGGCGCTGGACTTCGCGGCAGTTGGTGCCGACCATGACTTCAAACTCACCAGGTTCGCAGACGTATTTCAGGTCGCTGTTGTAGAACTTGAGCAGCTCGGCATCGATGGTAAACGTGACGTTGCGGCTCTCACCAGGCTTGAGACTGATGCGCTCAAAGCCCTTGAGTTCCTGGACTGGGCGGGCGATGCTGCCCACCATGTCGCGGATGTAGAGCTGCACGACCTCGGTGCCCTCGCAATTACCTGTATTGGTGACGGTGACGCTGGCCTTGATGTTGCCTCCCGTTGTCATCATGTTGCTGCTCAACGAGAGTGGACTGTACTGGAATGTGGTGTAGCTCAGACCGTAGCCGAAGGGGAACAGCGGGTCGTTGGGCACGTCCAGATAGTTAGAGGTGAATTTGCTAAACCACTTGGGATTGGGACGGCCCGTGTTCAGGTGGTTGTAATAAATAGGCACCTGGCCCACGTTGCGCGGCATGGTCACAGTGAGTTTGCCGCTGGGTGCCACATCACCGAAGACGACGTCACAGATGGCGTCGGCAGCCTCGCTGCCACCAAACCACACGTTGAGGATGGTGGGGATGTTCTCGACTTCCCAGTCCATGACTGTGGCGCGGCCCGAGAAATTGAGTAGCACGATGGGTTTGCCGGTCGCCTTGAGGGCGGTGAGCAGGTCTTTCTGGGCATCGAGGATAGTCAACTCGCTGCGTGAACTGCTCTCGCCTGACATTTCGCTGGGTTCACCCATGGCAGCGACAATCACGTCACACTCCTTGGCGATGCGCACAGCCTCTTCTCGCATCACGTCAACGGGGCGCTCATCGCGCATCTCGCGTCCGAACATCGTCGAGTTCTTCTCCAACTCGGCATCATAGCACACGTTGCAGCCCTTGGCATACATCACCTCGGCTTTGTCACCCACAGCGCGGCGCATCGCTTCGAGCAATGTGCTGTAACGGTCGCTCGCAGCAGCGACGCTCCATGTGCCGGGCATGTTGGCGCGGGTGTTGGCAAGCGGACCCACCAGAGCAATCTTGCCCGTGCGCTTGAGCGGTAGCACGTTGTCCTTGTTCTGCAGCAGCACGAAGGTTTCTGTCGCCAGTTTGCGGGCTTCAGCGCGATGTGCGTCGGTATAGATTTCTTTCTTGGCACGTTTGGCGTCAAAGTAGCGGTAGGGGTCATCAAACAGGCCCAACTTGTACTTGGCTTCCAGGATGCGGCGGCAAGCCTTGTCGATATCAGCCATCGTCACCTTGCCCTCGCTCAGCGACTTCTCCAGCGTGCCCAGGAAACCGTCAGCCACCATGTCCATGTCGGTACCGGCCTTGAGTGCCAGCGCCGAAACAGTCTGCAGGTCGCCCATGCCATGGTTGATCATCTCGCTGATGGCGGTGTAGTCGGTCACGACAAAGCCGTCAAATCCCCAGCGGTCACGCAGCACCTCGGTTAGGAGCCAATGGTTGCCCGTAGCAGGGATGTAGTCGATGACGTTGAACGATGTCATGTAGCTGCCTGCACCGGCATCCACACCGGCTTTGTAGGGCGGGAAATATTCGTTGAACATGCGCACGCGGCTCATATCCACCGTGTTGTAGTCACGTCCTGCCTCGGGAGCGCCATACAGGGCAAAGTGCTTGACACAAGCCATCATGGTCGCTTTGTCGGTCAGGTCAGCGCCTTGGTAACCCTCAATCATGGCACGGCAGATGGCGGCACCCAGGAAGGGGTCCTCGCCGTTGCCTTCACTCATGCGGCCCCAGCGTGGCTCGCGGCAAACATCAACCATGGGACTGAAAGTCCAGCAGATGCCGTCGGCTGTCGCCTCGATGGCGGCAATGCGGGCCGAGTTGCGGATGGCGTCAATGTCCCAGCTCATTGACATGGCAAAGGGGATGGGGAACACCGTCTCATAGCCGTGAATCACGTCCATACCGAAAATTAGGGGAATGCCCAATCGGCTCTGTTTGACGGCGACTTCCTGCAACGCGCGGATGCTCTGTACTCCCTTCATGTTGAACAGGCCGCCCACCTGTCCGGCTTTGATTTTACCCACGACGTCACCGCTCACCGATGAGCCGGTGATGATGTCGCCGGTAACGGGCAGATTAAGTTGTCCGATTTTCTCTTGCAGCGTCATCTTGCCCAACAGGTCTTTGATGAACTGGTCCATTTTGGCTTGGTCCACAGCCTGTGCCGATAGGGCGCCCAACGCCACGGCCATTGTGATTAACATACTCTTAATTCTCATCATAAATATTTGATTTTTAATTGTTAGTTCCTTTTTGTTCTAGAACATCTAGATAAACTAGAACATCTAGATCATCTAGAATGCTTGGATTAATGGGTAAATCCCAGTTTCTCAAGCCCTTGCTGCACCTCGGGACAACTCATGAACAGCCGCCACAGCAGCCCCGTGCGGTAATTCTCTATCATCGGAGCTATGGTGCACTGGTCTATGGCCAAGTAGCGAGGCAATGTCCATCCGCTCACAGGGCTAAAAGCATCATAGAAGCCATATTTTCCCCATATTGACTCACCGCGGGCATAGAAGCCCTTGAGGGCAGCCATAGACTGCTCGGGTGTATAGGGGAACGACGACAATGCCGCTGTGGGCGTAATCACGCCCAGGTCATTGCCGGGGCTGTGCGCCGAATAGCCCTCAGTCGAATAGCTGGCGGTCAAACCCCAGCAGTCGGGACCGTAGCCGCTATAGTGCTTGGGATTGTCAACACAGTATTGATAATTGCTCATGGCGTGGTTGCGCACAACGTTCCAGTAGTCAGCATACTGGTCTTTCAAACCCTTGGGATTGAGCCCAATCCAGCTGTAATGTGCCCAGAACAACGGACCGCCCGTCTGTTCGGCACCGTTGTGCTTGAGTTCTAGAGGATAGCCATAGGGGGCTGCGTTGCTCTTGATGCCGCCACTGCGTGCCCAGCCCTTATGATAGCAGGAGGCGGGAACGCTGTGTGTAGGCGAGGCTGCTGCCAGCACATACACGATGAGGCACTCGTTATAGCCCTCGAGCGGAAAATTCATCTCCCATTCATATTCAGGTGACCAGTGCCAATAGATAACATCCTGACCACCACGGGTGTACCAGTCAAACTCCATGCCTTGCCACAGGCCATTGATGCGATTGACCAGGCTTTTTTCGGCTTCGGTGTCGCGATTGAGGTACTGGCGGGCGCAAAGCAGACCCTGCATCAGGAAACAGCTCTCTACCAGGTCGCCGCCATTGTCTTTTTTGCCGAAAGGTTTCACTTTTCCTGAGGGACCATGCAGCCAGTGGGGCCAAACGCCATGGAATCGGTCGGCGCGTTCCAGGAATCCAACGATGCGGTTCAGCCGTTCGATGCCCTGGTCGCGGGTGATGAAACCGCGTTCCATGGCTACCACGAGTCCAGCGATGCCAAATCCGCTCCCGCCCGTTGTCACCACGTCCTGGTCATGTTCGGGATAGTCCCCGTCGAGATGGATGCGCTCGCAGGCCATCCCCGACGTGGGCTCGGCGCCATCCCACATGTAATTGAAATGGACGCGCTCGATGTAGTCCAGCAAGGCATCATCATTGGCAAACGAAGCGGGCCGGCCCTGCTCGGTAGAAGTTTGGGGCTCTTCGTTGGCAGGTGATTTCTCGCCGTTATTCTTGCAGCTGCTGAATGTCAACAGCAGCACGAGTGCGAGGTATTTCAAGATAGTCTTGTTCATATTATGCTTATTGGTTAATGGTTGATTTTTACGGTTTTGGAACAAGGACCGCAGCCCGTTTCGCCCAGGGCTTGGATTGCGAAGTAATAATCGGTCTCCAAGTCCAGACCTCGCATATCATATTGCGTGTCACCATTGACGGTGATGCAATGGTACAGCTTATCGGGAGCGATGCCATAATAGATATTGTAGCCGTAGGCTCCTTCAGTAGCAGCCCATGTAATCATAGCATTGCGGCGGTCGTTCTTATCGCGCTTGACGGAGAATTTTTTGACGGCGGTGAGTTGGTTGCCGTTATAATCCAGGCCGAATACCCGCACCTCGCTGAGGCAGAAATAGCCACCTGAGGGCATGTGCAGGTTCTCGATGCGCAGGTAACGGGTATCAATCGGCTCGCGCAGTTCAATATAGTCGTGCGGTACATCACGGTCGTTGTCACTCTTGTCCACTACCAGGGTCCAGTGCTTGCCGTCATCGCTGGCAAGGATGCGGTACTGGTAGTAGATGTCGTTGGCACGGTTGTGCTGAACCGTCTTGTGGTCATAGTAGTTGAGTTGTATGGCGCGCACCTCACGTGTTCCGCCCAAGTCCATCTCAATCCACTCCTGGTCGCTGCCACTGGCGGCGCTCCAATAGGTGCGCATGTTCTCATCGGTGAGGCTGGCAGCTGTCAAGGTGCTGTCGCAACTCGATACGGTACAGGGCTTTCCATAGGAGAGCAGCATCCACCCCGTGAAGCGTTCAGATGGGTTAGAGATATCGTTGTCGGCATTCAATTGCGGGTAGTCACCGAAGGCTGTGATACAGTACATCACGCCGTCGGCGTCAAAGGCGGTGGGGTAGAGCCCGATGCGGCGCTCAAACTTGTACTTGAGCGAGAGCATGCATGTGCCCACATGCCAATAGTTCCCCTTAAGGTCGGCAAATGTGCCGCCGTGTCCCACGCCCTGCACAAATCCGCCGGGCTTGTAACTCATGGGATTGTGCCTCTGGTAGGTGAACGGTCCCAGCGGGTGGTCACCCACGTAGACGCCGTCGGCATACACCTTGAACTCGGTGCCTGGCGCCCCATATTGTATATAGTACTTGCCGTTGTGTTTGGTCATAAAAGCACCTTCCATGAAGGGCTTGAGTGTCACCTCATCGTCATTGTTCATGCCGAAGCGCTCCCAACCGTGCTTGTCAGGATGCAGCAGCACCAGGTCATGGATTTTGCTGATGGGTGTGAAGTCTTCGCGGCTGATTTCAACGCCCTTGATTGGATATTCGTTGCTGGAGCCGTAGTATTCGTACAGGCGCCCGTCATCGTCAAGAAAGACGTGCGGGTCCCATGTGGGCAGCGTGTTGCGCTCAACGGCACGGCGCCAACGGCCGCTCTTGGGATTGGTGGAGTACCAGATGGGCAGACCCTCATAGGTAGAGCCTGTGTAAAACAGTGTGTCACCCACGACCCAAGCTGCGGGGGCGCATTCGTCGTCATCGGTGGGGTAGCGCTGGAACGAGGCCTGGCAGAACTCCCAGTCGCTCAGGTTGCGGGAGTAGTGGAAACCGCCCTGGTTGGTCGAGAACAGGAAGTATTCGCCTTGATAAGTCAGAGCCATGGGGTCAGCCGACGAGCGGAATGACCCGCCATTGCGGGTATTGTTGTTCCAGGGCTCATAGTTGTAGCTGATGTTGAGAGGATTGCAATAGGTGATGGTCGTGGCGTTGCGGGGGTCATACCAGCGTGTTGCTTGGGCTCTATGCCGTGGGGCGGCAATGCTGCCACTGGTCTTGTCGGCAAGGGATATGTTGATTTCTCTCATGCCGTTACGGCGCGTCACCACGGTCATTTCCTTGCCGGGGTAATGGATGCACAGCAGCGTGTCGGTGTCGGTTCCGATAAGAGAGAATCGGCCTTGGTCATCGGTAGTGCTGTGGGCTGGGCTGTAGAGCCACATCACGGTGGCGCCCTCAAGCGGTTGTCCCAGTTCGTCGGTCACCATGCCTGTCACGCTATAATTGGTAACCACGGGGATATAATAGTCGCTCACCTGGCCCTTGACTACTTTTACCGAGTCGTTGCTGGCATTGGCGACAAGGGCAGCGCACATTATAAATATTAAGGCAAGGAAATGCTTCATGTTTTTAAAAAGTTGGCAGGGTGTCGCCTGAGGGGTTTCACCCTGCCAAAATAGAATTATGAAAAGTAAAACTTACTCTGATTTAGGGTCGTTCTTGAGCGTGGGAACGGTCTGCAACTGACTCAGAGGCAGAGGATAATACTTCACGTTCTCGCTCCAGCCGCTGAGCACGCTGGCAGCGAGGCCAGTACGAACCAGGTCATTGTAACGCTCGCCCCACTCGCAAACCAGCTCCATGCGGCGCTCGTCAAGAATCTGTTCAACAGTGACGTTGGTCAGAGTCGGCATTTGGGCGCGTGCACGCACAAGGTTGAATGGCTGGTCGCCGTTCTTGCCCTGACGCACCTTAGCCTCGGCGTTGATAAGCAGCACGTCGGCATAGCGCAGGATGCGGATGTTGTTGTTTGAACCGTATTTGCTGCGGCCGGGGGTCAATTGGTTCCTCGGCGTGTAGGCCTTGCCATTCCATGTGTTGGTGTTGTTGACATTGCCCATCACGTTGATTTCATCACCGTCGCGGGTAGTGGTGCCGCCAAACAGAACTGACGTTTCCAGACGGATGGTCTCACCACGCGCCCGTGCCCAGTTGATGAAGTTGTCGGTAATGCCCACAAAGTTCCATCCACCCAGGTTGCCGGGACCTTGGAATACGAACCACATGTCAGCATCCACCTCTTCGCCGCTGCCCTGACCTAAGTCGGTGCACTGGCACTCCAGCAGGCTCTCGTTACACAACTTGCCGGGAATCTTGAACAGGTTGTAGAAGTCGCTGTAGAGCTGGAACTTGTTGCTGCCGATGATGTCGTTGGTCAGGTCTTCGGCTTGGGCATATTCGCCACGGTTCAAGCGGATTTTGGCTGCAAGGGCCTCGGCGGTGTATGCGGTAGCGGCACCGAAATGGGTTGCCTCGTTGGGACGCACCTTCGGGCAGTTCTCGATGGCATACTGCAGGTCCTCGAGCATGTAACGCTCAACGGCGTCCTTGGTAGAACGGGTGAGGTCGCTCTGGTTGTTGTCGCGCAGGATGGTCACGTCGCCGAAGGCTTGAGTCAGCCTGTAGTAGGCATACGCACGCAGGATGCGCACCTCACCGCAGTAGGCGCGGTAGGTGGCACGGTCGGCGTCATTGCTGATGTATTCGGCATAGGAGTCCAGTGACATGAGAGCACCGTTGGCGACTTTAATCATGCCGTAATACTGGTTCCACATCTCGTTCAGTCCCCAGAAGGAGTTGTCATACTTGAAGTTACCGAAGTCAACGAGCAAACCCTGGTCGTCAACGCGGCCGCTCCACACGTCACCGTCGCGTACGATGGTCAAGGGCCAGATGACCCAGTGCATGCCACCGGTGCGCAGCTTGGCATAGACGCCCGATACGGGCATGTACATCTCGCTGGTTTTGGTGTAATCGACATCCGACTCGGGCAGGGTATTTTCGGGAAGAATGTCCATCCAGTCATTGCAGGAGGTGGCTCCCACCATCAGCAGACCTGCAATCATGATATATTTCAAAAATTTCATTGTCGTTTTTCTTTTATGATTGTTGGTAATTGCTCATTTAGAAGTCGATGGTCACACCAAAGGTGTAGGTCGCTGTCAGCGGGTAAACCTCGGTATCCCAACCCTCGGGATCGCTCAACTCGGGAGTGAAGCCATGGGCGCTGAACAGAGTCAGAGGACGGTCGGCGGTAGCACTCAGGCGCAGCGAGGGAAGCGTGTAGTTACCCATCCTGATGTTCCTGAAGGTGTAGCCCAGCGTCACGTTCTGGATGCGGAAGAAGTCGGCATCCTCAACAAAGAACGAGTTCACGCGCTGGTCGCTCACGTTCCAAGCGCGAATCCAGCCTGCTGCCGACGGATACTTGTTGGTTGAGCCGGCACCGGTCCAGCGATTGGCCACTTGGTCGTGGTCAAAGTTGTAGTTGGACTGGGCATAACGCAGGGCGCGCTTGCGGTTGAACATCTGGGCACCCGCGTTGCCGTAGGTGGTTACAGCAAAGTCCAGGTTCTTCCACTGGAAGCCCAGGTTGATGCTGTAGATGAAGTTGGGCAGATAAGAGCCCAGGGTAGTGCGGTCCTCACCGTCAACGATGCCGTCACCATTCAGGTCCTTGTACTTGAAGTCACCGGGTTGCAGGCCGTTGGCTTTAGCAGTGCGGTCGTTGGCACACTCCTGTTCGGTCTGATAGATGCCTTCAACGACGTAGCCGTAGAACGAGTTCATCTCCTTGCCCACAAACTGGTAGGTCTTGCCACCAGCGATGTAGGGGTTGCCGGCAAGGCTCTTGACCTCGTTCTTGAGATAGGACAGGTTGGCACCGATGTAGTACTTGAAGTCGTTGCCCACGCGGTCGGCCCAGTTGATGCTCACGTCAACACCGGTGTTGAGAATCTTACCGATGTTCTGCAGCAGCGTGCCGTTCTCGAAGGGCAGGCGCGGTGCGATAACGGCCTTGCGGGTCATGCGGTAGAACCAGTCGATGTCAACGCTCAAGCGGTTGCGCAGGGTAGCGAACTCAACACCCACGTTGGTCTCGTCAACAACTTCCCACTTCAGGTTGGTGAAGTAGCTGTTGTTCTGGAAACCGGCGATGGTAGCGTTGCCGAACACGCCCGACGACCAGGTGCCCGTCGAAACAGAACGGAAACCGTCGCTGGCAGGAACAGCGTTGTTACCCAGACGTCCCCAGCTGGCACGCCACTTCAGGTAATCAACGACGTTCTGGTTAGCCATGAACTCCTCTTTGGACATGACCCAAGCGGCACCGAACGAGGGGTAGTAGCCCCAGGTCTCCTGGTACTTGCTGGTACCGTCGGCACGGAAGGTGGCCATAAACAGATACTTGCCCATGTAGTCATAGTTGATACGGCCAAAGTAGCTGTTGCTGCGATAGCGTGTACCGCCATCGCTGGCGCGGCGGCTGTCACTGTCGGTGCTGATGCCGATGTACTTGTAGGCGTCGTCACCGTCCACGATGCCGTAGCCGATGCCGTACAGGTAGTTGTACTTGTCCTCGCGCAGCGAGTGACCGAGCATTACGCCCACATTGTGGTCGCCGAAGGTGTCCTTATAGGTCAGCACGTTGTCCCAAATCCAGTTGTTGTATGTGCTCTCGGTCTTGCTCACCCATGACTTGTCGTTGCGTTGAACGGAACTCACATAGTACTCGGGCAAGTAAGTGCGGTTGTGGATGGCCGAGTAGTCATAGGAGTAGCTGGTCTTGAAGTTCAACTTGCTGGGAATGAAGGTAATCTGAGCATAGAAGTTGGTCAGATACTTGTTGATGTCATTCTGGCTGTTCTGGTAGTTGGCGGTAGCAACCGGATTGTAGAAGTTGTTGGTGAAGCCAACCGACTCGGGCGAGCCGTAGTGGGTGGGGAAGGTGGCATCGTTCTTCTCATCCATCACGGGATAGATGCCGGGTGCGTTGAAGGCCTGCTGCCATGCCGCATTGTTGGGCGAGCGCTGCTTGCCCTTGGAGAAGATGCCGTTGAAGCCGACTTTAAGCCAGTTGGTGGCCTCGTAGTCGATGGCGGCACGGAAGTTCATGCGCCTGTAGTAGTTCTTCACGTTCATGACACCATCCTGATGCAGGTAGTTGATACCCAGCGAGTAGGTGGCCTTCTCGCCACCACCGGTGATGGTCAGGCTGTGGTCGGTGATGATTGCTGTGCGCAGCAATTCCTTGTACCAATCGGTGTCAGAGCCATAGGTCCAACTGTGGAAGTCGTTGCCCGAATAGCTGCCACCATAGCGGTCAATCGAGGCTTTCATCGTCGATACATAGGCATCGTAATTGGCCTCCATCAGCATTGTGGCATATTCGCTCGAGTTGGCCATCTTCAGCACGTTGGTAGCCTTCTGGATACCGACGTAGCCGTTGTAGGTAATCTTGGCAGGCTGGTTTTTGTTACCGTGTTTGGTAGTAATCAGCACAACACCATTGGCGGCGCGAACACCATAGATGGCGGCTGCCGACGCATCCTTCAGTACCGACATGTCGGCGATGTCGTTGGAGTTCAGGAAGTCGATGTTGTCATAGAACATACCGTCAACAACATACAGCGGGCTGCCGCTGGTGAACGAACCGTTACCGCGGATGTGCACTTTGGGGCCCTCACCGGGAGTACCGCTGTTGACAACGTTCACACCGGCTACCTTGCCTTGCATGGCGGCCATGGGAGATGACGAGGGCACGGCGAGCAGTTCTTCGCCCTTGACTACGGCAATGGGGGCAGTCAAGTCTTTGGCCTGTGCAGAACCGTAACCGATAACGACCACTTCGTCAAGGTTGCGCACGTCATCCATAAGTTGGACGTTCATCATTTCACTGGCTTTCATCTCCACAGCTTGCATGCCCATGTAGGTGAATTTCAGCGTAGCGCCGTCGGGAACATTGGCAATCTCAAAGTTGCCGTCAAAGTCGGTGACAGCACCCATCGTGGTCCCCAGGACCTTGACGGTAGCACCGATCACGGGCTCGTTGACCTGGTCAACGACCGTACCTCTCACCGTCAATGCCTGTACGCTCACAATGGCGCAAGACAAGACAAGCAAGAGCATAAGAAGTCTTTTTTTCATTCGCTTGTTATTTAATGTTAATGGTTAAAAATAGAGTTACTTGTCACTTTTCGCTACAAATATACATATTATTTACAAATACGAAAGATTTTAGTAAAAAAATCAACAAAAAACGACAGAATATCATTGTTTTTGTAATTATTTCCATCAAAATGAGACAAAATCGGGCGTTTTTGATTTCTGATAGATTTATATGACAGGTGGAATTTCAAAATATACTATAAAATTTGCCCTCGTGGATGAAAAATGTTACTTTTGCGGTAACTAATGAAATAACCACCGCTCTCATGATGACAGGAATAGTCATAATGATAGCAATAGCAGTATGAACTGAACATGAGGATTGGATTATTTGGCGGGTCGTTTGACCCGATACATATCGGTCATGCAATCATTGCCCAGCGCATAATCAGTAGTGGGGTGGTGGACCGATTGTGGTTCTTGGTCTCTCCCGTAAATCCGCTGAAGGTCAATAAGGTGCGTCAGGTGTCCGACACCGACAGGCTGAGGATGGTCGAAATGGTGTCACGACCGATGGAAGGCGTGGAAACGTCAGCCTTTGAGTTCACGATGCCTAGACCGTCTTACACCATCGATACGCTTAACGCACTGCAGGAAAAATTCCCCGATGACGAGTTTTCCTTGGTCATCGGTGCCGACAACTGGGAACTCTTCGGCAGATGGCGCAACAGCGAGGAGATACTTGCCAAGTACCATGTGCTCGTCTATCCCCGTTTAGGCCATAAGGTGACGATTCCTGCCGACCTGAAGAACCGTGTAGCACTGGTTGATGCCCCTATCATCGAGCTGTCCTCTACCGAGATTCGTGAAAGGCTGGCCAACGGTCAAAGTGTGCGCTACCATGTCCCCGACGAAGTTCTGGGATATATTGAAAGGCATGGCCTGTATCGATCAGAGCCCAAAGATGGGTAATGATGCCTCTACAAGAGACAGTGTTAATCTATGCCGTGGCGGGAGCCACGGCCACTAAACTAAAACGAATTAATGGATAAACTGACACCTAACGAATTGGCGTTTATCGCCCTTGCCAACGAATATTGCCATGCCATGGAGCGTGCCATCGAGTGTGAGTCACGAGAGGCATTTGTCGCACAGATGCTCAAGCTGTTACCACGCCTGTATATGACCATCACTGATATCGACGACGACATCTATAGTGAAGGATTCATCGACTCGGCGCTTGAAGAGGACGTGTATGACCTGGTGCGTGGACGTGTGGCTCAGGTAATGGCCGAAGAGGACATCTATCTTGAGGTTTTCCTTGAGGATATGAAATACAGCGACACGCCCATCTCGGCATCGATATCTGAAAACCTCGCTGACCTCTATCAGGAATTCTTCAATCTGATTCATTCGGTTCAGGATGCCCTTACCGAGACCCAGCACGAGATGCTGTGCCAGTGCAAGGTTAATTTCATCAACTATTGGGGGCAGACCCTGTGCAACGTGCTGCGTGCGTTAAATGCTGTTTATTACGGAATTTAAAATTAATAATTAAATAATTATGAGTAAGTTAGCTGATAAATATGTATCTTCGTTGCTGGAATTCCTGGATAACAGTCCTTGCAATTTTCTGGCAGTGGACACCGTGAAGAAAATCTTGACAGCCAATGGCTTCAAGGAGAAGAAAATCGACGACAAGATGGATGCCAAGGCTGGTGAGAAGTTTTTCTTCACCAAGAATGACAGCGCCATCTTTGCAGTGCAGGTCGGTAAGAAGAAACCTGCTGATACGGGTTTCAAGATTATCGCTGCACACAGCGATTCGCCCTGCTTCAGAATCAAGCCTGCTGCCGAAATTCCCGGCGATGGCGGTATTCTGCGCCTGAACACTGAGGTGTATGGTGGCCCGATTCTCTATACCTGGTTTGACCGCCCCTTGTCGTTGGCTGGCCGTGTGATTCTCAAGGGCAAGGATGCCCTGCATCCCGTGACTAAGCTCCTGAAGATTGAGCGTCCCCTGATGTGCATTTCACACCTCGCCATCCACTTCAACCGTGCTGTCAACGAGGGTAACCACCTGTCGAAGCAGAAGGACATGCTGCCCATCCTTGCCAAAATCAACAAGGACATGGAGTGGCAGAACACGTTGCTCAATCTTGTTGCTGATGAGTTGCAGGTTGAAGTGGCTGATATCCTGGACTTTGACTTGATGCTTTATGACGTGAGCAAGGCAAGCCTGTTCGGCCTTAACAACGAGTTTATCTCGGCTGGGCGTCTCGATGACTTGAGCATGGTGCATGCCGCCATCACCGCCATTACCGAGGCTAAAGACAAAGAAGCAACGCTGGTGGCAGCCATCTTTGACAACGAGGAAACGGGTAGCGGAACCAAGCAGGGTGCTCACTCGCCTGTGCTGGGCAACATGTTGCTGAGGCTCGTGATGGCATTGGGTGGTGACTTTGAGGACTTTGGCCGTGCCGTTCACCGTTCGTTTATGGTTTCGGCTGACAATGCCCATGCCTTCCATCCCAACTATGCCGAGAAATATGATCCGACCAACCATCCCTCGCTTGGTGGCGGTCCGTGCGTCAAGGTCAATGCCAACTGCAAGTACATGAGCGATGCCCATTCAGCAGCCATCTTCAGGAGCCTCTGTGAACGCGCTGATGCTCCGTTCCAGTACTTCGTTAACCACAGCGATGTGGCTGGTGGCTCGACCTTGGGCAACATCCTCACGGGCCAGCTCGATATCGAGGGCGTTGACGTGGGCAACCCTGTGCTGGCTATGCACTCGGTGCGCGAGACTGGTTCATGTGATGACCACGTGAACATGATTAAAGTGATGAAACAGTTCTTCTCTTGATAGCATTGTTGTGGCATTGCCACGGCATCAGGTATCAGATAATTGTCGTGATGACATCGCGACATACTAAACATATATGTTATGGTGAGTTATTTGCAGGTAGAGGGGTTGAGCAAGGCGTTCGGAGTCGATGTGCTCTTCGAGGATCTGACCTTCGGTATTGCCGAGGGTGAGAAAATCGGGCTTATCGCCAAGAACGGCACTGGCAAGTCTACCTTACTCGACATCTTGGCAGGTATTGCCTCGCAGGATAGCGGCACGGTCATCTACCGCAACAACCTGCGGGTGGGGTACCTGCCGCAGTTGCCTGACTTGGGCGGTGCGCACACTGTACTCGATGCCTGCCTGCATGGCGAGGACCCGCGTTCGGGTGCTATTCATGCCTATGAGGAGGCATTGCGCACGGGTGACAGTGATGCGATGACTGCCGCCATCCAGGCGATGGATGCCAATGTGGCGTGGGACTACGAGGAGCGCTTCAAGCAGATTCTCACCCAACTCAAAATCACCGACTACAACCAGCCGGTCAAGGAGTTGAGCGGTGGACAGGTCAAGCGTGTAGCGCTGGCCCGCCTGCTCATTGATGACCCTCAGATGCTCATCCTTGACGAGCCGACCAACCACCTCGATATCGACATGATTGAGTGGCTGGAGAACTACCTGCAACGCAGCCGTGTCACCCTGCTGATGGTGACCCACGACCGCTACTTCTTGGACAACATCTGCAACCGCATCCTGGAAATGGACCAGCACAGCATCTTCTCCTACAATGGTAACTATAACTATTATTTGGAGAAGCGTGCCGAACGCATCGAGGCACAGAATGCCCAGGTGGAACGTGCCCGCAACCTGCTGCGCACCGAGTTGGACTGGATGCGCCGTCAACCGCAGGCGCGCGCCCACAAAGCGCAGTACCGCATCGACGCCTTCTATGACCTGCAGGAACGAGCACAACAACGACGAGATGACGGCGAGGTGGAATTGAACGTCAAAAGCGCCTACATCGGCAAGAAAATCTTCACAGCCCACCATGTCAATAAGCGCTTTGGCGATAAGGTGATTCTTGACGATTTCAATTACACCTTTGCCCGTTATGAGAAACTAGGCATCGTTGGTGACAACGGCGTGGGAAAGACTACGTTCATTAAACTGCTGCTCGATATCGTCAAGCCTGACAGCGGGTACTTCGAGATAGGCGAAACAGTGAAGTTTGCCCATTACAGCCAGGAAGGTATGCACTTTGATGAGGGCAAGCGGGTGATTGATGCTGTGCGCGATGTGGCTGAGTACATCTATTTCGATGAAAAGCACCATTACACAGCCATGGCATGGCTCAACCACTTTCTGTTCTCGCCGCAGGACCAGCAGAAGTTCATTGCCAAATTGAGCGGTGGCGAGCGACGCAGGCTCTATTTGGCCATGGTGCTGATGACCAAACCCAATTTCCTCATCCTCGACGAGCCGACTAATGACCTTGACATCTCCACACTGGAGATTCTCGAGGAATACTTGTCACAGTTCAATGGCTGTGTCATCATTGTGAGCCACGACCGTTTCTTTATGGACCGCACTGTGGATCATACGTTTGTGTTTACAGGAAACGGTCATGTGAAGGACTTCCCGGGCAATTACAGCGAGTATCGCGCCTGGAAGCAACGACACGAACAAGAAGCAGCCCAACTCGCTAAGGAACAGGAGGTTGCAAAGCCAAAGGAAAACACCTGGGCCAATCGCAGCGAACAGAAAAGGCTCACTTATAAGGAACAGCGCGAATTAGAGCAACTCAATATTGACATCGAAGCCCTCAATAAGGAGAAAGCCGAATTAGACGCCCTGTTTGCCAGCGGTCAGACTCTTGACGATGTGGCTGCCAAAGCCGCCCGCTACCAAGAGGTTAAAGACTTCCTTGATGAGAAAGAACTTCGCTGGCTGGAGCTCTCTGAGAGTTAGTTAGGACTGAGGAATAAAGAATGCGTAAGCCAACTATAAACTTTAAACTATAAACTATTAACTAAAAAATGTACGGTCTGGTTGACTGCAATAACTTCTTCGTTTCCTGCGAGCGCCTGTTTGACCCGCGACTCAACGGAAAGAAGGTCGTTGTGCTTTCCAACAACGACGGCTGCGTCATTGCCCGCAGCAACGAGGCCAAGGCTGCTGGTATCCCGATGGGTTGCCCCGCCTTCAAAATCAAGGAACACACTGACCCTAGCCAGATTATCCAGTTGTCGGCGCGTCACATCCTGTATCGCGATTTGTCCAACCGCGTGATGAGCCTTGTGGGTGAGGAGGTGGATAATCTGCAGATTTATTCGGTTGACGAGGCATTTTTCAGGCTGCCACACGAGGATGTCGAGACGAGCCATCGTGTGATGGCGGGACTTGTCAAGAAAATTCGGCAGTATGTCGGCATCCCAGTCAGTATCGGTTTTGCACCTTCCCGAACACTTGCCAAGGTCGCCAACCATATCGCCAAACGTGACCCAAGGATTACTGATGGCGTTTATTGGCTGGTGAGGCCCGAAGCGATAGACATCATCCTGAGGCGTACCCCCATCGGTGATGTTTGGGGCATCGGACGGCGATTGGCGGTTTCTCTGCAATCGCGTGGTATCAAGACGGCAGCCGACTTCGTGAAAATGCCGCCGTCATTGGTACGGTCGTTATATTCGGTGACCTTGGAGCGCACCCAGCGGGAGCTTATGGGGCATGACTGCCAGATTGCTAATCCTGTCACCATTGCCCACAAGACGATTATGACATCACGCACTTTTGGCAAAGTGCTCACTAGCCGCGACGAGATAGCCGATGCGGTGGTCAGTTTTGCCGAGCGCACAGCTCGCCAGTTGCGTGATGAGGGCAGCGTAGCCGGGAGTGTGATGACCTATGTGCGTGGGGACCATTTCCGAGAGGATTTGCCGTTTTATTCCAACTCCTGCCAATTGCGTCTTGTCACTCCGTCAAGTGATACGATGACCATAGTACGGCAGGCACTCAATGCATTGAATTTCATTTGGAAGGACGGCTTCGGTTATCGTAAGGCAGGCGTTATGGCCCTTGACATTCAGCGAGGTACTGCCATACAACTGAATCTCTTTGACCCCGATGACCATGGCAAACTGCGTCGCTTGATGACGAGCATCGACGGTATCAATAACATGTATGGTCGCCGCTCTATCAAACTCGCTCCTGGGCTTCAACGGGGCGAGTGGGCACCAAATCAAAATCACTTCAATACCACAAGTAAAACCCTCCATTTCTACACCGGCATGATAACGACGTGACTTGACTGTCTTTTTGAGTTGCATGCTTGCTGGTTTTCTAAGGTTTTTCCCGTTTGTTTCTTCTGTTGATGCACTTTTTTTAGTGTTTTTTTCAGCAAATCGAGCAAAATGTTAAGAAGGTGCCCTAAAAATCAAAAAATAATTGTCATCTTTTGGCAAAGAATGCAAAAATAGTTGTACTTTTGCAGAGAAAATTGGACAACTATGCCTTCGATGGAGCTGAAAGACAGATTGCAAAACTTGACGCGCAAGGTGGACACCCTGCGTCGCAAATATGTCACGCTCCTGAATGAGAGGAAGGAAATGACGCGTAAAATCGAGAGCCAGAGTCTTGAAATTGCCAAGTTGGAGAAGGAATTGAACCAGCTGCGCATTGACAATGAGTTCCTGCGAGTAGCGCATTCCGTTCCCAGCAACCCAGAGGCGGTTGCTAACTATAAGAAACAGGTTGCCAAAATGGTGCGGGACATTGACCGATGCATTAAACAATTGAACGCTTGACACGTGACTCTCTACCGTAATGGCCGACAATAATAAAGTTAAAATATGGATTCAACTTGCCGATGCCGAAAATCCCATCGCCTTGAGTATCAAACCAGACGAGGAGGAGAACTATCGGAAGGCAGAAGAGCTTGTTAACACGCTGTGGCACAAGTGGATGAATCGCTTTGGCGAGAAATCCGACGATGTGCTTGCTAGAGTTGCATTCCAGTTTGCACGTCTCTATCTAGAGGCATACGGTGAAAACCGACAGGTCAATGATTTCCTGACTGATTTGGAGAAACAACTCGACACCCTGTTGGGCGACGAGGAATGAAATTGTGACTCCCCGTGAGTGGCTTCCACCCGGTGACTCTCGGCCTGCTCTAACAGGCCAATAGTTGCGGGATTGCACATTCAAGGCGGCGAGATAACGATATTGTTGAAGAAATTAGGTTCCTGCACCACTTTGGGTCTAATGTCTTATTAGGTTGGATATCAGCCTGATGACGATGTCCCGAGTGGCGCTATTTGTTTAATATATATAAGTTTATAATGAATATTATACTAACTGTTATTGTAGCCATCCTGGCGATGGCAATTGGATGTGCTTTGGCATTGTATTTGTCTAAAAATAATGCCAAATCACGCGCCAACGAAATTATTGAGAAAGCCCGTCTTGAGGCCGAAGTACTCAAGAATAACGAGGTAATGAAAGGCAAAGAGGCCGGTATGTCGATTAAGAGTGCTGCTGAGAAGGAAGCCAACGACCGTTTGACCAAAGTCCAGACCAGTGAGGCGAAACTCAAACAGCGTGAATTGTCGCTCAACCAGCAGCAAGGTGACTTGAAGCGCCGCAGCAATGAATTGGATAACCTCAAGCTCAATGTTGATAACCAAATGGCTGTGCTCGAGGAGCGCAAGAAGGAAGTTGACAAAATGGAACGTAGCGTCCGCGATACACTCGAGCACGTGAGCGGTCTGTCGGCCGAGGAAGCTAAGGAGAAGCTTATCGAGTCCTTGAAGGATGAAGCCAAAACCAATGCTGCCAGCTATATCAACGACATTATGGACGATGCCAAGATGACGGCTAACAAGGAGGCCAAGCGAATCATCATTGAGACCATCCAGCGCGTCGCTACCGAGACTGCTATCGAGAATGCAGTGACGGTATTCCATATCGATAATGATGAAATCAAGGGCCGTATTATCGGTCGCGAGGGCCGCAACATCCGCGCCCTGGAGGCTGCAACCGGCGTTGAAATCGTTGTTGATGATACGCCTGAAGCTATTGTGCTCTCGGGTTTTGACCCTGTGCGCCGCGAGATTGCGCGCCTGGCATTGCACCAGCTGGTGAGTGATGGCCGTATCCATCCCGCACGTATAGAGGAGGTAGTTGCCAAAGTGCGACGCCAGGTTGAGGAAGAGGTTATCGAGACAGGAAAGCGCACTGCGATTGACCTGGGTATCCATGGCCTGCATCCTGAACTCATACGCTTAATCGGCAAGATGAAATACCGCTCCAGCTATGGTCAGAATCTGCTTCAGCACTCGCGCGAGACGGCTAACCTGTGTGCCATTATGGCAAGTGAGTTGGGATTGAATCCCAAGAAAGCCCGTCGCGCAGGTCTGCTGCACGATATAGGCAAAGTGCCTGATGACGAACCCGAACTGCCGCATGCTCAGTTGGGTATGAAACTGGCCGAGAAGTACAAGGAGAAAGCCGATATCTGCAATGCTATCGGTGCCCACCACGATGAGGAAGAGGCAACCAGTCTCTATGCTCCCATTGTACAGGTGTGTGACGCCATCAGTGGTGCCCGTCCCGGTGCCCGCCGTGAAATAGTCGAGGCCTACATTAAGCGCCTTAACGATTTGGAACACTTGGCTTTGTCTTATCCTGGTGTGGTCAAGACCTACGCTATTCAGGCTGGACGTGAGTTGCGCGTCATCGTCGGTGCCGACAAGATCACTGATGAGGAGACCGAGAAACTGTCCAACGAGATCGCTCAAAAGATTCAGGATGAGATGACTTATCCTGGTCAGGTGCGCATCACCGTCATCCGCGAAACGCGCGCCGTGAGCTACGCCAAATAATGATTGCGTACCACGATGGACGAGAATAAGAACTATCAAACTCCTGTGCCCGACAACACTGCAGACCAGTGCGTGAAATGTAATGCTGGGGCATGCAGCGGCGGATGTTGTTCGGATGACATTGGGCGTTGCAATCTCACCAGCACCAACTGGCTTGAGGATGTACCTGACAACGATTACGAAATCGTTGAGGTGCTCTTTAAGAACACGCGTCGCGGTTTCTATCGCAACAGTACCCACATTCCGCTCAAACGGGGTGATTGGGTCGCTGTCGAGGCAAATCCCGGGCATGATATCGGGCGTGTAGGCCTCATGGGACGTCTGGTGCAGAACCAGATGAAGCGCGTGAACCTGCGCAAGAATGTTGAGATTTTGCGTGTCTTCCGAAAAGCGAAACCTGCCGATATGGAACGCTATGAGCAGGCTAAAGCCCGCGAGGAGGACACCATGATCCGTTCGCGCAAGATTGCGGTGGACCTGGGTCTGAAGATGAAAATCGGTGACGTTGAGTATCAAGGTGACGGCAACAAGGCGATTTTCTACTATATTGCCGATGACCGTGTGGACTTCCGCCAGCTCATCAAGGTCTTGGCTGAGGTATTCAGGATTCGCGTCGAGATGAAGCAGATTGGTGCCCGTCAGGAGGCTGGCCGAATCGGTGGTATTGGCCCCTGTGGCAGACCCTTGTGCTGTGCTACTTGGATGTCGAGCTTTGTGTCGGTAGCGACGAGTGCTGCCCGTTTCCAGGACATTTCGCTCAATCCTCAGAACCTGGCTGGCCAGTGCGCCAAGCTCAAGTGTTGTATCAATTTTGAGGTGAACACCTATGTTGAGGCCATCCGTCAGCTGCCTCCCAAGGATGTGCATCTGGAAACTAAAGATGCTACCTATTATTACTTCAAGGCCGATGCTCTCAAGCGGGAAATCATCTACTCGACTGAACGCAATGCCCCTGTAAATACAGTGACACTGACAGCGGCTCAGGCCTTTGAGGTCATTGCATTGAACAAGAATGGTGTTAAACCTGATAGCCTCAAGCCAGATGAGCAGAACGGCAGGAATGGTGCTTCACCTTTTGGTGACTTGCTCAATCAGGATGCTATCAATCGCTTTGACAACAAAAAGAAGAAGAAAAAGAAGAAGAAATCGGGCGACAAAGCGTCTTCTGATAATGGTTCAAAACCGGTTTCAAAAGCCGATGACAAGGATAAACCCGAAGGCAAACCTCAGGAGCACGGCAATGCACCAAGACCTGAACGCAAACAGCGTCCCGGCAAGCCCAAGCGCCAGCCTCAGCAGGATGGACAATCTGGTGGAGAACGTCAGAAGCGTCCCCATACCGATAAGCCTCAACGCCCGCTCAAGACTTTCAGGCCGCGGCAGCAATCATCTGATGGCAACACTCCACAGAACAGCAATGCTCAAAGCAAGCCGAACAAACCTGGGAATGAGTGACCGCCAAAGGTGGAAACCTACAATGCATGCGGTGGCAATGACAGTGGTCATTGCCGCCGCCATGCTCATGATGCTGTCATGTGATCGTAAACCGGTGATGTCTCATGCGCATTTCACGCATTTGTCACGCGACGGTTGGCAACGCACATTACCCTTGACATACCAGCCTGAATATGACGACTCGACTGTAGTTTATGATATCTTGCTTGCTGTCCGTCATGACAACAGCTACCGTTATCGTAATCTGTCTCTCGTGGTGGACATCTTTGCTGCCGATTCGACTGTTAACCGTCAGACAGTGGACATGGCGCTTGCCGACGAGTATGGCAACTGGACGGGTGGGGGATTCGGTGCTCTTTATCAGGACAAGTTGAGTATTGCCAGTGATGTGACGCCTGATGATGCCCGCGCCGTCGTTGTCTGGCAAGCAATGCCAGGCTGTGATACGCTTCAAGGACTTGTAAATATAGGCATCATAGTGACGCCTAAATAGCATTGATGTGAAAAATATTTTGTCAATTCGTTAATATTATCTAAATTTGCTGCGTAAAAACTGTTGTCATGAAGATAGATAAAGCCGAGGCCCGCGAGACGGGAATACAATTGCTGAAATATGGCGTGATAGGCGTGCTCAATACGCTCATCACCTTGGTGACTTTCTATCTGCTCAACACCAGGCTTGGCCTTTCTTATGGTATCTCCAATGTGACTGGTTATATACTGGGTGTTATCAACAGTTTCCTGTGGAACCGCAACTGGGTATTCAAGACCAAAAATAATTTCAAGCGCGAGCTTTTACTTTTTGTGTGCGGTTTTCTCATCTGCCTCGCTCTGCAACTCTGTGTCAGCTGGATTCTGCTTGAGGGACTTGGTTGGAAGAACCTTCCCGACGACATCATCCCCTTCTTCCCGATGCTGAAGGCTGGCCAGAACATCGTCATGGTTCTCGCCATGGTCGTTTATACCCTTGCAAACTATGCTTACAACCGCTTTGTCACCTTCCGCGTAGATCCCAAAGGTACTCCTGGCAAGTAATCATTCCTTTTCAAGAACACTTTTTCGATTGATGGTGAGTACTGGAACTGTACGAACCAATAGATAAACATAAGATATGAGAAGACATCGTTTTTATAAGCAGATTATTGCCCTTGCGGCAATGGCTGCTTTTGCTGCATGTAATGCTACTGCTCAACAAGGGAATCCATTAGCCGTGCCAGTGGTGGCACTTGACGAGTACGGCTTGTTTTCGATTGAGAATTGTCCTACTACACATGATGTGCTCGAGGTGAAGCTCCATGATGGCGAATATTACATTGACAAAGTGATGATTTATGCCGATGGGATGTTAATGCAGAGCGTTCCCATTCGTGAGGAAGACTGTATCACCCGCAAGGTTGTACATTTTCTTGATGCCAACTTCGATGGTAATGTTGATATCCTTATTGGTCCAGGCTGTAACCGCGAGTACAGCACATTGATTGTGTGGAATAATGAGGAGGAATGCTTTACTCGTGCTTCAAACGACGGTTTTACTGTCTTTAACGGCGAATTCTATTATGATCATGAACGCAAGGCCGTCTATCGCATGACATCGAGTTCGGCATTTGAGACAACTTACACTATGATGGTTTGGCAAGGAACCGACCTGCAGAGTGAGAAGATGTTTCTCCAGGTGTTTGATCCTTCATACTATGACAGCTATCATGTCTCACATCGTTATACAGTGAGAAACTACTATTCAGGCGATGACGCTATCAGCACTGATGACCCGTCTCTGATTTCTGAACCATGGGACAAGTGGGTCATCATTTTTTCCCGCGAGTGAGCTTAGATTGTTGCATCTTTAACTTTTAGATAGCATAAAACTTGATTTCTGTGTCTTTCAAGCATCGAAATCAAGTTTTTCTATGTATATTTGCGGTAAGAAAACGACAGACTTATGGCAGTAAAACGAGAAACGGTGACTTTCACAGCCTTGAGCAAGGAAATCAGAAGCGGCAAGTTCAGGAACATCTATGTCCTGCAGGGTGAGGAGCCTTATTACATCGACCGCTTGCAGCAACTCATCATCGACACAGCGCTTACCGAGGATCAGCGTGATTTCAACTTAACGTTGTTCTATGGCAATAACACCAATGTGCGTGATGTCGTGAGTACTTGCCGTCAATATCCTGCTTTCTCTCAGTATAAAGTGGTCGTGGTGAGAGAAGCCCAGTTGATTCCCAAACAGCAGGGACACAAGGATGACTTGGATATATTCGCTTCCTATGCCGAGCGCCCGTTGGCTTCTACTATCCTTGTCATCTGTCACAAGGGTTCTGCCTTGAAGAGCAAACCGTTCACCGATGCGTTAAAAGCCAGTAAGAGCGGTGTTATCCTTGACTCCAATAAGGTCAAGGAAGGACGCGACCTGGAAGGGCTGATACTCAATTATGCCAATTCTTTAGGTTGTAATATCGATCACAAGGCCACCAGTATGCTTGCCGACCACATCGGTACTGACATCGCACGTCTGTTCAGTGAACTGGATAAATTGGCGATGCTTGCCGATGATAACAACATCACGCCTCTGCTGATTGAACGTAACATCGGTATTAGCAAGGACTTCAACAACTTTGAGCTGGAAGACGCATTGAGCAGGCGTGATGCCGAAAAGGCTTTCCGCATTGTGGACTACTTTGAAAGGAATCCCAAGAATAACCCGCCTGTTGTGAGTGTGGCGATGCTGTTCTCGTTTTTCTCTAATGTATTGCTGGCAGCTACAGCACGAGACAAGTCCCTCGATGGTATTATGGCCGTGGTTGGTACCCGCAGCCAGTGGCGAGCCCGTAAATTTATTGACGCGACACGGGAATTTAATACTCGTTCGCTGATTAATATCATCGGTTATTTGCGGGAGTGTGACACTCGCAGTAAGGGTATTGGCTCTCGTCAAGACGCTTACGCTCTGCTCAAGGAGCTCGTTTATAAGATACTGCACGCTTGACGTCTGAATGTCGCCTTTTGCTTATTTGTGGACGAGAGGCTGATTGTTGTTTTTGGCAGTTTTGCTAAAAGTGTCTTGGTGTTGTCGAATAAATGATTATATTTGCATGTTAATCAACAGTTGACTTAATATTATACATCATATGAAGAATTATTTCCTAATGATCATTTGCCTGTTGATTGCTGGATCAGCAACCATTGGTGCCTCTACAAAATATGTGGGAGGCGACATATCGTTATTGACCAAGTATGAACAGAAAGGGGCCATCTATTATAATGAGAATGGGTCAAGAATTACTGATGTTCTTACTTACTTGAAGGAGAATGGCTTGAACGCGATGCGGGTGCGCCTGTTTGTGGATCCTTCTATGGCCAGTGCCGAAGATCAAGGCGAAGGTGTTTGTCAGGATCTGCCTTATGTCTTGTCCCTGAGTCAGCGCATCAAAGCGGCTGGATTCAATTTGTTGCTGGATATTCACTACAGTGACACATGGACCGACCCTGGTCAGCATTCCACGCCGTCATCCTGGACTGTTGCCAGTGCTCTTGCTGATAGTGTTTATAGCTATACCAAACGTGTCCTATCTGCCATGAATGCAGCCGGGGCATCGCCCGATTTCATTCAGGTGGGAAACGAAGTGACCTACGGAATGCTGTGGCCTACAGGACACTGTTATCCAGGTGGTGGCAACTATGGTGCAGGTACTTTCGACAACTTCGCCAACTACGTCAAGCATGGTATTATGGCGTGTCGTGAAGTATGCCCGGCTGCCAAGATTGTGATACACACCGAAATGGGACGGGCTAGTAACGTGACAGCTTTTTACCAGACGCTTAAGAATTATACTACAGACTTTGAAATCATTGGCTTGAGTTATTATCCGTATTGGCATGGAAATCTGAGTGTACTGGATAATCTGTTGACAGATCTGGAGTCGGCTTATCCTACCAAGAAAATCCAGATAGTGGAAACGGGCTATCCTCACGCTTATTATCCCAGTGGCGCTTCTTATGACCTGCAATCGACATGGCCTGCTACCGAGGCAGGACAGAAGGCTTTTGCCATTGACCTGATTACGACCCTCAATAACCACAAGTCGGTGAATGGCTTGTACTGGTGGTTTCCCGAAGCTAATGAGTATGGTATCAACTATACAAATCATGTGACTACCGACTGGTATAATTGTGGATGGTGGGACAATCAGACGGGACAGGTCATGGATGCACTCTTTGAAATGAAAAACTTTGACAATGACACCGACATTCCCTCTGATAGTGCCGCATTCTACATTGTAGGCGGTGAGGGCAATTGGAGTTTGCAAGAGCCTTTAGGCAAAATGACCAATTTAGGTAATGGAATTTATGTCGACACACTCAGCATTAGCGCTCCTATTTACTTTGTCTTTGCAGATGGTGGTCCAGAACTTTGGAACAACGATTGGACCGTTTTTAACGGCCAGTACCGTTTCGGCCCCACAGCCACAACAACCATAACGACCGGTACCCAGTATGGCACAGATCGTCGCGATAACAATTATTCATACTATTTTACAGGAGACGGTAGTGATTATCTGTTCACGTTGGATTCCGATAATTTGTCTTTCAGAATTGATATCATTGAGACTCAGCCTGCAATTCTATTGGGTGACGTGAATAATGACGGACAGGTGAATATCGGTGATGTGTCTTCTCTTATTGATTATATTCTGGGTTCTGCACTTGAGCAGGTTAGCGTGCTGAATGCCGATCTTTCTCAGGATGGAGACATATCCATTGTTGATGTTACCCAGCTGATAGATTCACTCCTTGGCTATAATGAAAAGTAGTGATAAGGGTTCTCTGTGCTGAAATAGGTTCAGCAGAATTTCCTGATTCAAGGATAATCAGATGATATGATTTATGAAGCTAAGAATATCAAATAATTAATACAAGATGAAAAGATTTTTATTATCGCTTTTAGTTGCCTTGGCACTGATTCCCGCTTTTGCCCAGTTGCAGAGTGGCCCATCGAGTCCAGTGAATCGTTTTTTGGACGAATATGTGACTCTAAAGGGTTTTATCAAGTCCAATAACAAGCACGCTGAATTAATGTATGAGAGGGAATATGCCCCCCCTCGTTTAATTAATGGTGTGGAGTATGTAGATGCCTTTATCAGTTTCAAGGACAAATCTGTAATCTCAAAGTTGAAGGCCCGAGGCGTTATCGTGAATTGCGTCTTTGATGATTTCTTGACAGCCCAGATTCCAATGAACAGGCTGGAAACTGTATCACGTATTTCTGGCGTGGACAATGTGGAGATGAGCAGGATGATGGAGATGTGCACTGATAGCACTTTGCGTAAAACCTATGCTGGTATGGTTCTGAACGGCCCTGATTTTGGCCTTCCGCAAGCATATGACGGTTCAGGCGTGGTTGTTGGCATCATTGACTGTGGTTTTGACTATCAGCATACTGCTTTCCGTCGTGCTGATAATCCCAATCAAAGCCGAATAATGAGGGTTTACGATCCAATGAACACTAATGGTCATCCTGTTACAATTGGCACTAATACTTTGCCAGGCTCTGTATTTATGGGTGCGCAAATCGACACTTTGACGACAGATTGCGACGAAACACATGGAACTCATACAGCTTGCATTGCAGCAGGAACCCACGAGGCCGGTTATGGTGGTATGGCTCCTGGTGCAGATATCGTTCTTTGTTCAGTACGCAGTTTGGTTGTTGCAATATCAACCGTTGAGGTGGTTAACAGCATGAAATATATTTATTCTTATGCTGATAGTGTGGGAAAGCCATGTGTTATCAGCTTGAGTGTAAGTTCCACCAATGGCCCTCACGACGGAACAGACTTTATATCTAAAGCTGTTGCACAAATGGTTGGACCTGGACGTGTGTTTGTGATTGCAGCAGGCAATAATGGTAATAGATCGTTTTATTGTTATGGCAAAGCAACTCCGGCCAAGCCCGTGAATATGTTGTTAGGCTATTCAGGCAATGATGTGGATCGATATGCTGACGAGTCATATTATTATGGTTATACTTGGATTGAAACATGGCTAAGAGAACAGTATGTTTTACCTGTTATTAAGTTCCATATTTTTGATAGAACTGCTAAACGTATTGTATGGGAATCAGATTACATCACTCAGTACAAAAAGATTTATTCCTCGGAATTTAGTCAGTATTTTAAACCTATACTTTCAGTTGATAGTGTGGGATACATGGAAGCCAGTATTTCACTCGATATGTCTGCTCATAAGTATAAGATTACAACCAAAATCCGCAATTTGAAAACCACTTCTTATAACGTTAATCCATATACTGATTGCGCTATAAGTAGATACAAAATAGGTTTTTCGGTTTATTCACCTCGTACATTGAATCCTCGTCAACCCGAGCAATGTACCATTGACTCATGGCAATGCAATTCAGCTGCGACAAGAGGTTCCTTTAATGGCATAGTCTATGTTGATGAAGTACAGGATGATGGAACTGTTGTTACAAGAGAAGTTGAAGGCTTTTATACCAAACCTTCCAGCAATTGTTCAATAGGCACTTATGCTGTACATGATTCTGTAATTTCTGCTGGTGGTTATGTTGGTCGCAATAAATACTATTCATATCCAAAGGGAGAATATGTGACTACTGACGCCCAAGTTGGTATGTATTATTCAAAGACTAGTTATCAAATGGATGCAACGGGTCCAACACAGAAGGCTTTACCTACGGTGGTTGCTCCTTCTGTTAATGTCGTTTCTGCAATTAGCCGATATTCTTATGAGTATACGCATGAGCCACTTCATTCATATTTAGTGAGAAAAAATTCCAAAGGGTGTTACTGGGGTGTGATGAGTGGTACTTCAATGGCGGCTCCGACTGTTGCTGGTATCATAGCACAGTGGCTGCAGATTAAGCCGGATTTGTGCCCTGGTGATATTAAGCGGATAATTGCTGAAACCGCTATAAAGGATAGCTTCACTACTAATCCGGATTCGTACTATCGTTATGGACCAAATGGAAAAATTGATGCCTTGGCTGGTGCAAGATATATACTTGACCTTATTCAGGAACCTATAACCAAGGGCGATGTCAATGGTGATGGCAAGGTATCAATGTTGGATATGACCATTTTAATTGATTATGTGCTTGGAATAGAGAGAGATGAATTTATTTTTGAAGCAGCTGATTTGTCTGGAGAAGGCCGTGTTTCAATTTATGACATTTCATTATTGGCCGATTTGATCTTGGGCGTGGTCTATGATTAATTATCGTATCAGATAAATTAATATGAAGTGAAGGAGCATCAAGCTCCTTCACTTCTTTTAGGTATATTGTGAGCTTGGTTTATTTTAGCCGGTAAAAGTAGCCCAAAGTCACCATGATGGTCATGGAGTTGGAGCTGGAAAATACGTCGGTCTTGTGACTGGGGAAAATATCTGTCAATCCATAAAAAAAACGGCCTTCAAGTAGAAGAGAATTGCGATTGTTGAGGTTAAGCTCTAAACCGGCACCACCACAGATGCCGTAATCCAGTCGGTTACTAATGCTCATTGCCATCTGCTCGACGTGTCTGGTGTCATGAATAAAGTAGTCTATCCCGCCTGCATTCTGATACTCAAAATTAGATTTAATTCCATCGGCAATCATTACATTCAGTTCCGGTCCTAGATTAAAGAACCCTTTCACGCGCTGGTTGCCGAAGAAAATATGTGTCATCACAGGCAACTCCAGATATGTCAAACGATGACTGTAATTGTAGTCAATATCATCGAACTTCTCTTTCCAGCCCCGCTGTGTGAGGTTCAGTTCGGCAATCAAGCCAAAGTGCTTCTCCTCGATATAACGGAACATCACGCCAGCAGTCATGCCAGGTAGCATCTGTTGCTCAACAGTAGGGTTGAAATTGACCTTTGAGAGGGTTGCTCCAGCTTTGCCACCAATAGAAATCGTACCCTCGTAGTGCGTTTGGCTGAATGCTGTGAACGACACTACGAGAGCCGTAAATATGAACGCAAGGCGTTTCATTTCACATTAACGGTGATTTGATGGTCGGTAGAAAAGTGGACGATTATAACAGCCTGGTTGGTGAAACCTCGCCAGTTATCGCCACGTTCCCATCTGAAACTGGTCTGTACGCCTTCATACAGAGGCGTATCCTCGTCGATGCGTCCTTCAACACCAAGGGACTTGAGCAGGTACATGCCGGTATCCCAGCCATACAGAGCCATGAAAGGTTCGCCCTTCAACGGTTCGCCGTCATAGTTGGCACTATAAGCCGACTCCAGATTGCGGGTGCGATAACCCTTGGCATTGAAAAAGCGGGAGAACATGTAGGTGTCGATGTCCTGCAAGTCGGTCTGGTAATCCTTGAGATAAAGGACATACTCGGGATAAGCAATCAGAGACAAATCGCAGTCAAATCGTTCGCTCTTTACCTCTTTCAGCGCATTGATGTACTTCTTAATGAGATTCTTGTCGCCCGACGAAGGGATAAAGACATATTTTGAGCCGGGGTTCATCTTGTTGGAGATTTCACTATAAGTCAAGTCTCCGTTCACATTAATCGTTGTCGTGTCGTATTTCTTGCGAGTGATATGATTGCGGATGTGTTCAAACATTTCCTTGTCATTATCGCTTGCTGCGTTCAGGAAAATCACATTATAACCTTTAAACCGTTCGTCAAACCAATGCATGACATTGTGCATCAATTCATTAGTCGGCGTGTTCACCTGATAAACGAAGGGGTTATCCAGATAATCTTCGTTCTTGGTGGTGAAACAGTTGAGTACGGGTACTCCGTTGGCTTTTCCGAAGTTGTTTATTCTGGCCAACTGCTGAGGTTCACTGGGAGCAATAATCATGTTCATGGTCTTCAGCTCAGGCAAGGCAAGAATGCTGTCGGTGACATTCAGGTTGTGCTGGGTGTCATAGACCTTGAGGTTAAAGTGCTTTTGGCTCTCTTGTGCTGCATTGTCAAGTGCCAGCAGGAAACCCTTATAGAAATCAGTGTACAGATAGGCTTGTTTAGGTGGTGCGCTTTTGTGCAGCTGGAAGGGGAGCACGAGTGCTATATTCACTTCGTTCTCAAGGCGCTTGGCCACCAGATTCTCATAGATGTCGTTGATGCGTGGTTCATAGTAGTTGCGCAATTCTTCTAGTGGAATTGTGGCCATCTCACCGGTCACTCGTTCTGCATATGGTTTGGGCAAAATGATGGTTTTACCTTTTTTAACCTTTTTCAGGTCGGGATTGGCGCTCTTGAGCTCATCTTCAGTGATTCCGTTGGCAGCGGCAATTGAAGCGAAGGTTTCACCACGCTGGGCCTCATACTTGTAGTTGCGGCGGCTCATGCGCTCATAGATGAACGGCAGTGCGGAGTTAGGCAAAACTTTCACCTTTGCACCTGCTGTGTATTCGTTAGGCTTGAGTCCGGGATTTCCCGTTAGGATGCCCTCGATTGTGGTGTTGTACTGCTTAGCGATGCTGTAAATGCTCTCGCCCTCCTGCATGGTGATAAAAATGGGGTCTGAGCTATTGGGAACTGCAATTTGGTTTGCGCTGGACGTTGAGTTGAGCCCAAAGGCATCGCGCACCTGCTGATTGGTGTCTGTGGCAGGAATGGATGCGGATTGTGTGGTGGGGATGGTCAGTTTTTGGCCGATTCTCAGTCCTTTGTCAGCACCAGGGTTGGCTGCGATGAGTTCATCCACTGTCACACCATAGCGTTTCGCAAGGCCGTAGAGCGTTTCACCTTGCTCCACCAGATGAGTTGTACTGCTATTTGGTTTTTGTTCTGTTAAAGCATTACCAGACTTGTTTTCTCCAGTGGGGAAACGCAGTGTCATACCGCTGGTGATGCCATCGGCGGCGTCAGGATTATTCTTGATGATATAGTCCTTGGTCACTTCCAGTTTGGCAGCTATATCATAGATGCTTTCATTGGAACCAGTGACATAATAGTAATACTCGTTGCCGTCAATGACGGTTTTTGGCAAGTTCATCTGGGCTTGTGATGACAATGCAACAAAAGCCAATGCGGCCCCAAAAAGGATATTCTTGAATTTCATAATCAATAAATTGTCTTTCAGTGCTTAAAGTAATGGTTTAACACCGCACTTTGCTTGCGGCGCAAAATATGTGGCAAATTTAGTAATTATTACTTGATTTGCCGCGCAATGTGTCCCACTTTTTTAAGAAAAACGATGAAATGCCTTTGTCTTTCAAATTGGGTTTACCACTCTGTCGCCGATGATGGCGGCTAACTGATGCCGCACATTGTAGAGTTCCTGGAGGTGTTCCATCAGCTTGGGCAACTGTTCGGGAGCCGCTTGGGCTATTTGGGATTTTACTTCACTGATACGGAGTACGAGCAGGGCGTTTTTCCAATTGTAGAGTCGCTCTGGAACAAGATTCAGCAACTTGTCGCGTTCCTCGACAATGACTGCAAATTGGGTGTGGATTTTGCTTAACTGCGGCATGTTGTCGGTGGCCAAGTCACAGGCCAGTTGCCGCACTTGGTCATCATCGATTGAACAAAGCACTTTTATCAAGTAGCCGCAGCTGAACTCTGTCAGTTCATTATGTGCCATGACATTTGCCTTGGCTTTGATGGCTTTTTCCTTGCGTTCTTGTTCACTGATGAGTGATGCACTGTCAAGGGCGTCGGGCTCTTCTTCGTTCTGCTTAGCTGTTTCCTGGGCTATAAACTGGCGGGTGCGTTTTTCCAGCTGGGTATTAAACGTTTCCAGGTCTTTATAGTATGGCTCAATGTACTGCAGTGCTGTCATAAAAGTGCGCTTGTACAACGGATCGCTGAAATCCATCTGATCCAGATGAATCTCATTATTGATATACTCCAATACCGTGGTGTGCTGCATCACACCTTCGCCGTAATCAGTTTCAGCCAAGTAGCACATGCCATAATTGACAATAAGCCTGATGATTTCCCGCTCTTGGACATCAACTCCTGCCATTGCCGAGGAAGCACGATTGGCATCCTGTGGTGGTGTTACTTGTTCTGTTTCAGGAACGAAATCGTCGGGTAGGGGAGCTGGTGGCACATCATTCATAGCAGGTGCGGGGGATGGGGCTTTGCCTGATTGCTCAGACATGCGTTGCTCCCTTGACTGCTGCTGTTGTCGTTCTTTGCGCCACTGTTCCAGGTATTTGTTTCGGTACTGCTTGATTTGTCGCAGGATGATTTGCTCGTCCATGCCGAACAAGTTGCTACATTCCTTGGCATAAACCATGCGGGCAATTTCATCAGGGATAAGGGCGATGGACTTCACCACGTCGGTTATGGCGGCCGTGCGCTTAATGGGGTCGTTCTTGGCGTCCTTGAGCACCACACTAGACTTGAAGTTGATGAAATCAGCCTCGTTTTTTTCAATGTAGTCTTCGACTTCAGCATAACTGTGAGCGCGCACGAAGGTATCAGGGTCATCCTCGGGAGGCAAGGGCAGCACTTTGATATTCAATCCTTCCTTGAGCAACATGTCAACACCACGGATGGCGGCTTTCACGCCGGCAGCGTCACCGTCGAACATCTCGGTCACATTGCTGGTAAAGCGTCGGATTGCATGGATATGCCCCTCGGTCAAAGCGGTACCCGATGAGGCTATCACATTCTTAAAACCAGCTTGATACATGGAGATGACGTCGGCATATCCCTCAACGATGTAGCATTTGTCGGCTTTACTTATTTCGCGCTTGGCTTGGTATAATCCGAAGATGACATTGCGCTTGGAATAAATGGCAGACTCGGGAGAGTTGACATATTTGGCCACTTCCTTATCCTTTTTCAACGTCCTGCCGCCGAAGGCGATGACCTTTCCGGCAATATTCATGATGGGAAACATTACGCGACCGCGAAAACGGTCATGTCCGCCGTTACGGTCATCAGGAATGCACAAGCCTACATCGAACAGAAGTTGCGGATTAAACCCCTGGGCAACAGCGGCTTTGTAGAAGTCGTCATAGCTTTCGCTGGAGTAACCCAAACGAAATTCCTTAATCGTCGCATCGATAAAGCCGCGTTCCCTGAAATAAGACAGGCCGATATCTTGTCCAGCTTGGGTCTCATGCAACTGCTTTTCAAAGTAGGAACATGCCCACTCGTTGAGCATGAGCATGGCTTCACGTTCGGTCTGTGCCTGTTTCTCCTCGTCAGTCAGTTCCTTTTCTTGTATTTCGATATGGTATTTGCGAGCCAGATAACGCAAAGCCTCAGGGTAGCTGAGCTGTTCATGTTTCATTATGAAGTTGACCGCACTGCCTCCTTCGCCACAGGCAAAGCACTTGCAGATGCCCTTGGCTCGTGACACATAGAATGACGGACGCCTATCATTGTGGAACGGGCACAGGCCAATCCAGTTGGCACCACGCCGTTTAAGCGCTACAAAGTCGCTCACCACGTCAACAATGTCGGCGGTGTCTAGTATCTGTTGTACTGTATTGTGGTCAATCATCAGCTGTTGGTTTCAGTTTTGGGTTGTGGTTTATTTCTGAGAGCACACTGCATCGGGTATGAGTGCCTGGTCAACTGCCGACACGCCGTGAAGTCTCAGCTCCAAGGCATCGCCCTTGAACGCATTGCGGAATTTCTTAGTAACGCCGCCCATCAGGTTCAGGGATTCGCGATAGGTATTGATGGCTTCTTGGGTCTTGCCTTGGCACAGCAGCACGTGGCCACGGTTAAGCAGATCTTGGGCCGACGGTTTGTCGTCGCGTGCGATTCGGTCATAATAATCGATGGCACGCTCATAGTCGTTCAACAGGAAGGAACACCAGGCAATAGGTCTCCACGCACGGTGTTTAGAGTTGTCCATCAGGTCGGCTTTGAAGTATTGCTGTAATGCCTCATTGGTGCGGTTCTGTTCGAGCAGCACATGACCGATGGTCAGTGTGAGAGACACGTTGTCTGGTGTCAATGCCTCGACGCGACGGTAATAGTCCAGCGCCTTATCAAACTCTCCTAGTGCGCGGTAGCAGGCAGCGATGTGACGCATGTTCCAGGCGTCTTCTTCGTGCAGCAGTTCATACCGCTTGTAATAGTTGAGCGCTTGCTCCGTCTTGCCGGCATTCTGATAGGCGAAACCGATTTTTTGGTAGATGTGGTCATCGGTGGCATCATCGATTTCTTCCAGTCGGCTGAAGCACTTGATGGCATCTTCATAGAAAGCGTTCTTGAAATAGAGTGTGCCCAATAGTTCCAGCACGTGGGCATCCCGCGTGACATGAGTCAGTTGCAGGCACTCGGTCATGTCAATGCCGGGATTGTCCATCACAGCAATGAACTCGCGACGACGCGAAAATAGTTTGAAAAACCGGTACAGGTCCTGCACAAAGGCGTTCACGATGCTGACACGCTGTTTGCGCTCGTCGGGCAACTCGGCTTGCTTGGCCTCATTGAGGGCGGCATTTTGTTCCTCAAGCTGTGCCGACATCATCGTGCGTTGCGACTCGGGCAGTGCGCCTAGCGAGAGACAGAACGAATACTTGTCACTGTTGCACAGGTAGGGCGCATGCTGAACAACTTCAGCAAGGGCCATCTTGCTGGCGCCCAGGTTCTCGACAACCGACGAGTGGGCGGCATAAAATGGAAGGAACCAGTTGCTCAGTGTTTTGAAGAACGGGAAGGTCTTCAAGTGGGCAAATGTCGCGATAAAAACGTCGCTGCCCTCAATCTGCATGGCATTGAATTCTTCGATGCGACGGGTGATGCCGCTCTGGTCGAGCCAATCCTGCCACTCGGGATTAGCCTCTATATCGCTCAAGTCGATAACTTGGGAATCTTTGTCTTTGAGTTTGTCGATGATGTCAGGTCTCATCTTCATGATATTGGGAATGAGATCGTTGCGCACCCTCTCCTTGACATTCTCGGTATTGCGTGACCGTGCCAATTGTACTTGGATACTCCACAAGTCCTGCTTAAATTCTGACATGTCCTGCATTGTGGACAGTCGCGACTGAATGGCCTTAGACGTGATGATGCGTTTCTTGTGCGCTAGCATGGCAAGCATCGCACAGGTCAAGGCCCGCAATTGGACAAGAGGCTCATCGCTGAGTGAGTATGCCTCCAGCATGATGAGCAGTTTGCTCTCGTCATAGAATTTCATCAACCCCAGGAATAATGCCGCAACCAGCAGACAACGGGTATGAACAGGCAGGATGTCGCCGTTGATGCACAGTTTCAAGCTGTTGGCGTCTTCGGCACTTAGGGGTAATGATGACCACACACGGTTGAAAAGCTTTGTTTCCAGTTCTTCGGCCTGACGCAGGTGTGCCAAAATGGCATGATTGTCACTTTCCTCGTTAGGCAAAGACTTCACCAACGACAGTTGCTGCAGCTCTTTCCGGTATTCTTCGATGATGGAAATCAAGGAAACGCCTGCAAGTTCACGGCGACGGGCATAAAACACCTCGGGACTGGTTTGCTCCATTAACCCGATAAAGCATTGATCGTTAAGGGAGTACAGCGATTGCAGGATTTTGGATAATATCTCATCCCGTTGTGGGTCCATCACGCCTTGTTCCAGATACTTGAGCATGAACATATAGGACATGTGCAGCCGTTCCAACTCATCGTTGATGTCGGCGCGACTTAGCTCATGGCTAAGTTTGCCCACGGTCTCAAATGCTTCACTCACTTCGGCATTATCTAGGAATAGCGTCGCTTGTCGATGGATGTTTTCTATCTCTAGTTTGGTCATTTGTTATCCTATTTACTCATTGTATGGTTACAACATCTGCAAATCGTATGCAAATTTAGCAATTATTGTCATTTTGAGCGAAATTTCTTCAGTATTTATGTTCATTATTGAAAAATTTCCGTATTTTTGCCGCCAAATAACAAAACAATAAAAAACACTTCAAATTATGGTAATCCAACGTATCCAATCCGTTTATCTGCTCATCGCGATAATCCTGATGGCAGTGTTCGCATTTTTCCCCGCCCTGTCATTCCAACTGGGTGGTCGTGATTTTGTGTATGGCGCACTTGAGGCTGGCAAGGTTGGTGTGACACACATCGACCCGTTGATGCTCATGCTCATCATCCTCATTGTATTCTTGGCAATCGTGGACATCTTCCTGTTCAAGAATCTGCAGCGCCAGATGACGGTATGTTTTGTAGATATTATCATTGGGTTGGCTATGCTGGTTGCCATTGGTGTTCAGGCATGTGTCATCGGCAGTCGGGATGGTGTTTCAATGATTTGGCAATGGTATCTTATCCTGCCTGTACTTTCCATCATTTTCCTCATGCTGGCTCACAAGGCCATGTCCAATGACAAGAAAAAACTGCGTGATGCCGACCGATTGAGATAACCCTGGTTACTCTATCTGTTGGCTTACTTATGGTTACTTGATTAGATCCGAATTTTTAACACTGATTTACGGCGATGATAGCAGCGATGATAGTTGTCTTTGTGATTGGCTACTTGCTGATCGCATTGGAACATCCTCTCCATATCAATAAAGCGACTTTTGCTTTGCTCACCTGCGGCATTATGTGGTCCATTTATGCCTTGATGGGTGACAATCCTCACATCCATGAGGGAATTGTGACACAGTTGGGAGACACTTGTGAGATTGTTGTTTTCCTGATTGGCGCAATGACCATTGTCGAGATTATTGACCGATACGGTGGATTCTCGTTTATCACCGAGAATATCAATGCCAAGAGCAAGCGCCACCTGTTGTGGATTTTGTGTAGCTTGTCGTTTGTCATGTCGGCTGTGCTCGACAATATGACCACCACGATTATCATGGTGATGATGTTGCGTCGTCTGCTCAGCGATCAAAAGGACCGTTGGCTTTTTGCCGGACTCATTGTCATTGCTGCCAATGCTGGTGGCGCATTCTCTCCCATTGGTGATGTGACCACCATCATGTTGTGGATGGACGAGAAAGTGTCATCTGTTGGTCTGATTATCAACCTGCTCATCCCCAGCATCGTGGCTATGGTGGTTCCAGTTTTCATTGCACAGTACTTTATCAAGGAAGGCAAGATGCAGACCATCACTAGAATGGCCGACAAGAATCCAGGGCTGCATGAGCGGCATCCTCACTTGAGCAAGGCTATGCTGATTATCGGTATCTCAGGTCTGCTGTTTGTGCCGGTATTCAAGACGCTGACGGGACTGCCTCCCTTCATGGGCATTATGCTTTCACTGGGCGTAATCTGGGGTGTTACCGAGATTTGGGTGAAGCGCTTCAAGATTGACTCCAAGATGGGTGGACGTGTTTCTTCGGCTTTGCACACCATCGACATGCCGACCATCCTGTTTTTCTTGGGCATCCTGATGGCAGTATCTGCACTCTCCGAGGTCGGCGTGCTGAACACGTTGGCCGATGAGATGAACACCAGAATTCATGAGCCTGTGCTCATGACCTCTATCATTGGCGCTCTGTCATCAATCGTCGATAATGTGCCGCTTGTTTCGGCGTGCATCAAGATGTTCGAGGGAATGGCTCCCGCTGGTACGGTTGATCCCTATCTGTTGACATTTGTCGAGGACGGATTGTTCTGGCATCTGTTGACGTTCTGTGCCGGTGTGGGCGGTTCGCTGCTGATTATCGGCTCGGCGGCTGGTGTTGTGGCCATGGGCATTGAGAAAATACCTTTCTTCTGGTATGTGAAGAAGATATCGCTCCTGGCGCTTGCTGGTTATGTAGCTGGCATCATCATCATTTGTCTGGAGAGCATGCTCCCGTTCTTCATGCAAGTAGGAGGATAGAGACTTCAGCCGTCAATCATTAAAGAATAATATTCCCGCAGATGGATGTGTCAAGCATCAACATCTGCGGGAATTCTTATTGTTTCAAAGGGTATCTACTGACTTCTTTATTTCTCTTCCTCTTCCTCGACGAGGCTCTTTGCACGATAGGTCCATTGGTAGAGCTTGTAGATGTCTACAAGGCGTGTCAGCCTCGTTTTGAAGTCCTGATAGTCCTTGGCCTCGGGCTGAATCCATTGCACCTCGGCAAGTGCAGCCATGCGCGGGAGAACCTGATACTGGACTTGCGGCTCACAGGTGACGTATTCTGTCCACAGGTTGGCTTGTGCACCGAGGATGTGATGTCGCTTGTCGGAGGGGAGGTCTTCGGCTACAGGCTCGAAGTTATAGACCTTCTTGAGCGTATTACAGCCACCGAAGGCAGTTGGCTCGTTCCATGTGTTGCTGGTCTGGTAATAATCAAAGTACAATGGGCCTACAGGCGTCATGACCACGTCATGCCCGAGTTTTGCACCTTCTGCTCCAGGCTCGGCTCCTCTCCACGACATGATGGTGGCCGACGGGTCCACGTCACAGCCCAGTAGCTCGTCCCATCCGATGATGCGACGTCCATGTGCTGCCAGATAGTCCTGAATCTGGGTCGTGAACCAGCCTTGCAACAGGGCTTCGGCGCTCTTTTTGCCTACACTCTTAATTCCTAAGTCCCTGATGCGCTGCTGGCACAGGGGGCATTCCTGCCAACGAACGCGGGGAGACTCGTCACCGCCGATGTGGATGTATTCTCCTGGGAACAGTTGCATCACCTCATCGAGTACGTCTTTGACAAATTGCAGCGTGTGGTCTTTGCCCATGCACAAGATATCATCGGTAACGCCCCATTTGCCCCAAACCTCGTAAGGGCCACCTGTACATCCCAACTCAGGATAGGCGGCAAGGGCGCCCAGCATATGTCCCGGCATATCGATTTCGGGAATGATGGTGATGTAGCGGTCAGCGGCATAACGTACAATGTCGCGGATTTCCTCTTGGGTATAGTAGCCGCCATAGCGGATGCCGTCATTAACCGGGGAGTTGTGCCCCAGCGTGGTGCCATTGCGCCAGCCGCCTACTTCGGCAAGTCGGGGGTATTTCTTGATTTCCACACGCCAGCCTTGGTCATCGGTCAGGTGCCAATGCAGGCGGTTCATGCCGTGCAGCGCCATGATGTCAAGATAGCGCTTGACAGTGGCAACGGGGAAGAAATGGCGTGAGCAATCCAGGTGCATGCCGCGGTATCCGAAGCGTGGGTTAGATACTAACTGTGCTGCAGGCAGGTTGATGGCCTGAGCGGTGCCCACGGGCAGCGACTTGCGCAGAGTCTGAATGCCAAAGAAAACTCCTGCTGCCGTTCTACCACTGATTTCAATGCCCTTGGGCGTCACGAGGATACTGTATGCCTCATCGCCATTCATTTTCGGGTCAATTATCAGCGAAATGTTGCCCGTGCGGTCTTTCATATTGACTGTGGGTCGGGTGCTCAGATGCATACCTGTCATTTCCTCGACATACTGGCTCAGCATGGCTGCGTTACGCTCCATGTTGCGGTCTCCTGCAGGATAGTTGACCAGGCATTGCTCTGTCAGCCTGAAATCAGCCCCTTTGATACCGTCAATTCTGTCGGGCAGTGGTACCACCCGATAATCTGCCTTATTTCCCTGTGCTGTTGCTGTCATGGCAACTATTGCCACCAGCAGGCTAATCATCAAATGTTTCATTTGTTATCTGTTATTAAAAGAATTTTGTCGCAAATATAATGAAAATGTGACAATCTTGCAATTTTTTTGATATGAAACGAGGAGGCGCACCATTTTGCTGGTAGCCGCCTCCTCGTTGGTATCAATGTATTCCTTACCGTGAATTAGTGGGTCAGGGGAGAGTAGTCTTGACCGTAGCGCAACATCTGGTCGATGTAACCCTCGGTGTAGGATACTTTCACATCAATGAGTTTGCCGTTCTTGTCATACACCGGAGTGTAGATGGGGTTCACAAAACCCTTATAGGGTGCAATGTTCAGGCCCTCGTAGCGGGCAAGCACTTCCTTGTGGATAGCGGGGTCAACTTTCACGCCGTAGGTCTCGACAAGCTGGCGTCCAGCCTCAAAGTCACCCTCACTCTTGATGCGCTGTACCTCGCCGAGCAACTGGGCAAACAAGTCACGCAGCTTTTCATAGTTGTTGACGCGGACAAAGGTCTTGCCGTCGCGCTTCACGTACTCGATGACGTTGTCTTTCTTACCCTGCTGGTAGCACCACTCGCTGATGAACTTGCGGTTGCGCATGTGTGCCTCCTCGATATCCTTGCCCGGCTCGATGCGGGTGAGCTGTGTCAACAGGCCGTTCATGATATACTTGTAGTATTCAGCCTTGTAGGCTTCCATGTTGGGCATGATGCCGAGTTCAACCAACTTGGGGTCGGCAAGGTAATAGAGAGCGAACAGGTCGGCACGACCCTCTTCAAGACATGAACCGTAAGCCTTCAAGGCATCGGGGTCAACGCCGGGGAGCAGTTGTCCGGAGGCATGTCCCAGACACTCATGCAGGTCGGTGTGCAGGTTGTCGGCAAGGGCAAGATACTTCTTCATCAGTTCAATCTCGGTATTGCTCCAAGCAAACTCGTCGTTGAAGCCGTTGCCTGCAGCCACCTGGTTGTATGCATCGGTGATGTTCTCGATGGTTACCGACTTCGAACCATGTGCGGCACGAATCCAGTTGCTGTTGGGCAGGTTGATGCCGATGGGTGTCGAGGGATAGCTGTCACCAGCCAGGATAGCGGCGGTGATGACCTTGGCGCTAACGCCCTTGACCTCTTTCTTCTTGAATCGGTTGTCAACGGGCGAATTGCTCTCAAAGTATTGGGCGTTTTGACTGATTACCTGGGTGCGGTGTGAGGCGGTTTCGTTGCGGTAGTTTACCATGCCCTCCCATGAACCGGTCATGCCCAGGGGGTCACCGTAGCTCTCGATAAAGCCGTTGATGAAGTCCACTTGGTCCTGAGTATCTTCAGCCCACATGATGCTGTAATCGTCAAAGGTCTTCAGCGAGCCAGTCTGGTAGAACTTGATAAGCTCGTTGATATAAGCCTCTTGGGCAGGGCTCTCGGCCACGGTAGCGGCTTTCTGCAGCCAGTAAACGATTTTTTCGATGGCTTTGCTATACAGGCCGCCCACTTTGTAAGGCTCTTCTACGACTTTGCCGTTGCGTTTCACCACCTTGCAGTTCAGACCATAGGAAATGGGCGTCAGGTCGGTGGTGTCCTTGATGGCATTATAGTAGTCCTCGACTTCCTTTTGGGTAACTCCCTCATACATGTTGCAGGCAGAGGTGAGGATGAGGTCCTGGCCGTCGGCTTGGTTGACACGCTTAGCCATGAAGCTGGGGTCGAAGAGGATGCGGTCGAGCACTTTCTTCTCTCCAGCGCGCTTGTCGGCACCTGGCAGGGCAGCGAACTGCTTGTCAAAGAAATTCTTGGAGAATTCGGGCGTGAACTTGTCCATCGAGTAGTGGTGATGGATACCGTTGCCGAACCACACCTGCTTCAGGTATTTCTCAAAGGCGATGAAATCTTTATCGGTCTTGTTGCCCTTGTAGTTGCGGTAGATGTCCTCCAGCGTCTGGCGAACCATCAGGTTGTACTTGCAGTTCTGGTCAAAGAGGATGTCACGGCCGTTAAGGGCAGCCTCGGTGAGGTAATAGACCAGCTCCTTCTGTTTGAGTGACAGTTTCTCAAAGTCGGGCACCTGGTAACGAAGCACCTCGATGTCAGCAAAGCGGTCCACCGAGTAGTTGAAATTGCTGTTTTGTGCCATTGCGGTAGTAGCTAACGCCGCCATAGTGATGACGGCAAGAATTGTTTTCTTCATTTCAGTATTGTATTAGAAAGTAATATCGTCGTGTTTTCAGCATTACTTGGCGTTGCTGTTGTAAACGATTTCTTTGTCGTTAATGATAAGGATTTGGCCCTTGTCACCGCTGATAATCATCTTGTATCCGTCAACGGTTTCCATCACATAGTTTTTACCCTGGATGCGGCAGTTCTTGGACAGATACTCCTTGTCAACCTTACCGTCTTTTGCCAATCTTACGCGATAGGTACCGTCAGCAAGGTTTTCAACAGTCACCTGGTAGTCCTTGGTATTAAATTGAGAAACAACGTGGTCCTTACCGTCCTCGGTGGGTGCTGCTTTCTCCATCGGTGCGATTTTGGGAGCGGCAGTGTCGGTTTTGGTTTCCACTTGTTCAGTAGCTGCGGCATTTTCTTGGCCTGCATTGTCTTTAGCGGGTTTCTCGTTGCATGCGGTCATGGTCATCAGTGCCACGGCTGCGATAATGATAGAAAATTTCTTCATTGTAGTTTTTGCTTTTAAATATTGTTAAGTTGTTGGTTTTCAGTCGTTAGTGCGTTTGGTTGTAGAGTTGTTCCTCATTCCACATACAGCACCAGTCCCTTGAGGTATTCACCCTCGGGGTGGTAGATGTTGATGGGGTGGTCGGCGGGCTGTGTGAGTTGGTGCAGGATGCGCACCTTGCGGCGCGTCTGGGCTGCAGCACTGAACACCGCCAGTCTGAATTGTTCCTTATTCACCGCCTGGGAGCAGGAGAACGTGAACAGGATGCTGCCGTGAGGCATTTTCTCCAATGCCTTGGCATTCAACCTTCTGTAGCCAACCAAGGCATTGCGCAAGGCACTCTTGTGCTTGGCGAATGCGGGCGGGTCGAGGATAATGAGGTCATAGGTGTCCTTCTCCATCTTGTCGAGGAACTTGAAGGCGTCCTCGGCAAAAGATTGATGGCGCTGGTCTTCGGGTGCGAAATTGAGCGCTACGTTATCATCGGTAAGGCGTACAGCCTTGGCCGAACTATCTACCGAGTGGACTAACTGGGCACCACCGCGCAGGGCATAAACCGAGAAACCGCCCGTGTAGCAGAACATATTCAGTACCTTACGGCCCTTGCTGTAATGTTCCAGCAGGCTGCGGTTCTCACGTTGATCGACAAAGAAGCCGGTCTTCTGTCCCTTGAGCCAATCGACATGGAATCGCAGTCCGTTTTCCAGTGCCTCATCGGTTTCCATACCGCCGATGATATAGTCGTTCATCGGGTCGAGATGGGCCTTATAGGGCAGGGTGGTCTCGCTCTTATAATACACATTGTTCACACCAGGCAACCGGGTCAATGCCTTGGCAATGATATCGCGAGCAAAGTGCATACCGGGAGAATGTGCCTGCATCACTGCCGTGGGACCATAGATATCCACCACCAGGCCAGGCAGGAAGTCGCCCTCGCCATGGACGAGACGGAAGGCATTGTTGTCCTCGCGTTGCAGACCTAACGTCATACGCATCCGATAGGCATCGTTTAGGCGTCGTTCGTAAAATGCCTCATCAATGGCTGTGTCGTCAAACGTGAGCATTCTCACGGCGATACTGCCGATTTGGGAGTGTCCGTTACCGATGAGCGTGCCATCATGAGCATACACTGTCACCAAATCGCCCTCCTCGATGGTGTCGTCGGCAGCGGCAATGGCACCCGAGAACACCCAAGGATGGAAACGCTCGAGCGATTCCTCCTTACCACGTTTGAGAGTTACGGTTTTATAGGTCATTTTATTTTTGTTTTCAGTTCTCAGTATTCAGTTTACAGTTGAATGCGAATGCCGCTGACAACTGACAACTGATGACCGACAACTATTTAATGATGAATCTGAAAATGTCGTTACCGATAGCCAATAACATCAAGGCGAGAATCAGTCCCATGCCCACCATCTGAGCCACCTCCATGAACTTGAGGCTGGGTTTGCGGCGCGTAATCATTTCAAAGAGCAGGAACAGCACATGGCCGCCGTCGAGGGCGGGAATAGGCAACAGGTTCATCACTGCCAGAATGATGGAGATAAAGGCGGTGATGTTCCAGAAACCAACCCAGTTCCAAGTCGAGGGGAAAATGCTGCCAATGGTGCCGAAGCTGCCCACGCTCTTGGCTCCCTCAGGAGTGAAGATGACCTTGAGCTGCTTGATGTAACTGATGGTCTGCTCCCAACCCATCTTGATACCGCGAGGTATCGACTGGAAGAAGTTGTAATGGATGGTTTGCGTGTTATATACCGTAAACAAGTCGGCTAGTAAGATGCCCAGCTTGCCGCTTGCGTCAACGGGGACATTGGGGGCAACCATTGTGCGGCCGTCACGGTCGAATTGCAAAGAGACGGTTTTGCCTTTATTTTTCAGCAATTCGGTGGTGAATTCGTTGAAAGTCGGTGTCGGGACATTGTTGACGGCAACCATGCGGTCACCTTCCTTCAGACTGGCTTTCTCTCCGCCCTGATGCAGCAGGGTTCCCTTGACAACAACGGGCATGCGTGGCGTCATGAACGCAATACCTTCTTTAGCGTCACGTTCGAGGTCGGTGATAAATCCTTTGGGAATAGATACATTGACGGTATCCTTATGGTTGCGCAGCACGGTGACTTCTTTGGCAAACAACAGGTCATTGTAGTCGGTTTGGTCAACCATGTTTTCCAACTCATGGCCATCGGCCATCAGGATGATATCCCCATCGGCAAATCCGGCTTTCTTGGCGGTTTCGCTGAATGCCATACCCTCGGTAATGTCGGTGAAGCGAATTACCTGTTCGCCCTGGGAAAAGACAATACCCGAGTAGATAATCATCGCCAGCAGCAGGTTGAATAACACACCGCCCAGCATAATCAGCAAGCGCTTCCACGCTGCCTTGCTGCGGAACTCCCAAGGCTTGGCGGGCTGCTTCATGGCCTCGGTGTTCATCGACTCGTCGATCATGCCCGAGATGGCGCAGTAGCCACCCAGGGGTATCCATCCGATGCCATACTCGGTGGCACGCCACGAGTTTTTGTTCTCGCTGCCTGTTTTGTCTTCTTCCTCCATGGCGCCCATTTCGCTGCCAAGAGAGAACCACTTGAGATATTTGCCTGGTTTCCACTTGACCAGTGAGAACTTGTAGTTAAAGAACATATAGAATTTCTCTACCCACACGCCAAACAGGCGGGCAAACGAGTAATGTCCCAATTCATGAAATACAACCAGAATGCTGAGTGCAAGTACCAGCTCAAGGGTTTTTATCCAGAATGATTGAGTCAATAAAAATGATAAGTCCATTATTAGTCTTTAGTTTTTTTCTTTAGTGTTTTATAAGGCGCTCGGCGATGGCACGGGCATTGGCATTGCTTGCCACATAATCTTCATAAGTGGGATGCTTGATGTGGGGCGCCTTTTCCATTGTATTTTCAATGATTCTATAGATGTCGGTAAACTTGATTTTGTCCTGAAGGAATGCGGCCACTGCAATCTCGTTGGCAGCGTTCATCACACATGGGGCGGTGCCGCCTGTCCGAGCGGCAGCGTATGCCATGCCCAGCAACGGGAACTTGTCAAAGTCAGGGCGCTCAAATGTCAGCGTCGCCATGTCTTCAAGTGTCATCTTGCGGCAATCGCTTGCCAGACGGCGGTCAGGCAGTCCCAGGGCATAACGGATGGGCAGGTGCATGTCGGGCAAGCCCAACTGCGCCTTGACTGAACCGTCCTTGAAAGCCACCATCGAGTGGATGATGCTTTGGGGATGCACCATGATTACGATGTCGTCGGGCGTTACGCCGAACAGCCATCGAGCCTCAATCATCTCAAATCCCTTGTTCATCATTGTTGCCGAGTCGATGGTGATTTTGGCACCCATCGACCAGTTGGGATGCTTCAAGGCATCGGCAGCGGTGACAGCCTCCAGTCGCTCTTTGGGCAACGTGCGGAATGGACCGCCCGAGGCTGTAAGCCACAGTTTGTCGATGTCCTCGTGACGTTCCCCCACCAGGCACTGATAGAAAGCGCCGTGTTCGCTGTCAACAGGATAGAGCACGCTCTCAGATTCCTTCAACAGGCGGTCAATCAGTTCGCCTGCTACCACGAGGGTTTCTTTGTTTGCTAGGGCTATGCGTTTGCCGGCACCGATGGCGGCAATCGTCGATTCCAGGCCACTGTAGCCCACCATGGCGGTGACCACCGTGTCAATCTCGGGGGCTGTGACAGCCTGAGCAATGGCGGCACTGCCAGTGGCAACTTCGATGCCCGTATCCTCGAGAGCGTCGCGCACGTAGTCATAGTATTGCTCATCGGCAATGATGACTAGATGGGGACGGAACTGGCGTGCCTGCTGAATCAGCAGGTCAGCGCTGCTGCGGGCCACGAGCATCCAGGCATTAAACAGCCTGGGGTACTCGGCAATGATGTCAAGCGTCTGCTGCCCGATTGATCCCGTGCTGCCAAGCACCGCGATATTTCGTTTCTGTGTCATTTTATTCATGAACTGCAAAGATACATATAATCATTTAAACACCAACACATTTTTATTATCATTAACAAGCTGCGTTGATGGAGCACTTCATGATATGGCGTTCTAGATGCGTGTTATAATAAACACAGATTATTTGTGCATTAGCCAACCGAAAACTTACTTCGTTATGTCGATGAGGTTGTTGCCCGTCATCTCCTTGGGCTGCGGCAGACCCATGATGTGCAGAATGCTGGGTGCCACGTCGGCAAGACGGCCCGTGTTGATGATAAGCTCGGGATTCTCGGTGACATAGATGATGGGCACGGGATTGAGCGAGTGGGCGGTATTGGGAGTGCCGTCGCTGTTGATGGCGTGGTCGGCATTGCCGTGGTCGGCAATGATGATGACCTCGTAGCCCATTTCGCGAGCGGCCTCGACGGTGTTGTAAACACAACGGTCTACAGTCCTGACAGCTTTGCAGATGGCGTCATACACACCAGTGTGACCCACCATGTCGCCGTTGGCATAGTTAACGACGATGAAGTCGTATTTGTCCTCGCGGATGGCTGCGACCAGTTTGTCACACACCTCGGGAGCGCTCATATCAGGCTTCAGGTCGTAGGTTGCCACATCGGGCGAGGGCACCAGGATGCGGTCCTCGTTCTCGAAGGGCTGTTCCCTGCCGCCGCTGAAGAAGAAGGTCACATGGGCATACTTCTCGGTTTCGGCGATGTGCAGCTGGCGCTTGCCCAGGCTCGAAAGGTATTCCGACAGCGTGTTGTCCACGTTCTCCTTGGGGAAGAGGATGTGCATGTCCTTGAAGGTCGGGTCGTAGGGCGTCATGCAGTAGTACTGCAGGCCGGGGATGACCTTCATGCCGTCGTCGGGCTTGTCCTCTTGGGTCAAGGCGATGGTAATCTGCTTGGCGCGGTCGTTGCGGAAGTTGAAGAAAATCACCACGTCACCTTCCTGGATGCGGCCATCAACCGTCGAGTTGACGATGGGCTTGATGAACTCGTCGGTCACACCCTCGTCGTAGGACTCCTGTATGGCTCTCACCATGTCGTCGCTCTGCTTGCCGACACCTGCGGTGAGCATGTCATAGGCAATCTTGATGCGGTCCCAGTTGTTGTTGCGGTCCATGGCATAGTAGCGGCCGATGACGGTAGCAACGGTGCCGGCGCTCTGCTTGCAGTGCTCAGCAACGGTGTTTACAAAGCCCTTGCCGCTCTCGGGGTCGGTGTCACGGCCGTCCATGAAGCAGTGTACATACACTTTCTCCAGACCGTACTCCTTGGCGATGTCACACAGCGCCATCAGGTGCTCCTGTGAACTGTGGACGCCGCCCGTGCTGGTCAGACCCATGATGTGCAGCGACTTGCCGTGCTCCTTGGCGTAGGTGTAGGCGCTCACGATTTCGGGATTCTTCAGGATAGAGCCGTCCTTGATGCTCTTGTTGATTTTCACCAAATCCTGATAGACCACGCGGCCGCCACCGATGTTCAGGTGGCCCACCTCGCTGTTGCCCATCTGTCCGTCGGGCAAACCCACGTCCTCGCCACAGGCCTGCAACGTGCTGTTGGGATAATTTGCAAACAAGTGGTCCAGATAAGGAGTCGGAGTGCTGTAAATAGCGTTGCTGTGACCTTTGGGTCCCATGCCCCAACCGTCCAATATGATCAATAATGCTTTCTTTGCCATAATAGAAATTTTTTGCTGTTTTATTGTTAAACCTGATTTTTGAAACTGCAAAGATAATTGTTTTTCTTTGGATTTTCTATTTTTATCACTAACTTTGCGAAATTCCTGTTTAACCAAAATTAATGATAACCTTACTAATTATACTTTATTATGAAATTTATTACCGTTTTTTCCAGGAAAATCTGTGTTTTAGCCGTTCTGTTGATGGCTAGTTTTTTCACTGCCACGGCAGCCGACTTCATGGTGGACAGCATCAGTTACAACATCATTGGCGAAAATGAGGTCGAAGTCACTTCCCGCGGCAATCCCAGGTACCGCGGTGAGGTCGTTATTCCCGCTACAGTCGTGAACGACGGCATCACCTATCATGTCACCCGCATTGGCGCTTACGCCTTTAGTTCATGTCAGGAACTTACTTTGGTTGACATTCCTGAGGGAGTTACCGAATTTGGTACCTATGCGTTCTACAATAGTCCCAGGCTCGAGTATGTGGAGTTTCCCAACTCATTGGTTACCATCGGTAAGTTTGCCTTTTATATGTGTTGGGGCATAAAGGGTTTTTATATTACCCGAAATGTAGCCGAGATTGTTGCTCCGGCATTCAGCGCGTGCCCCAATATCGAGTATTTCATGTGCAGTCCCATGAATACCCATTTCCAGGTCGTTGATGGTGCCCTGTATACCAAAGACATGACCGTGTTGCTGGCTTATCCTCCCGCTTCACTTGCGACATCGTTCGACATTCCCGGCACGGTCACCGTTATCCACAATAACGCCTTGAATTACAGTGTCAACTTGACACAGGTCACCATCCCCGAGAGTGTGACCTGGGTAGGCCATGGTGCATTCCGCGAATGTGACGGACTGACGTCGCTCGTTTTCCCTGATGGCATCACCCATATCGGTGCTTCGGGCTTTTCAGATTGTGATAATTTGACTTATATCCATCTGCCCGCCAGTCTGGATACTATTTGCAACAACTTGGGAGGCAATCTGACAGGGACATTGGAGGAATTGGTGATTCCACGCAATGTGAGCTATATTGATAACTATGCTTTCAATGAGGCATCAGGTATAAAGAGCATCATTGTCGAAGATGGCAGTCGACTCACGTCAACCGGTAACATGATTTTCTACAAATGTACTGGATTGGAAACCTGTATTCTACCCAATTCGCTCAAGACAGTAGGGGGTGAAATCTTGGGAAATTGCTATTCATTAAAGAATGTACATCTGGGCGATAGCATCACTAGCTTGGGCCGTTCCACATTCTGGGAATGCACTTCACTGGAGGAGTTAGAAGTCGCGGGCACGATACCAGAAATACAGAATCTTGTTGTCCGTTGCACCTCACTGAAAAGAGTGAAAATCGGCGACAGGAACTCCACGCCTGGAGTAACATTGATTGGTAATTGTGGCATTGATGAGTGTCCTCAACTTGAGTATCTCGAGTTGGGAGCAAATTTAGACTCGTTGTCGATGGGGGCTATCAACAATCTGGATAATCTTAAGGTTTTTATCTGTTGGGCTCCGGTTCCTCCAAAAACTGATGCCTATTGGCATTCTTTCAGACCATATCCTCAGTATCTGAGTACTGCTCTCTATGTCCCTAAAGCATCGTTGGAGGCTTATCGCACAACTGGAGATTGGGTGAATTTCAAAAACATCTACGCCATCGAGGATGTGGGCGATGTTGATGGCGACGGAAACATCGCAATCGGTGATGTGGCTGCCCTTGTCGACCTGCTGATAACCGGAGAAATCGACCGTGCTGCCTATTGTGACGTGAATCTAGACGGCAACGTCACTATCGCCGACGTGACCGCCCTCATCGACCTGCTCCTGGGAAGCAATTGACGTGTTAATGATAACAACCTGAATAATGAAATGAAGAAAATGACAAGAAATTCAATGACAAAATTTTGTGTGTCGGCTTTGCTCATGATGTCCAGCCTGTTTCAGGTATCGGCAGCCGACTTTGAGTCCAACGGTATATGTTACAATTATATCGGTGACGATGAGGTGGAAGTTACCAGTCGTGAAACGGACCAGTATGCCGGTGAGGTGTTCATTCCCTCAACGGTCGTTAATGATGGCGTGACTTATCGTGTCACACGCATTGGTGACAGGGCTTTTTACAATTGTGATGACATGACTCTGGTCGACATCCCCGAGGGCATCACCACTATCGGTGAGAATGCTTTTGCCTATAGCAGTAATCTCCAGAATGTCGAGTTGCCTAATTCACTTGTGTCAATTGAAAGATATGGCTTCTACGGCTGTACGGCATTCACAACCTTTCATGTCCCTCGTAATCTTGCGAAATTTGGCGATAGGGCATTAATCGGTTGCAGCAAAATAAAGTTCTTCTCATGCAGTGCTATGAGCCAGCACTTCAAGGCTGTTGACGGTGTGCTTTATTCCAAGGACATGACAGAGTTGTACTACTATCCTCTTGCCTCAGGTGAAACAACCTTTGATGTGCCTAGCCCGGTAACGCGGATTCATGAGTATTGTTTCTGTGGCTGCCAGACTCTGACCCAGGTGAATTTTCCCGAAACTCTCCGTTGGATTGACATGAACATCTTCAGAGATTGTATGGGAATTGAAACGGCTTACATCCCCGACGGCGTGACACACATGGGTGTTACCGTGTTTGGCGGATGCTCCAATCTGACCAGTGTACACCTGCCTGCGGGCCTCGATTCTCTCCAAAATAGCACTTTCATGCAGTGTGAAAAATTGACCGAGGTCGTCATCCCACGCAATGTGAAATTCATTGGCACATTTGTCTTTTATCAATCAGGCGTGAGAACGGTGACCTTCGAGGAGGGTAGTTGTCTTGAGACAATAGACAGAGATGCTTTCGATGAATGTTATTACTTGGAATCTCTTGATATGCCCAACACTGTCAAGACGATAGGTAACCAAGCATTCTATAGATGCGATTCCTTAAAGTCTATTCACATGAGTGAAGGTCTCACGAGTTTAGGCCTTTCGGCCTTTTGCTATTGTCCGTCATTGAAAGAAGGATATATTCCCGGTGGTGTCACAAGTGTTCACAATGCTTTTTCCCGTTGTACAGGTTTGAAGCGATTGCAAATCGGTAGCAAGGATTCAGCGCCAGGCGTCACATTGATTAAGAATTGTGGTATAGTCGATTGTGAAAATATTGAGTATCTTGAATTGGGTGCCAATGTTGACTCGCTGGAGCATCTTGCTCTGGTTGACCTGATCAATCTCAAGGTGCTTATCTGCTGGGCTCCCGTTCCTCCTCGCTGTGATGGTTACTGGCGATGCTTCTCCCCGTCTCCACAAGACATGACCGCTCCCCTCTATGTCCCCAAGGCATCGCTGGAGGCTTATCGCACCGCCAACGAGTGGAAGAATTTCAAGACCATCGTCGCCATCGAGGATGTGGGCGATGTTGATGGCGACGGCAACATCGCAATTGGCGACGTGGCGGCCCTCGTTGACCAATTGATAGCAGGAGAAATCGACCGCGCTGCCTATTGCGACATCAATCTCGACGGCAAAGTCACCATTGCCGACATAACCGCCCTCATCGACCAACTCCTTAACGGGAATTGATGGAACGAGATAATAATTTACCGCAAACAAGTCATAACAATGAAAACGACAACAAAATCATTTGTTAAGCTATATGCACTCTTGCTATTGACGGCATCTTTGTTCACGGCTGCCGCAGCCGACTTCATGGCGGACAACATCGCCTACAATGTTATTGGTGAGAGTGAAGTGGAAGTGACCAAACTGGATTCCGTCAAGTATGTTGGTGAAATCATCATTCCTGCCACTGTAGTTCAAGACGGCATTACCTATCGTGTGACTCGCATTGGCAAAGGCGCTTTCTCGGGTTGTAATGAATTGACCTTGATTGATATTTCCGAGGGTGTTACAGAAATCGGCACGAGCGCCTTTTCGGGGTGCACAATTCTCGAGGATGTCGATTTGCCCAATTCCTTGGTTTCTATTGAAATGTATGCGTTCCAGAACTGTAGTTCATTCACTATCTTTGATGTGCCCCGTAATGTTGCCAATATTCATTATCGTGCATTTTGGGGATGCCGCGGATTGAAATATTTTACTTGCAGTTCCCTGAGTCGCCACTTCAAGGCTGTGGACGGCGTCCTTTATAGTAAGGATATGTCGAAGCTTTGCTTTTATCCACCTGCAGCCACGGCATCGACCTTTGATGTCCCAAGTCCGGTTGCTGTGATTGAGGATTATTGTTTTGCTGATAATAACTCGCTTGCAGAGGTCAATTTCCCGGAATCGCTCAGATGGATAGGCATGAACATACTTCGTGGTAACACGAAAATAAAATCTGTTTACATCCCCGATGGTGTAACCCACATGGGCGTTACAGTCTTTGGCAGCTGTACCAATCTGGAGAGTGTGCATCTGCCTGCCAGTCTTGATTCCCTCATGAACAGCACATTCTGGAATTGCAAAAAACTGGCTGAAGTAACCATACCGCGTAATGTTTCCTACATTGACGAACAGGCTTTTCTTCAAGCCTCAGGCCTCATAACCGTTAATTTTGAGGAAGGCAGCCGCCTCAAAACGATAGGTGCCCGTGCTTTCTATGAGTGTACTTCACTGGAGACATTGAATATGCCTGACAGCGTCACCGTAATGGGCCATTCTGTTTTCTCAAAGTGTTCGGCATTGAAGTCGGTGCACATCAGTGAAAGTCTTGTCGATATAGGTTCTGCTATGTTCTGGGAATGTCCTTCTTTGGAAGAAGGCATATTGCCTGGAGGTGTGCGGTCGCTCAAGAATATCTATGTGTACTGTCCTTCGTTGAAGAGAGTGGTTATCGGTAGCAAGGATTCTGCACCAGGTGTCACATTGATCGAGAATTGTGGTGTTGCCAATTGTGAAAACATCGAGTATCTTGAATTGGGTGCCAATGTTGACTCACTGGAACATCTCGCTCTGGATGGCCTTGTCAATCTCAAGGTGCTCATCTGCTGGGCTCCCGTTCCTCCTCGCTGTCATGATTACTGGAGCAGTTTCGACCCCTCACCACAAAACATGACCGCTCCCCTCTATGTCCCCAAGGCATCGCTGGAGGCTTATCGCACCGCCAACGAGTGGAAGAATTTCAAGACCATCGTCGCCATCGAGGACGTGGGCGATGTTGATGGTGACGGCACAATCGCAATCAGCGATGTGGCTGCCCTCGTCGACCAACTGATAGCAGGAGAAATCGACCGCGCTGCCTATTGCGACGTGAATCTCGACGGCAAAGTCACCATCGCCGACATAACCGCCCTCATCGACCGCCTCCTGGGCAACAGATGAAGCTTGGATTGCACCCCCCTTGGAGGACCGTGGCTACCAAAAGGCAATTCGGGATTTTTCCCATGTTTTTTCCATTCCGTTGATTTTCAAGGGTGTTTTGAGTGTGTGAGATATTTAAGGGAGGTGCGGGGAATCGTTAATGAAAGCTAAACGCATTTTTTCTCCCGCTCTCGGCAAAATTACTGCTTCCCGCTGCTCGTGTCAATATCAAAAAGCAGCGGGAAGCAGTTGTTACTGATTTCATGCGGCATACTACAGATTTCGGTTTGGCTGGATGGATATTTTTCATTAACTTTGCAGGTTATAAACATAAACCGCAAAAAATAGTAGAATGTCAACCGAAGAACTCGCCAAGCGGACTGCAGTCAATGTGCAGGAGAAGGCTAACCTGATATGGGCGATTGCCGATAAGATTGTGGGCGTATACAAGCCGCACGAGTACGGCAACGTAATCTTGCCCATGTGTGTCATCAAGCGTTTTAACGATGTGCTTGCCGCTACCAAGCAGGCGGTGCTCGACATGAATGCCCAGCTCGACGAGCGCGGCATCATCGTCAAGGACGGTTTCCTGAAGAAGGCGTCGGGCTATGATTTCTATAACACGAGCCGATTCACCCTCGAGGGCCTGCTGGGCGATGCCGAGAACATTGCCGACAACCTGCGCAGCTACCTGAACCATTTCTCGGCGAACGTCATCGACATCATCGAGAATTTCGACTTCGACAAGGAAATCTCCAAGATGGACGACAACGGCGTGCTCTATAACGTGGTGCAGGAGTTCAGCAGCAAGAAAGCCTACATGGGCTTGGATGCCGTCACCGCGGTGGACATGGGATACATCTTTGAGGAACTGGTGAGGAAGTTCAGCGAGAGCTACGACGAGCATGCCGGAGCCCACTTCACGGCGCGCGACATCATCTACCTGATGGCAGAGTTGCTCGTCGCCCCCGACCGCGAGCAGATGCGCCGCGAGGGCGTGACGACCACCATCTATGACATGGCGATGGGCACGAGCCAGATGCTGGACTGCCTGAGCGAGAAACTCATCGAGATTGACCCCGACGCCCACATCACCGAGTTCGGCCAGGAACTGAACGCCCAGACCTATGCCATCGCCAAGGCCAACATGCTCATCAAGGGCGGCAATGCCGAGAACATGAAGAAGGGCAACACCCTGAGCGACGACAAGTTCGGCGGTTTCACCTTCGACTACATCATCAGCAACCCGCCCTTCGGCATCGAGTGGAAGAACGAGAAGGCAGCCGTCGAGGCCGAGCACAAGCTGGGCGAGGCAGGGCGCTTTGCCCCGGGCTTGCCCGCCATTGGCGACAGCCAGCAGCTGTTCATGCTCAACGGCATCGCCAAACTCAAGGACACGGGCCGCATGGCGATTATCCAGAACGGCTCCCCGCTGTTCAAGGGCGACGCTGGCAGTGGCGAGAGCAACATCCGCGGCTATCTGCTCGAGAACGACTGGCTCGAGGCGATTGTGCAGATGCCCAACGACCTGTTCTATAACACCGGCATCGCCACCTATGTGTGGCTCGTCACCAAGGACAAGGCGCCCGAGCGCATGGGCAAGGTGCTGCTCATCGATGCCAGCAAGTGCTTCGAGAAGCGGCGCAAGTCGCTGGGCAACAAGCGCAACGAGTTTACCGACGCCTGTGTCGACCTGATTACGCGCGCCTATAGTGCCTTTGCCGACGGCGTCTATACCGACGGCGACCTCACCGTCGAGGCGCGCCTCAAGGACAACGAGGACTTCAAGTTCACCAAGGTCGTGGTCGAGACGCCCCTCTATAACCCCGACGGCACCCTGGCGCTCAAGCGCGGCAAGCCGCAGCCCGACACCGCCAAGCGCGACACGGAGGTCATACCCTGCAAACAGGACATCGACGACTACATGGCGCGCAATGTGCTGCCCTATAACCCAGACGCCTGGATTGACGAGAAAAAGAGCAAGGTGGGTTATGAAATCCCCTTTACCCGCGAGTTCTACAAGTACGTCGCCCCACGCAAGAGCGAGGACATCTTCGCCCATCTGCAGCAGCTGGAGCAACAAGAACAGGAATTAATGGCTAAAATCTTGGGACGATAACGATGAAAAAGACCAACATACCATGGGCTCCTTATGTACCAGATAATTGGATAATCGAAAGGGGAAAGAGAGTCCTTGATTTGAAAAAAAGACCTGTTAGGGATAATGATGAGGTTATTACCTGCTTCAGAGATGGAGAAGTCATTTTACGGTCATTACGACGGACAGAAGGCTTTACAATGTCGGATAAAGAGATTGGTTATCAAGGCATAAACGAAGGTGATATTGTGATTCATGGAATGGATGGCTTTGCTGGTGCTATGGGTGTTTCCAAATCTACAGGTAAAGGTTCACCAGTCCTTGTTGTTTGCACCCCTAAGAATAACCATAATTCCAGGTATCTCATTTTTTATTTGAGAACCCTTGCTTATAACAATGTTTTCTTGGCTCTTTCAACTGGCATTAGAGAAAGAAGTTGTGACCTGAAGTGGAACAAGATATCAGAATTAGACTTTCTCCTTCCTCCTATTGAAGAACAGAAAGCAATCGCTGAAATAATCGACAGGAAATGTGGTGAGGTGGACGAGATGGTGTCTTTGCAAGAGCAGGTGATAGAGGAGTTAAAAGCCTATAAGCAATCGGTCATCACCGAGGCCGTCACCAAGGGCCTTAACCCCACAGCCCCCATGAAGCCCTCCAACATCGACTGGATAGGCCAAATCCCCACCCACTGGGAACAAGATAAAGTGTCAAGAGTATTCAAAACTATAGGCAGTGGTACCACTCCAAGTTCATCTGATGATAGTGCTTATGATGGCAGTATAAACTGGATTCAATCAGGTGATATTAATGGAGGTGATTTATTCGAAGTTTCTAATAGAATCAATGATGAAACTTTAAAAAAGTATTCAGCCCTATACATTTATCAAGCACCTTTTATCATTATCGCGATGTATGGTGCATCAGTGGGTAATATTTCAATCTCACATATTGATGGATGTGTAAATCAAGCATGTTGCGTTTTAAGCGAAACAAGTCTTGAACTCAAATTTGCTTTTTATACTTTAAAATCGGTACAGGACTATCTTATTTATAAAGCTGTGGGTGGTGGGCAACCGAATATAAGTCAAAAGACGATAAAACAGTTATGGCTTCCAGTTCCTCCACTATCGGAGCAGCGGGAGATAGCGGATTATTTGGACCGCAAGTGTGCCGACATTGACGCACTGATAGCCCTCAAGCAGCAAAAGATTGAGGATTTAAAACAATACAAGAAATCCCTCATCTACGAATACGTCACCGGCAAAAAACAAGTTTTTCCCAGTTAGAAGTTAGGAGTTTGGAGTTAGGAGTTTAGTTGCACAATTAAAACGTGAGAAATATGAAGATTCTATTCGCAAACATAGGCTGGATGAAATATTACCAGGGGAATCAAGATTATGATCCCATACGTCGTGGGGGATCTCATCCAGCAAAAAGGAAGCATGAAATCTATAATTTCATGCCGATCAATGGTATATACTACGGTTATGTACGTTCTAGAGGGGCGCTTAACCTGCAAGCAATTGACCAAGATTGTCCAGGTGTTGCCGATAGGTTAGACGGTGTTTTGGTCGTCTGGGTAGCTACTCATCCTAAAAATGGAGGTCGCCGTATTGTAGGATGGTATAAGAACGCGACGGTATATCGAGAATTGCGAGAATCCAAAAATGAGTTAAGAAAGAGTTATGCTTATAATGTCCGTGCCAAAGTATCCGACTGCACACTCATTCCCCAATGCTACCGAAACCGCGACATGGCCGTCCCTCATGAACCTGGTTTCATTGGTCAAGCTAATATCTGGTATCCGAACAAATATATGCACATCCCTTCAGTCAAAAAATATATTGCTAGGGTACTTGACTATATTGACAATTATCATGAAAAGAATGAAGTAGCAGAGGAGCAAGCCAGGCAAACCGATGCTCAAGAGAAAAAGAGGGTGGAGAAAAAGGCGGTTAAACTGGTGACCAAATATTATAAGTCATTGGGTTATAAAGTTTTATCGGTTGAGAAGGACAACATTGGTTGGGACTTGAATGCTTTCAATGGCGAAGAGTCGCTGAAACTTGAGGTGAAAGGCCGTGGTTGTGATGATATTGATGTCATGATTACTCGCAATGAGTATCAAAACATGAAGAAATATAAGCGCAACTATCGCTTGTGCGTCGTGACCAATGCCTTATCCGCTCCTAAATTGTCCATCTTCTATTGGAACAAGAAACTCAATAAATGGGTTGATGAGGAAAATGATAGCGTTGTTTTGGATTTAGAAGCATTTGACTATCATGCAATAATAAAATCCAGATGATTATGAAGAAGGTATTGATAATGATAGCGGTAGTGATGGCGGTCTTGTCATCATGCAGCACAAAGGACATCGAGCAGGAAGCCACCGAGCAACTCAAAGCCACCATGCGCGAGACACTGAAGCGTCCTGATGATGCAACGCTGGCAAATCTGCGTACAGTATTCAAAAGTGATTCCCTGTGCATCTTGCAATTTACACTCAAGTCTAAAAATTCGCTCGGGATGGATATGGTATCACCGATGGAATACATCTACCTTGTTGGGGCTTTCAAAGCAAATTACGAGGCTTGGACTGATTTGGATCCATTGTTTCCCACTGGTTTAGTGATGGACGATAAAGAGATGGAAGTTGCTAAGCAAATAGCAAAGCAGGGGTTTGATTATGAGTACTTGATGGAGCACACGGTTGATGAAATCAAGGATAAATATCGCGACCAGTTGCTGAAAGACGCCCCTTATACCGATAAGGACCCCAATCTCGAGGACCGCCTGATGTACTCAGCTGCCTGTATCAGACTGCGTGCCCAAGGCCGTGAAATCCCCGAGACCAAAGGCAAAGATATAAAACTATAAAGAATTAAAAAAGTATTTGTTTGATCTCTAAAACGATACAGTCATGACTGTAAATCAATTATTAAATCTTTTTTACAATTACGTAGTTAGTAACAAATTATTAACTCCTGCATCTGCTAATCAATATCGATACACTTATTTGCCAAACTTGCCATTTGGAGTTATTGATAGTACTCTCAATCTGTGGATTACTTATGAGGGCAAAAACGGTAAAAAAGGTACAGGAAATTATTATGAGCGATTTGACGGAACTATTGTGCAGCCTCCAGTTGATGAGACAACAGAATGCAGTGTTAGAAATCATAGTATCTATAGTTACTATAAAAAGCATATTAGAAATAAAAATGCGACAATTGCAGCGCCTGCTGGATATGATTATCTTCAATTAATTGCTGATTTTCTTGAAGATGGAGACGTTGTTTATGCTTTGACAATTGTAGATATTGTTTTAGGTATTGCTGTAAAAGCGAATTCTCAGTTGCCAAGAGGAAAGGGAATAAATTCATTAACATATGGCATCTCAGCACTAAAGAAACTAAGATTATGGCTTGAGTTTGATAAATCTCTCGTTCAGGATGTTCCACTAAATTCAAAAATGGATAATGAACGTGATAAAATAGTGAAGCCACTTGTCCACAAAATTGATGGTGCCATTGCTTTAGCAAGGGAAATCGGTTTTAATAGATTCATTCAATATGCGATAGACCAGTGCTATTTCTTCCAGCCTGAGATTGTTCTTGACCGCAGGGATGTAGTGACAGGAGTGTTTGGACGCAATTTTTCTAAAAAAGTGATGACAGCAAGAAAAACTGAAAAAGGAGTAACATCAACCACTTATCGTCACATACCCCCTGATGACTATTGGAAGCTATGGTATTTTTCTGCAGATGGATTCTATTGGCCCATAACTAGGGACAAAGATGGAAATGAAGCCACAAGGTCTATTATAAAGAAGTATACAGGTTATTCTGTTGCCGAAGGTATTGACAGTATCTTTAAGAACTATATTATATCACATATTTGGGGAAATGCCTACGATCCTCGTTATTTCACTAATTTATGGAATATTGTTCTTGTGCCAGCATGGGCAAATAACTTGCTAGATAAAGATAGTCCAGATGAAGATTCATTAGAATACATACTTAAAGAAACAATCAAGAAAATCATTGTTGAACTCTATGGTATTTCTCAATCAGATTTAGGCTGGGTTAATCACTTTAAATCTCTAGGAATACCGATGTGTACAAGCAAATTATCTTCCAAGAAATCAAACGAAAGGAAGATAACCATCAATATAATTAATAATCATGATTATCATATGTCTACGAATATCCCTAGACAAGTAGTTACTTATAGTAAAAATCGAGTAGGGTATATTGTTAAATATCCTGTTTATATCTGATGATGGTATTTCTGATTCAGAAATATCAGAGTAATCAGTTGTTAATAAAATAATGTAACAGACGGATTAGTTTAATTGGCCACGCCAAGCTAAATTTTCGAGTAATTCGTAGTTTAAAAACAAAGGAGACGGATGCCGAATTCGAAAAATTAGCTAAATTCGCGTTTAAAAACAAAGGAAGCGGATGCCGTTCGTTAAATTGGTGTAATTTGTAGTTTGAAGTAATATGGAGACGAAGGAGAAGAACTTTGAGGCTGACATTGAGCATTACCTGTTGAGTGAGGGCGGGTATGTGAAAGGTGACCAGGCGACCTATGACAAGGGGCGCGCCATCGACATGGCTGTGCTCATGCAGTTCCTGGAAGCCACCCAGCCCAAGATGTGGCAGAAGTACCAGAACGTCTATGGCGCCCAAAGCGAGGCACAGCTCTACAAGGTGTTCCAACAGAACGTCAGCAACTTCGGCCTGCTGCACGTGCTGCGCAACGGCATCAAGGACAGGGGCATGACACTCAAGTTCTGCTACTTCAAGCCCGCTAGCGACATCAACGAGGAGCTGGTGAAGAAATATGACGCCAACATCCTGACGTGTACGCGCCAGTTTGCCTACTCCCTGCAGAACCACAACACCATCGACATGGTGCTGTCGCTGAACGGCATCCCCGTTGTGGCGCTGGAGCTGAAGAACCAGTTGACGGGGCAGAGCGTGGAAAACGCCAAGCGGCAGTTCATGTATGACCGCGATGCGAAGGAGCCGCTGTTCCAGTTCGACAACCGCGTGCTGGTGTGCTTTGCCGTCGACCTGCAGGAGGTGGCGATGACCACGCAGCTCAGGGGCGAGGACACCTTCTTCCTGCCTTTCAACCAGGGCAGCAACGGAGCGGGCAACATCGGCGACGGCGGCAACCCCGCCAACGACGAGGGCTACCCGACGTCCTACCTGTGGGAACATGTGCTGTGCCGCCCGATGCTGCTGTCGCTGCTGCAACGCTACATCACACGCCTGACCGAGGAGAGCATCTCGCTCGTGAACGGCAAACAGGTGAAGCGCAGCAGCACGCGCCTCATCTTCCCGCGTTACCACCAGCTCGACGTGGTGGAGAAACTCGTTGACGACACGCGCCTTGCCGACCGCGGCAAGAACTACCTGATTCAGCACAGTGCCGGCTCGGGCAAGAGTAACAGCATCGCGTGGCTGACCTACCGCCTCGCCTCGCTGCACGACCAGCATGACGAGGAGAAGTTCAGGACCGTGTTTGTCGTCACCGACCGCCGTGTGCTCAATGCCCAGCTGCAGAACACCATCCTGGGGTTTGAACACCTGGAGGGGCAAATCGAGACCATCACCGACAAGGACAACTCCAGCAAACTCAAGGACGCCATCAACGACGGCAAGCGCATCATCATCACCACGCTGCACCGCTTCCCGCTGATTTACAAGGAACTGGACAGCCACTCGGGCAAGCGGTTTGCCATCATCGTTGACGAGGCGCACAGCTCGCAGAGCGGCAAGAGCGCCGAGAAACTCAAAGCCGCCCTTGCCGACACCGACGAGGCGCTGCGCGAGATGGCAGAACTGGAGGAGAAGACCGAGCAGGAAATCAAGGACGAGATGGACCTGATGACCGAAACGCTGCTCACCCAGGGGCAGCAGCCCAACCTGTACTTCTACGCCTTCACCGCAACGCCCAAGCCCAAGACGCTGCAGACCTTCGGTGTGCCACGGGCGGACGGCACCTTTGACGCCTTCCACCACTACAGCATGCGCCAGGCCATCGACGAGGGCTTCATCATGGACGTGTTGAAGAACTACACAACCCTGGAGACCGCCTATGAGATTGCCAAGAGCGTCAAGGAGGACCCCGAATATGACGAGCCGCCCGCCACGACCGCCATCAAGCGCTATCACGACAACCACGAGCACGTGATTGCCCAGAAAGCCGAAATCATGGTCGAGACCATCCGCAGCGTCACGCTGACCAAGATGGGCGGCAAGGCCAAGGCGATGATTGTCACCGCCTCGCGTGCCCATGCCGTGCGCTACTTCTTTGCCGTGAAGGAATACTGCAAGAGCAAGGGCTATACCGACGTCATGCCGCTGGTGGCTTTCTCGGGCACGGTGACCTATCAAGGGACCGACTATGTGGAGAGCAAGCTGAACTCCACGCCCGAGTATGCCATCAGCGAGGCGCGGCTGCCGCTGTACTTCGACAGCGACCTGTATAACGTGCTCATCGTCGCCGAGAAGTACCAGACGGGCTTTGACCAGCCGCGCCTGCACACGATGATTGTGGACAAGGGGCTGCGGGGCGTGAAAGCCGTGCAGACGCTGTCGAGGCTCAACCGTGCCCACCGCGACAAGGTGGACACCTTTGTGCTCGACTTTGCCAACAGTGCCGACGACATCAAGGCGTCGTTCCAGCCCTTCTATGAGGACATGCTGCTGGGCGAGGCCGTTGATGTGAACATCGTGTATAAGTACCAGACCGAGTTGTACAATTACCACCTGTGGGCGCCTCAGGACGAGGAAAAGGTGTGGGCGCTGTACAGCGCCAAGCAGGAAGGCAAGGATGACATGGGCAAGCTGGCGAGCGTCTATACGCCCGTGTTGAAGGCCTTTGAGAGCTTAACCGAGGAGAACCGCTTCGAGGTGCGTAGCCTGGTGAAGAACTTCATCCGCTTCTATGCATACATGGCGCAGATTGTGCGCACCTTTGACAAAGAGTTGTTGAAGACCTATGTGTTCGCCGAGTACCTGTATAAGTTCCTGCCCAAGAATCCGCACGAGAAAGTGGACCTGACGGGCAAATTGGCGCTCATCAACAACAAATATTCTAAGGGCTTCTCGGGCACCATCACTCTGGCTCCCAAGCCCGAGGACAAGACGTTGAAGCCCGAGAAAGGCGGCAAGGGAAACAAACCCGAGGAGAAACGCGACCTGCTGACGAACATCATCGCCAAAATCAACATGATGTATGCCGGCAACTTCACCGAGGCCGACCGCGTGATTGTGGAGACCATCTTTGACCGCATGAGCAAGAACAGCAAGGTGCTGAAAAAACAAGCCGAGAACAGCGATGCCAATATGTTTGCCGAGGCCATCTTCCCGAAAGCCTTCGGTGAAGTGGCGCAGGAGTGCTATGTCGAGCAGATGGACGCGTTCTCGAAGCTGTTCCAGGACGAGCAGTTCTATAAGCGCGTGATGAGCGAAATGGCCAAGGCGATGTACCTGAACCTGCGCAACCAGCCCAAACCGACGATGTATCCCGAGAGCAATGACGTGGGTATGGCTGCCGAGGACGGCGAGTCGTAACACCGGACTGTTGCAAAACTGCCCAAGACCCGGTTTTGTTCGGCCTAATGACCTAGAAATTAAATTCTTATTATAGTTTTATTAATCATTTTGTTTGATTTCTCGCGCGTAGCGCGATTTATCCCAAGAGCCATGAGTTTTGCAACAGCTTGAATAACAAAAAAAGAGGCGCGATCACGGGATTGCGTCTCTTTTTGTGTTGATGTGTGCGCGGGGCTTTACTCGGCCTCGGCGATGAGTTCTATCTCGACAAGAGCACCCTTGGGCAGGTCCTTAACGGCAAATGCGCAACGGGCGGGGTAGGGAGCCGTAAAGTACTCGGCGTAAACTTCGTTCATGGGACCGAAGTTGGCGATGTCACTCAGGAAGACGGTGGTCTTGACGACGTTGCACAGGTCGAGGCCCTCGCTCTGCAGGATGGCGCGGGCGTTCTTAAGGCTCTGGTGTGTCTGTTCCTGGACACCACCCTCGGGGAATGCTCCGGTTTCGGGGATGATGGGAAGCTGGCCGGAAACGAAAACGAGATTGCCGGTGCGGATTGCTTGACTGTAAGGTCCAATGGCTGCAGGAGCCTTGTCGGTGTTTAATGCTTTCATTGTTACTTGATTAAGATAATATGTTAATAAAGTGAGTTGATTAGCTGGCTACAAAGATAGTGCAAGCCGAGCGGAGAACAAAAAGAATTCATTCTTTTTTGCAGTTTGTCGGTCAATGTCCTTTTAACACAACATTGCGTTTCAGCAGCACCTCACGCGGGGTGGGATAGACACTGGGACCCGTTTTGAGAGGTTTGATGCTGTAGAGGACAAACCGTCCTATCCAGTTGATATCTCCGTAGCCTGCATCAAGCAGGTCATAGCGATAGTAGCCATTGTCTTCTAGCAGTTGTACCATATCATGGTCATATGCTTTGACAAAGGCAACATCGCACTTGTGCTGTTTCACCGCATTAATCTGGTCATCAACCATTTCCCGTGTATAGCCCTCCTGAAGACTCCAGTATTTACATGCAGGCAGACCGTGGACCGGAACGCCCTCACCATGATCGTGACACTTGAGGTAGAGCAGTTTGGGTGAGTCATATTGGCTCAACAGGTTAGGATAATAGTACCACACTTCACGGTCGATAAATTTCTGCGAGAACAGAGACATATGGTCAACAGTGGCAAACAGTATGGCTAGCACACCGATGGCCAGCATAGCGTCAACAGCCCACCAACGGAGCCATCGCCCTAACGACTGTGCCAGGATGCCGGCAAACAATACCGTGAACAGCGATAGCACGTTCAGGTATATGCGGTCGCTCCCGTTAAGCATGATTACCGCAATAAACCACATCAATGTGACGATAGCCATGAGACTATCCTTGCGAATCACCATACAATAGGCGAACACCCCTGCTATCAAGCTGAGTGTGAACAGGATGACACGTTTGCCCAAGAACATACTGAGGACGCTGCTCACAGTCAGTTGATTGCCGTGTAAGTTGTCAAATGTGGAGAAAGTCACCAGGAAATACTCGTTGATGAAATCCATCAGGCAGCCCTTGTAAGTAAGCCACGCCAGCAAGGGCAGCATTACAACCACGCCAGCAAGGGCACACCATCCCAGGGCACGCCACCATTGATAACCACACCGTCGCGGCACCAAGAAGCAGAAGTAGGGGATGAATATGGCCAGCATGAGGGTGCAGCTGTACTTGATGAGCAGCGTCAACCCTAATACCAAGCCCAGTATAATGGCCGAATTCCTAACAAAACGATGGCTGTTTTCTTGATTAACAGCATGTCGAAGGAAGCGGTAGAACACTGGCAGCATGAGGGCATAGCAGTAGTCCTCGGCTCGGACCTCAATGTGGGTGAGACCACTCAGGAAGTATAATGATGAGAACACTACTGCCATCAGCGCCAATCGCTGGTCGTTGACAAACAAGCGTGCACATTTATAGCACATGTAGAATATGAAGGTGTAAAGGATACATGCCAGCCAGTACAAGCCCACATAGTCGTGGGGACTGAGCAGATAGCCCACGCCATAGATGAGCCATAGCAGCGGACCCTTGCTGTCAGCAAAGTCCACATAGGGTGTCATCCCGTTCATCCACGCTTTTCCACATGTATAGAACCAGATGACATCATGGTGCTGCCAGAGGTCATAGAGATATGAATCCCACGATACCAGCAATAACGCCAGCATTGCAAAAGAGCCTATGGCTATCAATGCTGGCAAGTTAATCTTTTGGTTCTTGTTTGTTACCATCTTTCTTTTCAAGGTGATTAGGACAGTCTGCTAGAACTGTTAACGCTTGCAAAGTTAGGCAAATATTGTCAATATGAACAGCAGGGAACACACTTTTTGCCTGCTATGGATAAAGAAAAACCTGCAAGCACACATCGTCTTGCAGGTCTTTAAAAGGTTGTATCGTAAATCGATTACTTCTTGATGCCCATCTTCTTGGCAATCTTGGCGGGGATGGCATCCTTGTGAACGAGGATGTTCAAAGTCTTGGCACGGAAGAAGGCCTCGCTGCAATAGAAGTAGCCTTCATAGAGCTGGTTGGTGTCCCAGCTGTTCTGTACCTTGAAGTACTTGTTGCCTTCCTGGTCAACAGCCTTACCCATGATTACCATACCGTGGTCATCGGTGGTCTCCTTGTTGTCAAACATCTGCTGACGCTCCTCAGGGGTTACCCACTGCTCCTTAACCGGGCCCTTGATGTCCCACAACTCGGCCTCGCGGTCCTTGTCGCTCAGCTGAGCCCAGCGTGCCATGTCGGTACCTGCGGCATCGGGAACCTCCTTCTTGATGGGCAGGATGGCATAACCATTGCGCCACTTGAAGCCTTTCTCGCTCACGTCAGAACCCCAAGCGATGCTGTAGCCGTTGTCGATAGCATAGTTGGCAATCTCGAGCAGCTCGTCGATGGGCACGTTCTGGTAGGTTGACCACAACCAGTTGTCTGCCACCTCAAGGATGAAGGGCTGATAGTAGGGATGGTGGGTGAACGATGCAATGGGTACATAGTCGTCCATGTTCAGGCCGAGGCTGGCAGCCCAGGTCTGCGGGGTGTAGGTCTTGCCCTCATAGACGAAGGTCTCGGGCATCTTGCCCATGTAGCCGTCGAGGATGCCCTTCAGGCCGTCCATCCAGGCAGGAGTGAGCTTGCCGCGGCTGTTCTTGTTGATGGTGCCGACGTAACCTTTCAGCAGGGAGGTCAACTCACTGGTGTCGAACTTCTTGTCACCGTAGGTCATGCCGGTGTACACATCGTTGGGAACCATACCATAGGTGCGCCAAACGTAGGGTACGTCCTCGGCAGCGCCACCTTCAGCGAAGTTGATGGTGCCATCCATGCGGATGTACTTGATGGCCTTGTCATAGTAGCAGTGGTTAACCACAAAGCCTTCGCTCAGGTGAACCTCCTTGCCGGTGATGCGCAGGATCTCGTTCTCGAAGAAGGAGTTGGTGGAGTAGCACCAGCACGTACCGGACTTGTTCTGGTCCTTGACGGGGGTGTGCTTGATAACCTTGGTGTCGGTGAACTTGAAACCGGTGCTGTCGGGGATGACAACCTTGTCATCGGCCATAACATTGATGCAGACAGCCGATGCGAGCAATAAGAATAAGAATTTCTTCATAAAAAATGTGTTAGTTATTAATGTTAGGTTAATTTTATTTCTTTTGATATAACTTGCAAATGTAGTTATTCTTTTTTGAATAGCACTTATTATGGTGGGAAAAAATAAAAAAGTGCCCCGTTTTTGCCTGTAATAGACAGACACGAAGCACTGTTTTCTCATGAATCAGATAGATAAGATTTGATTGATGATGCTGCAAAGGTACAAATATTTCGTTGAATGACGAAAAATGACTACCTTTGTGCTATGATTTATCCCTCAAAACGGCCTTTATTTAATGCTATGGTAACGAAAATCATCCAATAAAGGGCTGAGCGTCTTTTCCGCGTTGGTGGATTACCCAACGATTATCCCACCGTAAGTTGCTTTTTTGTTACTGATTGACTACCTTTGCCACCGATAATCAATTTTTCTTTCGGATATGAGCAAACAGTCGGTCGTGTTGCGGCAGAGGAAAATGCCGTCAGGTAACGTGTCATTGTGCCTTGACATATATCAGCGCGGGCGCAGGACATACGAATACCTGCACCTTTACCTGCGCCCAGAGCACACGCGCATGGACAAGGAGGCAAACCATCAGAACTTACAACTGGCCGAGGCGGTATGCGCCAAGCGTCTTTTTGAGGAGCTCAAGGTCGAGCACCGCCTGTATGTGGTTGAGCGTTCCCCTGTAAAGGTCGCCCATGTTTCCGTCAGTGAGCATCTGCCCCTCGCCGCGCAGCAGCCAGCGGGCGTTAATCTTGGGCAGGGCTTTCAGTACAGCCGACACAGGCTTAAGGCCGAAGTCGCTGCCGTGTAACAGCTTGGCAAGGTATTGTGGCTTCCAGACCACAAGCTCGGCAAACTCCTTGTGCTTGCCTCGCGTCTTGTAGTTCACTATCTCACGTAATCTTTTGTTCGTCTTCTGAAAATTGTCTCTAGCGGCTTCTCGCGTTATGAATACTTGGGATATATTCACTAAGGAAGGGATGTTATCGTTTATTGTGCGCGGTATTCGCAAAAAATAACTGATTATTTCCTTTCTATGGCTGAAATCTTTGTGACCTCCTTATCGAAATAGACATTCATCATTGACCCTGTCACGCTATCGGCAATGAAAACGGAATACCCCAAAAACTCCTTTTTGTCCTTTGCAAGTCCGTGCCGCAATTCATTCTTAGCAGCTTCCATTTTAAGGTTGTAAACAGTTTGGCCAAGTTCTAATGCCTCTTTTTTCTCCTCAGGCGTGAGCAAGGTATGGCTTGACTGATGATACTCCAAAATGCTGTCCGCTTTCCACTGCAGGTTGTGAGCTGCCATCAAACAACTGTGTGCGTCCTTATAGCCGAAAACGCTGTCAAGGTGCTGTACCGACATCAGGTTGCGTTTTGCCAACAACTTGTTTGCTTGGTCAACAGGCGACGCATTATTTGATGTGCATCCGAACAATAAGGCGGCAATCATCAACACCGCAAAGAATGGTAAAATCAGTAATTTTTTTGTTGTGGCCGTAGTCTGACTATAGCATTTTGCCGCCCCAAAACAACGGGTAGCAGATATAATAACACCTTTGATGTTCATAATATGATATTATTTATTGGTTAAACTCTCAATTATGCCGAGGAAACGCTGGGCTTGTTCCTTGTTGGCGTCCAGTGCCTCGGCCAATAGCTTGCGCATTTCGCTCAACTCTTTCAGCGTCAGCATCAGTGCTTGCTCACTGCTGCAGTTGCTGATTGTCGCGTCACCTCCGACGGTGATGTTGTTATCGTCGTCAGATATCGTATTATCGGAGTTTTTAAGCATTTCTCCCTCGCCTGTTATCAGCCAGCCGATGTTGATGTTAGGGAAAGCTGCAGCTATCTTTTCCTTTGCTTGATAGGACAATGATTTGGTATTTCCCTTCAACAGTTCCCTTACCGCCTGTGGTGTCTTGAACCCAACATAGGTAGAGAATTGTGGTATCGTCATGCCTGATAATTCTACGACTTTTGCTATACGTTTAGATAATTCCACATTCTTAAAAAATATTAAAATTTTAATATAATATTATTTATGAAATATTATATTATTTTTGCCGCTGATATTATTTGCAAAGTTATGAAATAATAAGTAAAAACGGAAATAAACTAATAAGTAAAATAATAAGCGTAACAATTTTTAAGAATTATGGAAGTACTGAGAACAAAACAGCAAGAGCGTCGCCGCAAGCGCGACATGACCATCTACTCGGAATACGAGGAGATGATGAAAGCTCCTGTAAAAAGTTCCACTGAGGTAGCCAAACTTTCGTCGCTTGTGCTGCTTCTTTCTAATAAGAGGCGGCGCATTTGTGTGTTTCGGAAATATTCTTTAATTTTGCAGGGCAACAGCAGTAGAAATTGCTCCTTTTTTGACGGTTTTGTTGCTATTTTGTTGCTAATGATTTTATCATTTTGGCTTATGTGATTGAATTTCATTATTTTATGACATCATAAAATGATTTATCCCTCAAATTTTGAGAGCAAGATTGGCTTTGATGCCGTGAGACGAGAACTGGAGCGTCACTGCGTCAGCGCGTTGGGCGCTGCCAACGTGCCGCGCCTGCGTTTTTCCACGCGTCGTGATGAGGTGGTGCGCTGGCTTGAAGAAACCAATGAGTTCCTGTCTATCGTCCAGACGGGCAAGGACTTCCCGCTGAGTTATTATTTTGACCTGCGTGTGGTCTTCAAGGAGGTAGCGACACCAGGCACATTCCTTTCGGCCGAGCATTTGTTTGATTTACAGCGCCTGTTGGTGACAGTGACCCAGGTGGTGCGTTTCTTTACCACTGACGGCGAGGACAAGAGCGCTTATCCGCGCCTGCGTGAACTCACTACTGGTATGCAATCGTTCCCCGAGTTGAGCGCTGCTATCGGCCATGTGCTTGATAAGGCAGGCAACATCAAGGATACCGCCTCGCCACGATTGCAGGAATTGCGCACAGCCATCGCCCGCGTGACCAGTAGCATCAACGGCACACTGCGACGCATTATCGCCCAGGGCAAGCAGGACGGTATCCTCGAGAACGATGTTCAGCCCTCGTTGCGTGATGGCAGGTTGGTGCTGCCCGTGAGCGCCATGAACAAGCGCAAACTCCATGGCATCGTCCATGACGAGAGCGCCACAGGTAAGACCGTATTCATTGAGCCTGACGCCATTGTCGAGGCCAATAACCGTATCCGCGAGACCGAGGCCGAGATTGCCCGCGAGATTATCCGTATCCTTACTGAGGTGACCGACCTCATTCGTCCGCACCTTGATGATTTGGCAGGCGTACTCGATACCTTGGGACAATTGGATTTCATCCGCGCTAAAGCATTGTTTGCCCAAGACGTAGGCGCCCAGATGTGCCATGTGGACCGCAAACCCGTCATTGAGTGGTACAACGCCATCCATCCCGCCTTGATGCTCTCGTTGCGTGCTCAGGGCAAGCAGGTGGTCCCCCTGAACATCGCCCTGAACAAGCAAGACCGCATCCTTGTCATCTCTGGTCCCAATGCCGGTGGCAAGTCGGTGTGCCTCAAGACGGTAGGTGTTGTGCAGTATATGGTTCAGTGCGGTTTGTTGCCCACCTTGCGTGATAATTCGCATATCGGTATCTTCCGTGACATCTTCATCGATATCGGCGACCAGCAGAGTATCGAGAATGACTTGAGTACCTACAGCAGTCATCTGCAGAACATGAAACTGTTCTTGACTAAGGGTGGCAAGGAGACGCTCATTTTGATTGATGAAATGGGTAGCGGTACTGAACCCCAAATCGGTGGCGCCATTGCCCAGTCGATTCTTGAACAGCTCAATGAGCATCAGGTGATGGGTGTGGTAACAACCCATTATCAGAACCTCAAGCACTTTGCCGAAGAAGCCCCTGGCGTGGTTAATGGTGCCATGCTCTATGACCGCCAGCGGATGCAACCGCTGTTCCAACTGTCGATGGGTTATCCTGGCAGTTCGTTTGCCATCGAGATTGCCCGCAAGACAGGTTTGCCGCAGCAGGTCATCGACAAGGCGAGCGAGATTGTGGGCAGCGATTACATCAATATGGACAAGTATCTGCTTGATATCGTGCGTGACCGCCGGTATTGGGAGAACAAGCGCCAGGATGTGCGCGCCAAGGAAAAACGTCTCGACCAGATGATTGCCGATTACGACGAACGCTTGGACAGCATCCGCGCCGAGCATCGCCAGATTATTCACGATGCCCGTGCCGAGGCACAGGAAATCCTGCGCGGCAGCAATGCCCAGATAGAGCGTACCATCAAGGAAATACGTCAGCAACAGGCCGAAAAGGAGCGCACAAAGGAGTTGCGGCGTCAACTTGATGAATTCAAGCAGCGACTCAATGCTGAGGAACCTGAGGATCCCTCACGTCTCAAGGAACTGACACCGAAGGATAAACCGCGACGCAAGCAACCCAAGAAAAAGCCTCAACAGCCTATTGCTAAAGACCGCCCTCTACAGGCCGGTGACAATGTGGTGTTGAAGGGAACGGCAACCGTGGGCACCCTCATCAGCATCGATGAGAAATATGCCCTCGTGGCGTTCGGTAACATTAAGACACGTATTGAGGCCGACAAAGTTGAACGCACCATGCGCAAGGAAAAGGCTCCAAAAACTGAGTCGCTGGGACGTTCCACGGCCGATGAAATAAGGACTAGACAACTCAATTTCAAGCCCGATATTGATGTGCGTGGCATGCGTGCCGATGAAGCACTGCAAGCCATTACCTATTTCATAGACGACGCCATCCAGTTCAATGCCCAGCGAGTGCGCATCCTGCACGGCACGGGTACCGGAGCGTTGAAAGTGGCCATCCGAGAGTATCTGCACACAGTTAATGGCGTGAAGTCCTATCGTGATGAGCACGTACAGTTTGGCGGAGCAGGCATCACCGTGGTGGACTTGGAATAGAAGCCAAGTGTGCCGAATAAGGGTTAATCAGTGTTAATCTATGCCGTGACTCCAGTCACGGCCAATAAAATTTAAAGAATCATGATAGAGAACAACATATTTTTCAAGCCTTTCAGAACGACAGGGGGCGCAATACCATTTGACCGCATCACAACTGCCGACTATGAACCGGCTATCAATCAGGGTATCAAGGAACACGATGCCGAGGTTAACGCCATTGCCGATAACGATGCCGAGGCAACATTTGAAAACACCATTGTGGCGCTTGAACGTGCCGGAGCGACCCTGAACCGTGTGCTGGGCGTGTTCTATCCCATGCTATCGGCCAATGCCGATGACGCTTTGATGGCAGTGAGTGAGCGCATGGCGCCCGTGTTGAGCAAGCATTTCAACAGCATTACGCTCAACGAGCGGTTGTGGCAACGTGTAAAATTTGTCCACGACCATTTTGATGCTGCGAGTCATGATGACGAAGACAAGATGCTGATGAGGGAGACCTACGATGGCTTTATACTCAGCGGTGCCAATCTGCAAGGTGAGGATAGGGAACGCTATCGTGAACTCTCAAAGCGTTTGACCGAACTGACCTTGAAATTTGACCAGAACGCGCTCAAGGAAACACCCCGCTATGAACTTTGGCTTACCGACGCTGATATCGATGGACTGCCCGAGAGCGCTCTTGATGCCTACAAACAGGCTGCCAAGGACAAAGAACAAGAAGATAAGTGGCTGGTGACACTTGATGCACCCAGCTATGGTCCATTCATGAAGTACAGCAATCGTCGTGATTTGCGCGAGAAATTATATAAGATGTATAATCGCCAGTGTACAGCTGGCGAATACTGCAATCTCGATGTCTTGCGTGATATTGCCAACACCAGGCTGGAAATAGCCCGGTTAATGGGTCGTAAGACCTTTGCCGACTATAAGTTGCAGCACACGATGGCCGAGAGACCCGAGGCTGTCTATGATATGCTGAATCGCCTGCGCGATGCCTATCTGCCTGTAGAACGGCAAGAAATGGAACGCTTGACCAGGTTCGCATGCGAGTGTGAGGGTGAACCAGTCGACATCAAGCCGTGGGATTACGCTTACTACAGTAACAAGGAGAAGGACTCGATGTTCGAGATTAACGACGAATTGCTGCGTCCCTATTTTGAGCTGAGTTCAGTGACCAAGGGCGTTTTCGGCTTTGCCAAGCGAATGTACGGCCTGCGCTTCTTGCCCAATAATGATGCCCAGGTGTTCCATCCTGAGGTTGAGGTCTATGATGTGACCGATGAGGACGGCAAGGCTGTGGGTATGCTCTATCTGGATTTCTTCCCTCGTGCCACCAAGCAGAGCGGAGCGTGGATGACGAGTTTCCGTGAACAATATATAGACGACGATGGCAACGACGTGAGGCCGTTGGTGACCTTGACCATGAATTTCACCTGTCCCACCGACACGAAACCGTCCTTGCTCACCGTGCGTGAGGTTGAGACCTTCATGCACGAGTTCGGTCATGCCTTGCACCAGTTATTGTCACGTTGCAGGTATCAGTCGCTGTCGGGTACCAATGTCTATCGTGATTTTGTCGAGGTGCCCTCACAATTCAATGAGAATTACGTCTATGAGCGCGAATTCCTCGATAGTTTCGCCCGTCATTACCAGACCGGAGAACCTGTACCACAGGAATTGATAGACCGCTTGATAGCCTCTTCGCAGTATGGCGCGGCTTATGCCTGCGTGCGTCAGTTGGGCTTCGGCTTTATCGATATGGCATGGCACAGCATCACCGAGCCTTATGAGGGTGATGATTTCGCCTTTGAATACAATGCGGTTAAGGATGTGCAGGCTTTTGAACCTGTCGAGGGTTGCATCATGTCGCCCCAGTTCACCCATATCTTCTCGGGAGGTTATGCTGCGGGATACTACGGCTACAAGTGGGCCGAGATGATTGAGTGTGACGCCTTTGACAAGTTCAAGCAGGATGGCATCTTCAACCGAGACACCGCCCGCTCTTGGGTCGAAGATGTGCTCTCGCGTGGCGGCACCGAAGCGCCGATGACACTTTACAAGCGCTTCCGCGGCACCGAGCCTCACATCGATGCTATGATGCGCCGCGACGGTATTATTTCCACCAAATGAATGAATTAGAGACTAGATAGGTATGAAAAGGATGATTAGGAAGGCCGTGAGAGAGGATGTGCCCGTGATTATGCGTCTCGTCGAGGAGGCGCGTGGCATCATGCGCTCGTGTGGCAACGTGAATCAGTGGATTGACGGTTATCCCAGCGAGGAGACCATCATGAATGACATCGACAATGGTCATTGTTACCTGTGTGTGGAAGAGTGTGGGGAAGTGATAGCCTCATTTGCCTTTATCCCGGGGCCAGAGCCGACTTATAAGGAAATCTACGAGGGTAATTGGCTCGATGACAAGCCTTATCATGTAGTGCATCGCTTGGCTAGCACGGCAGCGAGTCATGGCGTTTTCAACGACGTGATGGACTATTGCCTGGATGTTGCCGGAACCCTGCGCATCGACACCCACCGCGACAATGTTATCATGCGCCATATCATTGACCGTTACGGTTTCACTTATTGCGGCATCATCTATCTCTTGAACGGTGACGAACGCCTGGCATATCAGCTCTCGAAGCGTTGATACATTCAGGCGCAACCGATATAAAACAATCAGGGCTGACCCATGCGAGTCAGCCCTGATTTGTTATAAGGAATTAATCTAGTGTTCTCAAGATTACTTCTTCAGCTCCTCAGCAGCCTTGTTCAGACCTTCAGCAGCCTTGTCCTTAGCAGCGTCAACAGCGTTGTTGGCGGCATCCTTAGCATCGGCAGCAGCATCCTTAACGGCATCCTTAGCAGCGTCAACCTTCTCGCCGGCAGCGTCAACAGCAGCGTCAACAGCCTCACCAACCTTCTCAGCGGCCTGCTTTGCTACAAAATCAGCAAAACCAGCTTTCAGCTCCTCGGGAACATCGATGTAACCGGTCATCTTCTCTGCCAGGGTCGGGATCTTAGCCAAGATGGCTTCCTTGTTGTTCTCCCAAACGGTCTTCAGGATGTTGATGATGTTGAAGTAACCAGCCTGGTCACCACCTTTCAGCAGTTCCTCAGCCTTAGCCTTGATACCATCGAGCAGGCCAAGTGCCTGTGCCTCATCAGCGCAGTTCAACAGGTCAGCGGCAACGCCGTCAACAGTGTACTCAGCTACGGGAGCCTCTTCAACAGCCTCCTCAGCGGGCTTGGTTTCGGTCTTGCAACCAACAAATGCGATAGCAGCAACAGCTGCAAACATCAATAAGAATTTCTTCATAATAAAACAACTTTTAAAATAAATGAATAATAATAATAAAACGATTCAACGCCGCAAAAATAACGGCTATTTTTGAATTACCAAACTTTTTTGCACTCAATTTTCATTTTTTAGCACTTTTATTGTCGTAAATGACTGTTTTGCGGGCAAAATAATATAACTTTGCAGTGCGGAATCTTGCCCGATGCATTGTATGGCAATTTCCGTGCCAAATAGTGCAATATCAATTAAAAACTTAATATTATGTTCATTTACATTTTAATGGGAGGCATTTTCATCCTGAGCATGATTGTTCAGAGCTCCCTTAAGTCCAAGTTTGCCAAGTATAGTAAGATTCCATTGGCTGTTCCCATGGCTGGGCGTGACATTGCCAATGCCATGCTTCAACAGAATGGCTGCGGGGATGTGCAGGTGACGAGTGTGAGCGGCCAGTTGACCGACCACTTCAATCCCGCCAACCGTACGGTGAACTTGAGTGAACCGGTCTATGGAACCAATAGCATCGCTGCTGCTGCCGTTGCCGCCCATGAGTGCGGTCATGCCGTGCAGCACAAGGTGGGCTACAGCATGTTGCAACTGCGCACCAAGATGGTGCCCTTGGTATCTTTTGCTTCCAGCACTATCCAGTGGCTCTTGCTTGCAGGTATTGTAGTGGCTGCAGTGACGCCGATTCCCTTGTATATCGCAATCGCCCTGTTTGCTGTAACGGTCCTGTTCAGTTTCGTGACCTTGCCTGTCGAGGTGGATGCCAGCCGCCGTGCCATCAAGTGGCTTGAGGGCTCAGGAATTGCTAGTGGACAGCAATTGGAATATGCCAAGGACGCTTTGCGTGCTGCAGCCTACACCTATGTTGTGGCAGCAATCGGTTCGCTTGCAACATTGTTATATTATGTCGCCATGATTTTTGGCGGTAGCCGTCGATAACATCATAACACAATACATTGAGAAATACATTAAATTAGAATAATGGCACAAAAACCTTCTATCCCTAAAGGGACACGCGACTTCTCGCCCATCGAGATGGCGCGACGCAACTATATTTTTAACACAATTAAAGACGTATTCCTTCTCTACGGTTTCCAGCAGATTGAGACTCCTGCCATCGAGAATCTGTCCACATTGATGGGCAAGTATGGCGAGGAGGGCGACAAATTGCTGTTCAAGATTCTGAACAGCGGTGATTACCTCAAGGACGCTCCCGACGACCTGCTGGCCGCCCATGATTCATTGCACTTGACTACCAAGATTAGCGAGAAGGGACTGCGATATGACCTGACGGTGCCCTTCGCCCGCTATGTGGTGCAGCACCGTAATGACGTTCAGATGCCTTTCAAGCGCTATCAGGTGCAGCCTGTGTGGCGTGCCGACCGTCCGCAGAAGGGCCGTTACCGCGAGTTCTACCAGTGTGATGCCGATATCGTAGGCAGTGACTCGTTATTGAACGAGGTTGAGCTGGTGACGATGATTGACGAGGTGTTTAACCGCTTCAACATCAACGTTGCTATCAAACTCAATAACCGTAAGATACTCAGTGGTATCGCTGAGATTATCGGTGCCGCTGACAAGATTGTGGACATTACCGTTGCTATCGATAAACTCGATAAAATCGGTCTTGACAATGTCAATGCCGAATTGAAGGAAAAGGGATTGAGCGATGAGGCGATTTCCACGTTGCAGCCGTTGCTGGCGCTCGAGGGCACCAATGAACAACGTCTATCAGCCCTGGCTGATATGCTGGCCGGCAGTGAGACGGGCATGAAGGGTATCGAGGAAATGCGTTATGTGTTGGACCATGTGGCTGCACTGGGCACTCGTGCTACTGTTGAGCTTGATGTCTCATTGGCACGTGGCCTGAACTACTATACAGGTACAATCCTTGAGGTCAAGGCTCTGGATGTAGCTATCGGCAGCATTACGGGTGGTGGCCGCTATGATAACCTGACGGGAGTATTCGGTATGCCGGGCCTGTCGGGTGTGGGCATCAGTTTCGGTGCTGACCGCATCTATGATGTGTTGAACGCACTCGACCTCTATCCTGCCGACACGATGGCGACCGCTCGGGTAATGTTTGTCAACTTCGGTGAACAGGAAGCTACGGCTTCATTGCGTCACATCATGGCCCTGCGTCGCGCTGGCGTCAGCGCTGAACTGTACCCTGACAGCGCCAAGATGAAGAAGCAGATGAACTATGCCAATGACAGGAAAATCCCCTATGTCGCTATTGTTGGCGCCGACGAGGTTCAGAATGGTACCATCGCCCTTAAGAACATGACGACGGGAGAGCAGCAGACGTTGACAGTCGAGCAGGTGATTGAGGCTTTGGGCAAATAAAGACAGGTGATTGGCCATGAACAGCATGTACCAACAATTGATGCAGTTGCCTCTCTTCCAGGGCGTGAGTACTGAGAAAATCACGGCACTGGTCGAGAAGTTGCCATTCCATTTTCTCAAATTCGCTGACGGTGAACGGATTTTCACCGCTGGGGACCCGTGCACGCACCTCAAATTCATCGTGTCGGGTCAAGTGAGGTTGGAAACCCCATTCAGCAACTTGAGGGTTGTGCTGTCACAGGTGTTGGTTTCTCCCCACGTCTTGGCCGCCGAATATCTGTTTGGACGTGAAACCCTGTATCCTTATACCGCTATTGCCGACGGCTCATGCGGCATCCTGCAGCTGCTCAAGAGTGACTACATCAAGATGGTCAACAGCGACAAGGTGTTCTTGTTCAATATATTGAACTACCTGTCTTCGGGATGTCAGCGCAGTGCTTCCTCGGCAATAGCAGTGAGAGACGGGTCGGTGACTGAACGGTTGGCAACACTGCTTGACACGTTGTTGGTGCCTGGTGCTGCCGATGTGGAAATATCCTACAAGCAGAAGGACTTGTGTAATCTCTTGGGCACTCAACGCACTACACTGGTTGCCACACTCGACCGCTTGAGCGATGAGGATATCATCGAGTATGACAGTGGGAAGCTGAAGCTCATTGACCTGCCAAAATTGATACAAATAATACGAAACAGATAATTTTATGCGTTATTCTTATGAAACGAGAGGTACCTGCTCGCTCCAGATTGATTTTGAACTGGACGAACAGGGCATCATCCGCGATGTGAGCTTCATCGGTGGCTGTGATGGCAACCTGAAAGCGGTCTGCACGCTGGTCAACGGTATGCCGGCCGTCGAGGCCATCAAGAAACTGAAGGGTATACGCTGCGGCTACAAGGCCACATCGTGTCCCGATCAGCTTGCCACTGCTTTAATGCAGGCAATCGGGGAGTGAAATACAATGAATTAAACAACATTATAAATAAAAGTATTTGACAAAGAAAAATGAAGAAGATTTTATTGACACTGGCTGTATTTATGGCTTTATCGTTGGTTAGTTGTGAAGGCAATTATAAAGCTAAGGGCGAAGAGTTTGCCAAGCAACTTGATGAGTTGTGCCAGAAGAAGGATTCTGCTGCAGTACTCCAACTTGACCAAACCATCCGCGAACAGGAGGAGAAAATTCTCGCACTCGGTGATTCCACAGCCATTAAGGAGTTCCGTGATGCTTTGAAGGATGCCCGTGAGCGCAATACAGCCTATATTACCACGCTCAAGATGAATCAGGGTCTGAACAAGGATACCGTTCTTAATGAGGTGGTTGATGATGCTTTACAGGGTGAAATGGGTATCGGAGCTGTGACCAATTCGGTAGATGCCGCTGTAGAGACCAAGAAGAAGTAATTATTCTGCTTTTTCCATGATGAACGGGTGGCTTTCACATTCTTTCCTGAACCACAGCCGTCACATCGTGACAGGCATTGTGGTGAGTGTGTTGATGGCTGCCTGTGGAACGGGCATTGAAGTGACCGACCATGTTACTGATAAAGATGTCCGCCGTGTCATCAATCAGGTTGAAAGCAAGCAGACTCCAGTAACAATCGAATCTTATGCCGATTCGCTGCCGGCATGGAAAAAAGGCAAGCGTTTTTGGGTTACCGACGACCAGGTGCGAGAAATGCTCCTGTATTCGGGCTATAACCTGGATTCGCTGCACTTGGCGGGGCATGTCCTGTGCTATGATGGTTGGGTGAACAGTGGCTTGTTTACCGAGGATAACCGAACCGTGGATATCCGTTTTGTTGACCAGGTGTCGGGTCTGACACTTCTCTACCGTTATGGCAAGTCTATAGATGCCTTCCGTTCCGGTTCCACCCTGCCCATGCTCCCCATCTGGTATGACCGCGACAGTGAACAGATGATTGACGGCCGTCATTTCATCAAGGTCCATATCGACAGCGTGTTGCCTGGCAATAGCGTGATGCCGTTGCGGGTACTTTTCACTACTGTTGACAAGGGTGATAAGGCAATGGTGTGGATGAGTACTGGCATGGCTGCGATGTACGGACGGGATTTTGACGCCATGTTTGTTGCTGCAGATCCTCGTTCGGCTTATCCCGACATCAGTGACGAAACATGGAAGCGCATCACTTGCGGCCAGGTAGTAGAGGGAATGACCAAGGAGGAATGCTTACTCTCATTGGGTAGCCCCAAGGGTATCAATGCGTTACCCGACCAGTCAGGGCTTAGGGAATATTGGTATTATGACGGCGGCTCCTATCTCTTTTTTGTGGATGGTCTGCTCAGCCGTTTTCGCAGATAACAAGGATGTTGACGACATTGGAAATAGAATTCTTGGGGACTGGGACATCAACTGGTGTGCCCATGTTGCGTTGCCAGTGCCCGGTATGCCTCAGTTCAGACCCGCGGGATATGCGGTTGCGCACCTCGGCGATTGTCCGATATCAGGGCGTGCGCCTGCTCATTGACTGTGGACCCGACTTCCGCACCCAGATGCTGCGTGCAAGCGATGACAATCTGGATGCGGTGCTGTTAACCCATATCCATTTTGACCATGTGGCAGGTCTTGATGACCTGCGTGCCTATTGTTTTGAGCGTCCGTTCCCGTTGTATGCCCGTGCCGATGTGCTGGAAAACCTGCATCAGCGCATTCCTTACTGCTTTGCCGACAATCCTTATCCCGGCGTGGCTCAGTTTGAGGAACATGTGATAGGAGACAAGCCGTTCCTGGTCGAGGGCGTGCGGGTAGAGCCGATTCCAGTGATGCACTATAAACTGCCGATTATCGGATTCCGTATCGGTCCCCTTGCCTATATCACCGATGCCAAGACGATTGCCGACGATGTCGTTGACAGCCTCAAGGGTGTGCCTTTGCTGGTTATCAATTCATTGAAGGCCGAGGGTAATCACTTGTCCCACATGTGTCTTGACGAGACACTCAGCATCGTCAATAGGATAAAACCAGGACGCACTTATCTCATTCACATGAGTGACCGAATGGGGCTGCATGCCGATTCTCCCAGACTGTTGCCGCAAGGCGTGGAACTGGCTTACGATAGACTAATCGTGAAAGTGTAAACGATGGAAGAAATCAAGATATCTGAAGTCAAGTCCGAGGAAAAAACCTCGGGCTTGCAGTTCTTTGAAGGACGTGTGCAGGCGGGTTTTCCCAGTCCAGCCCAGGGCGAATATGCCGATACCATCGACTTGAACCGCGCCCTGATCACTAACCCGTCGGCAACTTTCTGTGCCCGTGTCATCGGCAATTCTATGGTGGATGCGGGTATCAACGAGGGGGATTTGCTCATCATTGACCGCTCCCTCACGCCTCATGACGGCAGTATCGCTGTGTGCTTTATTGACGGCGATTTCACGGTCAAGCGCCTCAGCGTGCGCGAGGAAGGCATCTTCCTGACGCCTGCCAATGCCGATTTCCCTGAGATGGCTGTTCCCGAGGATAGCAACTTCCAGGTGTGGGGCGTGGTATCGCATATCATTAAAAGGGTTTAGGCTTTAGCAGTGAAGAGGATAGCGGGAAATATCACGCGTTACGGCATCGTGTTTTTCGTGCTGTGTGTGGCGGTGGTCGCATGGCAGTGCTTTATCGTTGCCCTCGATACCCAACTGGGTGGGGTGGGGAACATGTTGCATGAATGGCATGTTGTCGCTATCTCGATTGCCAATGCCCTGTTGCTGCTGTTGCCTTACTGGCTGTTGCCTAGCCGCCTGCGCTGGCTCGTGTGGATTCCCCTGGCTCTGCTCACGGTGTGGAGCCTGATGCAGATGTGCTATTGTCGAGCCTATGATGACCTGATGCCGTGGCGCAGCTTGGCTTTGACCGACAATGTCAATTCCACCTTGGCGGCAAGCACCTTGGCTTTGCTTCGTTGGCAAGACCTGCTGATTATTGTCCCGCCATTGCTGCTCATTGTGGCTTGTTTGCTGGGCAAACGCACTCAAGACGAGGAAAACCGCCCGAAGGTGCTCCTATGCTCGTTGGCGGTGTGCCTGATAACGGGAGCATGGGGCTACATCTTCGGCAACGACAGCTTTGAGAAACGCTTTCTGCACAATTTCAGCAACAAGGGATATTATGGGCAGAATGGCTTGATACCTTATGTTGCCTTCTCCTTGTATCAGGAACTGATTATCCCCCACACGGTAACCGATGCCGAGCGGGCAATGGTCAAGCGGTTTATTGACGAGGATTGCCCCCATTACAGCGATAACCCCTACTGCAGTGTAGAGAACCGCAATCTGGTGCTGCTGATTGTGGAGTCCTTGCACACCTGGCCCATCGGCATGGAAATCGACGGGCGAGAGGTGACTCCCGTGCTTAACCGTCTGGTGGCAAGTGATAGCGTGATTTATGCGCCACATGTGTTGTTCCAGACGAGTCATGGCCATTCCAGCGATGCCCATTTCATCTACAATACAGGTCTGTTGCCCCTGCGTGACGGGGTGGTGGCCGTGAATTGGGGTGACAAGGAATACCCGACACTGGCAGCAGCCCTCGATGGCTATGATTGCCGTGAGGTAATCTGTACTCCTGGAATGAACTGGAATCAGAGTGTTACCGCCCGTACTTACGGCTTCAATACCCTTTACACGCGTGATGACCTCATCGCCGATGGTGCCCTGAAGCGCCACAATAATGTGGATGACGCGGCGCTTACCGATTTCACGGCGCGCCTGTTGCCACAGTTGCGCCAGCCGTTCTTCCTCGAGATGGTCACCATGACGATGCATGCCCCCTATACCGATGGCAAACTGCCCGGCTCGTGGATTACCGCCAGCGACACGCTGAATGCCGAGGCACGGGGTTATCTCAACTGTGTCCATCTCACCGACAGTTGCATCGGTGCCATGATTGAGGACCTGCATCGCCTGGGTTTGGCACAGAACACGGTGTTTGCCATCGTGAGCGACCACACCCAGTTGTACCGTAACCGCATCGAGGGACGTTCCGACTATGATTTCGTACCTGATGATTGGGGCATTCCATTGATTATCACGGGTTGTGATACCACCTTGCGCTATGATGCGGTCATCGGCCAGGTGGATGTTTACCCCACTTTGCTTGATGTGATGGGCGCCAATGCCTATTACTGGAAAGGACTGGGACATAGCATCTTGCGTTATCCCGTCAAGGGTGCCATCCAGCCGCGCAATATGTCGGTCATCGGTGACAGTACAGCCCTCACGCCCCATCAGCGCCAAGCCTGGGACATCAGCCGCCTCATCATCTTTGACGATTCGGGGAAATAATCGTAAAGTGTTGATAATAAAATGGTTGACTATAGCTGTCTCTAGCCTCGTTTGCTGGTTTGCGGGAAATATGTTACTTTTGCAGTGAAATAGCTATATAGTAAACAGTTATAATTCAAGAAATGATAAAATCACGGCTTTTCTCGAGCGACAGTCGCTTGAGTGATTTGATAACCGCCCATCCGTCGCTGCTCTCGCTGTTGTCGCGACTGGGCGTCTCGTTGGGATTCGGTGACCGCTCTATTGCCGACGTGTGTGAGGATAGTGGGGTAGATACCGCTTTTTTCCTGCTCATCTGCAACGTTTATACTTTCAATAACTATGTGCCTTCGACGGCAGCCATACTGGGAACCGAGATGACAGGACTTGTCCCTTATCTGGAGAAGTCCCACAAGTATTATGTCGAAAAGCGCCTGCCCCACATCGAATGCCATCTTGACGCTATTGCACAGAAACTGAACGGACGCATAGGTAAGGTTTTCATCAGTTTCTTCAAGGAATATAAGGAGGAAGTGGAGACTCATTTCATGCACGAGGAACGTGATGTGTTCCCCCACATCCGTGGACTAATGGCCGGCAAGCGAGATGCTACTTATAGCATCGGCGAGTTTATCGACACGCATAGTGACATCGAGGGAAAACTCGATGACCTGCTGAACATCGTGTTCAAGTACCTGCCGCCCCAGGTCGATGACGACAATGTGCTTGATGTGGTGGACGATATCCTGCGCCTGAGCGAGGACTTGAAGAAGCACACCTTCATCGAGGAAAAGATTATGGTGCCGCTGGTTAAACATCTTGAAAACGCCATCCTCAAGAAATGAAACAGCGATTGTTGATAGTAGAACCCTCGGAACTCATCATCGAAGGGTTGAAATCCATCCTTGACGGGCAGATACGTTTCAAGGTACTGGAACCCGAGATGGGGGCCGACCAGCTTGATGAACGACTGGCTGCCACTCGTCCCGACATTGTGCTCATCAATCCCACGCTTATCGGCAACGTTTCGAGGCTGCGTGGCGAGCATCCCATGGCCGTTGTGGCGCTGGTCTATCAATATGTGGAGCGTGAGGTGCTCAAGCATTATGATGCGGTGGTGGACATCCGTGACAGCCGGGCTGTGATTATCGAGACGCTGGCCCAGGCTCTTCCCGGCGACACCGAAGCAGGCAAGAGCAATTATGAACTTACCAAGCGCGAAACCGCAGTCCTTGTCGAGCTTGCCCAGGGCAAGACCAACAAGGAAATTGCCGATGCGCTCAACGTGAGTGTCCACACGGTCATCAGTCACCGCAAGAACATCAGCCACAAGACAGGTATCAAGAGCGTTGCGGGTCTCACCGTCTATGCCATGCTCAACAACCTCATCGACGAGAGTGCCCTGCTGTAATTCCGTAAACTTAAGGTATGGAAATCAAAACTTTTTCGTACCTTTGCATGTTGAAATAATAGAGACGATATGTTATTGACTAAAATGCTAGATAAGTTTGGAGACTACTGCATGTTCATGTGGAGGGTTACCGCCATCCCTGACAAGTGGAAAGTATTCTTCAAGCGTTACCTTGATGAAATCGCGAAATTGGGCATCGACTCGATTCCGCTGATTATCATCGTGTCGCTGTTCATCGGTTCGCTGTGTACCATCCTGATCAAGCTCAACATCTCTAACCCGTTGTTGCCGCGTTACACGGTGGGACTGACGACGCGCGAGATTATCCTGCTGGAGTTCTCATCGACCATTCTGTGTCTGATTCTCTCGGGCAAAATAGGCTCCAATATCGCCAGCGAAATCGGCACCATGCGTGCCACCGAGCAGATTGACGCCCTTGATATTATGGGTATCAACAGCGCCAATTTCCTGGCTGCGCCCAAGATTCTCGCCCTTATCACGATTTTGCCTTTCCTGGTGGTTATCTGTATGGCTACCAGCTTGTTTGGCGGTTGGCTTATCTGTATTATCACAGAAATTGTTGACCCCGATACCTTCATTTTCGGTATCCAGTCGCTGTTCATTGAGTGGTATGTATGGTTTGCGCTCATCAAGTCGCTTGTGTTTGCTTTCCTGATGTCTACCATAGCCTGCTATTACGGGTACACCGTGCAAGGCGGCTCGGTAGAGGTGGGCAAGGCGAGCACCGACACTGTGGTGATGAGTAATATCATGATTCTGGTGGCAGACGTCATTCTGACCCTCTTATTACTTTAGTCACAAGCTGAAAACTGATAACTGAACAATGATTGAAGTTAAACATCTATCCAAGTCTTTCAAGGAAGACGGTGGTCAGCGTCAAGTACTGTATGACGTGAGTTGCAAGCTCTATGACGGCAAGACCAACCTGATTATCGGCCAGTCGGGTTCAGGCAAAACTGTGCTGATCAAGAATATTGTGGGACTATTTGATCCCGATGAGGGTGAAATACTGTACGATGGACGTGACATCACCAAGATGAACCGCAAGCAGCGCAAGGAGTTGCGCAAGGAAATCGGTATGCTGTTCCAGGGCTCTGCCTTGTTCGACAGCGAGACAGTGATGGGCAATGTGATGTTCCCCCTGGTCATGTTCGGAGGAATGAGCAATAACGAGATGCGCGAACGAGCCCAGTTCTGTATTGACCGCGTGAACCTGACGGGCAGCGAGAACAAGTTCCCCAGCGAGCTCTCGGGCGGTATGCAGAAGCGCTGCGCCATCGCCCGTGCCATCGCCTTGAATCCCAGGTACCTCTTCTGTGACGAGCCCAACTCGGGTCTGGACCCCAAGACCTCGATTGTCATTGACGAACTGTTGAGCGACATCACCCATGAGTTCGGCATCACCACCATCATCAACACCCACGACATGAACTCGGTGATGGGTATCGGTGAGAACATCGTGTTTATCAATAAGGGCCATGTGGGCTGGATTGGCAACAAGGACGAGGTCTATAATGTGGACAATGACGACCTGAACAATTTCGTCTATGCCACCGACTTGTTCCGCGACGTGCGCAAGTACCGCCGCGAGCACGGTTACAAGCCGACGAGGAAGAGTTAGGAATTAGAAATTAGGAGTTAGGAGTTAGCATCCGCATTCGTCGTTTCGTCCGTTTTGTCCGCGTGTGTACAACTGAAAACTGAAAAATGAAAACAAGCGATAAGAACTGTAAAGAAGAAATCCTCGAGTTGTTGCGTTCGACTCAACGTGAAGGTATCGAGGATGTGATTGCCGATTTGGAGGCTTGGGGCTTTTTCACCGCTCCCGCTTCGGCTGGTCATCATCTCAATGTCGAGGGAGGACTGGCTAAACACTCGCTCAACACCTGCAAGGCGGCGCTTGCCGTTTGGGAGGCGATGAAGGCTTTGGAGCCCGGTCTCGAGCATGAGGTGAAACGCGACAGCATCATCCTTGCCAGTTTGTTGCATGACGTGTGCAAGTGCGACATCTACAAGCGGTCGGTCAAGAAGCGCAAGAATGCGCTTGGCATTTGGGAAGATGCCGAGGGCTATAAGGTCACCTACAAGAGCTTTCCTATGGGACATGGCGAAAAATCGCTCACGTTGCTCCTGTGTAGCGGCTTGCCCTTGAATGATGACGAGATGCTTGCCATACGCTGGCACATGGGCGCTTGGGGCGTGAATCAGAATAGCTTTGAGGACGTCCGCAACTATGATGCCGCCCGCAAGCTCTATCCGCTTGTGAGCATTATCCAAACCGCCGATGGCCTGGCTGCCAGCATCATGGAGCGCACAGGCGAGGAAATCGACGAGCTTTGATTAAAAACACTTAATACGATTGATACTATGTCAAGAACAGAACAAGAATTGGAGGGCGTGACGCTGCTGGGCAGCCAGGGTACACAATATGAGTTCGACTATCGTCCCGACGTTTTGGAGACCTTCGAGAACAAGCACCCCGAGAACGAATATGTGGTAACGCTCGATTGCCCCGAGTTCACCTCGTTGTGCCCCAAGACGGGCCAGCCCGACTTCGGCCACATCATCATCAACTACATTCCTCGCGTGCGCATGGTCGAGAGCAAGAGCCTGAAGCTCTATCTGTTCAGTTTCCGCAACCATGGCGATTTCCACGAGGATTGCGTCAACATCATCATGAAGGACCTGGTCAAACTGATGGACCCCAAGTATCTCGAGGTCATCGGCCTGTTCATGCCCCGTGGTGGCATCAGCATCAAGCCGTTTGCCAACTATGGCGACAGCGAGCATCAGGATATGGTGCGTGCCCGCCTGATTGCTAATTTCCATAACGATTGACAAGACTATGGCAAAAGACGCAGTTATCATCACCTCGGGCGGCATGGACTCCACGACCATGCTCTATGAGTACAAGGACGAGATTGCCATGGCCATCACCTTTGACTACGGCAGCACCCAGAACGGCCGTGAGCGCCGTTGCGCCATCATGCATTGTCAGCGCTTGGGTATCAAGCACTTGATCATTCCTCTGGACTTCATGCACAAGTACTTCAAGAGCGCTCTGCTCGAGAGCGCCGATGCCATCCCCGACGGCAATTATAACGACGAGAATATGAAATCGACGGTCGTACCTTTCCGCAACGGCATCATGCTCGCTATTGCCTGTGGCATTGCCGAGAGCAACGGTCTCAAGCGCGTGATGATTGCCAACCATGCCGGTGACCATAGCATCTACCCCGATTGCCGCTCGCCATTTATCGAAGCCATGAGCACGGCGATGATGACAGGCACCTACGAGGGCGTCAAGGTCTATGCCCCCTACACCGACCTGAGCAAGGCCGACATCGCCCGCCATGGCGCTGCGCTTGGTTTGGATTATAGCGAGACCTATTCCTGCTACAAGGGCGGTGAGACGCACTGCGGCACCTGTGGCACCTGCACCGAACGCCGCCAAGCCCTGCGCGAAGCAGGTATCGACGACCCCACCGAATACCTGAAATAGTAACAGTTAATACTTAATAGTTGATAGTTGGCTGAAAATCAGTCAATTGTATTTTGTTTTAAAAACTATTCACTTTTAACTATAAACTATTCACTAAAAAAGTATTACCTTTGCAGCCGTTTTGAAATAAAGAAACATCATTAACTACTTAATAATAAAAAGACAATGAAAGCATTCGTATTCCCTGGTCAGGGCGCACAGTTTGTCGGTATGGGCAAGGACCTGTACGACAACAATCCCCAGGCCAAAGAATTGTTTGAGAAAGCCAATGAGGTGCTGGGTTTCCGCATCACCGACCTCATGTTTGAAGGCACTGAAGATGACCTGAAGCAGACCAAGGTCACCCAGCCCGCCGTATTCCTGCACTCGGTCATCCTCGCCCTCACAATGGGTGAGGAGTTTAAGCCCGACATGGTTGCCGGTCACTCGCTGGGCGAGTTCTCGGCACTGGTAGCCGCTGGCGCTCTGCCCTTTGAGCAGGGTTTGAAGCTGGTCGAGGCACGTGCCCTGGCTATGCAGAAGGCTTGCGAGGCAGCACCTTCGACGATGGCTGCCATCATCGGCTTGGACGACGCTAAGGTGGAGGAAATCTGTGCCACCATCGACGGCATCTGCGTTCCCGCCAACTATAACTGCCCCGGTCAGGTGGTCATCTCGGGTGAGATTGCAGCTATCGAGGCTGCTTGTGAGAAATTCAAGGAGGCAGGCGCACGCCGTGCCTTGCCCCTCAAGGTGGGTGGTGCTTTCCACTCGCCCCTGATGGAGCCTGCTCGTGCTGAGTTGGCTGAGGCCATCGAGGCTGCTGACTTCTCGGCTCCCGTTTGCCCCATCTACCAGGATGTGGACGCTAAGCCCCACACCGATCCTGCCGAAATCAAGGCCAACCTGCTGCAACAGCTCACCGCTCCCGTCCGTTGGAGCCACATCGTTGCCAACATGGTTGCCGACGGCATGACCGAGGCCGAGGAACTGGGTCCCGGCAAGGTCCTCCAGGGCCTCATCGGCAAAACCAGCCGCGACGTCGTCCTGTCAGGCCGCCAGTAAGACATCTTATGATATCAACCTGCACAAGTGCCAGAGTTAACTGGCACTTGTGCATTTAATACAATTTCTAGAAACGACAGTCATGTTGATTGAGTATCATAGCAATCGTGAAGCTGTGAGTGGCGGCAGGCTACTCAACATTTCAATCCTTAGGATGATATCTATGCTGATGATTGTCATATATCATTGCATGTGTTATTGTGCTGGTTTCTGGCAGATTTATCCGTGCCCTACGCCCAACTATCATGTGAGCCTGTTCGCTTCGTGGGTAGTTTCTATGGCTTTGCCGTTCTTTTTCTTTATCTCGGGATACATTTACCTGTACATCTATATCAATAACGGTAAATACAAGAACTGGAAGGCCTTCATTTTCAATAAGTTCAATCGACTGATTGTTCCCGCTGTCACGTGGACGGTTATATACTTGATACTGTTGCCGATCCGTTACTCGGCAAGTGAACTGCTCTCGGGAATACGCCATCTTTGGTTTCTGCCGACGTTGTTTTGCCTCTTCATTTTCGCCCGCCTGATAACTCCGCTGCTGTTGGCAAAGCACAATCCTATTGTAGATGCCATCTTTACCGTTGTATTGATTGTCTTGGCCTATGCCGCAGGCCATGTTTTCTATGATTTGCTGCCAGGTAAGATTTTCACCTATATCAGTTTCTTTGTGAGTGGTATGGTACTGTTCAAGCATCAGCTCAGCATAAATGGCAGGTGGATTAGGTTGGCAATGGTGATTGCCCTGGTGGGCTTGCATTCTATCCTCATCAATATCGATATTATCCCGCGACAGGGCTTGGTTGATATCTTTGTCCTGATTGCCATCATTTACCTGTTCTTGGACCTGTTGTCGGTTGTCAAGATAGGTGAAAACTCCAGGTTGATGCGTCTGCTCAACAATCTGGACAGTAACAGTATGGGCATATATCTTGTCCACCAGGTCCTGATTATGACCTTCTATCAATACACCATGTTTGAGGAATCAGGGCTTACTTATCACCCCTACTTGGGAACTACGGCATTGTTCTTGATGATATTCCCCTTATCGTGGGCCTTTGCCGAAGCCAAGAGGCGGCTGAAGTTGGAGCCCTATTTGTAAGTTCATACTCGTAACACTCATTAGAGATTATTGTAACGTTCGCATTCCTGTTAATGGAGTGCGGACGTTTGTTGTTTTGTTGACGTGAAAGCGACCTGGATTCACGTGCACACGTGGACAGACTGGACAAAATGGATTTTTAGGATTTTGGTTGTGTTAATACTTGCGATAACACAAAATCCAGATTGTTCAATTTGTCCAGTTTGTCCGTCTATTATATATAACGGACAAACTGGACAAATCCATTCAATATTTTTTAGGGTACAACAATGTTATCTGATGCCCAGGATGCGGTGGGTCTGCAGGGACAGTCGCCACTGAGGGTTGTCAAGCACTGCCTGGACTGTGGCGTGCATGTTGCGGCTGCATTGGTCGGGATCGCTCACCCAACAGGGTTGCAGGTAGCGGTGGTCAGCCGTGATGTTATTGTATTGGGCCAAGTCTTGGCCCAGATAAACCACCTTCAATTCATCGCATCGGGTGAGAATGACGGGCAGGTCGCCACTGTTGCCAAGGCCCGTCTTGGGTGACAGCGTTACCCAGTCTATGCCGTGGGGCAAGGTGTGTGTGCCGTTGGTCTCGATGGCAATCGTTTTGCCTGTCATCTGCTTGAGTCCCATCACGAAATCCTCGTCTATCCACAGCGACGGCTCGCCGCCCGTGAGCACGATGAACGGAGCCTTGGGGTATTGCATCACCTGCTCGACGATTTCAGGCAACGACATCATGGTGCCCTCCTCATGCCGAGTGTCGCAGAAGGCACAATGCAGGTTGCAGCCGCTCAGCCTGATGAACACGCTGGCGGTTCCCGTGTTGTAGCCCTCACCCTGCAGCGAGTAGAAGATTTCGTTAACTTTCCACATTTTTTTAGTTTCTAGTCCCTAGTCCCTAGTTTCTAGATGGATTTAACTCCTAACTCCTAACTCCTCACTTCTAACTAATCCTCGTCTTTAATATAGATGGCGAGGTTGTTGGCGCTCTCACGCACGTCGGCACGGTAGCAGTTGGGCACGGTCTCAACAATCCAATGGGCGATATTCTCGGCAGTGGGGTTGAAGTCGAGCACCTCGTTCAGGTACTTGTGGTCGAGTTTACCGTGTACCATCTCCTTGATGAGGGTGAAATCGGTCACCATGCCGTTGTCGTCGAGTTCCTTGGCTTTGCAATAGATGTCTACAATCCAGTTGTGGCCGTGCAGGTTCTCGCACTTGCTGTTGTGGTCCAGGTACAGCATGTGGGCCGACGAAATCTCTAATGTCTTTTTAACGTAATACATATTTTAGTTTATTTGTTGTCAGTGTTATCCTATGCCGTGGCTCCTGCCACGGCCCCATGATTTACCTTTTCTTCTTCTCTTGAGGAACGGATTCGTTGAAGTGCATGTAGTACTTCATCTGGATGATGCCCTTGTCATAGCCGAGGGTCAGTGCGGTCAGGTGGTCGCTACAGAAGATGGCGTCCCTGGCGAGCACAAAGCCCTTGGTGCCCAGATGGCTCTCCACCTTGTTGACAATGGTGGGTTCGGTATTGGCAGGACAATGCTTGACATTGAGCGAAGCGATGACGCACTTCACTTGGGCATCATAGTTGAATGTGGCTGCCGTGCTGTCGGCATTGGCGCTGGCTACCTCACGGTCAAACACATACTGGATGATATAAGGTCCCTGGGGCATAATCAGCGTGTTGCTGCCGGCATACATGCGTGCATCGGTGCCGACCATACTGTTCATGTCCATCAGCGTGGTATTGGCATCGGCGGCACAGCATGAAATCTCGTCAAACAGCATCATCAGCGAGGCTGCTGCCAGGTCGGTGTCGATGAAGCCGCGAGCCGCAAAGGGGTTATCCTCGCTCACGTGGGCATTCTGGAACTTCACGTTGCCTACGGGCTGTCCTGTGCGATCAATAATATAATAGGTATCACCATCCACGGCAATCAGGCGTTCGCCGTTGATGTCGATAAGGTTGTCGTGCTTGATGGGGATCAGCGGTTTGTTGTCCTTGTCCACCATACCTGCCTTGTTGTCCTTGATGACGATATAATCGCCTGACGGGGTGCGTGAGAAATCGGCATAGCCGCCTTTCTCTACCTTATCCTTGTCATCGATGGGGTTAGCCACTTCCTTGCCGTTCTCGTCGAGGCACACCAGGGTGTCGCCTTTCACCACGGGCAGGACACCGTTGATGTAATAGGGCTGAACGGGCTGGTACTCGGCACCGCTGGCGGTGAACATCACCTTGCCGCTCTTGTCGATGACCGAGAACGAGAGCACGCTGTCGTTGGTCTGAACCTCGGGAATAACCAGTGCATAGTCGTTATAGAGGAACATATTGGTGCTGCTGAAAGTAGCAGGCACGATGGTGTCACCACTGACGTTGATATAACCCCACTGGCCGTTGTCGTTCTGGAACGTTGCCATGCCACGGGCAAACATCGAGCACTGCGACACGTCTTTGGGCAACTGCTTCACAACGTCACCTTTGCGGTCGATGACAATCAGCGGGCCTCCAACCCTGCTGCAGACGGCAACTCCCTCGTCACTGAACGAGGTAACACTGCCAAAGTGACCTGCAACGGGCTGGGTGGGGGCTGACACGTCATAGTAATCGTAGCTGCCCTCGCTGTTCATCACATAGAACATCCCCGCTACCACGGGCGACGGAGCGTTGACAAAGGCATCCTTGGCAACCACCTCGCCGCTGTTCACGTCGAGGATACTCCATTTCTCGCTGCCCATGAGTTGAACAGGCAGATATTGTGTCTTGTACTGGTAGGATGACTCGTTGCCACCACAAGCGGTTAACAGCAGTGCCACAAACGCGGCAAGCGCGATTCTTGATAAAAACTTCATCTCTTTGTTTTTAATAATGTCATTTGAAGTTGCGAAATTAGTCATTTTTTCGCAATCCCGCCAAAATAATAGGAGTGTGTAACATTTTTTGTGCTTTTTTGTCAATCGTGATGCGAGCATGCTCGCAGTTTAGAGTTTAGGGTTTAGAGTTTAGAGAGCATCCGCACTCTAAAATTGTACTTATTGTATTTATTGTTTTCCATTTCTTATAGTGGTCTGGAATTGCGGGTGGGGTGAGCATTTTGGCAGATGGGTGACAAATTGTCGCATTGTGGGGCGTTTTTGGTCTTTGGCACACTCGTTGCAGACTCGCAGGACGTGAAAACAACTTACAAACATAATTAATAACAATTAAAAGAAATCATGACTATTAAACCATTAAACGACCGCGTTCTCATTGAACCGGCAAAGGCAGAAGAAGTTGTCGGCGGCATTATCATCCCCGACAGTGCTAAGGAAAAACCTCTCAAGGGCAAAGTGCGTGCTGCAGGCAATGGCACCAAGGACGAGGAAATGATCGTCAAGCCCGGTGACACCGTCCTCTATGGCAAGTATGCCGGCAACGAAATCGAAATCGACGGTGAGAAGCTGCTCATGATGCGTCAGAATGACATCCTGGCCATCGTTGAGGAATAATTCATTAGAGTTAATAGTTAACTGAAAAACTGACAACTGAAAACTGACAATTGAAATTATGGCAAAGTTAATTAAATTCGATATCAAGGCTCGCGAAGAGCTCAAGAAGGGCGTTGACCAGTTGAGCGACGCCGTTAAGGTCACCCTCGGTCCCAAGGGTCGTAACGTGATTCTCGACAAGAAATATGGTGCTCCCCACATCACTAAGGACGGAGTGACCGTCGCCCGTGAAGTGGAACTGGAGGATGAATTCCAAAATATTGGTGCACAGCTCGTTAAGGAGGTCGCCAGCAAGACCAACGACGATGCCGGTGATGGCACCACCACCGCTACCGTTCTGGCACAGGCCATCATCACCGAGGGCCTCAAGAACGTGGCTGCCGGCGCTAATCCCATGGACGTGAAGCGTGGTATCGACAAGGCCGTCAAGACTGTTGTCGAGGGCATCAAGGAACAGGCTCAGGAAGTGGGCGACGACTTTGGCAAGATTGAGAATGTGGCACGCATCAGCGCCAACAACGATGACGCTATCGGCCAACTCATTGCCGAGGCCATGAAGAAGGTGAAACAGGACGGTGTCATCACCGTCGAGGAGGCCAAGGGTACCGAGACCCGCGTTGATGTGGTCGAGGGTATGCAGTTTGACCGCGGCTACATTTCGCCCTATTTTGTCACCAATGCCGACAAAATGGCATGTGAGATGGAGCGCCCCTACATCCTCATCTTTGACAAGAAGATTTCGGGCTTGAAGGACCTGCTGCCCCTGCTGCAGGGTGCCGTACAGGCTCATCGTCCCATGCTCATTATCGCCGAGGACGTTGACGGCGAGGCTCTGGCATCGCTTGTAGTGAACCGCCTGCGTGGCTCGCTTGAGGTCTGCGCTGTGAAGGCTCCGGGCTTTGGCGACCGTCGCAAGGAGATGTTGCAGGACATCGCTATCCTCACCGGTGGCACCGTCATCAGCGAGGAAACCGGTCTGACCCTCGAGAAGGCTACCCTCGAGATGCTGGGTACTGCCGAGAAGGTTACCGTTGACAAGGAGAACACCACCATCGTCAATGGCGCCGGCAACAAGGACATGATTGCTGACCGTATCGCTCAGATTCGCGTGCAGGTCGAGAATACCAAATCGACCTATGACAAGGAGAAGCTCCAGGAGCGTCTTGCCAAGATGTCGGGTGGCGTTGCCGTCCTCTACATCGGTGCACCCAGTGAGGTCGAGATGAAGGAGAAGAAGGACCGCGTGGACGACGCGCTGAGCGCTACCCGCGCAGCGGTCGCCGAGGGTATCGTGCCCGGTGGCGGTACCGCCTACATCCGTTGCCTCAAGGCCCTCGAGGGCATGAAGGGTGACAACGATGACGAGACCACGGGTATCCATATCATCCAGCGCGCCATCGAGGAGCCCCTGCGCCAGATTGTTGCCAACGCCGGTCTGGAAGGTGCCGTTGTCGTGAACCGCGTGAAGGAAGGTCAGGGTGACTTCGGTTACAATGCCCGCACCGAGAAGTTCGAGAACCTGTTCGAGACAGGCGTTATCGATCCCGCCAAGGTGGCTCGCATTGCCCTGGAGAACGCTGCCAGCATCGCTGGCATGTTCCTCACCACCGAGTGTGTCATCGCCGAGAAGAAGGAGCCCGAGCCCGCAATGCCCGCTGGTGGTCCCGGCATGGGTGGCGGCATGGGCGGCATGATGTAATCCCACGAATCAACTTTTTCATAGCTTTATATGTGTTTCCCCTGTTGGCAATTCGCCTTCAGGGGAATTTCTATTGGTGACCCTTAAAATCAACTGATTTTGTATTGTTGTTTTCTATACTTTTACTAATTTTGCAGCATCATAACCAATGATGAAGTGGCATTGAAAAATAGTATCGCCCGTTTCAGGGCATTGTATAATAAACAAAATTAATAAACTATTAAAAATCAGTTTTAAAAATGAAGAAATTCTACATGATTCTCGCAGCTGTAGCTGCAATGACGATGAGCGCTCAGGCTCAGTCTGTAGGCACTGTTGAAGTAGGTGATTTTGTTAATCCCACCGAGATTTACAACGCTTCTTATTTCGACATCGCTCCTACCAACTTCTATCTGGCTCACACTGGCGCCCAGATGCTCTACACCGTTGACGAGCTGGCCGACATGCAGGACAAGACCGATGTGGAGATTACCGCTATCTCATTCAAGTTCCGCAACGATTGTTGGTATGATGACATCGTTCGCGACGTGAAGATTTACATGGAGGCTATTGATGACACCCAGTTCGCTGTAAATGAGAACGGTGTGAAGCAGTTCTTCAACTTTGACAATCAGGTGTATGAGGCCAACGAGGTTTATGCCATGCTTGAGATCTTTGGTGAGGATGCCGAGTTGAGGTTTGATTTGGATGAGCCCTTCGCTCTCGAGGCTGGCAAGACCCTGCTGGTGACCATCGTGTTTGATGCCGAGGATGATGACAACTGCACCGGTGGTTCCGACGATGTTCCCTTCTATACCTCCGGTATCAGGAGCAAGTGCATGGTTTACACCGACAACTGGACCAGCTTCCTGAACTATGAAGAGTTCCCCGATGCCACTGCTATGCTGGGCTGCGGCACCAACGCTGAACTGCCTGTAACCCTGTTTGACTACACCTATGGTGCTGGTACGACCGCTATCCAGGAGGTAAAGGCTGCTGCCCAGGACGGCGCATACTACAACCTGATGGGTCAGAAGTTCACCGAGGGTAACATGCCCGCCGGCATCTACATCCACAACGGCCAGAAGATTGTTGTGAAGTAAGAATCCAGCAGAAAGGAATCTGATTTAGATTCTTAGCTTAACCTAATGCGCGCCACGCTCCCGACACCACGGGAAGTGTGGCGCGACTCTTTTTTTGAGGGGGCGTATGGAACAATGTTGTAATGGTGATTACAATTTGCTATTGTGACCATAAAAAAAAGGAATATTGATACTCAAAGAAATAATTTTTTGTACTTTTGCCGTTAATAACCCAATGTATATGATTTAAAGCATGAATTGGCTAAAAAAGATACTGCGGTCGTCCAGAATCAGGAACAGCTTGGGCGTTATCATCAGTGCTGCTGTGCTGCTGGAATTGATTTCGGCACTGCAGTATTACAATGCCCACCGCGTGGTGGAGCGTGAGTTGGAGCGTCGTGCCGAGGCACAGATGTGGTTTAAAGCTATCTTGATTAAGGGCATGCTAAATAAGACAGAGCAGTTGTTGTATGACTACGGCTGGAACATCCAATCCACGCTTGCCAACCCCGACTTGGTGGGTAACGAATTGCGGTTCATGGTTGACGCCAACCCCGACGTGTTGAGTGCGGGCATGGCCTTCACGCCAGGCTACTATTCATCAAGGGACAGTCTGTTTGAGTTGTTCGCCAAGATAGAACAGGGACGGTCGCTGTCGCAACAGATTGCCAGCGCAACCCACGACTACACGCGGATGGCGTTCTATACTAACACCGTCGAGTTGGGAGAGCCCAATTGGACCGACCCCTATATCGACAGCACCAACTACAGTAAGCGAGAGATGCTCATTACCACCCACGCCATGCCAATGAAGGACCTACAGGGCCGGCTGGCGGGTGTGTTTGCCATCGATGTCTCGCTCGACTGGCTCAGCGACACGCTGAATGCCCGCCAAGCCTATCCCTCATCGTTTGACCTGCTGTTAACCGAATCGGGAAGTCTAATCTGTAAACCAAGCCCCCAGCACGCAAATGTCGATGACGTGGACCAGGTGGTGCGGCTCATCAACGACAGTACGGTAGCGAGGGAAAATAGCAGCAGCGGGCTCACAAAGGTGATTGAGTTCCGCTCGAATATTGACGGTGATGTGGGTTACATCTTCTATGCCAACATGAAGGGTAAACCCCACTGGCAATTGGCTATCGTGTGCTATGACAAGGAAGTGTATGGCCCGCTCAATCGCATGCGTTATATGTTGCTGCTGTCGATGCTGGCAGCAATGGCTCTGTTAGGATTCATCGTGTACCGCTTTGCCCGCAACGCCCGCAACCTGCACCTTGCCAGCATCGAGCAGGAACGAATTGGCAGCGAGTTGCGCATTGCCCGAGAATTGCAGATGTCGATGCTACCCCTGAACAGTGGCTCCTTCCCTGAACGTGACGATATCAACGTGCTGGGTCTGCTGAAGCCTGCCAGGGAGGTGGGCGGCGACCTCTATGACTTCTTTGTCCGTGACGAGAAGCTGTTCTTCTGTATCGGTGACGTGAGCGGTAAGGGAGTGCCTTCGGCTCTGGTGATGTCGGTTGCTCACGCCCTTTTCTTCTCCACTTCCTCACATGAGAGTAACCCCGCTTACGTCATGAGGATTATTAACGAAACAGCCTGCCGGAATAATGAAAGGAACATGTTTGTGACTTTCTTTATCGGTGTACTGGATTTGCCCACGGGACGCCTGCGGTATTGTAACGCAGGGCATGATGCACCCATAGTTATCGGAAAAGAGGATGTGAAGCTGCTGCCTGTTAAAGCCAATCTTCCTTTAGGCGTCATCGATGATTATCAATATGAGGGCCAAGAAGCCTGTATAGAACCTGGCTCGTCATTGTTCCTTTACACCGATGGATTGACCGAGGCGATGGACAAGCAGCATAACCAGTTCGGACTGCAGCGCGCTTTTGATACCTTAGAGCATTACTGTGGTATGGATAATGTGACGCTTGAGGAAATGCTACAGTCTGTAAGTGTCGCTGTAGAAGAATTTGTTGATGGTGCCACCCAGAGCGACGACTTGACCCTAATGGCAATCCGTTATACACCTAGCATCGAGGAATTCTTATTGCACGATTCCTTAGCATTGAAGAACGACCTGAAACATGTGCCGGAACTCAACAAGTTTGTGGAATCGTTCACCTCCAGCCTGGAAATGGATGTGTCTCTCAAATCCAAGATTAAGCTGGCTGTCGAGGAAGCTGTTGTCAACGTGATAGATTATGCCTATCCTTTGGATACCGTGGGTGATATCTTGGTAGAAGCAAAGTCCAACGGATCGACAGTTACCTTTGTCATTAGTGATTCAGGAAATCCGTTTGACCCGACCGAGGCTGGCAAAGTGGATACCACATTGTCAGCCGAGGATAGACCTATCGGTGGGCTGGGCATTTTCCTGGTGAGGGAGCTTATGGATTCCATCAACTATGAGTGGATTAACGGAAAGAATGTATTAACATTGAAAAAGAAATATAAATCATAATCAATAACAAACAAATGAAAACAAGCATTGAAGAACTGGAGGGCAAGATTGTTGCCACTCTTGAAGGCGAACTTGATACCGCCGCAGCGATTGAAGTTGAAAAGGAACTGCAGCCCCTTTACAAGAGTGAGGGCCGTGACATTGTCATTGAATGTGAGAATTTGGAGTATATCGCTTCGAGTGGCTTGCGCATTCTCTTGGGCATTCTCAAGAGTGCAAAAGCAGCTGGAAGCAAGGTGACCTTGCGCAATATGAATGACGACATCAAGAATGTCTTTCAGTTGACAGGACTGATTAGTCTTTTCGAGGTCGAATAATTGCAGTAGTACTCCATGTTTTTTAACATGAATATGAGCATTAGACGATGGCTGCTCACAGCATTGGCGCTACCCGGGTTGATGCTTGTGGCACAGCCTGCAAGTGACAGCATTCCCGAGAAAGAGAATGAACTGACGGTGGATCTGCAGTTCTTTGGCCGTGGAGAAACTCGTTACGGCGGCATGTTGCCCGAAGTGGACGATCAAAAAGAGGAAGAAAGCAGTGGAGCGGCTAAATCAAGTTTCTTGCTGAGCCGAACCCGCTTGGCCATCAATTACAAGCGTGACTGGCTTGAAGCCCGTGTCACGCCGCAGCATTCAGGTATCTGGGGACAAGCGGGAAAAGGTGCCTTCAATCTATATGAGACATGGGTTAAGTTGACTGCCCGCTGTGGCCTGTTCGCCCAAGTGGGTAGGGTAGCGCTCTCCTATGATGACGAGCGTATCATCGGCTCGGATGATTGGGCGATGGCATCACAATCACACGATGTGCTGCGAGTGGGGTATGAAGGCCACGGACACAGGGCTCATGTGGTTTTTGCCTATAACCAGAATGCCGACGTGCTTGATGGCAACACCTATTATTTTAATGGTGCGCAACCCTACAAGACGATGCAGGACGTGTGGTATCATTATGACCTTCCAAAGTTTCCCTTGGGCATATCAGTGTTGTTCATGAACATCGGCATGCAAAACGAGAACGATAATCATTCGAAAACTAAAACCTGGTTTCAGCAACTGCTGGGTGGCTACCTGTCGTTCAAACCTAAACGCTGGAATGTCGAGGCTTCCTATTACCACCAGATGGGTAAGACTGAGAAAGGTATGAAAATCGATGCGTGGATGGCGAGTGGCAAGGTTGCGTTCTCTCCAAAACCCACCTACGGTTTTGTGTTAGGTTATGACTATTTGAGGGGTGATAAGTACTTTGCTGTTCCCGAGGAGGGTCATATTGGCATGGTACATCACGATGTGATTAGGGGTTTTAGTACCGTTTATGGTTCTCACCACAAGTTTTATGGTGCTATGGACTTCTTCTACGTGAGCACCTACATGCATGGCTTTACCCCTGGTTTGCAGAACATCTATGTCGGTGGATTCTTCAGTCCCATAAAGGGCCTCAAATTTGATGCCAGCTATCACTACTTAGCCACAGCGACTAAACTCGATAAACTGGACATGTCCCTGGGACACGAGTTTGAATTTCAAGCCTCCTATGCCATATCTCGTGATGTGGGCTTGATGGCTGGTGCGTCATTTATGTCGGGGGGTGAAACAATGGAACGCTTGAAGCGTAGTTCTAACAATAGCTCCCTGCGTTGGGGTTGGATTGGATTGAGTGTCAATCCCCGCATTTTTACAACCAAATGGTAAAATAATCTCTTGAATTAACTCATAAACTCTAGATATATATGAAACAGTCAGCTCCTTTATCAAAATCACAGTTTGGCATCTATGTGGAATGTATGGGCCACAAAGGCGAACTCTACTATAATCTACCATTTATCCATATTATCGACCGTTCACTTGATGGCGAACGCCTGTTGGCTGCCATCGAGACGGCATTCAAGGCTCATCCCGCCCTGTTTACCCGCATCAAAGTGAATGAGGACGGCGAGCCTATTCAGACGATTGACATGGCAGAAGAGCCGTGGTCGCTTGCTATTGAGGACATTACCGATATCGAGCAAGAAAAGACGCGGCTTGTACATCCATTCGATCTCGATGGCGGACGCCTGTTTCACATCAATCTGATGCGCGATAGCGAGCATTATTACCTCTACATCGATACTCATCATATTATCGCTGACGGCACCTCGTTGCTAGTCTTATTACAAGATATCGACAGGGCCTACCACGGTGAGGAAGTTGCCCCTGAGGAGATGACACTGGTGGAGCTGGCTCAAATCGAAGCCGATGGACGTGAAACGCCAGCATTTGAAGAGGCAAAGAAATGGTATGCAGCCAACTTTGATTGTGGTGACACTTTCACCCAATTCATGCCTGACTTGGAAGAGCCTGAGCGCCGCAAGGATAGCATGTTGCGCACCCTCTCGATTGACTTGAACCGTGTGGATGACTACTGCAAACAGAATGGTGTGTTCAAGAGTACGCTGTTCACGACCGCCTATGCCTTCCTGCTGGCGAAGTTCAATAACGAGCAGGAAAGTCTGTTCAATACCGTTTATAATGGTCGTACCGACAAACGCTTTGCCCGTTCGATTGGCATGACAGTCAAGACCCTGCCTGTTTATGCCAAATTCACCAACGATACGACAGTCCTGGAGCTGGTGCGACAAGGACAGGACCAAATGAGCGGGTGTCGTGAGCATGAGTTGTACTCTTACTCCGACTTGATGGCAGACTTGAAACTGCAGACCAACTCGATGTTCGCATGGCACGGCAAATTGTTTGAAAATGCGACAATGGGTGACAAGCCCATGCAATCGATTCGCCTTAGCTACGATACGCTTGATGAATCGCTCTACATGAAGGTCTTCCTCCAGGACGACAAGATACATGCCGAAGCTGAATACAATGCCAACGAATATTCGCGCGAACTCATTAACCAGATTCTGGAGAGCTATGAGGTTGTGATTGAGGGTTTCCTATCCCAGGAATACCTGCGCGACATCGACATTGCCAATGCAGATCAGGTTGCCCTTCTTGATAGTTTCAACTCAGGTGAACTGGATTATGACGACAGTCAAACCGTCGTGTCGATGCTACGCCAGCAGTCCAAAGCCACCCCCGACGCTATAGCCGTCGTTTTTAAGGACAAGCGCTTTACCTATGCCCAAGTTGACGAAATCAGCGACCGAATTGCTGCCTATATTGCCGGCAAAGGCTTAGCCACTGAGGATGTTGTGTCGGTACTCATTCCTCGATGTGAGTGGATGCCTATCGCCTCGATTGGCGTGCTCAAGGCCGGTTGTGCATACCAGCCACTCGACCCGAGTTACCCCAAGGAGAGGCTCAACTTCATGATGCAGGATGCCAGCGCCAAACTGCTTATTGCCGATGAGGAATTGCGTTCCATCGTTGATGAGTATCAGGGCGAAGTGCTGTTGACCAAGGACATCATGGACCTTCCCGCTATGGCGGCGCCACAAGTTGATATTGTCCCCGACCAGTTGTTCATTCTGCTTTATACCTCAGGTTCGACAGGCGTACCCAAGGGCTGTCAGTTGATTCACCGCAATCTTGTGACCTTCTGCCACGGCTACCATCAAATGTACGACCTCAAACCTGAAAGCAAAGTGGCTGCCTATGCCAGCTACGGTTTTGATGCGAACATGATGGATATGTACCCCGCTTTGACTTGCGGTGCGGCACTATATATCATTCCCGAAGAATTGCGTCTCGACCTTCTTGCCCTCAACGAGTATTTTGACCAGAATGGCATCACCCACTCGTTCATGACAACGCAAGTGGCTTACCAGTTTGCTACCAGTGTAGAAAACCACTCGTTAAAGTATCTCTCGGCAGGTGGTGAAAAACTGGCTTCATTAACGCCACCCCAGGGTTTCAAGTTCTACAACATCTATGGCCCCACCGAGACGACGGTATTCATTACCAACTATCTTGTCGATAAGAAGATGAAGGATATTCCTATCGGCAAAGCACCGAAAAACGTGCGCTTGTACATCGTTGACCCACAGGGCCATCGTCTTCCCGTGGGAGCAGCGGGTGAATTGTGGGCTGCAGGTCCTCAAGTGAGTCGTGGCTACTTGAATCGCCCCGAGAAGACAGCCGAAGTCTATATCTCCAATCCTTTCACCACCGAGGAAAAATATTCCCGCATCTATCGCACGGGCGACATCGTGCGTTTCCTGCCCACGGGTGACATCCAGTTTGTGGGACGCCGTGACGGTCAGGTCAAGATACGCGGATTCCGCATCGAGTTGAAGGAAGTCGAGGGCATCATCCGCGAGTTCCCGGGCATCAAGGATGCTACGGTACAGGCCTTTGACGAGGAAGGCGGCGGCAAGTTCATCGCAGCCTATATCGTGAGCGACGAGAAGGTGGATATCGAGGCGTTGAACAACTTCATCATGGACGAGAAACCGCCCTACATGGTGCCTGCCGTTACCATGCAGATTGACGCCATCCCCTTGAACCAAAATCAGAAGGTGAACAAGCGAGCCCTGCCCAAGCCCGAGAAAAAGGCTACAGCAGTCGAGGCGGTTAATGTGCCCATGAACGTGTTGGAAGAGGAACTGCACCAGATTGTTGCCGACGTTGTCAACAACACCGACTTTGGTGTCACAACGCCACTAGGCTATGCGGGTCTGACCTCAATCTCTGCCATCAAGCTGGCTGTTCAGGTCAACAAGCGCTACGGCGTGACCCTCGACTCTCGCAGCCTGGTGAAGACAGGTACTATCCAGTCGATTGAGAATGAAATTCTGAAGGCAATGCTCTCCGGTGGTGCTCAACCTGCTGCCGAAAAGCCCAAGGCTGAAGCCAAGGTCATTACCAGCGCACCGTTGTCCTACGCCCAAACGGGTGTCTATTTCGACTGCCTGAAAAATCCTGCCTCCACCATCTATAACATCCCTTACCTGCTCTCTTATCCCGAGGGCACTGATGCCAACGTCCTTGCCGATGTTATGAAACGCGTCATCGAGTCACATCCCGAATTGAGCGTCCACTTCACGACCGAGGGAGATACTATCATCCAGACGACTGATGACAGTGTTCCCGTCGAGGTGGGTATCACCGAGATGAGTGAGGAGGAATTGGCGAAATACAAGAATGAGTTCGTGCGGCCTTTCAATTTACAGAAGCCGCCGCTATACCGCGTCGAGGTAGTCAAGACGCCTGCTGGCGTTTATCTGCTGATGGATTTACACCATCTGGTATTTGACGGTGGTTCAGCCGACCTGTTAATCCGCCAAATCAATGCTGCCGTCGAAGGCAAAGAGGTGGAGAAGGAAGCCTACAATTACCTGGAATTTGTCCTCGACCAACAGGCTGCCGAGGAGACCGACGCCTTTAAGGAATCACAACGATTCTTTGCCGAGAAGTTGCAGACTTGTGAGGGTGCCAGCGAAATACCCGCTGACCTGCCCAAGAGTGACGAACAAGGGTTCATCGGCGAAGCGGTTTGTCCTGCCGACCTGGACAAGGCGACCGCCTTCTGCCGCGAGCAGGGAATCACACCCGCCCATCTGTTCCTGGCAGCCACTTCCTACGTCATCTCGCGCTACACCAACAACCGCGAGGTATATTTATGTACCGTGAGCAGCGGCCGCAGCAACCTGAAGGTTGCCGACACTGTGGGCATGTTTGTCAATACCCTTGCTTTGGGATTGAGCATCGATGACGTGACCGTGGGTGATTTCCTGAAACAGACCAGCGACACATTTGACCAGACGCTGCGTCATGAGGACTATCCGTTTGCACGCATTGCCACCGATTACGGTTTCCGTCCTGCGATAGCCTATGCCTATCAGGTGGGAATACTCTCACAATATACCGTAAATGGAAAGCCCATTGATCATGAAGTGCTCGAACTGAATGTCCCCAAATTCAAAATCAATATCAAAATTGAATCTTGTGGCGTGGTTGTCGAGTATGATGACTCTATCTATAGCGAGCGCGTGGGACGTGGACTTGCCGAGAGCATCGTCGCTGTCGCTAACCTGATGATGGAGAATCCCCAGAAGCGCTTGCGCCAGTTGTCCATTGTCAGCGAGGCCCAGGAAGAGGAATTGAGCCACCTGCGGCAGACCGCAACGGGTGATGCTCCGTTCAAGTTCTTCCATGAGTGCATCGGCCATTTTGCACAGGAACAGCCTGAACATGAGGCACTTGTTGCCATCGATGGCCGTTTCACTTATCAGGAGATGAACGAGGTGACCAACCGCATTGCTGCCGCCTTGAGGAAACGCGGTGTGCAGGAGCGTGACCGTGTCGCCTTGTTGCTGCCACGAACCAGCCGACTGATTCTTGCCTTGTTCGGCGTATTGAAGTCAGGTGCCGCTTACATCCCCTGTGATCCCGAGTATCCCGCTGACCGTGTGAAACTGATTCTCGAGGACAGCGAGGCGCGTTACATCATTACGACTGCCGACCGTATGGACACTGTTCCCGAGGGTAAGGCTATCGATGTGGAAGAACTCATCAACGATGATAACAACGGTACTATCGTCACCGATATCACGCCCGATGACCTGGCTTACCTGATTTACACCAGTGGTTCGACAGGCCGTCCCAAGGGAGTGATGTTGCACCACAAGGGTATCTGTAACTACCTGTACGGTCATCCAGCCAATGTGTTTGCCAATGGTGTCTTGACCGATGCCAAGCGCATCATGAGCGTGACAACCATCTCGTTTGACGCTGCATTGCAGGACATCGGCACGGCATACTTCAACGGCAAGACACTCATTGTGGCAACCGAGGAACAGGCCAATAATCCGCTCGATTTGGCACGTCTTATCAATGATGAGCACATCAACATGGTATCGGGTACGCCATCACGTTGGATGACATGGTTGACGAGTGAGGACTTCTGCGACGCCATCAGTCGCATCGACATTGTGCGTGCCGGTGGTGAGAAATTCTCCGACCAGCTGTTGGAACAGTTGCGCAAGGTCACCAAGGCCCGCATCTTTAACTGCTACGGTCCCACCGAGATTACCGTGGCATCGAACAATAAGGAATTGACTCATGCCGATGTGGTTACAGTGGGCAAGCCACAGTTAAATGTGGTTGAATACATCGTTGACCAGGATGGCAACGAGTTGCCTGTCGGTGTCGTCGGTGAACTGTACATCGGTGGACGTGGCGTGGCTCATGGCTATAATAACCTGGATGAGATGACACGTGAGCGCTTTGTGGATTACCACGGCACTCGCATCTACAAGTCGGGTGACTATGCCAAGTGGCTGCCCGATGGTGACGTGGTTATCCTGGGCCGTACCGACCACCAGATTAAGCTGCGCGGTCTGCGCATCGAGCTGGGCGAGATTGAGAATGTGATGCTTAAGGTCGAGGGCATGAAGAAGGTAGTCATCCTTATCCGCAAGATTAACGACAAGGAGCACCTGTGTGCCTATTACACTGCCGACCGCGAGATTGCTCCCGATGCCCTCAAGGCTGAAATCTCCAAGAGCCTGACGCAATACATGGTGCCGACGGCTTATCTGCAACTCAAGGAGATGCCTATGACGCCTAACGGCAAGACCGATGTCAAGGCGCTTCCTGAGCCCGAATTGGCAATCAGTTCGGCACAGGTAGAGCCTGTCAACGATACGGAGCGCGCCTTCTGCGACATCTTTGCCGATATTCTGCAGATGGACAAGGTGGGTGCAACCGACAACTTCTTTGAATTGGGCGGTACTTCGCTTGTCGTGACGCGTGTCATCATCGAGGCTGACAAAGCGGGCCTGCATGTGGCTTATGGTGACGTGTTTGCTAATCCCACACCTCGCAAACTTGCTCGACTCATCACAGGCGAAAGTGGTGATGAAGCGAGTGATGAGATCACAGGATTTGACTATACTGCCATCAACAACTTGCTGTTGCGCAACACGCTCGACAACTTCCGCAAGGGCGAGCGCCAGCAGTTGGGTGATGTGTTGCTGACGGGTGCCACGGGTTATCTGGGAATCCATATCCTGCGCGAACTTATCGATTCCGATGCCCGGAACATCTATTGCCTGGTGCGTGGCAAAACGCTGGAAAAAGCCGAGAGCCGACTGCGCACACTGCTGTTCTACTATTTCTCAGATTCCTTCAAGGAGTTGTTCGGCAATCGCCTGCATGTTGTCCTGGGCGATGTGACCAGCGACTTTAGTGAAGGTTTGAAGGTGGACACGATATTCAACTGTGCCGCTATTGTGAAACACTTCAGCGAGGGCACTGAGATTGAAGACGTGAACATCGGTGGCGCTCAACGCTGTGTTGACTACTGTGTCAAGACCGGTGCAAAACTTGTTCACGTTTCCACTGCCAGCACCCGAGGCTTGTGGGCCGGTGAGCTGAAAAATGACATTTTCACCGAGCAGCGCCTCTATATGGGACAGTTCTTGGGTAACAAGTACATCTATTCCAAGTTCATGGCCGAGCGCTTGATTCTCAACGCAGTGGCGATACATGGATTGAATGCCAAGATTATGCGTGTGGGCAACCTGGCTGCTCGTTCCACCGACGGCGAGTTCCAGGCCAACTTCGCTACCAACTCGTTTATGGGCCGCATCAAGGTCTATAACATGCTGGGCTGCTGTCCGCACGCCATGCGCAACCTACAGGTGGAATTCTCACCCATCAACGAGGTGGCACATGCCATTGTGCTGCTGAGTTCAACGCCAAAGGACTGCACAGTATTCCATCCCTACAACATCCATGGACAATTCCTGGGTGATGTGCTCATGGAATTGAGCAATGTGGGTGATGGCGTGAAGTTCGTCGAGCAGGAGGAATTCGATCAAAGAATGGAAGAGGCCAAGAACGATCCCGTCAAGGCCAAGTCAATGTCGTCATTGCTGGCATATCAGGATATGGCGCATGGACAGAAGACTGCCGATGTGAAGCGCGATAATAACTATACCACCCAGGTACTCTATCGCTATGACTTCGCTTGGTCACCCACGTCATGGGACTATGTGGAGCGCATGTTGAACGCCATTAGCGGCTTTGGTTTCTTTGAATAAACAGCTGCTATGGTGAAACCCTCAAGTGACAATATCAATGCCCAGTTCTACCGCTACCTGTGGGCTTATATTCTAGTAGCACTATCAGGTTGCTTGGGCACTGTGGTTGACGGCATCATCGTGGGCAACCTCATCAGCGAGGATGGCGTGAGTGCCATTAACCTGTCAACGCCCATCACCCAGTTCATCTTTACCCTGCACCTGCTCATCAATGCAGGTGCGGGTATGCTGGTGGCTTATGCGTTAGGACAGCACAAGATTGACGAGGCACGACGTTTCTTCACACGTGCTCTGTCGTTGAGTCTTGGGTTTGGTGTGTTGCTGGCGATTATCGGTGGCTTGATGTTCCCGCATGAGACGGCGCGCTTGCTCTGTAGCAATGAACAGATTCTGCCGCTGGCTGACGATTATATGCAGGTGCTGCTCATCGGTAATCCCGCGTTCATTCTCATGTGGGGCTTATCGACCATGGTGGGTGTTGATGGCAGTCCACGCCTGGTGTCGGTAGCTGTAATCATCGACAATCTGGTCAATCTGTTGCTCGATATCGTATTTATCCAATGGTTTGGTTGGGGCATTACGGGTTCGTCCACAGCAACGGTAGTAGGTCATTTAGTGGGCATTGCTATTCTCTTGAGCCATTGGAGCAAGCCTGAACAGCGTCGTCTGATGCCCGTTTTCTTCACCGATGGCCTGTCGTCCTCGTTGCGACGCATCATCTCTCAGGGCGCCCCGTTAGCAGTGGCATCCATCTGCCTCACGTTACTGTTACTGTCGGCAAACACGATTGTGTTGTCTTCGTTGGGACGAACGGGAATTTTTGTGTTCGCTCTGTGCATGAACCTGCTTCAACTCTATAACTTGTTCCTGTCGGGTACTTGTCAGACATTGCAGTCTCTTGGCGCCATTCAGGTGGGTAAGGGCGATGAAGATGGTTTACGCACAGTGATTAAACGCGGCTTCCGTTTCATTACAGTGTCGATGCTGGTTACATGCTTGTTGGTGTGGATATTCCCACAGAGCATCGCCCACGTGTTCGGCTGTGATGAAATCGAAATGCTGCACCAGAGTGTGCCTGCATTGAGGATTTTTGCCCTGAGCTTCATCCCATTCTGTTACATCTATGTACTGATGATTGTCTATAAACTTTATAATCAGCATAGAATGGCACTGTTTATCTCGTTTGCCTTGTCGCTCACAGTCATTCCCGTGCTCTGGTTCATGGGCAAGCTCATGCCGCAGTACCTCTGGTATAGTTACCTCATTGCCTACGTGATTGAGGTCGCCGTCATCTTCGCCCTGCACAAGGGACGGCACATCCAGTTCAAGTTGAAGACGTGATTTACATTGACGACCATATTTGGGATTTTGACCTGACGGCGGCTCTGGCCGCCGTCAGTCCGCAACGGCGAGATTATGCCATGCAATATGTTCAAGAATTGGACCGTCGTCTGTCGGTGGCTTCTTATTTACTATTGAAACGGGCATTGTCGTTGGAATACGGCATGGATTCGGTGCCGCCGTTTGTCTTTGAGCCAAAAGGAAAGCCACGGCTGGAAGGCTTTCCCGATATCCACTTTAACCTGAGCCATTGTCGTGATGCTGCCGTTTGTGTGCTCGCCCCGCATCCTGTGGGGATTGACGTGGAGAGTATCGACCGCTACGATGAGTCGTTGCTGCATCACATGATGAATGCCGACGAATGCCTCAGGATTGCTGCATCAAAGCAACCTGCCGCTGAATTTATCCGCTTGTGGACCATGAAAGAAAGCCTGTTGAAACTCACAGGACAAGGTCTTGCCGATGAAAATCTCTTATCGGTCCTCAACGAGGCGCACCGCTATCGGTTTGATACGATGGTGACCTCTAAATACGTTTGCACGGTATGTACCAGTGCAACTGATTGATGCTTATTTCTCTTGTTCGTTTTGTAAGGGGGTGTCGATGAAATCGGTAATCAGGTCATGCACTTGATTGACAGCGGTTTCCAGGTCATCGTTGATGACAGTGTAGTCAAATTGCGGTCCGATGGAAATCTCAAACTCGGCTTTATCCACACGGGCTTTGATATCCTCCATGCTGTCGGTACCGCGGTTGATTAGGCGTTGGCGCAGCACTTCGACGCTGGGCGGTTGGATAAAGATGGACAGGGCACGGTCACCGTACATTTTCTTGACATTGACTCCACCGAGCACATCAAGGTCAAGCACGACGTTGTTGCCCATGGCGGTGATGCGTTCCACTTCGCTCTTTAGCGTGCCGTAATAGCGTCCCTCGTACACCTCCTGGTATTCCACCAATTCATCGTTGGCAATTTTCTGCTGGAATTCCTCGGTTGTCAGGTAATAGTAGTCCACGCCATGCACTTCCTGCCCGCGACGGGGGCGGGTAGTGGCCGATACCGAAAAAGCAAGCCGCAAAGACTCGTCCTGCATGATGCGCCCGATGATGGTCGATTTGCCAGACCCTGACGGCGCCGAAATGATAATCAATTTGCCCTGTTTCATATAATTGCCTAATCTCTAGTCAAAAATCTCTAAACCCTAAACTCTAAACTCTAAACCTCAATTTTGCTCAGCAAAATTGAATCAAAGCACATTCAGCACCTGTTCCTTAATCTGCTCCAGATGGTCCTTCATGCGCACGACCAGGTTCTGCAGGTCGGCTTGATTGGCCTTGGAACCCATAGTGTTGATTTCGCGTCCGATTTCTTGGCTGATGAATCCCAGTTTCTTGCCCTGCCCGGGCTCCTCGCTGTTCATCGTTTCCAGGAAGTAGTTCAGGTGGTTTTGCAGACGTATTTTTTCCTCGGTAATGTCGAGTTTCTCGATATAATAGATGAGTTCCTGCTCAAAGCGGTTCTTGTCATAGTCCACTTCCTTGATTTTGGCAAGAGCGTCAAGGATACGACCTTTAATCTTGTTGATGCGGGGCTCTTCATAGCGGGGAACCTCGTTGAGCAACGCTTGGATGGCTGCGATTTTCTCCTCGAAGAAAGCAGCAAGTCGTGCGCCCTCTTGACGGCGGAATTCCACGAGTTGTTTGGTTGCGAGAGCAACTACTTCTTTGACTACTTTTAACTCTTCCTCATCGGCTTCTGTCGATTTGGCATCAGTCTTCATGGCATCAGGCATGCGCAGTAGGGTAGCGTACCAGTCCTCGGGTAGTGGCAAGTTCAGTTGTTTAGCCATTTCCTCGATTTGAGCCTTGTACTGCTGCAGCATCGGGATGTTAATGGTGCCTGAAGGTGCCCCCTCGATGGGTTCACAATAGACAAACAGGTCAATCTTTCCACGCAATAGTGCTTGGGAGATGCTGTTGCGCAGTTCCATCTCAATCTCACGGTAATTCTGAGGCGTGCGAACCCCAAAGTCCAATTGTTTGCTGTTCAGTGACTTGACTTCAGCAGTGATTTTCTTGTTGTTATATACCTTCACTGCTTTGCCAAATCCGGTCATCGATAGTATCATTGTCAATCAGATTGTTTTTCGGTTTACTCGGGCAAAATTACTAAAAAAATCAATTCATCACCTAACAAGCCCGTCAAAAAGTCAATAATATGGCTATGGTTTGCACATTCCACAAATAAAATGTATCTTTGCAAGTTAGTCTGAACTAAACAGGCTATGACAGAAGTATGGAAAACTCGACTTTTGCAATTGTAGTGCCTTGTTTTAACGAGGAAGAGGTTTTGCCGCAGACTAATCGGCAACTCCTTGCCTTGTTGACCGATATGATGACTCAACGCTTGGTGGGCGAGGGGAGTTACATTCTCTATGTTGACGACGGTTCACGAGACCGCACCTGGCAGATTATCACCGAATACAGTGCTGCCAGTGCCCATGTGCGAGGCTTGAAACTGGCGGGTAACGTGGGACACCAAAATGCCCTCATGGCTGGATTGGATACAGCCCGCGAGGATGCCGATGTGACCGTGTCGATTGATGCCGACCTGCAGGATGACATCCATGCGATTCCCGAGATGGTCAAGAAGTATGACGAGGGCTGTGACATCGTCTATGGTGTGCGGCGCAAGCGCACGACCGATACTTTCTTCAAGCGCACGACGGCGCAGATGTTCTACAAGTTCATGAACAGTATGGGCGTGAAATCGGTGTATAACCATGCCGATTTCAGGCTGATGAGTCAGCGCGCTGTCAATGCCCTGTGCCAGTACGAGGAGCGCAACCTGTTCCTGCGTGGCTTGGTGCCGCTGTTGGGCTATAAAACCGATTCGGTCTATTATGACAGGTTGGAACGTCAGGCGGGCGAGAGCAAGTATCCGTTGAGCAAGATGCTGTCCTTTGCCATCGACGGGGTGACCTCGTTCAGCGTCAAACCATTGAGGCTCATATTTGATTTGGGCATCATTTTCCTGCTCATCAGTCTTGCCATTCTCATTTATGTGATTGTGTCGCTTTGCAAAGGAAACGGCGCTCAAGGTTGGGCATCTATTATGCTTTCAATCTGGTTCGTCGGCGGGTGTCTGCTCATCTGTCTAAGCATCATAGCGGCTTATATAGGTCGCATTTATACCGAGGGCAAGCACCGTCCCCGTTACAATATTGAAAAATACCTCAAATAAACGTCGATTATGGCCGAGGTGAATACTGATAAACAAAACATAATTGAAAGGGTACCTTCGCCAAGCGATATCCGTCTCTTTCTGACGGATGTTGATGGCACGCTTACCGACGGTGGCATGTACTATGGCACCGATGGTACCGAATTCAAGAAATTCAATACCCGCGACGGAATGGGTTTGCAGATGCTGCAACGCGCGGGAGTCAAGGTGGGTATCGTTACCAGCGAGAATGTCCCTATTAATGTGAATCGAGCCCGGAAACTTGGCTTGGACTTTCTCAAGCAGGGAGCCCGTGATGGCGGCAAACTGGCTGCTACGCGTGAAATCTGTGAGGAGATGGGCATCACAATGCAGCAGGTGGCTTATATTGGCGATGACGTGAACTGCTATGACCTGCTCGCAGCAGCGGGATGGGCGGCTTGCCCCTCTGATGCTTGTGCCAAAGTGAAAAAGATTCCCGGCATCCTCGTTCTTGAACGTAGGGGCGGTGATGCCTGCGTGCGTGAGTGGATTGATATGATTCTGGACAAGCAATGAGTTACGATAACGATAATCAGAACCTGAAACAAAAAACCGCCCAAGGACTGTTTTGGGGGTTCCTCAGTAGTGGCGGCACGCAACTGCTCAACCTGATTATCGGTATCTTTCTGGCACGTCTGCTCTCTCCCGAGGAATACGGTATTGTGGGAATGTTGGCTATCTTCACGCTGATTGCAGGTAACTTGCAGGATAGCGGATTTGGAGTAGCGCTCATCAATATCAAGGACATCAAGCACAACGATTATAATTCAGTCTTCTGGTTCAACATCGGCGTGAGTCTTTTGCTCTATGTTGTGCTGTTTTTCTGTGCTCCGCTTATAGCGGCATTTTTCCATCAGCCATGCCTCACGTCCTTGTCCCGGTTTGTCTTCTTGGGATTTATCTTTGCCGCAATCGGCATTACGCCCAATGCAGTACTTACTCGCAGTCTCAGGGTGAAAGAGAAAGCGATTATCACGATAACGGCTCTCATTGTTTCGGGTACTGTCGGCGTTGTGATGGCGTTGAATGGCTTTTCCTATTGGAGCCTGGCAACACAGCAGGTGCTCTACAATGTGATGATTTGTATAGGACGTTATGTGTTCTCACGGTGGCATCCTACATTCCATGTTGATTTCACGCCTGTGAAACAGATGTTCTCATTTAGCTACAAGGTGTTGATTACTACTGTATTGACAACCATCAACAACAATATGCTGACAGTCGTCTTCGGTCGACTGTTTCCTGCTCAATCGGTGGGTAATTTCACTCAGGCCAACAAGTGGAACACGATGGCCAACCAGTTGGTGTCCAACACTGTCGCCCAGGTCGCCCAGCCCGTGCTCACGCGCATCAATGACGATAATGAGCGTCAGCGTCGAGTGTTTGGCAAAATGTTGCGTTTCACGGCTTTCATGGCTTTCCCGGCAATGTTTGGTCTAGCACTTATTGCGCCACAGTTCATCATTAAAGCCATTGGCGAACAGTGGATTGATAGCATTCCGCTGTTACAGATTCTGTGCATCAGTGGCGCATTCATACCGCTCTATACGGTTTATCAGAACCTGTTCCTGAGCTTGGGCAAGTCCGACATCTATATGTGGCTCTGTGTATCTCAGATTGTTATCATGTTGATTGCAGTGCTTGCATGTCATCAGTTAGGCATCACGGCAATGGTAATAGCCTTTGCCTGCATTAACATTCTGTGGCTGTTGGCATGGCAGGTATTTGCCTCAAGACTGATCGGTTACAAGTTTACCAGCATGTTGCGGGACTTGTTGCCGTTCTTGCTCATCACGGTGGTGGTGATGGCTTTGACTTATCTAGTGACGCTCTTCATACACAATGCGTACTTCCTATTGGCATCTCGTATTCTCATTGCAGCGGCGCTTTATGCTGTCACGATGAAGTTGTTGCATGCCAAGATATTTGAGGAGTGTGTCGAGTTTATTCGCAACCGAAAAAAATAACATATAATCATAAATCAAATTGTAGAAATGAAAGGCAAAATTTTAGTGACTGGTGGAACTGGCTTTATTGGTTCCCATACTACAGTAGAACTGCAACAAGCTGGCTATGAGGTGGTCATCATTGATGACTTGAGCAACAGTAATATTGAGGTGTTGGATGGTATCGAGCGCATTACGGGCATTCGTCCGGTCTTTGTTGAGGGCGACTGCACCGACCGTGCCGTGGTACGCAAGCTGTTCGAGGACAATCCCGGCATCAGCGGCATCATCAACTTTGCAGCAAGCAAGGCTGTGGGTGAGAGCATTGAGAAACCTATCATGTACTACCGCAACAACATCAATATCCTGCTCAATCTGCTGGAGTTGATGCCTGAGTTCGGTGTGAAAGGATTTGTGTTCTCATCGTCCTGCACAGTCTATGGCGAGCCCGACAAGAACCCCATCACCGAGGATGCACCTACCAAGAAGGCCACTTCGCCCTATGGTGCCACCAAGCAGATTTGTGAGGATATCATTACCGATGTCATCCGCAGCGGCAGTCCTATCAAGGCGATACTCCTGCGTTACTTCAATCCTATCGGTGCTCATCCCAGTGCCGAAATCGGCGAGTTGCCCAACGGCGTGCCTCAGAACCTGGTGCCCTATCTGACTCAGACTGCCATCGGTGTGCGCAAGGAACTGAGCATCTTCGGTGACGATTATCCCACGCGTGACGGTTCGTGCATCCGCGACTTTATCAACGTCGTAGACCTCGCCAAGGCTCATGTCAAGGCTCTGGAGCGCATGCTCGAGGACAAGAGCGACGAGGCATTGGAAATTTTCAATATCGGTACGGGCAATGGCGCTTCGGTGCTGGAATTGCTTCACTCTTTTGAACGTGCCACCGGCGTGAAGGTGCCCCACAAGATTGCTCCGCGCCGTCCTGGTGACATTGTTCAAATCTGGGCTGACCCCAAGCGAGCTAACGAGGTCTTGGGTTGGCATGCCGAGATTTCTCTTGACGACACCATGCTCAGCGCATGGAACTGGCAGAAAAAACTCCGCGAACGCGGCATTATGTAATATAATTATGAAGACGTTATCATCAGTTAATCCTATTGTGAGAACGGCCATTATCGATGCTGTTCTGTTGGTATTATTATTTCTTACTCCTGCCATTACTCATTATTTAGGCGTGTCATACCACTATTTTGAGCCCATGAGAGTAGCCCTTTTCTTGGGACTGCTGATGGTGAATGACAAAAGAAACGGCTATTTGTTGGCAGCTCTGCTTCCGGTTTCGTCGATGATTGTTTCAGGAATGCCCATTCCTCCAATTTGTGCTTTGATGGTGATTGAGCTGATGCTCAACGTTTTCCTCTTCCACCTGTTGACCAAGGTGACCAAGAGCGCTTTTGTGGGGATGTTTGCAGGTATCCTTGTCTCTAAAATTGTTTTCCGCTTGATGAAATGTCTGGTCGTGACCAATGGCGCTCTTCAGGCAAGTGTCGTGCTGGCAAACTGGCAGTTGCAGTTAATCATGTCTTTTGCTTTGGCAGTAGGATTCGCTCTGCTGTTAAGGCTTAAAGTAAAGAAATAAGCAAACCTGTAGTGGTGCAAAAAAGGTTAATCTGCACCATCGACATCATGTAATTGTTGGCATATTATATCCGATGAGTGACAAGGCAACATTCAGTCCAGAAGAGTTAAGGGCACGATTCAACCCTGAAGGCTCTCTTCTGCGTCGTCAGCAGATGGTGATGCTGGAGATGGTTACTGTGCTTGACAAGATATGCAAGAAGCACAATATACCGTATTTTCTGTATGGTGGCACTCTTTTGGGCGCTTTCCGTCACAATGGGTTCATTCCTTGGGACGACGACTTGGATGTAGCCATGATGCGTAAGGATTACATGCGCTTGTTGAAGGTTTTGCCTGATGAATTGCCTGAGCACATAGCCCTGCAGACCAACGACACCGACAGGAACTATTTTCTCTTTATAGCAAAATTGAGGGACAAGCGTTCTTTCCTTGATGAGGGAGACTTTGACAAGGTGTTCAAGGAGCGTGGTATCTTCATTGACATCTTCCCGCTGGACAGGCTCCTGCCCTGGACGCAGCGGTTGCGCTTGCAGAGTATGGCTTACAACTTCTTCCGCAAGGGCAATGGCAACGACTCGTCGATGAAGAAAATCAGGGCTTTGACATGGTTTAATCGTCATGTCTCGTTCCCGTTGTTGCGTGGCATCAGCCGCTTGAGTGGCACCAAGGCGCTCATGTGTGACTATGGTATCCCGTTCCACAACATCTATGACCCACAGGATGTGTTCCCATTGACAACCCATGATTTTGAGGGTGTCCAACTCCCTGTCCCGGACAACAGCCATCACATGCTCCAAACCATGTACGGTGATTATATGCGACTCCCCGATGACCTCGACCACGTCTATCATCATGTCGAGCGCCTCGAGTTCTACGAATAACAATGATATAAACTGATAGAATGCAAGCGATTATTTTAGCGGCCGGTATGGGTCGGCGTTTAGGAAAATATACACGCGATAACACCAAGTGTATGTTGCCTGTCAATGGCGTAAAGTTGATTGATAGGATGTTGGAACAGCTGTGTCAGTTAAACCTGTCTCGTCTTGTCCTGGTCGTTGGATATAAAGGCAAGGAATTGATGGACTATATCGGTGACCGTTATAATGACAGGTTACATATCGAATATGCCGAGAATCCTGTCTATGACAAGACCAACAACATCTATTCATTGGCTTTGGTCAAGGACAAGATGGTTGAGGATGACACGCTTCTCATCGAGAGTGACCTGATTCTGGATGACAGCCTTTTCCAGATGATTCTCGATGACCCGTATCCTAACTTGGCGCTCGTGGCTAAATATGAGACATGGATGGATGGTACGATGGTCCGCATCGACAAGGAAAACAATATCGTCAACTTTGTGCCCAAGAAGGCTTTCAAGTACTCTGAGGTTGATTCCTACTATAAAACAGTGAATGTTTACAAATTTAGTAAGGAGTTTTCGACTAAAGTTTATGTGCCGTTCCTCGACGCCTATTGCAAAGTCATGGGCAACAACGAGTATTACGAGCAGGTGTTGCGCGTGATAACCTTATTGGATCAGGCCAATCTCAAGGCCTTGCCCATCGGGGACAAACCGTGGTATGAGATTGATGATGTGCAGGATAAGGATATCGCCGAGGCCATTTTTGCTGAAGAGAAAGACAAATTGCAGAAGTACCACGTGAGGTATGGCGGTTATTGGCGTTTCCCTCAGATGTTGGATTTCTGTTATCTCGTGAACCCGTTTTTCCCGCCGAAACGGATGAGAGATGAGATGCGTGCCAACTTTGACGAACTGTTGACACAGTATCCCAGTGGCATGGCTGTGAATTCATTGCTGGCAGGAAAGTATTTCGGAGTCAGCAGCCAATATATCGTTGTGGGAAATGGAGCAGCCGAATTGATTAAGAGCCTGATGGAACAGTTGATGGAGCAGGGGAGCAAGGTGGGGGTCGTTTATCCTACATTTGAAGAGTACCCCCATCGCTTGAAGAGGGATGCTATTGTGCCATTCTTTCCTGAAAATCCAGATTTACATTATTCAGCCGATGATCTCATAGCATTCTATAAATCTAAGGATATCAATGCTTTGCTGCTCGTCAATCCCGATAATCCCTCAGGTAATTATATTCCCAAGGGTGACGTATTGGCTTTAGCCACATGGTGTGCTCAGCACGGTATCAGGCTTGTTGTTGACGAGTCGTTTGTTGACTTTTCCGACGGGGGACCGGCGAATTCTCTGCTGAATGATGATATCCTGGAGAAATATCCGGAGCTGTTGGTCATGAAGAGCATCAGCAAGTCCTATGGCGTCCCAGGACTCCGTTTAGGCGTTTTGGCTGGTGCCGATACCGTTTTATTGGATAAAATGAAGAAGGATGTTGCCATCTGGAACATCAATTCGTTTGCGGAGTTCTATATGCAGATTTTCAACAAGTATGAGTCTTTTTATAAGGCTGCTTGTGAGAAATTTGTCAGCGAGCGCAGTCGTTTTGCCGAGCGCTTGTCAGCAATTCCATATCTTCGTGTTATTCCTTCTCAGGCCAATTACTTCCTGTGTCAGGTAACGAAACACTACACATCACGACAACTGACAGAAAAGTTGCTCAATGATTACAATATCCTGATTAAGGATTGCGATAACAAGACTGGACTTGAAGGAAAGAATTACGTCAGAATTGCCATCCGCGACCAGCAGGACAATGACCGCCTTGTTGATTCCCTAAATAGCCTTAGAGGATTGGATATCTGCATCTGTGGAGGAGGTAATTTGGGACATGTGATGGCGGGCTATCTGGCTGCTCAAGGCATTCATCGGGTGAGTGTTTTAACGGGACACCCCGAAAAGTGGTCTTCCTCGTTGAAAATCAATGTAAAAAAAACCAACGGCACCGAAACGCTGAATGGCGAATTGAACCTCGTAACATCAAGTGCTGAACGTGTGATTCCTGATGCCGATTTGGTGTTTATCTGTTTGCCGGGCCCCCACATCAAGGCCATGCTTGCTGGCATTAAGCCGTATCTGAACAAGAATACGATTGTCGGCAGCATAGTTTCTAACACTGGCTTCTTCTTCCATGCCCATGAACTGATTCCAAAACAGACGGTTTTCGGTTTCCAGCGTGTTCCGTTCATTTCTAGAATAGTAGAATACGGAAAAGAGGCCGACCTCTTGGGCTCTAAGAAATCGCTCAGTTTGTGCGTCGAGAATGGTAATGGCAATGCTATTCGCGCGACTGTTGAAAACTTGCTGCACACACCAGTGAAACTGTTGGCTAATTTCTACGAGGTGAGCCTGTCTAACAGCAATCCCTTGTTGCATCCAGCCAGGTTGTACACCATGTGGAAGGACTGGAATCCTACCGTGAAGTATGAACGGATTCCTCCGTTCTATGCTGAATGGGACGATAATGCATCCCAACTACTCATTGATATGGATAACGAGTTGCAGGAATTGTTGAAACACTTGCCGGTTGATCCATCAAGCGTACCAACGATATTGGATTACTATGAATCGATCGACGCTTCATCTTTGACTCGTAAAATACGCTCTATTCCGGCATTTGAGTCAATCATGTCACCGATGAAAAAGGCTGATAATGGTTATATCCCTGATTTAGAGAGCCGTTATTTTACCGAGGACTTTGAATGCGGTACTTTCTATATTCGTGATACAGCAAGATTGAATGGCATTGACACACCAGCGATTAATCGGGTGTGTGAATGGTATGAGAATCTCAAGGCTTAAATTGAGTTCTTCAAAATACAGCACTGGCTCCCAACCGTGATGGTTGAGAGCCAGTGTGGTTTTAAAAAGAACGGGGTTCTTCTTATGCCTCAGCGGCGGGAGCCTCTTCAGCAGCAGGTGCTTCCTCGGCGGGAGCCTCAGCAGCCTCAGCCTCCTGAGCAGCCTTTGCAGCCTCAGCCTCGGCAGCAGCCTTAGCGGCAGCGATCTCGGCTTTCTTCTTGGCTACGGCCTCAGCCTTTGCCTCGTTCTTCTTGGCCTCCTCAGCG
>CACZAC010000002.1 GCA_902779125.1 uncultured Bacteroidales bacterium | reverse complement strand
TGGTATGAATGTAGCAAATGTTGATGCCAGTGGTTGCAGTTCACGTATCGGCTTCCATGCAGGTATTCGCACAACCATTGGTATTCCCAGTGTGAGCAATGGTTTCTATGGCAACGCTGGCGCACTTCTTTCTCTCAAAGGAACCAAGGCGGCCGGAATCACTTTCAACCCTTATTATCTGGACATCCCTGTACATTTTGGTTACAAATATGCCATTAACGAGACCCTAGCCTTGTTCGGTGAATTTGGTCCTTATTTCGGTATTGGCTTATTTGGTAAGACCGATGGCTATGACGTCTTTAGCGACGAGGTGGGCTACAAGCGTTTTGATTTTGGTTTGGGTTTACGTGCTGGTCTGGAATTCAACCAGAAGGTGCCTGTTTCCATTGGCTACGACTTTGGTGTTCTTGATGTAGCAGACGATGCTTCAGCTAAGACCCGCAACCTTACAATTTCTGTCGGATACAAATTCTAAAACAATTTCAACTTATTACAGATCGAAGGATGTGCCAGTGGTGCATCCTTTGTTTTTGTAACGAAAAAGCCAAACGGCTCATTGCGAGTCATTTGGCTTTCCTCAAGGTGACCCCGGTGGGCTCTGATTCATAACACAGCATGACAGTAAATGACACTATAACCGCCTGATTCCCATGAATTACTTATACTGATACTATGTCATCGTGTGTCAACGGGTGTCATTAGGTGTCAACCTCGGTTGTCATTTTTGTCAGCCACCCATAGAGAGTTTTTTATCGAACTTTCTTTTTTTTGGGGCCATTTTATTTGTGTGAATTTGTTGGAAAATGTGTAACTTTGCGCCAAAAGTCGGCAGGAAAATGTGTGAAATAAACATTAAAGTCGGCAGGAAAACGTGTAATTATGTACAGAAGGAAGATAGAAAAGGTGTTCCAGTCATGGCTGGAAGACGGCTCTCACAAACCCCTGGTTGTGAAAGGTGTTCGCCAGTGTGGCAAAACCAGCAGTGTGATGGATTTTGCCAGCAAGCAATTTAAAAATGTTGTCTATCTGGATTTTCGTGAACATCCTGAGTATAAGAAATTCTTCATCCCCAATTTGGAGGTGGATTCAATCATCATGCGCATCACTGCTGCCATGCCAAGCGTTGAAGTGGAGGCCGGTAAGACTTGCTTTATCTTTGACGAGATACAGGATTGTCCCAGGGCAAGAGGCTCGCTGAAGTACTTTCACCTTGATGGGCGCTATGAAGTCATCTGTACGGGTTCTTTGCTTGGTGTCAACGGTTACAAGACTCTTGGAGAGAGAGCCGAGGAAGAAGAAGCCTCTATTCCTGTCGGGTTTGAGGATATTGTCAATATGTACCCCATGGACTTCGAGGAGTGGTTATGGGCCAACGGCATCAAGGACGTGCACATTGAGTACCTGAAGAAATGCCTGAACAACGAAACTCCTGTTGAAGATGCGCTGCATGACCGCTTCAGTGACTTACTGAATCAATATATCGTTGTGGGCGGTATGCCTGAGGTCATTTCCACATTCATGGAGACGAGGCAGATCGGAAAAGTGCTTGCAGTGCAGAGGCGTATCGTTGATGATTATAAAGCAGATATGGTGAAGTATGCTCTTCCTGCTGACAAATCACGCATTCGTGAGTGTTTTGAGTCGATACCCGCACAGTTGGCACGCGAGTACAAGAAATTCAGCTACACCGTGGTGCGTCCCGGAGGACGAGGACGTGACTATACGGGGAGCCTGCAATGGATTGAAGACGCAGGCATCATTCGCCGATGCTATAACACTTTAATCACCGAATTGCCTCTTGATGGGAACAGGATCCAAAGTGAGTTTAAAGTGTATATGGCCGACATTGGTTTGCTCGTATCAATGCTGGAAGAAGGAACCCAGTCAAGTATCTTGGAGGGCAATCTGTTCAGCTATAAAGGTGCCATCATTGAGAACCTTGTAGCCGACATATTCGGCAAGATGGGGCGCAAACTCTATTATTATCATAAAGATAGCAGTGTGGAACTCGATTTCTTAATCCGCTATAAGGGCCTATGTACTCCTGTGGAATGTAAGGCAACAACAGGCAATGCCAAATCCCTGCGAACAGTATTGAAACATACCGAAAAATATCACGTCACAAGCGCTATTAAATTGGGTAACTACAACATCGGGCGCAACGAAGCGTTGTTGACGATGCCATTATATTTGGCATTCCTGCTGACCGAGGTATAAACAGGTATTCCATTCCTGTGGCGGGAACCTTGAGGTTGATTCCTTGGCAAGCAGATGGTAGGGTATAGGCCAATAGTTGGTACAATTGGCGTTCAATTCCGTGACCCCGGTGGGACTCGAACCCACGACCCATTGATTAAGAGTCAATTGCTCTACCAACTGAGCTACGGAGTCATCGCTCATTCAATTGCGACTGCAAAGGTACTGCTTTTTTCGGAACTACCAACAATTTTTGCGATTTTTTTTGAAAAAAAGTGCATTTTTCTCTTTTGTCTCAATTGGTGGTTTTTGTAACTGTCTATAAAACAGACGGTTGAAAAAATGTGGATTATTTGATAGAAAAGGGAATTATTTTGGGTATTCACGCAAAATAGAGTAACTTTGTAGAATTAAATCGTCAAAAAAGAGTGAATGATATGGAGAAGAAATATGATTTTGACCGCGTGATAGACCGCCGAGGCACCGACAGCGTGATGTATGACCTGCGTCAGGCGATGTTTGGACGCGAGGATGTTTTGCCCCTGTGGGTCGCCGATATGGGCTTTGCAGCCTGTCCCGACATCACCCAGGCGCTTGCCGAGCGTATTACCGAACACCCCATCTATGGCTACAGTGTGCCGCTGGAGGGCTACTGGCAGTCAATCATCGACTGGCAGCGTGAGCGCAACGGACTGGAATTTACCGAGGAGGAGGCTTGCTTTATCGGTGGCATTGTGAACGGCTTTGGGTTGGCATTGAACCATTTCACCCGCCCCGGTGACAAGGTGGTGATACAGGAACCGGTGTACCACCCCTTCAGAATGCTCATCACGGGCAATAACCGCATGGTGGTCAATAACGCCCTGCGCCGCACCTCGACGGGCTTCTACGAGATGGACTTGGAGGACTTGGAGCGCATTTTCAAGACCGAGCATCCCCGCATGATGGTGCTGTGCAACCCGCACAACCCCATCGGTATCGCATGGCCTGCCGATGTGCAGCGCCAGGTGGCAGCGCTGGCAAGGAAGTATGACGTGGTAGTCTTCAGCGACGAGATTCACGGCGACCTGGTGCTGAGTGGGCACCGACACACATCGTTCCTTACCGTGAGCGACGATGCGCGAGCCGTGGGCGTGGTAATGGGTGCTCCCAGCAAGACGTTCAACATCGCCGGCATTGTGAGTTCGTGGTGCGTCATCAAGAATCCTGACTTGCGCAAGCCCTTCTTCCATCACTTGGAAGCCAACGAGCAGTGTTCCCCCAACTTCCTGTCGATGACCGCCACGCGGGCCGCCTATCGCCATGGTGGCGAGTGGCTGCGTCAGTGCCTGGAGTATATCGAGGGCAATATCGATGCGGTGGTGGACTACTGTCGTGAACATATCCTTGGCATCACTGCCATCAAGCCTCAGGCCTCGTTCCTCGTGTGGCTCGACTGCACGGGATTGGGACTGGAGCATGACGCCCTTATCGACCTGTTTGTCAACAAGGCGCACATCGGCTTGAATGACGGTGCGATGTTCGGCAAGGCAGGCAGCGGCTTCATGCGCCTCAATGTCGCCGTCCCCCGCAGTGTACTCATGCAGGGCATGGAACAGCTAGCGGCAGCAGTCAGAGATGCTCGCTGCGCTCGCAGTTTAGAGTTTAGTGTTTAGAGTCCGCAGCCTACGACTCGATGCCCTAAAGCAACTATTAACTATTAACTCTTCTCTATTAACTATTCACTAAAAGACTCAAGTTGCTTGCGGTATTTCTCGCGCAATTCGCGGCAATGTATTAGTACATCGCTGTCGATTTCTGCCTGTACGATGTCATCGTCTTTCGTGGTGACCCATTTTTCTTGCAACTTGTCGGCTGCGGCACGGAATGAGTCGTTGTCAAAATCCGCGTTGCCCAATATTGCGGCGGTGATGTTCCTGATATAGATTTCCCATCGCTTGGCATAGTAGTTCCACATCAAGCCGTTCCAATTGCGGCAGGCGTAGTCGTTGAGACTGCCTCCCCATGTGGTGATGAGGCGTTTGGCGTTCATCTCGTAATAGTCTTTAACTTCGGTGGTCTTGCCCATCTTGCGCGCCTGTCGCAGCCAGTGTGCCAGCGTGGCATGCGGGTGATGGCTGTTCAGGTCATCTAGGTCGGACAGCAGTTCTATCATGAGGCCACTGTGGGTAAAGACACCCTCCTTGTCACGCTGACGATAGGCCTTGTCAAGTGCCTGCTTCTCGACGAGGAACAGGTCGCCCAGCAGTTGCCTTCCCACCCAAACGAGGTCGATGGTCATAGCATCGGTGGTGACGCGGTCCTGTGCCAACAGGGCGTCCCACACGGCGAGCAGGTCACGCGGATTATACTTCACTGTGCGGCTTTCCTTGTCCATGGCGGGATAGGAGCAGGGTAGGGGGGCTGCAAAGTTGCTTGGGGTGATATCCAGCACGTTGTCATAGAGCAATCGCCACGCCTCGCGTGCGTAGGAATCCTGATGGCCTGCATGGCGGTCGGCGAGTTCGTTCACCACCTGCTCGTCGGTCTTGGCAAAGTCCCATGCCTTCTCGAGGATGTACTCGTAGGGGAACTGCTGCACATCAAGTCCCTCGAGCGTCGAGCCGATGCCCACGAGGTTGTCGCCACACTCGGACAATGCCCGTTCGATGCGCTCACCCGCCTCCTTGACGCGGCCCTGCACGTTGGTGTTGCCGCCGAAGTTGCCTAGGTAGCACCAGATGAACGGCTGACCGTAAAAGCCCTCGTGTTCACGCCACATCTCCTTGTACTCGCAGTAGTAGTCAAGCATCGTCATCTTGCCCTGAGGCACGCTCGTGAGCATGGCGCGAGTGCGCTCGGGGGTGTAGTCCTTGCGCTGGTAATAGAGGAACCACGCCATCTGCAGCCACTCAGCGTCGGGGTCAACAGCCGTCAGACTCTCGTAGATGTGTCGTGACACTTTGTTGAGGTAATCGGGCTCAAAACTGGGCGGGTCGACCTCGTTAAAGGGGTCGATGCCGTAGATGTGGTCTGTCCCAAACAGGCGTGTCTGCTCCTCGAGGAACAGACGCTGGATGCGGGTGTACAGCGGATCCTCGCTGTTGAGGAAATAGGTGCGGTATTGTTCATCGAAGCCAGCCCAGCCTCCTAAAGCCTGGATGTCGGCATCAGGGAACAGTTCACGCAATGCCCCAGGGACGTGACCCGCAAAGGCGGGCAGCACGGGACGCATATTCAGCGCGCGTTCACGTTCCACGATGCGCTGCTGCAAGGCGGTCTGATTCTCAAGCCACTCCTTGGGCAACGGGCCGCACCAGCCGTCGATGTTGGCCATGCGGTGCCACGGCAGGTAAGCGGGGCCTGTGAAATAGGAGCGCACCTGCTTGTCGGTCATGCCCAGTTTGGTCCACACGTTATACCATACCGCTTCCTGCCCCGTGATTGCCAGCGGCAGGTTCACGCCATTGAGCGCCATCCAGTCGATAAAGCGCTCCCAATCTCGCCATTGCCAGAAAGGCATCGTGTAGCCCCAAGTGCAGTAGTTGAGGAAAAAGCGTTGTGGCACCCGTGCCGTTATCCGTTCGAGGGCGGGCACATCAGGCAGCACGTCGGGTAACTCCATCGGCACGCCGGCATACCACGATACCGTCACCTTGCAATAGCGGTTCAGGTAGCGGTTCAGTCCCACCGCCATCGAGTTGGCATTATTGCCGCCGATGATGACCTTGCCGCCACGGCTCTCGAGCGTAAAGGCGTCCTTGCCTTGTTCGGCCTCCATCTTGCGGAACTCCACCTTGTCTGCCAACCGTGCTGACAGTCGCCCGGCTAATGCAGTGGCTTGCTCCACGTCATCGTTTCCATTGGCGTTGACAGCTACAGCCATCAGTATAACTATTGCACTAATGATGAATCTTTTTGCCATACTTAAGAATAATCTATGTGCTTGAATGCGCAAATATAGCGATTATTCCCTTTATACCATGAATGCCAACGCTTTTTAACCCTATTCACATGAACTCTCAATGCCCTGTTTTTCCCGAAAACACCCATTTTGCACAAATTTTTGTGCAAAAATCACTAATTATTGCACAAATTTTTGTGCAAAATTGTATCTTTGCAGAAAAAAAGAAATATGGATGTCACTTTAACGAGAATTATGGAGCAGCGCGTTGACGCTGTCTCAACAGCTTTCCATCGGTATTTGTATACTCAAATCAATTGGGAACGGCCGATGCTTGGCTTGGTCGGACCACGTGGTGTGGGGAAAACGACCTTGTTTTTACAGTATATTCATGAGCACCGGGGTCAGAAGAAGATGTTCTATGTCTCGGCGGATAATGTTTATTTCTCCTCTCATTCTCTCATAGATGTGGCCGAGGAGTTTGTGCGTGAGGGTGGCAAGCATCTTTTCATTGATGAGATTCACAAATATAGTAACTGGTCACAGGAGCTTAAGCAAATCTATGATAGCCATCCTGACCTGAATGTCTCATTCACCGGGTCATCGATTCTGGATATCACGCACGGTGAAGCAGATTTGAGCCGCAGGGCACCAATTTATAGGATGCAGGGCTTGTCATTTCGAGAATATTTGGCACTGTTTCATGGTTTGTCATTTCCAATTGCCACATTAGATGATGTGTTGGTCTGCAAGGTGAAATTGGATGGTGTGGCACATCCGTTGCCATGGTTTCACGAGTACCTGCAACATGGGTATTACCCATTTGGTGACGATCCGCAGTTTGAAATGATTCTTAACCAGATTGTGGAACAGACCATGGACATAGATATCCCCCAGTACGCAAAAATGACCGTGGCAACAGGACGAAAACTGCGTCATCTGTTGAGCATCATTGCCAAGAGTGTGCCCTTTAAACCCGTGATGGATACCCTAGCCACAGTTGTGGGTGTGAGCCGGAATGTGTTACCCGACTATTTCGTTTATATGGAAAAGGCTGGCATGATAGGACAATTGCGTGATGACACAGGAGGAATCAGGGGACTAGGCAAGGTTGAGAAAGTGTATCTCGACAATTCCAATCTTGCCTTTGTGATGGGTGGTGCGATGACTGATATTGGGAACATCCGTGAGACATTCTTTTACAACCAGATGAGAGTCACCAGCGACATTATTGCTTCGAGAACAGCCGACTTCGAGATTGGAGATATTACCTTTGAAGTGGGTGGGAAGAAAAAAAGCGGTCGTCAAATTAAGAATGTGCAGAATTCTTTCATTGTGAAAGATGATTTGGAAATTGGAGCGGGGAACCAAATTCCACTATGGACTTTCGGTATGACCTATTAAATGTAATGTTATTATGATTGGAACGATTGTCAATACTTGTACGATTGTGGCAGGAACACTCATCGGAGTGGCACTGCACAAGGGAATCAAGGAGAAATACAAGAATGTGCTCTATGACGCATTGGGACTGGCCTGCTTTGCCATCGGACTAAACGCCGTGGTCACCAATCTGCCCAAGAGCCAGTATCCTGTGCTGTTTATCGCCGCCATGGCCATCGGCAGTGTAGTGGGCGTGGCGCTCGACATCGACGGGCGTTTTCATCGGCTAGTGGAACGCCGGAGCAAAGGCGGTGAGACGCGGCTTGCCGATGGGCTGGCAACAGCGACGTTGGTCTATTGCATCGGCCCCTTGTCAATGCTGGGTCCCGTCATCAGTGCGTTGCAGGGTGACCATACTTTTCTGTTCACCAATGCCACGCTCGACTTTGTGACGGCGACCATTTTTGGCTCTACCTACGGTGTCGGGATGCTGCTGGCGGCACCTGTGCTCTTTTTGTGGCAGGGTATGTTCTATGCCGTTGCAATGCTGTCTAGCACCGCTGTGAGCGAGGCGCTGATGGCCGAATTGCTCATCGTGGGTGGACTGCTCATCACTGGTTCAGGTTTGTCGCTGTTACGCATCAAGGATTGCCATGTGCTCAATATGTTACCTGCTCTAGCCGTGCCCCCAATCTGGTATCTCCTGATGTGGCTGGTGGGTTAAAAGGTCAAGATACGGAATCGTAATACAAAAAAATGTGTGAGGATTGAAGTCTGTTTTCAATCTTTTTAACTACTTTTGTCTTCACAAACCATTACTACTATTACGATGATCAGACGTTCCTTTTTAGTGTTCGCCACATTGTTTGTGGCGGCACTTATGCCCGCAATGGGGCAAATTGTCGCTATTGAAAAGTCAAGTACTGAAATCGCCGATAGTATCCGTGCCGAACTTGACAACAGGCCTTACTTCAGCCTGTACAAGGATACATATTTTGTGGGAGGTACTGTATTGGGCGGTAAACCCGACGGCTACAATAGCGATGTGAAATTCCAAATCAGTTTCCAGCAGCGCCTCACCAAGAGTGTGCTTCCTGGACACACCTACCTGTATCTGTTTTATACCCAAAAAGCAATATGGCATGTGTTCCGCAATTCACTGCCCTTCTATGATTTGAACTTCAACCCCGGTATCGGTATTTCCAAGCATATCATCATGAAAAACCGTCTGCTGGGAAAGCTCACGCTGATGGCCGAGCATGAGTCCAATGGCCGTGACGGCATCGCCTCGCGCAGCTGGAACAAGATTTCGTTGGCAGGTGAGGCTTATATCTCGCCTTACCTGATGGCGCATGCCAAGTACTGGATTCCTATCGTTGACGGAAAATATAACCGGGATATCCTCAAGTATATGGGACTCTATCAGGCTGGTTTCCAGGCGAGGAGCCATGATGACAAATGGGTGCTCGACATGACGCTGGTCAAGCGCAAGGGCTGGAACTTGAATTTCAATACGATTGTGCAACTGGGTTACCGCATCAATCACAATTCCAACCAGTTTATCATGATTCAGTATTACAATGGCTACGGTGAGCACATGCTGGACTATGACCAGTATCACTCGAGAATACGCATCGGTCTGCTCATCAGGCCAAGGTTCTTTAGCGATTTCTAGGCTGATGGCGTCATGACGGGTTGTGATAACAATCTATTTTTGATTGTGGTTGAGAAAAAATAGTATTATCTTTGCAAAATCAAGAAATTAACACAGATGTGATATGCAGTACTGGATTAATCATAAAGGCGTGCAATCGGGGCCTGTGGACCTTGATGCACTCAAGGAGATGGGGCTCACGTCAGCAGCCTATGTGTGGCATGAGGGGCTCAGTGACTGGGTGAAGATTACCCAGTTGCCCGAGTTGCAGGGTTTGTATGAAATGGTCGGTGAACCGATACCTGAGCCACAGGCGGTGACAACAGGAACTCCCATCGAGGAAATCACCCAAGGAACCCCCATTGAGGAAACCACCCAAGCACAAATCGGCAGCCCTTTGCAGCCGCAATACGGTGAGGAGCCACTCATCGACGAGCCATGTCCCTCCACTAACCTGGTGTGGGCCATCGTGGCGACCGTGCTGTGCTGCGTGCCCTTCGGCATTGTGGCTATTGTCTACGCTAATAAGGTGACCAAACTCTATAAGGCAGGAGACCTCTATGGTGCCAAGAGTGCGAGCGAGACCTCGATGTGGTGGACGATTGCAGCCATCGTGGTGGGTGTCGTCTGGAGACCGCTCCTGTACACTCTAATCTGCGCATAACATGACGAGGACGATGCGGCGCGGACTTTTGCTGCTTGTCGCGATAGTCGTAGTATTGGTGATGGGCGTGGTGTACTATGCACTTGACCCATCTTCGTCGGGATTTTTCCCGAAGTGTGCGTTCCTGGAATTCACAGGATATAAATGCCCTGGCTGCGGCAGTCAGCGCGCTATCCATGCTCTGCTCAATGGTGATGTGGTGGCAGCGTTCAAATACAATGCACTGCTTCTCATCTCGATTCCATGGATTGCCATATGCCTCTATGCCGAGTCGCAGCGTGTTCGCAATCCGAAATTATATCTTCGGCTCAATTCGCAGTTGCTCATCTGGCTCTTTCTCATTATGGTATTGCTCTGGTGGGTGCTGCGCAACATCTTCAACTGGTAACAACGACATAAACATAACCCGATGAAACAATATCTTGACCTAATCAAGCATGTGATGGAAAATGGTGTGGACAAGGAGGACCGCACAGGGACTGGCACGCGCAGCGTGTTCGGCTATCAGTTGCGCTGCAACCTTGCCGACGGTTTCCCTCTGCTCACGACCAAGAAGGTGCATCTCAAGTCCATCATCTACGAATTGCTATGGTTCCTGCGTGGCGACACCAATGTGCGCTGGCTGCAGGAGCACGGCGTGCGCATCTGGAATGAATGGGCCGACGAGAACGGAGACTTGGGTCCCGTCTATGGCAGTCAGTGGCGCGCGTGGCCCGACGGCAATGGCGGCACCATCGACCAGATAGCCCAGGTCATCGACCAGATAAAAAACACGCCCGACAGCCGCCGCATCATGGTCAGCGCGTGGAATGTCGCCGAGGTTCCCACGATGAAACTGCCGCCTTGCCACTCGTTGTTCCAGTTCTATGTGGCTCAGGGCAAATTGAGCCTGCAACTGTATCAGCGCAGTGCCGACCTGTTCCTGGGCGTGCCGTTCAACATCGCGTCCTATGCCCTGTTGCTCATGATGGTCGCCCATGTGACTGGACTGGAGCCGGGCGAGTTTATCCACACCTTCGGTGACGCGCACATCTACCGCAACCACTTTGACCAGATAAAGGAGCAACTGTCTCGCGAGCCACGCCCGTTGCCCCGCATGGTGCTGAACCCCGAGGTCAAGAGCATCGATGACTACAAGTATGAGGACTTTACCCTTGAAGGCTACGATCCGTGGCCCGCTATCAAGGGCGTCGTCTCGGTCTAACTAGATTATCTAGAAGTCTAGATGCAAATCAGTAACAACAATTGAAAATGAAATCCATTCACGCTATAGTGGCTGTTGCCAGTGACTGGGCCATCGGGCGCCAGGGCGACTTGTTGTGCCACCTGCCCGCCGACATGAAACACTTCAAGGAGGTGACGATGGGCAACAGCATCGTGATGGGACGCAAGACATTTGAGTCATTTCCCCGTCGTCCATTGCCTGGCCGTCAGAACATTGTCATCACCCGCAATGCTGATTGGCAATACCCGGGGGTGACAGTGGTACATAGTTTGGAGGATGCCATTGCTGCCGCCGAGACTGATACCGTCTTTATCATCGGAGGAGCGCAGGTCTATGAGCAGGCATTGCCGCTGGTGGATGTGCTGCACCTGACGCAGATTCATGCCCGTTGGGCAAGTGCCGATGTCTATTTCCCCGCCTTCAATATGGACGAGTGGCAGGAGGTGAGCCGCGAGCACCATGTGAGCGACCACCGCAATGCCTACGAGTTTGATTTCATCACCTTAAAACGCCGTGAACCATGAAGTATTTCCTCATCGCTGGTGAAGCATCGGGCGACCTGCATGCCGCCCACCTGATAACATCGCTCAAACAATTGGATTCGTCTGCCGAATTCCGTTTCCTGGGTGGTGACCTCATGGCCGCTCAGGCTGGCGTCGAGCCCATCATCCATTACCGCGACATGGCTTATATGGGTTTTGCCGATGTTGTTAAGCACTTGGGGAAAATTCTCGGTTTCCTGGGTACTGCGCGTCATGCCATTGACGAGTGGCAGCCCGATGCGTTGATTCTGGTAGATTATCCATCGTTCAATCTCAAAGTGGCGAAATATGCCCACAACTTGGGCATCCCCGTGCATTATTTCATTTCGCCCAAGGTGTGGGTGTGGAAAGAATGGCGCGTCAAGGACATTCGGCGTTATGTCGATTATATGTATTGCATTCTGCCCTTTGAGCCCGATTGGTATAGGGAGCGTGGTTATAAGGCGATTTATGTTGGAAATCCCACTGTTCAGGAAGTCGCTCAAGCCAGCAAGGATTTCCCCGATTTTGCCCATTTCATCGAACAGAACAGCCTTTCTGACAAGCCCATTATAGCACTTGTGCCAGGCTCCCGCGTGAGGGAAATCCGCGACAATCTGCCACTCATGCTTGAGGCGGCTTCTCGTCATTCTGAGTACCAGGCTGTCATCGCCGGAGCACCGAGCATTGCAGACGACCTCTATCGTGAAGTCATGGGCAGCAAAGCCGTGCCTGTGCTGCGTGATGCCACCTATCCGCTTGTGTATCATGCCCGTGCTGCGTTGGTTACCTCGGGTACTGCTACCCTTGAAACCGCGCTGCTGGGCGCACCGCAAGTCGCCTGTTACCGCTTCAACGGCAGCAAGTGGTCTTATAATTTCTATCGCCGATTGTTAAAGGGGAAATACGTTACCCTGCCCAACCTCATCACCGATGAACCTGTCATTCCCGAGTTGCTGATGCACCTCTGCACCGTGGATTCCATCGATAGTCAATTGACGCAGTTGCTCGGTGATACATCTGAGCGCGCCGCTATGCTCGACGGCTATAACCGTCTCTCACAGCGTCTCGGCACCGACGTGTGCACTACCACCGCAGCCCGGCTCATTACTGCCTCCCTTACCATTTAACGCTCGTTGACCATGGGTCTAGAAAAAACGGTTGATTCGCCACAACAGAGAATCAACCGCGTATGCCTTGGGAAAACGGAGGTCATTTCTTCTTAACAAGTTCTATAAGTTGCTCTATAATATCCTTTTCTTTGCGAAGCAACCAAGGAGCGCCACGATAAACGATTAATGCAATGATTACAAAGCAAATAATCACAGCCAAATAATCCTCAAAAACTGAACCATGGGAAGACGGTGAAGAATGTCGTGAAATAAACACACAAAGAATAAGCCAAAATATCAAGTTGTATCGGGGCCTCTTTACAAACCAATACAATAACTGACCTGGAGTGACAATCTTGTCAACTTTGTCGAGATACCGAACATTGAACAACAATGACCATACTCCCAAGCAAACGATAACTATCCCAAATATGTAGTAAGGGATGCTCACAGGGCCATCTAATAATCTTTGCGCCGTGGAGAACAAGAGCGGTATTACTAAGATGCTGCATAGAAGCCAGCAGTAGAGGTCGCGTTTTACAATTGATTTACACTTGTCCTTGAGCACCTTGAACAATTCATCTCTGTTCAAGTTACTTAATTCTTTTGTTTCCATATGGCCTCGTGTCTATTGGTTCGTATTCAATCATTAGACGCACTCGGGTACTACAAAACTACACGAAGAAAGCGTTTTTTACATCTAAACACTCACTTTCTTTTACTTTTCGATGATTAATGAGGCGCTAGTGCTAGTGCTTATCCAGAGTTTTATCATTCTGGTATTAAGTACTTCAACCGTTTTGTCTTAAAACGATGGGTGTTATTGAAAAAATGCTTAATACTACCCGTTAGCGGAATTAATTGTACAAGTAGGTAGAGTGTACGTGAAAATGCCTAGGTGACTATGGCAAAAACGCCCAAAGGGCGGTCATTTGAGTAACCGTGGGTAATGTAAACCGCATGAATCAGCCACCTTCGCTCTGCTCTGCTGCCTGATTTATCGGGGGTTACACAAAGGCCACCCTTCGGGTGTCAATTGACTGGCAAATAAATCGATTCAATAATCCCGCCAACGGGCTTAATACTTTAATTTCTCCTGAGCCTCATTAATCAGCATCATTGCTTCTATCATTTCTTCCTGCATCTTCTGTTCTTGGGCTTTTCTCTCAGGATTGATGTGTTCAGTCGTATGCTGCTGGCTGAATTCAGCCAACTCCTCTTCATTAACGTTCATCATCATCACACACCTATCGCGGATTTCTTTCATATCTTGCAAAAAAGCCCAATTTGTGTACGAATATAAGGGAAAGTTGGCATTGAACAGTTTATTTATTGATTGGAGGATTCCTGTTTCTTCAATTTCTTCCTTTAACTTGCTTTGTATCAAGTTCTGGTATCTGTGGCGGCTAATATAGAACGAAGAAACCTCATTGACGAAGTTGACGTTGCCAATCGTATTGAAAGTCTCAATACTTGAAGTAAAAATCTTCTCGGTTGTTTCAGGAAATTCCAACTCACTAAGCATGAACGATGTCACATCCATAAATCCATTAATACCCAGACTGTCGAATTTTTCAGGATGAACTGCAAGTTCCTGCTGTAAGCTGCTGGCGTTGTGCAACAGTGTGTCTGCTTTCTCCAGCAGTTTTATGGACTGATCAAAGTCGTTGATAATCATCATCACCATTTCCTTCTTGGCTGATTCTTTTTTCTGGTGATCCAAGAAGGCCGCCGTTCCAAAGGTGAGTGCAATTGATATAGTGGTGGCGATGATTGAGAGAACAAATTGTTTGACCGATGACAAGCCGCTACCGGATTTTAGGGTTTTGGGTGTATGTAGTTTGACGTTCATAGACTTGAATGTTTTTGTTAATTTCATGCAAAAGTAGCGTTTTTTTCTCTGTTTGCGGCAATTGGGGATTCTTATAGTTTTATGATAGCCGCATTAAACTACTTTTTTAGGTGATTCCCCCTTAGCCTCGTCCTCGGTGATACAGGCAGTGAAGCCCATATCGCGCGAACGGTCATTATCGAACATGCAGTAGGTGACGTCGCCCTCGTCGCACAGGCGCCCCTCGCTGTCATGCAGGGTGACGTGCACAGTGTAGAAATTCTTCACGTTGCCAATGATGCGGCCGCGCAGGGTAATCTGCGGGTCTCGTGTGGAAACTGGGCGACGGAATTTCACTTCCAGTTTGGTGGTGACTCCGGCTGCCTGAAGGCGTCGCGATAGGACCCAGTTGGCCAGTTCGTCAATGAGCGCACTGATGATGCCGCCGTGCAGGGTTTCTACCCAGCCGTCGTAGTTGATGCTGGGCGACCATGTGGTGACTACGTCCTCACCGTCTTCCCAAAATTCCAGATGCAGGCCAATGGGATTATTCGGGCTGCAGCCAAAGCAGTTGTAACCCTCTTTATTGAGGTATGGATTAATCAGTTTATTCATCTTGAGGAAAGAAATATTGTCTTCGTTGTTTGAGTTGTTTTATTTACTATGGATGCGGATGCCATTGTATTTGTTGTATTTATTGTTTTCCTTTTATCTGTTGTCGTTCAGTGACTTTTCGGTGGTGCCAAATCTCAAGACTGTTGATGGCGTTCTGCCACAGGATGTAGCAGCCGGGACCAGCCACCGACAGGGGACTGAGGTAGGTGTAAGCAATCCATACGGCAAATGCCGTGTTCTTCTGTCCGAGTCCCTGGCCGCTCTCGATGACGGTGCCGAAGAAGTGCCCGATGTAGCGTCCCACGGCGAACTGAGCCAGGCAGATGAGCAGCGACACCAGTGCAATCGTGATGAGGAACAACAGGGGTGCCCCGCTATTGATGATGTTCTTCACCGTGCAGCCCGTGACAATGGTCAGTGAGATGCCCCACATGTAGAACGACAGGTCCTGGATGGCGACCAGCCGCTGCTGCACGCGCGGCAGGTAGTGCTTGACCAGATAGGCGGCAATCAACGGCAGCACCAGTACAAGGAACACCTTGTACATAATCATCCAGAAAGCTGTCCAGAAGCTGATATCTACATTGTTGTCGATGAGCGGGAACACCACAGGAACGGCAAACACCGTGACGATGTTGGACAAGAACACATAGCTGGTCATTGTTTCCAGGTTGCCGCCCAACTTGCCTGTCACCACGGGCGCGGCGCTGGCTCCAGGACAGATGACGCACGTCAGGATACCCTCCATCAGAATCAGGTCTTTACCTTCCATCTCGAAGCCCAAAATCAGAGCCACCAACAGTATGACCAGAGCCACCTGGAATACCGACACCCAAAGGTGCCACATCGCTGGGCGCATCTTGTGGAAATCCACCCTCAGGAACGTAGTAAACAAAATCAGGCTCATGAACAACGGCAGGATGGTGTCGAATATCGGCTCCATTACTTCGCTCACCGGGTCAAGGGCGGGAATCCAATAGAATATGAGATAGATGACCGTGCCCGACACAATGGCGCTGGGCAACGTCCAATTTTTCAAAAAAGTGATGATGGTCTTCATAGCGCCCGCAAAATTACAATAAAATCTGTAGATGCGGGCTTGACCAATGGTAATTGGATGAAACAAAGTTTGTTTTTGTCGTGATTCCGAATGATTTTCGGCTGATTTTGCTGGAATCCCGAAAATGTTAGGCCTGTCAAAGCGGGTTGGATTTGCCTATACCGATTAAAAGTTGTACTTTCGCAGTCGCAAATGAAGAAAGTGCTTGACAACATAGCGTTTTGGGCGGTTTGCGGCACGTGGTACGCGTTATCACTGCTGCCCTTGTGGGTGCATTACCTGTTCAGCGATGTCCTCTTTCTGCTGGTAGCCTATGTGCTGCGGTATCGCCATCGTGTCATCTGGAAGAACCTTAAGGATTCCTATCCCGACAAGAGCGAATCGGAACTCAAACGGTTGCAACGGCAGGTTTACCACCACATGTGCGACCTGATTGCCGAGACCATTAAATACTCAACCATCAGCCACAAGCACATCATGCGCCGCATGACATTCAAGGGCAGTGAGCAGGTGGGCGAGATTTTGAACAGCGGCCAGTCCATAGCCCTCTTGCTGGGACATTATGGCAACTGGGAGTGGGTGACATCATTGGCATTATGGCTGCCGCCCATGAGGGAAGGTGTGGCTTTGGGCCAACTTTATCATCCGTTGGAGAACAAGGTAATGGACCGTGTGGTGTTGAAGATGCGCAACCGCATGGGACCTGTCTGTGTGCCCAAGAACGACACCCTGCGCTGGCTCATTGGACATAAGCAAGCCGGAAACCCCTCGATGCTGGGCTACATCAATGACCAGGTGCCCAAGTGGGAAAACATCCATCACTGGCTCACGTTCCTCAATCATGAGAACACCCCTGTTTTCACGGGCATCGAACGCATAGTCCATTCTCAGAACCAGGCTGTTGTCTATTTGGACGTCAAGCGCGTGGGACGCGGACGCTATGAGTGCGAGTACCAGGTAATCACCCGCGACCCGTCGACGATGGGCAAGTTTGAATTGACTGACATCTATTTCAAACTTATGGAGCAGACCATCAACCGTGCGCCACAGTACTGGCTGTGGAGCCACAACCGCTGGAAAAGGACGCGTGAGGAATTTGACCGCCGTTTCAAGGTCGTTAACGGCAGGGTGGTGGAGAAAAGCCACGATAATTGAAAAATTCTTGTCCATTCGAGCAAAAAGTCTTACCTTTGCACCACCAAGAAACTAATTGACTTAAAACTAAAAACATTAAACTCATGAACCGACTTTCGGACCGTATCAACGCACTGGCACCGAGTGCCACTCTTGCCATGTCACAGAAAAGTAGCGAGCTGCGTGCTCAGGGTGTGGACGTTATCAACCTCTCGGTAGGTGAGCCCGACTTTTTCACCCCCAACCACATCAAGGCCGCTGCCAAACAGGCTGTCGATGACAATTTCTCATTCTATTCACCCGTTCCCGGCTATCTGTCGCTGCGTCAGGCCGTGAGTGAGAAACTGCGCCGCGAGAATGGCTTGGAATACACCCCCGACCAGATTGTCATCGGTAACGGTGCCAAGCACGAGCTGTGCAATGCCGTCATGGCGCTTGTCAACCCCGGTGACGAGGTCATCATCCCTACTCCCGCATGGGTAAGCTATATGCAGATGGTCAACCTTACCGGAGGCAAGAACGTGCTGCTGCCCTCCAGCATGGAGAAGAACTTCAAGGTAACTGCCGATGAACTTGAGGCCGTCATGACCGACAAGACCCGCCTCATCATCATCTGCTCCCCGAGCAATCCCAGTGGTGCCATCTATACTTACGATGAGTTGAAGGCTATCGCCGAGATGCTCGAGCGCCATCCTCAGGTGATGGTTATCGCCGATGAAATCTATGAGCACATCAACTATGTGGGCAAGCATGAGTCGTTGGCCCAGTTCGATGCCATCAAGGATCAGGTGGTCATCGTCAACGGTGTTTCCAAGTCCTATGCCATGACCGGTTACCGCATCGGTTACATTGCTGCTCCATTGTGGGTTGCCAAGGCTGTGACCAAGCTCCAGGGCCAATACACCAGCGGCGTTTCCTCGATTGCCCAGAAGGCTGCCGAGGCCGCTTATAACAGCTCCCAGGACTGCGTCGAGGAAATGCGCGTCGCCTTTGAGCGCCGCCGCAACCTGATTGTGGGCCTGCTGCAGGAAATCCCCGGTTTCGAGTTGAATATGCCCGATGGAGCTTTCTATGCCTTCCCCAAGGTGGAGTATTACTACGGCAAGCGCTACGGTGATACCGTTATCAACGACGATAACGACCTGGCACTCTATCTGCTCAACGAGGCCCATGTTGCCACTGTGGCAGGTAGCGCCTTCTGCTGCCCGGGCTACATCCGCCTGAGCTACGCCACCAGCGACGAGAACCTGTGTGAGGCTGCCAAGCGCATCGCTGCCGCCCTCGCCAAGCTGGCTTGATTTATACATTATTGAGATATCGATTGCCCGTTGTCCTTGCGATAGCGGGCAATATTTTTGCGGCATAGTAAAGCGTAATCCGATTTCTTCATGAGAAGAACGTCATAATCGAGTTTTTCTATGTAATTTTGCAGCCATGAAAGAAGAAATTAGAGGTAACATCTGTGTGTTTTGTGCATCCAGTGCCAACATTGACTCGCGCTATCTGGAGGCGGCACGCGATTTGGGAGGTTTGCTCGCCCGCGAGGGATGGCGTTGTGTAAACGGTGGCGGTGCTGTCGGGTTGATGGGCGCATTGACCGATGGCGTCCTCGATGCGGGTGGCAAGGTGACAGGTGTCATTCCCAAGTTCATGGTGGACAACGGCTGGTGCTATGACCGTCTTGACGATGTCGTCATTACTGCCGATATGCATCAGCGCAAGCAAATGATGAGCGAGATGGCTGATGCCGTCATCGCCTTGCCTGGTGGCGTGGGCACGCTCGAGGAGTTGCTCGAAACACTCACCTGGCGTCAGTTGGGTCTGGTCAAGGTGCCTATTATCATCCTGAACACCATGGGTTACTATGACCCGCTGCTGGCGATGTTGCATCAAGCCATCGATGAGGGCTTCATGAAGGAATCCCACGCCCGCCTGTGGCGCGTTGCCGCCACTCCTGCCGAGGCTGTCGCCCTGCTCGATGACATCAGCCCTGTGGAGTTTGAGTCCAAGTATTAACCATTCCCATGCCCGTTCACAGTCATCCCGCCGATACCGTCCAAGGAGCAGTGCAGCAACAGGCCTTGCGGCACCCTGCCGATACCGTTGAGGCATACTACGCTCCGCAGTACCTTGACGGCTTTCCAACCGTTGAGGCAGGAGATTCTGTCTTGGGCGACATCAATACACTCCCAGTGATGGAATTGCCCGAAACGGGACAGGCACAGCCCTTTGCCCGTTCACCCTTGCATGACACTCCGTCGATGGCGCTGCTGCTAGCGGGGTTGCTGGCGGTGGCATTGAGTTATCACACGGGCTACAAGTATATTGAGAACTTTTTCCACTACATGTTCTCGACGCGGCGGCGCGAGAATCTGTTTGAGGATCATACTGTCAACGAGACAAGCATACTGGCCGCGCTTATAGCCAACACTTGTATAGTAGAGGGCTTTCTCATCTATCTTGCAGTGCAGCTGTTGCTGCCCTCACTGTCACAGTCGCTCCAGTCCAGTGTGTTTCCCCATATCACGGCCTACTGTGGCCTTGCGCTGGGATTTTATATCGTTCAATGGCTGATGTACAAGTTGTTAGGGTATACTTTCAGCGACAGGGTAGGCTCCAAACTGTGGATTGACGGCTTCAAGTCCACACAGGCTTTTCTGGGCTTGACACTGCTGCCTGTCCTCTTCCTCCTCATGTTGTATCCCGTTCATGGCAAATTGCTATTAGGCATTGCGGCAGTACTTTATTTGGTGGCGCGATTAATCTTTGTCTATAAGGGTTTTAGAATTTTTTATAGCAATTTGTCATCGATTATCTATTTTATTTTGTACCTTTGCGCCGTCGAAATCGTTCCACTTGTCATTATGGCGAGCGTAACGTACTGGATTAGTGGTATTTTACATACATAAATAACTACATGAGCATTAAGAAGATTCTGGTTTCTCAACCTAGACCAACCTCTGAGAAATCTCCTTATTTTGACTTAGAGAAGAAGTACGGTGTAGAGATTGTTTTCAGGCCTTTCATTAAGGTAGAAGGACTCACATCTAAGGAATTCAGGCAGTCTAAAATCAATGTGCCTGATTATAGTGCCATTATTTTGACGGCACGCACTGCTATCGACCATTTCTTCCGTCTGTGCAAAGAACTGCGTTATAATGTCCCCGACACGTTAAAGTACTTCTGTGTGAGCGAGACCGTAGCCCACTATCTGCAGAAGTATGTCATCTACCGCAAGCGCAAGATATTCTATAGTGAGTCTGGCAGGATGGAGGACCTTATCCCCATTATCGCCAAGCACAACAAGGAAACTTATCTGATGCCTGTGAGCGATGTGCATAACGATAAGGCCGTCGTCCTTGACAATAACAAGGTGAAGTATGTCAAGGCTGTGATGTACCGCACCGTGAGCAACGACTTCAAGCCGGGCGAGGTGTTTGACTATGATATGCTCGTGTTCTTCACCCCTGCCGGCATCAAGTCGTATATCACCAATTTCCCCGACTACATGGACCGCAAGGTGGTTATCGCTGCCATGGGTTCCACAACGCTCGAGGCTGCCGCTAACGCCGGTCTGACGGTTGACGTGACCATCACTCCCGAGACCCCGTCGATGGCCAGTGCTATCGAGTATTACCTCAAGAACAGGATGTCGGATGAAGTGAAGGCCCCCAGGATGGCGCTCAAGCCGATGAAGGTCGACAAGCCTGCCGCTCCTGCCGCTCCCCAGCCTGAGCCTGATGCTGCTGCCGACGAGTTGTTTGCCAAGCGCTCGGCTGCTGCCAAGAAGGCTGCTGCTACCCGCAAGGCTAAAGCCGAGGCTGCCGCCGCTGCCGCCGCCAAGCGTTCGGCTGCTGCCAAGAAGGCCGCTGCCACCCGTAAAGCCAAGGCTGAAAAGAAATAGAATCCGTTGTAACGGTAAGATATTGATGGGGCATGACAAGAGCGTGCCCCATCTTTTTAGTTGAACTTTGCAGCGCATCTGCCATCGAAAGTGCGCTTTCATGGCATTGGGTTTGCCAAAGTTTTGGTAATTTTGCATCCGGAATGGATTACAAGTTAAGTAAAGACGAAAAACTGTGCAGCCGCACTGCTGTCAACCGCCTCTTTGATGAGGGACGGTCGCTGATGGCGTTCCCGCTGCGTGCCGCCTACAGGTTGCGGCCACGTGGTGAGCATCCCGTGCAGTTTCTCATCTCCATCCCCAAGAAGCGCATCCGCAAGGCCGTGGGGCGTGTCACCCTGCGCCGTCGAGTGCGTGAGGCTTATCGCCTGAACCGTCGCCAGTTGCTGGTACCTGTGCTCGAACAGCAAGGGTGGGGGGTGGACATCGCCTTTGTCTATCTGGACAACACGCCAGCCACTTATAGCGTCATCAACGAGAAAATGGTCAATCTGCTCAACCGCATCGCTCAGGCTGCAACCGAGCAGCAACCGCCCACCGACGAAACGCCGCAATCATGAAAATCATCGATGAAATCGTGCATTTTTGTCGTGAGGTGTTGCACTTCATCGGTTGGCTGTTGATACTGCCCATCCGCTTCTACCAGAAGTTTATCTCTCCGCTCACCCCTCCCACATGCCGTTTCACACCCACGTGCAGCCAGTATGCTATCGAGGCAATACGCAAGCATGGCCCCTTCAAGGGCTTGGCACTTGCGGTGTGGCGCATCCTGCGCTGTAATCCTTGGGGTGGCAGTGGCTATGATCCGGTACCTTAGTTTCTAGTTCCTAGTTTCTAGTCCCTAGTCCCTAGTTTCTGGTTTCTAGTAGTTCTTGGTTATTTATTTGAAGTCTAAAATGGATATTCTCGACTTTCATACTCATAGGCTTGACGCCACCGCTGCTCTCATCTCGGTAGACCCGCGACGGTTTGACCCGCAGCCCGGTTTGTGGTATTCGGTGGGTTTTCATCCGTGGGACACTGCCGATGGTATCACCGATGTCGATTTTGACCTGCTGGAGCAATGTGCCCGTCATCCCCAGGTGCTCGCTATCGGCGAGACGGGACTGGATGCCCTGCGTGGCGGCAATATGGCACTGCAGGAAGCGCTGTTTGTGCGTCATCTCCAATTGGCGCATGACTTGGGTAAGCCCGTCGTGGTGCATAGCGTGAGGACGTCTCGACAGGTGCTTGATGCCCGTCGGCGTGCTGGCTTGACCGATGTGCCGCTTGCCATCCACGGTATGCGCAGCAATGCCCATGTGGCACGCACATGGCTCGACGCGGGCTGCTACCTCTCCTTCGGCGCTCGTTTCAATCCCGCCGCCCTGCAGGTCACCCCGCTCGACCGCTTGCTCATCGAGACCGATGACACTTCCGTTCCCATCTGCGACGTCGCCGACCTCGTTGCCCAATCCCTTCACCTCACTACCGACGACCTCCTCATCACCGTCACCTCCAACGCCCGTCTCCTCCTCGTCCCGTCTCCCCATAACTAAACAAGAAACACCGATTTGCCTCACGCTAAGACGCCCTATGCTCGCCTTGTTCGCAGTTTAGAGTTTAGGGTTTAGAGTTTAGAGTTTAGAGAGGCTCCGCACCCGATTTGCGATGCTCGATTTGCCTCACGCTAAGGCGCAAAGCCGCTAAGATTTATATATGGCATCCGCTTTGTATTTGTTGTATTTATTGTTTTCTATACTTTGCGGCTTTGCGTCTTGGCGTGGGGGGATGCGTTGACGGCCACGCCAGGCAATGATGCTCGCGTTGCTCGCGGTTTCGGGTTTAAATGTGAGAAAAGGAAAGGCACGCCGTTTTGGATGTTTGGCGTGCCTTTATAAAGCGTTGTGTTTTGATTGTTGCTTACTTTTCCACGAGGGCTTCGCGTGCCTTGGTGGCTCGGGGTCCCTTGGGGGCGGTTGAGGTGCCCTCCTTGGCCTTGGTGGTGGCAGTATCGGAGTCTGTCACGACATCCTTGGCCGGACTGTAGTAATAGTATCCGGCGGGACAATAGGCGGTGTACTGGTAGAAGTGGGGGTCGGTTGCCATAATCAGGTCTCCGTTGCGGTCATATCCGTAGTACAGGTACTCGCTGTCACCGTCGTAGTAGTAGATGATAAGGCGGTCGCCACGGATTTGCCAGTCGAAATCCACAAAATCCATACCACCGTAGTAGGTGTAGTAGGTGTAACGGCCGGTGTAGTTGCTGTAGAAGTCGTAACGCACCTGATCACGTCCGATAATATCATATTCACCGTAGCCGTCGTGTCCGTAATAGGAAACCCAGCTGCCCACGATGTCATCAACATAGTAGGGGGAATCCCAGTTGTCGTCGCATGAGACCATTGTCATCGACAGCGCTGCAAGAAGCAGCATGTAGTATATCTTTTTCATAGCGCTTGAATTTTAATAGATTGATAATTGTTGCAAATATACTGTTTTTATTTGGGAAAAGTCCCAATAGTTTGAAAAAATGCGCGTGCCACCGGTGTGATAGAGCGGCACGCGCCACCCAGAAATTACGTGATTTAGAAATTCACACCTAGATTTATCGTGAAGCACCCGCCATGGGTGTCGTCAAAGTTATCTTGCCCGATGTTTGCCAGGCCGATGTCATAGCTGGCATCCAGATAGAGCATATTGTATCCCACTCCACATCCGATTTTGAGTCCGCCGTCAAAGCGGTTGAAATAGTCGTTTTCGAAGGATCTGAACGCGGTTCTCGTGCCGTAGTTCTTGATGTTGCCGTCGGTGCCGATGGCGAGGTAACCGCCTGCATAGGGCTGGATGCTCGTCTGGTTGCCGACGAAGTGCTTGTACTTGATGAGCAGGGGCACCTCGAGATAGTTGAGGTCGTAGGTGAACTTGTCGTGCCCCGAACCGCTCTTGCCGCCCTTCTGGGTATAGTACAGTCCTGTTTCGAGGAACAGCGGAGCTCGGTAGGTGAGCTGGGTGCCGGCTGCCAATCCGATGTTCAGTCCGGTCTTGGGGCTGCTGCCGTCTAACAGAGGACTCTCGCTATTGACGTGGGAGACGTTCATGCCCACTCGCAGTCCGAAGTAGTACCGGTGCCAGGCGATATACTCGTTGCCGTGGCGTCCCACCGTCTGTACGCGGGGGCGTCCCCCATAGGGGTATCCATATTGTGCGATGGCTGGCAGTGCAAGCGCCATGCACATCAGGGTGAGAAGTAAAGTCTTTTTCATTGTCGTCAAGTTTTAAGTTGTTTGTTTTCTTGCCTTTTAGACACCAACCCATAGCCGAAGTTTAAGGCAGGACTTTACCAAAAACGATGAGTACCCCCGAATTACCGACCAAGGGCACAAATTGAACGACAAAACGGCAGGGAAATACTACCGCAAACAGTCAAGAAACAAGAGGAAAAAGATGGTGATGTCAAGCTGCCGGGGCAGGCAGGAGACCCGAGAGGATGCCGCGCTGGAACAGGTGACAGACGACGAGTGCCGCAACGGTGAGTACAATGAAAACCACACACCACAACTTGTATTGGCGCCGCCATTGTCCCTCGGCTAGGCGGCAGAACACAAACATGGCTACGGGTACAAACAACGGTTCGATGGGCAGGACATAGCGTGCTGTGGAGCCTGCCATGACATAGGCCATTGCCGCGAAGGAAATGGCGGGCCACCAGGGCCATACCCCCATGTTCTCGCGTCGTCGCCAACTGATGACCGCAAAATAGAACAGGGCAGTGCCGCCCACCAGATACCAGCCCCAAGTCATCCTGCTGAGAAGGTTCAGAAAAGAATGGTGCTCATAATAATTCCAGGGCAGAGGAATGATAAACTGGACAGACATGGTGAGGGGCAGCATCAACATGCGGTGCCATGGAGAGTAGAGGAAATAATAGTCAAGCACCTCGCGGTAGAGGAGCTGCGACTCGCCCGTAATATAAAACCGCTGCATATCCCAACCGCCACCGATAATCTCGGCGTGGCGCTCAAACGAATAGGAGGCGAAATGGTCTCCTACAAGCAATGCTATAAAGAACACAGCAAACATCGCCAGTGACATCATCCAGTCGCGGCGCCAGTTGGGCAATGCCATGACGATGATGCCCAAAGCGATAAAATACAGATAGGTGGTGCGCACGCCCGCCATGAGCAAACAAGCAATCACAAAGAGCGCAAAGTCAAGCCATGGGCGGTGCCGCTCCTCGTCGATTGCCGTCATAGAAGCCAACGCAAATGCCGCCATAGTCATAGACAGGTAGATAGAGCCTTCCTTCAAGACACTGGTGCCAATCATCAGGTAGTAGAAAAGGATGGCTGTCAGGAACATGCCGCCGTTGAGCAGAACCGTTGGAGATGCCGAAACGCGCCCTATCAGCAACCGGCGAGTGAACATACCGGTGAGTACGACCGAGAGAAGCGTGAATGACATATTCATGGCTACGGGCCACACGACACTGATGCCGAACAGTTTCCACAGGGCGACCATCATCAGCGGGAATCCAGGGAAGGGGATTTCTCCCAGTCGTGTATTGCCGTAATAACTGTCCAGCGCCCATCCATAATAGCCGCGGGCATCGTTCTGAACATTAGGTATTCTCAGGGAGTAATCCTCTACATGGCTCCAGTTGTACATGCGGGTATAGTCAATGGCTATCAGGAAAACCGTGAGCACAAGCAGCAGGATGAGTGATGCTGTGTTGCTTCCACGGGCGCGAGTGAGCACGATGCGGGGAATGATATAGGCCACGGCATTGGCCGCAGTGATGCGAATCCCGTCGTCAATGCCATAATGCAAGGATGCCAACACGGCGAGTACAGCAAATACTGTCAACTCGACGAGCATCAACACTAATTGCGGCATTGTCAATCTGTTTCCTTTAGTCATTATCCTATCTGTTCCAACTGATTCACAGGCGTTACTGAGGTGTAATGCGCTTTGAAAAGGCTTGATTATTCATTGCAAAAGTAGAACTTTTAGTTGTCATTGACAAATTTTTTGCTTCATGCTTTATTTTTTCGGGCAAAATATCTAATTTTGTATGTTTGATTCGGTTGAAAACACTGTCTTATGGCTAACGGGTTACTGAAAATAGATGTCGATAGCGTGCTCAGGAAAAGACTGTCCGCGCACTATCGCTATATACCGCGGTTTGCTATACGTTGGCTCGAACGCACAATCTGTCAGGACCAGCTTAATGACATCCTCACGAAGATGGCAGGTAAAAACGGTGTTGATGCTGCTACTGCTGCCCTTAACGAAATGGACGTCAAGGTGGATGCTACCGGGCTTGACCGTCTGCCCGAGGGACGCTTCATGTTTGTGTCCAACCACCCGCTGGGCGGACTTGACGGCTTGGCGCTGATTTCGCTGCTGGGACACCGTTATGACCGTCGCATCAAGTTCCTGGTCAATGACCTGCTGATGGCAGTAGAGCCTCTGCGCGACGTGTTCCTTCCCGTGAACAAGTATGGCAAGCAGTCGCGTACCAATGCCTCCCAGATTGAAGAAGCGTTGAACAGTGACAGCCAGTTTATCACATTCCCGGCGGGATTGTGCTCCCGCATGCAGCCCGATGGGTCCATTGCCGACTTGCCGTGGCAAAAGTCGGCTGTTGTCCAGGCTGTGAACTCTCAACGCGACATCGTGCCCGTATTTTTTGATGCCCGCAATTCGAAGTTCTTTTACCGTTTTGCCAAGTGGCGCAAGCGTCTGGGCATCAAGTTCAACATTGAATTGATATTCCTTCCCAAGGAGATGCTCAAGCAGCGTGGCGCGACCCTGCATGTGTTAATTGGAAATCCTATCCCCTGGTCTGAACTTGATATGTTCAAGCCCAAACAGGAGGCGGCGCGATTGCGTGATATTGTCTATGCAATGGCGCCTAGAGCAACTAAACCGTAAAATTGCCTATGGAACAGATTATTAATCCCATCCCCGTTGAACTCATTGAGCAGGAACTCACGCCCGAACGTTTGTTGCGTCACACCAACAAGGCTGAGAACGACATCTATGTGGTCTCCGCTCACAATGCGCCCAACACGATGCGCGAGATTGGACGCCTGCGCGAGATTACTTTCCGTGCCGCAGGTGGCGGCACTGGCAAGGCGTGTGATATCGACGAGTTTGACCTGATGGAGCCACCTTGCCAGCAGTTGCTCGTGTGGAATCCCGATAAAAAGGAAATCATCGGAGCCTACCGTTTTATCTGCGGTTGGGACGTGAAGGTGGAAAACGGTGTGCCGCGCATCGCCACTGGGCACATGTTCAAGTTCAGCGACAGGTTCCTGAATGAAATCCTGCCCGTCACCATCGAGTTGGGACGCTCGTTTGTGCGTCCCGAGTACCAATCGACGCGCGAGGGCGTGCGAGCTCTGTTTGCACTCGACAACCTGTGGGACGGCCTGGGCGCATTGACCATCATCTACCCAAAGGTCAAGTACATGTTCGGCAAGATGACGATGTACCCGAGTTACGTGCGCGACTGCCGCGACATGCTGTTGTGCTTCCTCAACCTCTACTTCAAGGACAAGGAAGGCCTGGTAGTGCCCATCGACCCGCTGCCCGACACCCGTAACGATGATCCCGAACTGATGTCTCAATTTGTGGGCAACGACTTCCGTGAGGACTACAAGCGGGCGAACGCGTTCATCCGCCAGCACGGCATTAACATCCCGCCGCTGGTCAACGCCTACATGGGCCTGTCGCCCAAGATGCTATTGCTGGGCACCGCCATCAATCGCGAATTTGGCGACGTGGAGGAAACGGGCATTCTCATCAACCTGGACGAAATTGCCGACGAGAAAAAGCGACGTCACATCGACTCCTATCTGGCAAACATCGTACGATAATCAGAACTCATCATGATGGCAAAAAAAGTCCTAACATCTTTTATCTTCGCTCTTACCTTGTGTTGTGCTATTGCCACATCGGCACAGGTGCCAGCAGACTCAACCCTCTTGCGTGTTCTCCAGGTAGATACTACTACTCAAGTTTTGAATTGTGTCGGCTGCACTCCTAATCTAAAGTATAAGTGGTTCCAAGAAACGGTGCATGGAGATCCTACCGGTTCAATTATTGATCCTGTCTACAATTTTGATACGTGGATGGGACCGAAGTATAAGTTGGGCTTTTTTGCCAATGCCGGCAACAGCGAATTGGCGCCCTACTACATTGCCAGCAACAATGGCGGCATCTTTACGCAGCAGTATTCGGCACTTGTGCAAGCTAGCATTAGCCACCCCCTCTATGATTACAAACGTGTCACCTGGGGTGCAGGCTTTGAAGCTTGGGGCGGTTATTCCTCCAGTACAGGCTATGAACGGTATACTGGCAACGGTCAGTTTGAGGTGCAGAAACAACACCCTGCAGTAGCATGGATTCAGCAGGCCTACGTTGAGGGCAAGTACCGCAGCATCTATGCCGTGGCGGGACAGAAATACAAATCTTCACCCATTGTTAACGGGGAATTGAGCAGTGGCGATCTCGTGTGGAGCAACAATGCCCGCCCGCCAGTGGGACTGCGTGCCGGTTTCTTCGACTTCCAGAACATTCCGTTCACCAAGGGATGGGTGCAGATAAACGGTGAATTCGGCTACTTCCGCCAGTTCGACAACAAGTGGCTGGAGAACCATTATAACTACTACAATCACTTCATCACCACCGGCTTGTGGCTGCATTACAAGAGCCTGCACTTCCGCACCAACCCAAATCAGCCCGTCGTGTTCACCATCGGCGCCCAGTCGGCTTGCCAGTTTGGTGGAAACGCCACTTACTATGAGGATGGTCAGGTGACTAACACCGTCAAAATGAAAACCGATGCGAAGGCCTTCTTCCGCACGTTTATTGCCGGTAGTGGTGGGAAGAGTGCCGGAGATTCGTTTGTCGAGGGCAACCATCTGGGCTCTTGGGACATCGCACTGGAATACAAATTAGCTACTCACCGCACCCTTCGTGCCTATACCCAGTGGCTGTGGGAAGACGGCTCTGGCATCGGCAAAATGAACGGCTTTGACGGCCTGTGGGGACTGGAATACCGCAATGCGTTTGGGGGATCCTTGATTGAAGGCGCTGTCATCGAGTACATTGACTTCACCAACCAGAGCGGTCCCATCCATTGGACACCCAACGACAATCCAGGCACACCCATCACCAGCCACTCATCGGGTGCCGACGATTACTACAACAACTACATCTACAACGGCTACCAGAGCCGCGGCATGTCAATCGGCTCGCCCTTTGTCAAGTCGCCGCTCTACAACCAGGACGGCTACATGCGCTACCGTGACAATGTGCTGCGCGGTTTCCACGCCGCTGTCAGCGGTTGGCTACACGAGGCCTGGTCTTACAGACTGAAGGTCTCTTACCGCAAGGCATGGGGCACACCCATCATTCCCCGTGCTGGCAGTGTCGACGACTTTTCGATGGCTCTCCAACTCAATTATCGTCCGTCGTTTTATGGGCCGTGGCGTGTGAATGCCACAGTGGCTATGGATCGCGGTTCGCTCTACGGCAACAACTGGGGCGCTATGCTGGGAATTACCTACAGCGGTACTTTTAACTTCAAGAAACGATGAAAAAGACATTATTTATAATATCCATCCTGTCGGTGCTGGTGTTGTGCTCTTGCACCCGCAACCACGGCGACATCGGCATTTGGTTCGGCACCTGGCACGTTGAGCAGATTACTGCCAACGGCACGCCCGTCAACGTCGAAGGCGACTACTTCTTCCAGTTCCAGAGCAAGGTCTTCAGGGTGTCGCAGGTGTATGGCCACGAGCAAATGGTGGCAAGTTACGGCACATGGGAGGAGAGCGATGGCGGTAGCAAAATGACCGTATCTTTCCCTGACCCCACAGTGTATTATATCGTGATGCCGGGTTTGGAAGACTACAACGATTTCACCATTACTTCCAAGTCATCAAGGGAAGTGACTTTTACCAAAAGCGACGAGACAGGCACAGCCTATGCCTATCATCTCGTGAAACAGCCGTAAAAAAGTTGAGCTATAGAGTCTTTACATTTTTAAAACGTAATTTCATCGAGATAAAGGCTCGCGTTAGCCCCTACGGGGTATGGGCCTACTTGGAGTTGATGAAATCCTGGAACGCCTGTTTGTAGCTGTCGCCGATGGGGATGTACACGTCGCCAAAGACGATGCGGTTGCGCTCAATCTCGCGTATTTTGCTTTTCTGCACAATGAATGAGCGGTGAACCCTGATGAATCGCGATGGGGGCAGCATCTGCTCGATTGCCTTCATGTTCATCAGTGTGAGGATGGGGTGCTGCGATTGCTCGGTGTAGATTTTCACATAGTCTTTTAGCCCCTCAATGTATTTGATATCGTCAAGTTGGATTTGCAGCAGTTTGTACTCGCTCTTGACAAAGATGCTGGTCGGCTCCTCCTGGGCAGACATCGAGGATTGTTCATTCTGCTGCACGAGTTGGAACCATTGCAGCGCTTTGTTGCAGGCCTCCAGGAAGTCGGCATAGCTGATAGGTTTCAACAGGTAATCGAGCGCATTGACCCTAAATCCGTCCACTGCATACTGGTTGAAAGCGGTGGTGAAAACGATGCGGGTGCTCTCGGGAATCATTTTACTCAGTTCCAATCCGTTTAACTCCGGCATCTGGATGTCCAGAAACAGCAGGTCCACAGGTGCATTGCCGATACCATGCAGGGCATCGGTAGCGTTGTTGTATTTCCCGCAGAGTTCGAGGAACGGTATTTTCTTCACATAACTTGCCAGCAGCTCCACGGCCAGCGGCTCATCGTCAACTATAGCACACTTGATAATCATCTGGTCTTAACAATAATTTTAGAGTAATATTCCTTGCCATCGTCAGTCAATCCTTTCTCCCAGGTGTAACGGTCAGGGTACATGAGTTCCAGGCGACGGCTCACCTGTTCCAGCCCGATGCCCGAGCCGCTCTTGTCGTTTTCTCGTTTGGGATAGTAGGAGTTGCGAATCTCACACGAGACTTCACCATTGGCCTGATTCAAGTCTATCTTGATTTCGCCTTTACCTTGAGGTGAAATGCCATGCTTGAATGCGTTCTCAAGAAGTGAGATGAAGATGATCGGAGCAACCGGTGTGGAGTCATTGGGCTGTACATTGATGTTGTTGATGATTTTCACATTGTCGGTTACTCGTATCTTCATCAGTTCAATGTAATTCTTCATGAAGTCGGCCTCTTTGGAAAGTGGCACAAAGTCCTGCTGGTTCAAATAGAGTACATGACGCAGCAGTTTGCTCAGCTCACCTACTGCTGTTTGTGCCTTGTCCTGATCAAAGGCGATGAGCGCGTAGATGTTGTTGAGCGTGTTCAGCAGGAAATGTGGATTCAACTGGTTGCGTAGGTTGCTCAATTCAGCCTCGGCGCGTGCCGCTTCGACTTCTTTTCTCACCTCTTCCAGGTGTTGCCATCGCTGATACATGCGTACCGCCACCGAAAGCGCAATAAACAGGATGTACCACAATAACAGGTAAAAGTAACCTTGAATGCGTGGAGGATGATTCTTTGGCCCCCTGTTGCCGAAATCAATCAAATCAGACAGTAACTGGTGATTGGTCCAACGCCACACGTCAGTAAATAATACGCCCAAAACCAGTACCAGTATATTGAGGGCGATGAATATCTTCCAGTCTTTATTCTTGACCAGGTAACGCGGTACAAGCCATAAAAAGTTCAGGTAGAAAACAATCATGCATGAGAGAGGCGCACCGAGCGCGCGTGCATATCGTGCCCATGCCTGCGTCCAAGAATTCTCAGAACTATGGAAGAACAATGGCGCGATGATGACCACCGACCAGCACAGGATGTGCAGCAGCAGGTAGCGGTATTGGGTCTTGTTCCCTTTGAGTGGGTCACTCATATCAGTAATCAGTTTATATGGTTTATAATGCAAAGATAATCAACTGACTCATCATGTACAACTATTTTAGACTAAAAAGTGTTTTTCCAAGACAGAGGTGTCACTATTACTGATAAGAATTTGCACCAAATCTGGCCCTCTCACTTTTTGATAGGTAATTATAATTATAAATAATGTGTAGGGTGAAATACACTTACTGAATATGATGAATAATTGAAGGATAACGAATAAAATATTGAATTTTCATTGAAAAAAGTCTATAAATATGTTGGCATATTTGCAGAGTGTCATTATCTTTGCAACTCAAACCAAATTTTTAAGTATATTTGTTCAAATGGAGACTACAACATTAACAAAAAAACCAAGAAAAAAGAAAGCGCTCGTGAAAAGAAAACGTGACCGTTTACAATTGATCACTGATCTGATCAAGACGAATTGCATTGGTAGCCAAAGTGAGTTGGCCGACATGTTGCGTGAGCACAATATCAATGTGACTCAGGCTACATTGTCCCGCGACTTGAAGGCCTTGAAGATTTCTAAGGTCGCTACCGACCGTAACACTTACATGTATATCATTCCTGACAGCAATCAGTTGCAAGACAGGTTGTTGAGTATGCGCCAGACCGATGCCCATGCTGCTAAGCAGGTGGGTCTTGTGTCGGTGACGTTCTCGGGCAATCTGGCTGTCATCAAGACGCGCAACGGCTATGCTCCCGGTTTGGCATACGACATTGACATGAGTCGTCCTCCCGAGGTGCTTGGAACGATTGCTGGCGCCGATACAGTGGTTGCTATCCTTGCTGAGGGAGTGACCCACGACGAGGCCAGGGCCGTCTTTGAGCAGTTCATGCCCAAGAACTCGCCCCATGTCCTCGGCTCGGCTCAAACGCCTCTTGTTGATGATTAAAGTAGGCATTATTGGGTGTGACAACATGCGTGCCGCTGAGCTGGTACGTGTCCTCATCAACCATCCCGATGTGGAGTTGAAATGGGTGACAGGCAGCGCTCCTGTAGGTATGCGGTTAGATAGCATCGTGTCAGGTCTGGTGGGTGAATGTGACCTTAGGACAGGACCTCAGGGTGCGCTCGATGATGTTGATTTGATTTACTTGTGTGGCAAACGCGTTGAGGCCGTCGAATGGCTGTCGGCAACGGACTTGCCCGAGGGTTTGTCGGTCATCGATATGAGTGGCATTCACAATCTGGATTATGGCGACAGCGCAGCGTCATGGAAATATGGCCTCTCTGAGATGCAACGACGTGTGCTCGTGCATGACACGCGGCTGGTGACTGTGCCTGGCGATGTTGCAACGGCATCGTTGCTCGCTCTGATGCCGATGGCTCGTAACCTGCTCTTGAACAGCCCTATTGAACTGAAAGTGGCGTTGGGCACCAGTGCCATGACCAATGAGGGCAAGACAGTTGACGGTTTGGATACCACCGCTTGGGCTGATGACCAGCAACAGGAGATTGTCTGCGCTTTGCTTCAATGCCAGTCGAGCTTTGACCAGCCCGTTACCTTGACGGTTACACCGCTGGCTGAACGTCGCACACTCACTGTCGATGCACGTTTCAAGTGCGGTATCGATGCCGAGATGGTGCATCAGCTCTACGAGCAATACTACGATGACCATAACTTTGTGTTCATGGTTGACCGTCCTGCTGCCACTGCCGAAGTCGAGAACACCAACAAGTGCCTCATCAGCATTGACAAGGATGACCATAGCGGCTATCTCTCCATCCATGCAGTGATGGACGTCCTGCTCAAGGGCAGTGCCGGCACTGCGGTACATGCGATGAACCTGATGTATGGACTGCATGAGCGCGTGGGACTTGCCCTGAAGGGCACAGGGTGTTAACAGCGACAAAACAGACATTAACATTATATATAATCAAACAAATACCATTAAATCATGTCAGTGAATAAAGTCATTCTGCTGGGCCGTGTGGGCCGAGACCCGGATGTGCGTTATGTTGCACAAAATCAGCCCGTTGCATCGTTCACACTAGCTACTTCAGACCGTGCTTACACCAATGCTAATGGTGTGCAGGTGCCCGAACGCACCGAGTGGCACAACATTGTCATGTGGGGCAAAAATGCCGAGGTGGCCGAACGTTATATCCGCAAAGGTACCCAGATTTACCTGGAAGGTAGATTGCGCACCCGTTCATGGGAAGACGCTAACAAGGTGAAGCGCTATATCACAGAGATTTACGTAGATTCCTTTGAACTGCTGGCGCGTCCTCGTGAGAATATGGCACCCCAGCAGCCGGCTGCACAGTAAGCGTAGCACCTACACTTCATTCAGACTAATATTAACGGGACTCCTGGCATGCCAGGGGCCCCGTTAGTGTATCAGAATTTCCCGATGTGTTGGTGGCTTCTTACAGGAACTTGTCGCCAAACTTGGATTTCACATCGTTGACATATTGCTTGATTCTCTGCTCTTCTTCCAGAGGAACGATGAGCAGGGCGTCATCTACATCGGCAACGATGTATCCGTCGAGGCCTGATGCCACAATGAGTTTATCGCCCTTGATGGCCACAATGTTGTTGTGGCTGTTGAACATCAGTGCTTTGCAGTTCTGAGTGACATTGCCCTCCTTGTTCTTGGGAGAGTGGTCATAAAGCGACCGCCATGTGCCGAGGTCGTTCCAACCGAAATCGACCGTCTCGACATAGACATTGGGCGCCTTTTCCATCACGGCAAAATCGATGCTGATGCTGGGGCAGGCCTCAAAGTTGTTGTTAATGTATTCCCTCTCCTGTGGAGTGCCAAAGTATTGGATTCCACGCTCAAACACAGTGTTGACCTCGGGCGCGCAGGCGTTGAGTGCATTGAGAATACTGTCGGCGCTCCAGAAGAACATCCCCGAGTTCCAGAAGAATTCGCCCGATTTCAGGAATACGCGGGCTAGGTCTTCATCGGGCTTCTCGGTAAAGGTCTTTACCGCCGAGAAATCCCCCTCGATGTGTTCGCCCACCTGGATGTATCCATAACCGGTCTCAGGTCGGCTTGGCTTGATGCCCATGGTCACGAGCGCATCACGCGAGTCGATGAATTCAAAGGCTTTGATGACGCTTTGCTGGAACTTAGGCACGTTGATTATCAGATGGTCGCTGGGAGCAACCATCATCTTGGCGTCGGGGTTGATTGCCTTGATGTGGTGAGCAGCCCATGCGATACAAGGTGCCGTGTTGCGACGTGCGGGTTCCAGCAGTATCTGATGGCTCTTGATTTCAGGCAGTTGCTCCTTGATGAGCGGTTCGTAGTTCTCGTTGGTAATCAAGATGATATTGTCGACAGGGACAATGCCCTGAAGGCGGTCAAATGCCATCTGCAACAGGCTCCTGCCAGTGCCGAAAAAGTCGATGAACTGTTTGGGCTTGGCGGCTTTGCTGAAGGGCCAAAAACGACTGCCTACACCGCCGCACATGATGACGCAGTATCGGTTATTGTTCATAATTGATTGTCTGTCGTTTGTATTGCAATTTCACACAATGGATTATTATTTGTCGCAAAGGTACAAATAAAAAACAGATTCTGTGCTTAAAAAATGAGATAAGAGGTTTAATTGCACACTTCAAGCCGTAGCCGAGCGTGTAAAAGGCTGATTTAGGTTCAGTTTAGTCGTCGTAGTAGATGGGAAGGGTGCGGCTGATGCTCTGCTCCAGAGAGATGAGAGTCTCGGTTGCTGCTACACCCTCGATGTGCTGGATGCGGTCGTTGACCAGCGACATCAGGTGCTCGTTGTCACGAGCATAGACTTTAATCATCATCGTGTAGTGGCCGGTGGTGAAGTGGCACTCCACGACTTCCTTGATTTTCAGGAGTTCGGGAACAACCGTGCGGTACATGGAACCACGTTCAAGCGTCAGTCCGATGAACGTGCAGGTGGAGTATCCTAACAGTTTTGGGTTCACGTTGTATCCTGAACCGGTGATGACACCATCGTCGATGAGACGCTGGATACGTTGATGAACGGCAGCTCGAGACACGCCACAAACTTGAGCAACATCTTTGCTAGGAATGCGCGCGTTATTCATTACAATTTCCAGAATTCTCTTGTCAAGTGTATCAATTTTTTCCATGAAATCAAATTTTTCTTATCAATTGCAAATGTAGATATTTTTTTTCATGTTGCTATAGGTTTCAGTAATAATTTTTTTGTTTTTTTTACTAGTTTTTGGTTAACTGATTGTCATATAGAAATTTAAACTCATTGAGTGTGCGGTATGGGCACGCCATTTAAAGTGAAGGGTCATGTAATTTTGATTAGTATAGGTAAAAATCTTTCATATAGAAAACAGAATCAGTTATTTTGCACTTGTAAATTTTTGACAAGTTATTTTAAGTATCTGTAAATCAGATATCATAAAGTTATTAACAGTGGTTGTTAATAAAAAATATTTTTTTGATTGTAAATTTTAGGTTTGAAATTGTAAATTATTCAAAAAAAAGTTGTACTTTTGAAGTCCCAAAAAAATAATGGGTAAATAACACACGCAACGGCAAAGTCAAAGTTATGGAACAACCTGTGTATCACGTACCTGCGCTCCTGCAGGAGACTATCGACGGGCTTGCGATAAAGTCTGCAGGCACCTATGTTGACACCACCTTTGGTGGCGGCGGCCATAGTCGTGCTATCCTGGACCGACTGGGCCCAGAGGGTCATCTTCTGGGTATGGACCAGGATATTGACGCATTCCAAAACCGTTTGCAGGATGAACGATTCACGTTTGTTCACGGGAATTTTGCCTACCTCAGCAACTTTATGCGCTATTATGGCGTGGATGGTGTTGACGGTATTCTTGCCGACTTGGGTGTGTCGTTCCATCATTTTGACGACGTGGACCGTGGTTTCACGTTCCGTGCCGATGCACCGTTGGACATGCGCATGAACCGCAGTGCCGTTTTCACCGCTCGCGAGTTGGTCAACAGCTACAGTGAGGAGCGCCTTGCCGATGTGCTATACCTGTACGGTGAATTGCGCCAGTCCCGCCGCTTGGCAGCCGCGATTGTCAAAGCGCGTCCGCTGTCCACTACAGGCGATTTGGTGAATGCCGTGAGGCCATTGTTGAAACCGGCGCAGGAGAAAAAAGAACTGTCGATGGTTTTTCAGGCTTTGCGCATCGAGGTGAACGGCGAGCTGGATGTCCTGCGCAAACTGCTCGACCAGTCGCTCCAGGTACTCAACCCGGGCGGCCGACTTGCCATCATCACCTATCACTCCCTGGAGGACCGCTTGGTGAAGAACTTTATGCGCACCGGCAATGTTGAGGGCAAGCAGGAGAAGGACTTCTTTGGCCGCGTGGCTACACCATGGCGTGTCATCACAGGCAAAGTGGTGGTACCCAGTGCCGACGAAATTGCGCGTAACCCCCGTTCCCGCAGCGCCAAGTTGCGTGTTGCCGAGCTGATTGCCACACCCACAGCCCATAGTATGAAATAACAATATTAACCCCAACAGATTAACTATTAAAGCATTACAACAAGATGAGCGAAAAGAAAAACAGTATGTCATCTCAGAGGAAGAAGGCTGGTAAGGACTTCTTCCAAGGCCGTTTCATATCGCTTGATTTCTTCAAGCGCAACGCCAAGTACATCGTTTTTGTGGTACTGATGGCGCTGGCCTACATCGCCAACAAGTTTATGTATCAGAGCGGCGTTCAGGAACTGATTACGTTAAAGACTGAGTTGGCCGATGCCCAGACCGACCTGGTTAACTCGAGTGCCAAGTACAACTCGATGATTCTCGAGAGCGAAATGACCAAGCTGATGCGTGAGAGGCACATCGACTTGTGTGCTCCGATGGAGCCCCCTTACCAGTTGACTTCAGAGAACTAATTCATTTACCTCAATCAGAAAAATTCCCCTAGTCATGACAATGAAACAACATACCAACAAGAGACATATCCTTGTGCGTTATGCCATCGTGGTGGGTTGCATGCTTGCTTTCTCGGCAATGATTTGCTGGAATCTGTTCAAGACAACCGCCGTTCAAGCCACCTTGTGGAACAAGAAGGCTGACGAGGTGCTGATGAAGAACGTGCCCATTGAACCCGAACGTGGCCAGTTGCTTGCCGATGACGGATCGGTGCTTGCCGCCAACCTGCAGTTCTATGTGGTGCGCATTGACTGGTTCACCGAGGGCATCAAGGACTCTACCCTGATGAAGGAAATCGGCCCCCTGTGCGACAGCCTTGCCAAATTTGACAACTCGATGACCGCCCAGCAGTGGAAGAAAAAAATCCTTGAGGACCGCAAGAATATTCTTGACGCTGCCGAGAAGACCGATTCCACCGGGAAGAAAGGGCGCAAGAATCGTGCTTACAAGTTGTTCCCCCGTATGCTCACCCACAATGAGTACAAGCGCATACGCCAGTTCCCGTTCCTGTGCCTAGCCAAAAACAAAAACGGTCTGGTGACCGAGAAGCATAACCGCCGCATCAAGCCCTATGGCAACATGGCGGGACGAAGCATCGGCAGCGTGGGTCAGGACTCCCTCAGTTCCAGCGAACACGGCCGTTCGGGTCTTGAGATGGCGCTCGACTCGCTGCTTTACGGCAAGCCTGGCATAGCCCAGAGCCTGCAGCTCACCAACAGCATCATCAAGGCCGAGAGCGTGCCTGCCGTCAAGGGTTATGACATCACCACGACCATCAATGTGCAATTGCAGGACATCGTGGAGAACGAGCTCAATAACATGTGCATCGAGAGCGGAGCCAAGTGGGGCACCTGTGTGCTCATGGAGGTGGCGACTGGTGAAATCAAAGCCATCAGCAACCTGGAGCTCGATGAGGAGTCCGGTCTGTATGTCGAGGGCCGCAACCACGCGGTGCTGGCCTACGAGCCGGGTTCGGTGGTCAAGACCATCTCAATGATGGTGGCTCTCGAGGATGGCATCGTCACTGACATCAATGCACCGATTCAAACAGGCTCGGACTGGATGTATGCCGGACGCAACATCAGTGACCGCCCCCACGGTGCTGCCACGCGTACCCCTCGCGAAATCATTGAGACGTCATCCAACATCGGTATGGCCAAACTCATCGTGAAGGATTATGGCCAGAATCCTGGCGGTTTCCGCCAGCGTCTGGAGCAGATGGGCTTCTTTGAGCCTTTCCACTCGGGTATCGCCGGCGAGACACCGCCCAACTACCCCAAGTTGGGAAACAAGAACTGGGATAAACTGTCGCTCACGCGTCAGGCCTACGGATATGCAACAACGATTCCCCCATTGTACACGCTGGCCATGTACAACGCCATCGCCAATGACGGTAAGTTTGTTCGGCCCCACCTGTTCAAGAAACTCTCGCGTGACGGAGAACCCGATTCCATCATTCCCGTGACCTACATCCGCGACCAGGTGTGCTCTCCCGAGAATGCGCGCAAGTTGCGCACCATGCTCTACGACGTGGTGTGGGGCTCTCATGGAACTGCCCGCCATTGGGTGAGGGACTCGGTGGTGAAGATTGCCGGAAAAACGGGTACCGCCTACATCAATGCCAAGGGACAGTACGGTACGCAGAAGCGCTTGGCTTTCTGTGGCTTCTTCCCCTTTGAGAAGCCCAAGTACTCCTGCATCGTGCTCATGTTGGGTGCCGACCGTGGCGCCGGTGCTTGCAGCGGCATGGTCATGAGGAACATCGCCCGCAAGATGTATGCCCGCGGCCTGTTGGGCAATGAGCCTGACTTCGCTCTGGAAAAGCCCAAAGCCGGAGCCAAGGCCTATCCCACGCTGTTTGCCACTAAGAACAAGAATGCGGTGAACTATATCCAGCGTGCTTTCAACATCAAGTCCACGCATCGTTATGCCAGTCCGTCCAAGGTCGAGAAGGGTGTTCCCAATGTCATCGGCCTGAACGTACGCGATGCCATCAATGTGCTGGAGAGTGCCGGGCTTATCGTGAACTTCACGGGTTCGGGTATGGTGACCAGTCAGAATCCCGTTGCAGGCTCGGCCTATTCCCGAGGCCAACGTGTTAATTTAAGATTAAAGAATTCCTAAAACTAATGATAAATCATGAAGAATCTGTCACAATTGCTCACGTCTATCAAGCCACTGAAGGTGGTTGGTGACACCAATATCGAAATAACTGACCTGATTAACGACTCCCGCAAGGCAGCGCCTGGTGTGATGTTTGTCGCCGTGAAAGGCGTTGCGGTGGACTCCCACCGTTTCATCCCCGATGTGGTGGCTGCCGGTGCCGCTGCCATCGTGTGTGAAGACCTGCCCGAGACGTTAAGCGACAAGGTTACCTATATCCAGGTTGATGACGCCATCATCGCCCTGGCTCATCTTGCCGACGAGTGGTTTGACCATCCCTCGCGCTCACTGCGCCTGGTGGGAGTAACGGGTACCAACGGCAAGACAACGACGGCCACGCTGCTCTATGAGATGGCACAACTCTTGGGCCACAAGGCCGGACTGATGTCCACTGTCAGGAATATCGTTGACAAAGAGGCAGTGGAGGCCAAACAGACGACCCCGGACCATCTGACCCTTAACCGGCTGTTGCACGAGATGGTCGAGGCGGGTTGTGAGTATGCCTTCATGGAGGTGAGCTCGCATGCGTGTGTTCAGCGCCGCATCGAGGGCATCACCTTTGCTGGAGCCATTTTCACCAACCTCACCCGTGATCACATGGATTTCCACAAGACAGTGGACAATTATATCGCTGCCAAGAAGATGTTCTTTGACGCATTGCCCGCCGGCGCCTTTGCCCTGGTCAATGCCGATGACAAGGTGGGTGAAGTGATGTTGCAGAACACCCGTGCCGACAAGTACCGCTACTCCCTGCGCACCCTCACAGATTATAAGGGCCGCATCGTGGAGTCACGCCTTGACGGTACAACCCTGGAACTGAACGGCAATCAGGTGGAGGTGCTGTTTACAGGCCGTTTCAATGCCTATAATCTGCTGTCGGTCTATGGCGCCTCGCTGTTGCTCGGCTTTGACCTGCAGGAAGTGCTTGTGAAGATGAGCCTGCTCGAACCGGTAGCCGGTCGTTTCCAGACGATGCGCTCTCCCCGTGGCTATACCGCTATCGTGGACTATGCCCACACCCCCGATGCTCTGGTCAACGTGCTCGATACCATCCGCGAGGTGGTGGGCACCAGTGGCAACATCATCACCGTGTGTGGTTGTGGCGGTGACCGTGACCGTGGCAAGCGTCCCATCATGGCCCGTGAAGCAGCCGTGCGCAGTGACCGTGTGGTGCTTACCAGCGATAACCCCCGCACCGAGGATCCCGACGCCATCCTGCGCGAGATGGAGACCGGTCTGCCCGAGGATGCACGTCCCCGCACGCTTATCATCACCGACAGGCGTCAGGCCATCCGTACCGCTTGCCAACTGGCTCAGCCCGGTGATGTAGTGCTTGTAGCGGGCAAGGGTCACGAGGATTATCAGGAAATCAACCACGTGAAACATCATTTTGATGACCGTGAGCAGATTGCTGAGGTGTTCTCGATAGAAAAATAACTGATTATTAATAACTTAACAAGTTACAGGTTATGTTATACCATCTTTTCCACTTCCTCCAGCAGTATCATGTGCCAGGTGCACGACTGTTCGAGTACATTACGTTCAGGTCAGGATTCGCGTTCATCCTGTCGCTGTTTATCGGCATAGTCATCGGCCGTCGCATCATCTTCAAGCTCAAGGAGCGCCAGATGTGTGACAAGGAACGCGAAGAAAAACTGGGCGGCAATTCCGCCAAGCAGGGTACGCCCACTATGGGAGGTCTCATCATTATCATCTCGATTCTGGTGCCTATCCTCCTGTTGGGTAAGCTGAACAACATCTATATGCTGCTCATGATTGTCTCTACCCTGTGGTGCGGCGCTCTGGGTTTTGCCGATGACTACATCAAGGTCTTCCATCACAACAAGGAAGGTCTGAAAGGCAAATTCAAGATTGTCGGTCAGGTGGGTCTGGGACTGATTGTGGGCCTCACCATGTATCTGAGTCCCGCCATCGTAATGAACGAGCAAGTGCATGTCACTAACCGAAACGAGACGCCCGAACTGGTGGAAATCCACAAGTCACAGGCTGTAAAGGCCACTAAGACTACTTTGCCCTTTGTTAAGAACCACAACTTTGACTACGCTTACTTCACGGGCTGGATGGGCAAATACAAGCAGGCTGGCGGTTGGATTCTGTTCATCCTGATGACCATCTTTGTCATCACTGCTGTGAGCAATGGTGCTAACTTGACCGACGGTGTGGACGGTCTGGCTACCGGTACGTCGGCTATCATCGGAGTTGCCCTAGCCATCATGTGCTATCTGGGTGGTAACGTCATCTATTCGTCCTACCTGAATATCATGTACATCCCGGATAGCAGTGAACTGGTAGTATATGCCGCGGCATTTATCGGAGCAACCATCGGCTTCCTGTGGTACAATTCGTTCCCGGCCCAGGTGTTCATGGGTGATACGGGCAGTCTGTGTCTGGGTGGCATCATCGCGGTGTTTGCCGTGCTCATCCGCAAGGAGTGGCTCATTCCCCTGCTGTGCGGTATCTTCCTCATCGAGGAATTGTCGGTTATCATGCAGGTATGGTATGTCAAGCGTCATAAGGGGAAGAATATGCGCCTGTTTAAGATGACGCCCTTGCATCATCATTTCACTGCCGACCCCGCCAAGATTACCTGGGACTATAAGATTAAGACGCCCGACCATCGCATCCCCGAGGCCAAGATTGTGATGCGCTTCTTCCTGGTGAGCATTCTGTTGGCGGCATTGACATTTGTGACGCTTAAAATACGTTAAACTCAAGAATAAAAGGTAAATAACGATATGACTAAACGATTAGTAGTTTTAGGCGGAGGCGAGAGCGGTGCCGGTGCTGCGGTGCTTGCTAAGGTTAAAGGCATGGACGTGTGGCTGAGTGATGCCGGCAAAATAGGGCAGGACTATAAGGACTTGCTTGACAAGTATGGCATCGCATGGGAGGAAGGCGGACACACCCCTGAGAAAATCCTCAATGCCGACGAGATTGTCAAGAGCCCCGGCATCCCCGACACGGCACCCATGGTCGCCCAAGTCATCGAGAAAGGTATCCCCATCGTGAGCGAGATTGAGTTCGCAGGCCGCTATACCGACGCCAAGATGGTGTGCATCACTGGCAGCAACGGCAAGACCACGACCACCAAGCTGACCTATCATATCTTCAAGAAAGCCGGCTTGAACGTGGGCTTGGCCGGAAATGTGGGTCGCAGCTTGGCCTTGCAGGTGGCTACCGAGCATCACGATGTGTATATCATCGAGTTGAGCAGTTTCCAGCTGGACAACATGTATGAGTTCAAGGCCAATGTGGCCGTGTTGCTCAACATCACGCCCGATCATCTGGACCGCTATGATTACAAGATGGAGAACTATGCCGCTGCCAAGTTCCGCATCACCCGCAACCAGACCGGTGATGATTCATTCATCTTCTGGAAAAATGACCCCATCATTGCTTCCCAACTCCATCAGCATCACCTCGAGTCGAGGCTGTTGAGTTTCACTGCCGACGATGACAACAGCAATGCGGCTTGGGTGCATGAGGGCGTGCTCAATTTCAATGTCGATGGTGACCGTTGGGACATTGCTCGAGACAACTTGTCACTCAAGGGCCTGCACAACGTCTATAATACCATGGCGGCAGGACTGTCGGCCCAGGTGTTCGACATCCGCAAGGACGTTATCCGTGAGGCGTTGGCCGATTTCGAGGCAGTGCCCCATCGTCTGGAGTATGTTGATACTGTGGACGGCGTGCGCTACATCAACGACAGCAAGGCAACCAATGTCGATGCTTGCTGGTATGCCCTGGAGAGCGTCAATGAGCCGTGTGTGCTCATCTTGGGTGGCATCGATAAGGGCAATGACTACAGCCAGATTGAGCCTCTGGTCAAGGAGAAGGTGACTGCCATTGTCTGCCTGGGCGTGGACAATGCCAAGCTGCATGACTTCTTTGACGGCAAGGTGCCTGTGGTGACCGATGCTTCCAGTATGCCTGAGTGCATGGAAAAGTGCCGCCAGCTTGCCCAATCGGGTCACACCGTACTGCTCTCGCCCTGCTGTGCCAGCTTCGACCTGTTTAACGGCATGGCCGACCGCGGTAACCAGTTCAAGGAATGTGTCAAGAAAATGAAAGGCTGATGATAATTTGCAAGAAAACTATAACCCCATTTAACTATCAGTAAAGAGAACTATACTATTATGTCACCCACCGAGAAAGTAAATAGATACAACGAATTGTCACAGAAATACGGTGACCCTTGGATTTGGGGCATCTATATCATGCTGCTCCTCATCTCGATTGTAGAGAGTTACAGCGCATCGAGCCGTGAAATCGCCACCCAGGGCATCTACATGCCCGTCATCAAGCAGTGCGCCTTCTTGGGCCTTGGCTTGGCGTGTGTGATTCTGCTCCAGCGTGTGGACTACAACAAACCCAGGTTCCTCTATGCCATGGTGCCTGGATTGGCGGTCTTCACCGTGTTCAGTCTGGTTTATGTGATGCTCTTCGGCGAGACCATCAACGGTGCCCGCCGTGCAATGACGCTTATACCCCATTTCCTCACGCTGCAACCTGCCGAATTGGCCAAGTTGTCCATTGTCACCCTGCTGTCCTATATTTTCGCTAAAACACAAAAGAATCATGATATCAGCAACACGGGTTTGATAGTGGCAGCAGTTGCCGTCGGCGTGTATGGCGCGTTGATGATTAAGAGCGGTCTGACCAACACTCTGCTGCTCATTGCCATCAGCGGTTCGATGCTGCTTATCGGCGGTGCCAAACTGAAGAAAATCGGCATCCTGATGATTGTCTTTGGCATCATGTTCGGCTTCTTTGTTATCATCAAGCACAACAATGAGAAGAAGGATGAAGTCCTCAATGAGATGCAGGTGGCATCGACCGATAACGGGCTGCTCATCGATGAGCAACCTGCTGGTGACGGCGCCTCCCAGGAAGAGTTTGGCCGTTCCAGCACTTGGTCCAGTCGTGTCAGGGAATGGATGAACCGCGATTCGCTGGTGTATCGTCCCATCACGACCAAGAACCAGCAGGAGATGTTCTCCCGCATGGCCCAGGCTCACGGAGGCCTGTTAGGCGTTGGCATTGGCAAGTCACGCGAGTGCAGCCGCCTGCCGCTGGCCTTCAGTGATTACATCTACTCGATTATCGTCGAGGAGCTAGGCTTCTTCATTGGCGGATTGTTTGTCATGCTGCTGTACTTGTCGCTGCTGGGTCGTGCTGCCATGATTGTGCGTCGCAGCAAGCGTGTACTGCCCTCGCTGCTGGTCATCGGAATGGCTTCATTCATCACATTCCAGGCCCTGTTCCACATGGCCATCAATGTGGGCGTGTTCCCCGTCTCGGGTCAGCCGTTGCCCCTCATTTCCAAGGGTGGAACGTCGATTCTCGTGATCAGTATCGCCTTTGGCGTGATGTTGAGCGTCAGCCGCACCATCGCCAACTACGGAAACAAGAAAAACAAGGTAGAAGAGACCCTTGTCATCGAGGGCCTTGATGCCGAAAACCCAACCGAAATACCTGCTAAAAATGTCTGGAAATAAACAACAACTCAACGTCTTGGTCAGTGGTGGTGGCACCGGCGGACACATTTTCCCCGCCTTGTCCATCGCCAATGAAGTGCGCCGTCGCTATCCCGATGCAAGAATCCTGTTTGTAGGAGCCGAGGGCCGCATGGAAATGGAGAAAGTGCCCGCTGCGGGCTATAACATCATCGGTTTGCCAGTGAGCGGTTTTGACCGCAAGCACCTGCTGCGCAATTTCAAGGTCGTGGCGCGATTGCTCAAGAGTATGCGCCTGGCCAAGAAGATTCTGAAGGATTTCAACCCCGATATCGCCATCGGTGTGGGCGGTTATGCCAGTGGCCCCATGCTCAAGGAGGCCCAGAAACAGGGCATCCCCACCTTGCTTCAGGAACAGAACTCCTATGCCGGTGTGACCAATAAGCTGCTCGCTGCCAAGGCCGACTGCATCTGTGTCGCCTATGAGGGCATGGAACGTTTCTTCCCCCAGGACAAGATTGTGCTTACCGGCAATCCCGTGAGGCGCAACCTGCTCGAGTGTGGAGCCACGCCCGAACAAGCCCGTCAGGCTATGGGCGCCGACCCTGTCAAGAAGACGATTCTCATCATCGGTGGCAGCCTGGGTGCCCGCACCATCAATAATGCCATCATCCAAGGGTTGAAGCAGATTGGCGATACCTATGGCGTGCAGGTCATCTGGCAAACGGGCAAGAACTACGACCAGCCGTGTCGTGAGGCTCTCGAAGCGTCAGGCGTGAAGAATGTGTTCCAGATGCCGTTCATCAGCAATATGGATATGGCTTATCGTGCCGCTGACCTCGTCGTCTCGCGTGCCGGGGCAAGTTCCATCAGCGAACTGCAGTTGCTGGGCAAGCCTGTCATTCTGGTGCCTTCGCCCAATGTTGCCGAGGACCATCAGACCAAGAACGCTCTGGCTCTTGTCAAGCGCGGTGCCGCCATTATGGTAACTGATGCCGATGCGTCGGCCAGTCTTATCAACACGATGCTCGAAACCGTCCAAAACGATCAGCAGATCAGCATCCTGGGCCGCAATGTGAAAGAGATGGCCCTGCGGGATGCCGCCGAGCGCATTGTCGATGAAGTAGAAAAAGTCGTCAAAAGGCGTTGATAGACAACATATTAAAAAACACAAAAACTGGATAATAAATAGAGGAATGAAAGATTTTGATTCATTGTATTTTGTCGGTGCCGGGGGCATTGGGATGGCAGCCCTGGAACGCTATTTTCTTGCTAAAGGAAAGCGTGTGGCAGGCTATGACCGCACCCCGAGCGACCTGACACGGGCGCTCCAGCAAGAGGGTATTCACATCGACTTTGACGAGGACCCCAACCTGATACCAGACTACTGCCGCGACCCGCAGCGCACTCTGGTAGTCTATACCCCTGCCGTCCCCGACAGCCATCAGGGACTGACCTACTTCCGTGCCAACGGCTTTGAAGTAGTGAAGCGTGCCGCATTGTTGGGCGTCGTGACTGCCCATAGCAAGGGCTTGTGTTTTGCCGGTACCCATGGAAAGACTACCACATCGAGTATGGCGGCCCATATCCTGCACACTTCTCCGCTGGGATGCAATGCCTTTCTGGGCGGAGTGCTGCGCAACTACGACAGCAATTTCTTGCTGTCAACGACGAGTCCGTATTCGGTCATCGAGGCCGATGAGTTTGACCGTTCGTTCCATCACCTGCGCCCCTTTATCGCTGTTGTGACCTCGACCGACCCTGACCATTTGGATATCTATGGCACTGCCGAGAATTACCTGGAGAGTTTTGCCCATTTCACTGAATTGATTCAACCAGGCGGCTCACTCATCATTCACACAGGATTGGCCCTGAAACCCAGGGTGGGCGAGCAGGTGACCACTTACACCTATAGCCGCGACGAGGGCGACTTCCACGCTGCCAACATCCGCAAGGGCAACGGAGAGATTATCTTTGACCTGGTGACCCCGTGGGAGACGATTAGCGACATCAACCTGGGCGTGCCTGTTTCCATCAATATCGAGAACGCCATTGCTGCTATGGCGGCTTGCCGATTGATTGACGTGCCTGGCGATGTGATGCGAGAAGCCATTGCCACGTTCATGGGTCCGAAGCGTCGTTTTGAGTTCTGGCTCAAGGAGCCGGGTGACCATGGTAAGGTGATGATTGATGACTATGCCCATCATCCTGGTGAGTTGCGCGCGAGTATCTCGTCGGTGCGTGATTTGTATCCCGACCGCACCCTGACGGTGATTTTCCAGCCCCATCTCTACACGCGCACGCGTGACTTTGCTCCCGAGTTTGCATCGGCACTGTCGCTTGCCGATGAGGTGATTCTGCTCCCCATTTACCCCGCCCGCGAGGAACCCATACCCGGAGTGACCAGTGAAATCATCCTGGAAAAGGTAACAAGTGCAAAAAAAATCATTTACTCGAAAGAAAATTTGATTAAGTCAATACATTTGAGTAATTTTGACGTCTTATTGACGGCAGGTGCTGGCGATATCGCCAATCTGCTGCCTGAAATACGCGATGAATTCAAGAAACAGAAGCATTGAAACGGCTGATACAGAATATCATTTTGGCAGTGCTGGCCATCATGCTGGTGGTAGGCATTGTCTGGGCACGCAACAGGTCTCAAGGCGAGGTGTGCAGTCAGATTGACGTTGAAATCGTCAATGCCGACAGCACTTCGTTTGTGACGCCACAGGGCGTGCTCGATGAGCTGCAGAGTCAAGGCATCAAACTTGTGGGCAAGCGTATGGGCAGCATCGATGCCAGCGAGATAGAGGAGGCACTCAAGCTTTCGCCTTATCTCGAGAGTGCTGATATCGTCAAGTGCCAGAATGGACGTCTGCTGATTCGTGTGAGCCAGTTGGTGCCCATTTTCAGGGTCTTTGACGGCGAGAGTTCCTACTATGTGAACCGCTCGGGCAAGCACATGTCCGCCAATGTGTATTACCACAGCGATGTGCCCGTCGTGCAGGGACACTTCACCCGCAAGTATCCTGCCACGAGGCTGCTGCCGCTCATCAACTATGTCGAGAATGACTCGTTGTTGCACTCACTGGTGTCGATGTATTGTGTCAAGGACACCAACAACATCATCATCGTTCCCAACATCAGTGGCCATGTTATCAATATCGGCAGTGCCGATGGCTTTGAGAACAAGTTTGCCAAACTCATGCAGTTCTATCGCCAGGTGATGCCCAAGAAAGGGTGGGAGACCTATGACACCATCTCGGTGAAATGGAACCACCAGATTGTGGCAACCCGCCGCGTCAAGGCAGTACAGCAGTCTATCCAGTACGATCCTGAGGATGATGAGCAGGCGCCCGACATCGAGACTATGACCGTGGGCTCGGTAGCCGATGCCAATCGCGCCAAGCAGAACGAATCCAAGCCCGAACAGGATAATCAGGGCAAGCGTGACCAAGAGAACAAAAAACAAGAGAATAACAAAAAGAGTAATTAACAACCAAATAAAATATTTCATCAGTTTTATGGAAAAGAACCAATATATTGTAGCACTTGAAATCGGAAGCTCCAAAATTGTCGGAGCTATTGCCGAGAAGACTTCGGCTGGATACTTGAGCGTAAAACACCTGCAAGAAGAAAAGCATCTCAATAGCGTGAGATATGGCATCGTGCAGAATGTGGAGAATATCAAGACGAGCATCAATCATATCCTCAAGACGCTCGAGGGCATGGTCGATGGCCGCATCACACAGGTATATCTGGGTGTGAGCGGACGTTCGCTCCACAGCATGGTCAGCGAGGTGAACCGCAGCGTTGACAACACCAAGCCTATCACCAAAGACCTGATTGACCTTATCATCCACGAGGCAAGCAGTAGCCCCATCAAGAACCACGATACCGTGGACATCGTGCCTCGCGCCTACTATGTTGACAAGGTGAATACACTGAACCCCGCAGGACAATTTGGTTCGTCCATAAAAATCAAGGTCAACCTGATTGTGGCTAAGCCCGCCCTCAAACTCAACCTGAACCGACTGATGACATTCGGCGTGTCTGCCAAGGGCTTTATCGTTACCCCGCTGGCTGTCGCCGAGCAGATTTTGAGCGAGAGTGACCGTGAACTGGGTTGCATGCTCGTGGATATGGGTGCCGAGACGACAACCGTCTCCATCTACAAGAACAAGGCGCTTATCTTCCTGAACACGCTGCCCCTGGGTGGCCGCAACCTCACGCGTGACGTGATGAACGGTATGAACGTGCTCGAGGAGACTGCCGAGAACGTCAAGAAGAACATCAACAATCCGCTCGACCCCAGCAACGTGAGCAACGTTGTCATCGAGGGTGTCAATGCACGTGAAGCTGCCAACTACATCAGCGCGCGAACCGGTGAAATCATCGCCAATATCAACCAGCAGCTGGCTGATGCAGGTGTGACTTCCAATGATATCCAGAGCATCGTCCTGATTGGTGGCGGTGCACACCTGGGCGGTTTGCAGCAGAAGATGGAAGAGACCATCAAGATTAAAGTGCGCATGGGACAGAACCCGCTTTCAATCAATATCCTCAACTCGAGCATCAACCGCATGGAGTATATCGAAGTGTTTGCACTTCTTGCCCAGGCTGCCGAAATGATTGAGGACAGGGAGACCTGCGTTGAGCTCAACAAGTATGAGGACGGTCCTGTCTTTGAGGGTGGTAATGTCAATATCAAGGAGCCCCGTCAGACCGAGGTAACCGAGGAGCCCAAGAAACCCGCAAGGGAGAAGAAGAAACCGGGTTGGATGAAGGGCCTGGCCGATCGTTTCGCTCGCATTATGTCCGAGGACGAGGAGGAAGACGATCAGTAAACTATCCGGCGTGTCTGGAAAACTATCATCCAAATTATTAAGAACAAAAACAAAACGATAAGATATATGGAAGAAAAGATTTCATTTAATGAGTCGCACGACCGTGGCCACGACATTATGTCCACGCTGGATAAGGACTCGGGATTCCAGGATAAGGAGAATACCCGCACCATCATCAAGGTGATGGGCGTCGGTGGCGGTGGTAACAACGCCATCAATCACATGTACATGCAGAACATCGAGGGCGTCTCGTTTGTCGTCCTCAATACCGACCGCCAGCAGCTCAACGAGTCGCCGGTTCCCAACCGCGTGCTGCTGGGTCCCAACACGACCCACGGCCTGGGCGCCGGTAATATTCCCGAGACGGCCAAGCGTGCCGCCGAGGAGAGTGAGAGCGAAATCGCTGCCCTCTTTGATGATGACACCAAGATGGTCTTCATCACCGCTGGTATGGGTGGTGGTACCGGTACGGGAGCCGCGCCTGTTGTGGCTCGCATTGCCCACGAGAAGGGCGTGCTCACCATCGGTATCGTGACCATCCCGTTCCTGTTCGAGGGACCCAAGAAGATTCTCAAGGCTCTTGCCGGTGCCGATGAAATGGGCAAGTATGTTGACGCCCTGCTCATCATCAACAACCAGCGCCTGACCGAGATTTACAGCGACCTGGACTTCACCAACGCGTTTGGTAAGGCCGATGATACCTTGACCACTGCTGCCCGCAGCATCAGTGACCTGATTACCGTGCGTGGTGTCATCAACCTCGACTTCAACGATGTGAATACCACTCTGCGCAATGGTGGTGCTGCCATCATCAGCTCGGGTTACGGTACTGGTGAGCGACGTGTGACCAAGGCCATCGAGGATGCCCTGGAGTCGCCGCTGCTCAAGAACCGTGACGTCTATGGTTCCCGCAAGATTTTGATGAACGTCTATTTCAATCCCAACAGTGGCTCACCGCTGCTGATGAAGGAGTTGAACGAGATTCAGGAATTTATGGCCAACTTCGACCAGGAGGTTGATGTCATCTGGGGTACTGCCCACGACCTGAACCTGGAGGAGCAAATCAAGGTGACCGTGCTGGCTGCCGGTTTCAATGTGTCGCTTGACAAGGAGGCTCCGGTACAGAATGTTCCGCAGCGCCGCGAATCGATTTCGGTACCCAACACTGTTACCGACAACAGCGGACGCCTGATTAAGGAATATGGCGAGGAGGCTATCACCAAGCAGGCCCTGGCCCAGAACCGCGCCCGCTACATCGTGCTTACCCCCGAGGAAATGGACGACGACGATGTCATCGACATGATTGAGAAGACGCCGACCTACAAGCGCAAACCCGACTTCCGCAACCTCATCAAGGAACGCCAGCAGGCTGTTACTCAGGAGAAGCCCGTCGAGGTGCCCAAGACGCCCAAGCGCAGTGGCGGTGGTGACACTCAGACTATTAATTTTGGTGAGTAAAACACTGTAAACGAGCAAGTTACAACATGAGTATCTTTGATCAAGTAAACAATGGCATCAAGGAAGCCATGAAGGCTCATGACAAGGGCCGGCTCGAGGCGCTCAGAGGTATCAAGGCTGAGTTCCTGATTATCAAGACCGCACCGGGCAACAACGGCGAGGTCAGTGATGAGAATGCCCTCAAGGTGCTCGTGCGCATGGCCAAACAGCGCAAGGAGAGCGCCCAGATTTACATCGACCAGAACCGTCAGGATTTGGCTGATGTGGAACTCTTGCAGGCTGCCGTCATCGAGGAGTTCCTGCCCAAGCAGATGAATGACGAGGAACTCACTGCCCATGTCAAGTCGATTATCGAGCAGGTTGGCGCCACCAGCATGAAGGACATGGGCAAGGTGATGGGTATTGCTACCAAGCAGCTTGCCGGACGTGCCGAGGGTCGCGCCATCAGCGCCAAGGTAAAAGAACTTCTATCCGCGAACTAAAACACCAACCAGAAACTAGGGACTAGAAACAAAAAATAAAAAATGCTGACATTACAATTGATTAACCAGGACCCCGAGGAAGTGATTCGCCGCCTTGCCGTCAAGTGCTTTGACGCTCGTGAGGACATCATGCGCATCGTGGAACTGGATAAGCAGCGCCGTGCACTGCAGAAACAACGCGACGACAACGCCGCTGTGCTCAATAAAATGGCTGCACAAATCGGTGCCCTCATGAAGCAGGGTAACCGTGACGAGGCCGAAAACGTCAAGGCCCAAGTGGCCGAACTCAAGACCGCCAACAAGAAGATTGACGACAACCTCAGCGCCGCCCAGGACGAGATTACCCAGCTCCTGCTGGGCATTCCCAACGTCCCCTACAGCGGCGTCCCCGAGGGCAAGACCGCCGAGGATAACGTGGTCGAGAAGACCGGTGGCAAGATGCCCGAACTGCCCGAGGATGCCTTGCCCCATTGGGACCTGGCCAAGAAATATAATCTCATCGACTTTGACCTCGGTGTGAAGATTACCGGTGCAGGTTTCCCCGTGTATGTGGGCAAGGGTGCACGCTTGCAGCGTGCCCTGATTCAGTTCTTCCTCGACGAGGCTGGCAAGGCTGGCTATACCGAGATAGAACCGCCTCTCGTGGTAAACGAGGCCTCTGGATTGGGTACGGGACAGCTTCCTGACAAGGAGGGTCAGATGTACTACTGCCAGTTTGACGAATTCTACCTCATCCCCACGGCCGAGGTGCCCGTGACCAACATGTACCGTGACGTCATCATCCCCCAGGAGGAACTGCCCAAGAAGAATTGTGCTTACTCGGCATGTTTCCGCCGCGAGGCTGGCTCCTATGGCAAGGACGTGCGTGGCTTGAACCGCCTGCACCAGTTCGACAAGGTCGAAATCGTCCGCATCGAGAAGCCTGAGGACTCTTATGCCGCTCTCGAGGAGATGAAGGACCATGTACAGGGACTGCTCGAGAAACTGGAACTGCCGTGGCACATCCTGCGCCTGTGCGGTGGTGACATGAGTTTCACCAGTGCCATCACCTTCGACTTCGAGGTGTGGTCGGCAGCCCAGCAACGCTGGCTCGAGGTGAGCAGTGTCTCCAACTTCGAGACCTACCAGGCCAACCGCCTCAAGTGCCGCTACCGTGGCGACGACAAGAAGACCCACCTGTGCCACACCCTCAACGGTTCGGCACTCGCTCTGCCGCGCATCGTAGCCGCATTGCTCGAGAACAACCAGACGCCCGAGGGCATCCGCATCCCCGCCACCCTGCAGCGTTACACTGGCTTCGATATCATTGACTGATAGGTAAAAAGTCAACGCAAGAAAACAATAAATACAATAATGACAATTTGTTGACCGCAACACGATAATTGTTTTTATTGTACTTATTGTTTTCTTTTTAGTAAGAGATATATGGAAAGGAAAGCGTGGCTCGACTACATCAAGTTCATCGCGATGTTTCTCGTGGTGGTCTATCACACACCGCCACGCTATGACACCGCCCACGAGGTGGCGCTCTTCAACATGGGCGCGCCAGTGTTCTTCTTTGCCGCGGGCTACCTGTTCAACATCGCCAAGCAGCAGAATTTCTTTTCCTTCCTGCGCCACCGTGCCCGTCAGATTCTGATTCCTTACACCACCTTTTTCATCCTCTTCTATGCCCTGTGGCTCGTCGTGGGGCGCCGCATGGCTGGCCCCGAGGAACAGGCTATCGACACCCTCACGCCGCTGTGGCAGTACCTGCAAGGAACACCCGGCGTCGTTTTGGGGCCTTTCTGGTTCCTGGCTGCCCTGTTTACCATGCAGGTCATCTATTATCCGATAAAAAAATGGCTTAGTGGCTATTGGCCGCTGGCCGTCGCTCTGCTGTTGAGCTTATTCTTGCTCATCATGCCTGATTTGCCCTGGTTCCGTTATTGGAATCTGGACAAGGCCTTTCTGTATATGCCCATATACGCGCTGGGTAACTGTTGCCACTCGTTGGTGGGCAAGTTTTCCTTTGCCAATCCGATGCGCTCCCTGCTGTGGGTATTGCTGGCAGTTTTGGGTTTAGGTTTCCTCATCGTTGCTCCGTTGACCATCAATCGTGACGTGGCCTACGTCCTCGCTCCCGAGGCCGTCATTCTGACCTTGCCGTTCTATACCGCGGTGTGCAAGTGGTTAGAGGCCCATTGCGGTACCAGCCGTATAGCCCAGACCGTTGCCATCACAGGTATCACCTATCTTGCCTTGCAGAACTACCTCATCGGCGTCATGAAGATGCTGGTGGCAAAGTTCACCGGGCCCGACATCTTCGACGACAACATCCTCTTGAAGGTCGTCATAGCACTGGTCGTGATGGCAGTTCTCTATCCCCTCGCGCTCTTGTTCGAGCGCTACCTCCCCTGGATGCTTGGAAAGCGCCGCTAGGTGCCGCTCTTGCCTGCGGTGGCCGTGGCGGGAGATGTTTCTTGCCTGGTGGTGGCCGTGGCGGGAGCCACGGCATAGTCAACCCTGCTGTCCCTTTTTTTCTTGTCCGTGTGTCAGGGTCAATCTATGCCGGGGCTCCTGCCACGGCCTGGTAGCAATCTTGTGTCTTTCCTGTTGATTTTCCCGTTTTTACTTGTTGGGCTGCAGTGGTTTCACTACCTTTGCGTGGTTACCATTATGGATAGAGAGCAGTTCAAAGGCAAGAAGCAGTGGGCTGGCGAAGCCATCCCGTCGATGAAGCGGCGCCGTGTGGGGCACGACTATCACGGTCGATGCATCTACATGGTTACACTTGTCGTTAAGGGGCGTCGTCCGTTATTCGGGTGCGTCACTGGCGATGGCGAGCGTGAGCCTGCCATCATGCATCCAACCCCGCTTGGCAAGGCGGTTCTCGACGAATTAGGCGCCATCACCCTCCATTATCCAGCCGTTGCTGTCATTTCGCAGCAGTTAATGCCCGATCACCTGCACTTCATCATCTTTGTGAAAGAGAGGATTGACCGCCATCTGAGCCAAGTTATCAATGGTTATAAAGGTGGATGCACGCGGGTGTACCGCCAGCTCAAGCAGCAAGGGCTGGTTGATGTCCTCGACGATATCTTGTGGGAAGATGGCTACAATGACCGTATCCTCGAAGGGAAAAACCACCTGCAGCGCATGATGGACTATCTAGATGACAATCCGCGCCGCTTGGCCATCAAACGTAATCACCCTGAGTACTTTCAGGTGCAACGTAGTATCCAGGTGGCTGGTTTGACTTTTGCCGCGTTGGGAAACCTGTTCCTCTTGCGAGCACCGCAGTTACTGCAAGTGCAATGTACTCGTAAATTAACCCTCCAAGAAATTGACGACACGCGACGCTATTTTCTGTCATGTGCTGCTAATGGGGCTGTCCTTGTGTCGCCCAGCATTAGCCCAGGAGAGAAGGCAGTGATGAGGGCGGCCTTTGAAAACGGTTATCCCATCATCATCCTGCAAGAAAATGGCTTCGCTCCATTGGCAAAGCCAGGAGGCAAGCGATTTGACGCTTGCACCCGTGGCCGCTTGTTATTGCTTGCCCCTTGGGAGCACCACAATGACCGTCGCACCATCAAGCAGCAACAATGCTGGCAACTCAACGACATGGCCGCTGCTATCTGCAACCAGTCCCAGGAGTAACTCGGTTGGGAGCCGCCCTTGCCTGCGGTGGCCGTGGCGGGAGATGTTCCTTGCCTGGTGGTGGCCGTGGCGGGAGGTGTTCCTTGCCTAGTGGTGGCCGTGGCGGGAGCCACGGCATGGTCAACGCTGCCGTCCCTTTCTGTCTTGCCCGTGTGTCAGGGTCGTTCTATGCCAGGGCTCCTGCCACGGCCAGTGTGTCGAGTGCTGTCCCTTTTCTGTCTTGCCCGTGTGTCAGGGTCAATCTATGCCGGGGCTCCTGCCACGGCTTGGTCTACGCTGCTGTCCCTTTTCTGTCTTGCCCGTGTGTCAGGGTTAATCTATGCCGGGGCTCCTGCCACGGCCAGTGCGTCGAGTGCTGTCCCATCGGTAGTGGAATGTGTCTCTAGCGTCGACATGCCTGTGTTTCTTGCAGTTATGGGTTGATTTTTCATTTTTTAAAAAAATATTTTGAGAAGTATTGTGTGTATTATATATAATGAGTAATTTTGTCGCCAAATTACTAACATGCTCATGATTGGGCATCTGTGGTGAAAAATTATGAACATAATAGCTTATTGGATGGGACTCATTCCTTTTCAGCCGTTTGGAGACACAGTCTTGGCGGTGTGAGGAGATTGTGAGTGCCTTTTTTTATAATATTATGTGTCAATTTGCCACCTGTCCATCGGTTCGTTTCCTTAGGGGGGCAAAGTGTGTGCAGCCGTTAGCAGGGTTTGAATCAGTAGAAATAGAATCAACATTATTTAATAACATTTAATTCAGCTTTTTTATGAAGAAATTACTTACTTTTTTATTGACTGCCCTACTGGCCTTCGGCGTCGGCTGGGCAGAAACAGAAACGCTGACGTTCACAATGACATCGAAGAATGCTGGCACATTAGCTGGTGAACCGTCAGGGGTATCTTACTTACTTGATTCTCAAGCTAGCCAGTTAACAAGCGGTCAAGGAGCCCAACTTACAGCCGGTAATTCTCTGACTTTAACGCTAAGAGGTTTTACATCAAGCTACAAGTTAACAGGTATTACGCTTACTTATTGCACAAACTCAAGTAAAGGAAGTGGCACTTTTACTGCTTCATTGGGCAACACCCAGCTTGATAGTTACTCCATTGTAAAACCGTCAAGCGGAGGCACGAATCTTAAAGATGCGGTGTTGAACTTTACGGAAACACCGTTTAATGGCAGTGATCTTGTTCTTACTGTTTCGGCAAGCGCCAACTCGGTTTATGTCAACAAGTTCACGGTTACTTATGAAGAAAACAGTTCTCCTTCTGAGCCTAATTGGTATCGTAAGGTGACCAGCACTAGTGACCTTGTTGCTGGTAAAAAGTATATCTTTGTGAAAGAGAATGGTGCTTCGTCATTTGGTATGGGCGCCATCAATAGTAATAATTCCTATGGTACCCCTGTAGGTATATCCATTGATAACAATCGTGTGGATATCGGGGGCACGGGTGTTGTCGAATTTACACTTGGCGGGTCAACGAATGCCTGGACATTCTTGAATCCCGACAATAGATACCTTGGACGTCCTTCATCATCCTCAGATGGTCTTGCCACTAGTGGAACACCAAATGGTGCTGACTTGAAATGGACGATAGATGCTGATGGCAACGTTATGAATAATCAAGCATCACGTTACCTCAGATGTAATTCCTCTAATTATTTTGGACTGCTAACTTCTAGTGGGCCTTTGGCTCAGATTTACGTTCAAGATACTGGCGGTACATTGGAGCCTTGTGGCGCTCCGGTGATTAATCCGGATGGTGGTACGTTTACGGGCTCGGCTGTGGTGACTATCACCAGTCCAACAGAAGGGGCAACCATCTATTACACAACTGATGGCAACGACCCCGTGGTGAACAGCAGAGCAACCAGCACCATCGCCAATGGCGGCTCGGTTACCCTTACCGAGAGTTGTACGCTCAAGGCGCTGGCTGCCAAGGACGGCATGGCCCCCAGTGCTATCGTTACCAGCCAGTCATTCACCATCAATCCTAGCAGTCCCTCCGACTATGTCGTTATCGACTTTAGAGAAAACGACCATTGGACACCTGCTTTGCCCACTAGTTCTACGACAACGACAGTCACATACAACGACGGAACTTATGACATTATTCTAGCAGCTAATGGTGGATACCGTTATTATAATAGCCAGTGCTTGTTGATTGGCAAAACTGGAGCATCTATTACGTTCCCAGCATTTGACAAAGATGTTGAGAAGATTGTAGTGGAGGGTAATTCTGGTGCTTCTTCATCAGTAGTAATGAATGTTTTTGTTGATGATAATGCAGTCAGTACAGCCACAACTGGATCCACTGGTACAAATACATACTTGATTGCTGATCAATATCAGTCAGCAGGTAATATATATTCTTTAAAGATTACCAGTAGCCACAATGCACAGATACAATACATCACTATTTATTTTAAGGAACCTACTACTCCTACGGTAGAGGCGCCTGTGTTCTCGCCTGCTCCTGGTGAATATCCTTCGGTACAGGAGGTGACGATTTCGTGTCCTACCGATGGCGCGACGATTCACTATACTTATAATGGTGGTCCTGAGCAGACCGGAACTTCTCCCATTACTCTTAATGTCAACTCGTTCGCAACTATCGTGGCTTGGGCTACGTTGGCCGACTATGAGGACAGTGAACAGGTTACTGCAACCTATACCATCAACCTCACGCCGTCGTTGACAGCATCGCCCAACCCGCTTAACATCAATGATGATAATACGAGTGGCGGTAGGACTGGTGACTTTACGGTGACTGGTGCCAACCTGCCTAGCAACGTGGGTGTGGATGTGATGTCTGGAAACTTCTCGAGAACCGTTTCTGGTGACCAAGGCTGGGGCTTCGTCAGCTATAATGGTGCTGTTAATGGCACTGTTACCGTGACCTATAATGGTAATGCCCTGAGTGAAAGTGGCGTCATTAGGCTTGCCAGTGGTAACGTGACCACCAATGTTGACGTGAACTACCTGTACACGGGTCCCATCTACCTCTTTGGTAACATCGGTGTTGATGCTGACCATATCAACAATTTTGATTTCTCCAATGGTGTTGCGATGACGAGAAACACCACTGATGGGACTTATTCGGTGAATATCACAGCCGTGGGAGAAAATGGCGGCTCTGATTCCTGGATGTTCTTCTCTAAGAGTCAAGGTGATGAATCTACTGCTGTATCAACCAAGTTCGGTCCCGATTCAAATGGACCGTGGTATCTGCAAGGACAGACCGACTATACTGGTCAATCAGTACAGATTGATGCTGCCGATACGGGATCTAATGCAGCTACGATTCACTTGAATCCTGGTGAATATACCGTTCAAGTCAACCCGAATAATAACACGTTCACGATTTCGGCACTGGTACACGCACCTGTCATCTCTCTTGCATCGGGTACCTATTCGGGCACTCAGGAGGTGACCATCACTTGCGCTACCCCGGGTGCTGCTATCTATTACACCACCGACGGCAGTGAACCCAGTGCGAACAACGGCACCCTCTATGACGGCAATGCCATCAGTATCAGTGAGTCTGTTACTTTGAAGGCTGTGGCCGTGAGCAACGGCGTGACCAGCTCTGTCGCCTCGGCAGAGTATCTGATTACTCCGCCTTTTGTTGCCAAGGACTACGAGATGCTGACTGACATCAATGACCTGGTGCATGGCCAGACTTATCTGATTGTCTATAAGTCGAATGATGATGCTGAGACTGCCATCGTCATGGGTCCCGTATCAAATAATATTGGTGTTGCTGTTGAAGGTGTTTCCGAGACTAACGGTATCATCACTTCGAAAGAAGCAATGGCTCCTGTTACCCTTATAGGTCAATCTGACAATTGGAAGCTGTTGACCAGTCAAGGTGTTCTTACAGCACATGATGCCAATAATCTGTATTATGACAATCCTAACCACACATGGACTATCAGCGATAAGGACGCCGATGGTAATGACTTAGGCAATAAGTTTGCTATCCAGTCAAATTCCTATAACGAGAGGTATCTCCAGTTTAATAATAACAATAACCAGCATCGTTTTGCTTGCTATAAAGCCACTCAGCAATACGTCTATATTTATAAGGAGTCCTCGACTCCGGCTATTTTAGCTAATCCGACTACTGTTTCCATCGAGTTGGCTGCTGGAGAAGCTCAAGGTAGCAACACCTTTACTGTGGGTGGCCGCAACTTGAGCGAGGGTGTGACGCTGACGTTGAGCGCCGAGGACCAGGCCAAGGGCTTCTCGCTCTCGACCAACAGCATCAGCAAAGAGGCTGCTCTTGCCGGTAATGTTGAGGTGACTGTTACCTATAATGGACAGGGTGCCGACGAGACGGCAAGCATCACGCTGTCGAGTGCTGGCACTGCCGATGTTACCGTTACCGTCAACGCTACCCGTGAGCCGCTGACCGTGACCATCAGCCCCGCTAGCTGCAACTTTGTGGGCAGTGTCATGAGCGAGCCTGTCACCATCACTGCAAATGTGGCTGGTGCAACCATTGAGTATAGCCTTGATAACGGTACGACTTGGCAGACCTATACTGATGGCATTACTATCACTATTGGACAGGTGAACAGTTCCGTTACCGTGATGGCTCGCGCCACTCTTACTACCGGTGGCAACACCTATACCAGTGCAACGGTTTCTGAGACTTACACCCGTCAACCCAAGGGTGAGACCCTCTACGAGAAGGTGACCGACGAGAGCCAGATTAAAGCTGGCGAGAAGTACGTCATCGTCTATGAGGGCGCTACTCCTGTTGCATTCAATGGTACATATTCAAGCAACAATAATTACTTTGGCTCTGGTGTTAATGTGGCATGGCGAACTCAGAACCAAGTTGTTGACATTGCCAACACCGATGCTATAGTCTTCACGCTTGGTGGCACTAAGGATAATTGGACGCTGAAAGCCACCCAAGGTTATTTGGAGTCAACCAATGATGATACAGGTGTGGGCTTTTATAATAACGCCTCGAGTGGCTATGAATGGCAAACTCCTAGCTCTGGCAGTGGTTATGGCTTGACTACCTGTGAACGTGAATTACGTTACAATACCCAGTTAGCCGACCGTGGTCCGTTCCGTCTCTATACGAATAACACTGGCGTTTCTGCCTATCTCTACGTGCTGCATCCTGCAGTCATGGCTCCTGAGATTACTCCCGCTACTGGTGAGTATACCGAGCATCAGGATGTGACTATTACTGCTGAGGACGGTACCACCGTCTATTACACCACTGATGGCAGTGATCCTACGAGCAGCAGCACCCCGTATGAGGGAACGTTTGCGGTACACTATAACGCTAACGGTCCCACGACCATCAAGGCTGTCGCTGTCGATGACGAGGACAATGTGAGTGCACCCGCTGAGGTGGTTTACACCTGGATTGCTCCTAAGGTGACCATTCGTCCCGCATCGCGTGAGGTTTATAATCCCACTCTGACGGTTGTCATCGGCTGCAACCCTGTTGATGCAACTGTTTATTACACCATCGATGGCAGCGAGCCCAGCTCGTCGAACGGCACCCTGTATGAAGGCCCGTTCGAGTTGACCTTCGCTAGTTTGGGTGACCAGGCTACCGTTAAGGCCATTGCCTATAACGATGATAACGTGCCCAGTGCTGTTGATGTTGCCAGCTATACCTATGCCGAGAAGGTAATCAATGTTAATGCACCGTTCTTCTCGCCGCTGGAGGGTAAAGATGGCGGTTACAGCGGCACCTACTACGGTGACCAGACGCTGGAGATTGCTACCAACACTGCCAACGCCGATATCTACTACGTGATTGAGCAGGTGAGCGGAACAACCCCGCCCAGCAGTGTGAGCGATCCCACGAAGTCCTCGACTCACTACAGTGAACCCTACCAGATGACCGTGGGCAACAGTTACCGCGTGAAGGCGATTGCCTACATCGGTGACCATGCCAGCACTATCAGCGAGGGTTACTACACCATCCTGCCTTTCCAGGGCGGCAGTCATGTTTACCAGAACCTGAAGGACTTCAATGACAATTGTCCTACCGGTGTTTCTGCTACATTTGTCAATCCTGTTCAGGTGGTTTACCACTCAACCTATACCAACAATGGCCAGTTTGCAGAGTACTGCTATCTGCGTGACAACACCGACTATGCCTGTGTTTACTTCGGTAAGCGCGACACTCATGGCTACCACATCTTCGAGATGGGTGACTGGCTTGATGGTAGTGAAATTGCAGGTGTGACCAATATTTGGGAGAACAACTTCCATATCCAGCTGGGTACTGGTAACCATGAGGTAACCTCATGGCCGGCTACCTCTCTGGGTAATAGTGAAATCCTTCCCGATGAGATTACCAATGCTGTGATTGTCGCTGGTACTGCCGATGGCAGCAACTCTTGGGGACATTACGTCCACTTGCGCAATACAACACTGCGCAATGTTCAGGACTATAGTGCTAGTGATCCTAAGCACACTGGTCTGATTAATGACGGAACCGCTGATGCTTACTACTATGACAAGTTCTATCGCTGGAGTGCAGGTACCTGCTCTTATAATAACCACAATGATGTCATCAACCATCTGGGTGACTATGACCAGGCCTTCTTTGATGAGAAGCAGGCTAAGGGCGCAACCTTCGATGTCTATGGCATCGTGGACTACTACAAGCCTTACGATCCGGCCTTCGAGATTTGTCCTCTTGACTTCCTGTGGGTTTACAAGCCCGTAATCACGCCCGCGTCTAACGACCAGTGCACCACCCAGCAGGTGGTTGACATCACCGTCGAGACTCCCGAGTGGAATGGCGCTGTTACGCCCACCATCTACTACAAGACCGATGACATGGACGACTGGGCAGAGTTCATTGGCCCGTTCATTGTCAACAGCGACACCCATGTCGAGGCCTATGCCGAGTTGCCTTCGACCTATGGCGACATGATGCATTCAGAAACCGTTGAGGCCGACTACAAGTTTATCGGTATCAAGGATCCCGTCATCACACCTGAGAGCCAAGTGATTGAGATTGTCACCGGTAATGAGAGTGAAGATGTGACCATCTCGACCAACGAGGAGAGTGATCCTGGCACCGTAACGCTCTACACGCTCAATGGTGAAGTTCCCACCCTGGAGAACGGCACCGTTGTCACCGACGGCGAGATTACCTTGACGGGTGATGATGCGATTACCGAGACCACGACCGTGACCGCCATCTCCTATCTGGAGGTGAAGGACGATCAGGGCAATGTAATCACGACCCTGTGGAGCAATCCCGTGACCTGCACCTACACCTTCGTCAAGAAGAACAGTGTAGTGTTTGACCTGGTGAAGACCGCGCCCCAGGAGGGCAATGTCTATGTCATTGTCAACAAGCAGGCCAATATGGGTCTGAGCACTACTCAGAACGAGAACAACCGCGGTTCGGTCGGTGTGATGTTTGTTGATGACACCAAGGAGAAAGTTTACGGCAACGACGAGCTTGCCCAGTTTGTGCTGGAGAAAGCCAATGCCGGCCGCTACTACTTCAAGAACATCAACGGTGACAACACCGGCTATCTGGTAGTTACCACCAACGACAATGCCAACCTGAAGACTGCTGCCGCCACCTCGACTTACAGCGAGGCCAGCGTGAGCGTCGCCCAGGATAACGGCAATCCCGCTACCATCATGTTCAACTATGACGGTACCAACCGCACCCTGCGCTACTATGCTAAGGGCCGTGTATTCTCGACCTACAGTGATGCCTCGCTCAACGAGGATGTTTACCTGTATGGTCTGGAAGCAACCCCGCTGGCTTATATCGAGTCTAACGAGACGCCCGTTGAGCCTGTTGAGGGCAATAAGCAGGTACTCGTGAGCGATGAGCTGATTGGTGTTTGGGCTATTGTCAATCCGCAGAAGGGTATCAACCAGCTTTGGGCTAAAGACCAGGGCAATGTCTCGATTGACAAGACCAGCATCGTTGATGGTCAAATCGACTATGTGAAAGATGTCTTGGGCTTGCAGACCCGTGATTGGGATCAGAGCAACTGGGTCGTTCTCGACTTCAGCGGTCTGAACAATGTGAGCGCGTTTGACTTCGAGAGCCGCAAGTTGATGAGTGCTACAGTCAAGGGTTACTACATCGATGACCTGAACTACACCATCAAGTTGACTGAATCGCCCATCAAGGTGGACGAGAATCCCGTTCAGGGTTATCCCGGCTATGACGGCAATTATGCTGAGAATGATGGTGACGGTATCTATTACTACAACCACTACACGCCTGCCAACTTCCTGAAGGAGAATCTGAATGCTCCCTACGGTGACGGTGCCGAACCTGGTCCCCAATCGCCAGTATCCAACAAGAGCATCTTCTTCATGAATCCTAAGGTTCAGGAGATTGCTCAAGTATGGGCTGTCTGGATGGGTAATGACCGCTTTGATGTACTGGAAAGAGACGGTTATTCAATCAACGGTTATGACCTGAGTGGTTCGTTCAATGTTCACACTTGGGATTGGAATAGGCTTGGATTGGACGCTGAGAACAATCCTTCCTATGGTAGTCCTATCACCAACGAGAATCCCGATGCACTTCAGGTGGGCGAGCCTTACGTGTTCCACGTGATTATCACACGCAATGACAGGAACTATGGCGGTCCTCGCAGGGGTCCTGGTGCTGCGCCCGACGGCAGCTTCGGCGTATCGCCTGCCGACTTGCCCAGCGGTCGTCCTACTCCCACCACTGTGAAGAATGTAACAGACGCCAAGCAGGTTGTCAGCGTCAGCTACTACAACATCATGGGTATGGAAAGCGAAACCCCGTTTGAGGGCGTGAACATCGTTGTTACCCGTTACAGTGATGGCAGTAGCTCGACCTTCAAGGTGCTAAGATGAGCTTTTAGCCTATAGCTATCAGCTATTCAGTTAGATTTTTGGCATCCGTCCACATTATGGTGGGCGGATGTCTCTTTTTGCAGACAACTTACCTGTATTTCAGCCCGAAAGACTAAACTCTGATGTCTAAAGCCAAAAGTCTGAAAAACTTTTTGTACCTTTGCAGTTTAGTTAAGAAGAACAACATCAAAACTGATATACAATGAATGTACTTGAATTAAGCGAACAAGAGATTATCCGCCGTAACAGTTTGGAACAGCTCAAGGCCATGGGCATCAATCCGTATCCTGCCGACGAGTATGTCGTAAACGCCTATAGCGACTATATTTTGGCGAATTTCAACGACGATGCCGAGCCGCGTCAGGTGAGCATCGCAGGTCGCATGATGAACCGCCGCATCATGGGTAAGGCCTCGTTCTTTGAACTGCAGGACTCGCGTGGCCGCGTGCAGGTCTATGTGAGCCGCGACGACCTGTGTCCTGATGAGAACAAGGATCTGTATAACGTCGTGTTCAAGAAATTGCTTGACATGGGCGACTTTGTTGGCGTGCAGGGCTTCGTGTTCCGCACCCAGACGGGCGAAATCAGCGTCCATGCCCAGTCCATCAAGCTGCTGAGCAAGTCGCTCAAGCCGCTGCCCGTGGTGAAAGTGAAGGACGGTGTGACCTATGACGCCTTTGAAGACCCCGAGTTGCGTTACCGTCAGCGCTACGTTGACCTGGTAGTCAATGCCGGCGTGAAGGAGACTTTCTTGAAGCGCGCACTGGTGGTGAAGACCATGCGCCAGGTGCTTGATGATGCCGGATATACCGAGGTTGAAACCCCGACACTGCAGGCCATCGCCGGTGGTGCTACCGCCCGTCCGTTCATCACCCATTTCAATGCCCTGAACATCCCCATGTATATGCGCATCGCTACCGAGCTTTACCTCAAGCGCCTGATTGTGGGTGGTTTTGAGGGCGTATATGAGATTGGTAAGAATTTCCGCAACGAGGGTATGGACCGCAACCATAACCCCGAGTTCACCTGCATGGAACTGTATGTTCAGTACAAGGACTATAACTGGATGATGTCGTTCACCGAGAAGTTGCTGGAGACCATCTGCATTGCCGTCAACGGCAAACCCGAGACTGAAATCGACGGCCAGGTCATCAGCTTCAAGGCTCCTTATCGTCGCCTGCCCATCCTTGACGCCATCAAGGAGAAGACAGGCTATGACCTGGAGGACAAGAGTGAGGACGAAATCCGCGAGGTGTGCCATAAGCTCAATCTTGAGATTGACGACACGATGGGCAAGGGCAAACTGATTGACGAAATCTTCGGCGAGTTCTGTGAGGGTACATTCATCCAACCCACGTTCATCATTGACTATCCTGTCGAGATGTCGCCGCTCACCAAGATGCACCGCACCAAACCCGGCCTGACCGAGCGCTTTGAGCTGATGATCAACGGTAAAGAGGTTGCCAACGCTTATAGTGAGTTGAACGACCCCATCGACCAGGAAGAGCGTTTCATGGAGCAGATGCGCCTCGCCGACAAGGGCGATGACGAAGCCATGGTCATTGACCGCGACTTCCTGCGTGCTCTCCAATACGGTATGCCTCCCACGAGCGGTATCGGCATCGGTATTGACCGTCTGGTGATGCTCATGACGGGCAACAGCTACATTCAGGACGTGTTGCTGTTCCCGCAGATGCGTCCCGAGAAGGTGCCCGCCCGTGACAAGGTTGAGGCATTTACGGCACTGGGTATTCCCGAAGAGTGGGTGGCTCCCATCCAGAAGGCCGGCTTCCTGACTGTTGCCGCCCTGGGTGCTCTGGAGAAGCCCGGCAAGCTCTTCCAGGACCTGCTGGACATCAATAAGAAGTATAAACTGGGCTATAAGGTTCCCGTTGTTGACGAGGTCAAGAAATGGGTCGAAGCAGCCGCTGCAGCCCAGGAATAAAGGCATGAATCATGCTTTGGGAATTTGCAATTTTTAAGAAAAAATTTTGCATCATATTGAGATGAAAATGGCGCTATTCCCGTTATTATTTTATAACTTTGGCATTTGATTCAGTGGGTTTTGTGTTTTGAGTGCACACATCTTGCTGATTATCACTATGTTATAAATAATGAATATAATATTAAACTTAAGTGATATGTTAAAAAAACATCTTCTTTTTGTGTTGCTATTGGTTATGGTTGCAGCCACAGCCAGTGCAGGCACATGGAAAATTCACAACTATTATGTTGCCAAAAAGATTCAGAATGTCTTTGACACGGGCGACAGGATCTACTATCTGAACAGTTACCGTTTGTTCCAGTTCGATAAGACCACCTGTCAAACAATTTCGCTGAGTAGGCAGAATGTCCTTTCTGATGACCGCATCAGGCAGATTTACTATGATTGGGAGAACAAATTGCTCTTTGTGGCTTACTATACTTCCAATATCGATGTCATCGATGCTGACGGCAATGTGACCAATATCAGCGGAATCAAGGATATAGTTGTGCCGGTTCACAACTACACGCTTGACACGTCAAATGGCTATGGTGCTTTGGCGAGCTACTCAAGTAAACTCATCAACGACATTAACTTTGCCAATGGAAAGGCATATGTAGCTATCGGCTATGGTTATGTGGTTATTGATGAGTCAACCTTGAAGATTGTTAAGAGCTACGACTTGGGCATGAACATTGCGATTAACTCGGTTGCTGTCATTGGCAATACGATGCTGATTATGTCTAATGGTTACATTTACTATGGTGAGCCTGATGTGGATGATCCCATTCACACTTACGCTAAGAAGAGTGGTTCTTTCGCCGATGCGCATTTGTATCCGATTGACGACCATCAGGTGTTTGTGATGCAGTCTTCACTGTATCGTTATGACTTCTCGGGTGAGTCACCCACTTCAACAAAATTGCTTGATTACAAGGCAACAAATATTCAGAAGACTCCTAATGGCTTTATTGCCAACTTTGAGGGCCAAAAGTACTGTTACTCCATCAATGCAAGTGCAACCACTGCTACCAAGTTGTTCTCAGTCGAGAGTTTTGCCACCTCTAACCCTCTTGGTGATGGCACTATGTGGGTCAATGATGCCAATGGTCTGCATATCAATGGCTCCTCAACCAATTATATGTTGAACTCATTGACGACCGATGTTCCCTACTGGCTGCATTATAATGGCACTATGAATAAACTCTATGTTGCGAATTCTGCGCCTAATGCAATCAGCACAAGTAGTCAAACTACAGCCAACGTCATCAACACTTATGATGGTGTGACATGGGCGAATGCAACGGCTTATACTGCTGCAGGTTCAGGATATGAATTCGCTTTCAGTCCCGTTGATCCGACTATGTATTTCCGTGCAAGTTGGAACAAGGGTCTTCACAAGGTGGTGAATGATGTTCTACAGACCACTTATACCAAGAATAATGCACTCATAGGCACCTATAAGGCTCATCCTGCATTTGATAATTATGGTAATTTGTGGGTTGTCAGCTCTTTTGGTAACAATGCTTGTCCTGTAGCGGTTCTTCCCAAGGATAAGGTCGCTAAAACGACTGCTAGCAAATCTGATTGGATCCAACCCAGTGGCCTTCTGGCCTTGACTACCGGAAGTATGCAGCGTTCGCGCTTCTTGGTTGCCTCCAAGAATAATTATAAGATTTATAATGATGGAGACTATCCTAAACCCGCTCAAGGTACGGGATATTTCATGTGCTGGGATAACGGTAGTGAAGATGTTAGTGTAGATAACTATCGATTCTCCAAATTCTCTTCCTTTATCGACCAGACTGGTCAGAAGGTAGTATGGAATTACCTCACTCGAATGACTGAAGACAAGGATGGTATGATTTGGGTCGGCCATACGTTGGGTGTTTTCCTCTTTGATCCTGACGTGGTATTTGACGAGCAACCCAGGGCTGTCCGCCCGCTGGTGACCAAGTCTGTTGAGGGTACTGGACTGTTGTGTGAGGGTTATGCCGTTTATGATATTGGCGTTGACCGCTACAACAACAAATGGCTTGCTACCAACGATGGTGTTTACTTTGTATCGCCCGATGGCTCTGAGCTGTATGCTCATTACACAACTTCCAACAGTGACGTGCCTAGTAACGAGGTTTACAGCATTGAGTGCGACACCATTAATGACCGAGTATATATTGCTACCGATAACGGTTTTGCTGAGTATATCTCGGTTGGTGATGCATCGTCAATCAATTTTGATAATGTATATGCTTTCCCCAATCCGGTTGAGCCCGACTTCACAGGAATGGTAAAAATTGTCAACCTGATGGAGAATTCCTACGTGACGATTACCGACCGCAATGGTTTGGTAGTTGGACAACTGGGTCCCGTGGTCGGTAGTGCATTGTGGGATGCCTGCGGTGAGGATGGTGAGCGTCTTCCTACAGGAGTGTATAATATATATTGTGCCCAGGGTGGACAACCAGTAACTACAGGTACACCTCATGCCACAATCATGATTATAAAGTAATCACTAACTGTTAGCTTCTAGCTGTTAGCACTTAGCTTTTAGCTGTTAGCGTTTAGTCTTTTGCTATTAGCTGGTGGCGGATGCCTCCAAATGCTAAAAGCTAGTGGCTAAAAGCTAACAGCTAATTTTAATCTTGAAATGCTTTTTAACTCGTTCACTTTCATGATATTTCTGCCAGTGGTGTTTTTACTCTACTGGTTCGCTTTCAAGCGGTTGAGATGGCAAAATTTGCTCATCTTGGTGGCGAGTTATGTCTTTTATGGCTGGTGGGATTGGCGTTTCCTCATTCTCATCGTCATCACCTCGTTGAGCAGTTTTGCCAGTGGCTTGCTTATCAAGCATTTTGAGGGCCAGCGAGGCTTTCAGAAGGTAGTCAGTGCTGTCAATATCGTTCTCAACCTTGGCATCCTGGCGGCATTCAAATATTATAACTTCTTTGTGGACAGCCTGGGGGCTTTGCTGTCGCTGGTGGGTGTTGCCATAGATTGGCCTACAGCCAACATCATTCTTCCTGTAGGTATCTCGTTCTATACATTCCAGGCACTCAGCTACTCCATTGATGTATATACCCGCAAAATAGAGCCCACTCGGGACGTTATAGCCTTTTTCTCGTTTATCAGTTTCTTCCCCCAGTTGGTGGCAGGTCCTATTGAACGTGCGACTAACCTGCTGCCCCAGATGCTTAAGGAGCGCAATTTTGACTATTGCAAGGCTGTTGACGGCTTGCGTCAGATGCTTTGGGGATTCTTTAAGAAGCTCATCATTGCTGATGGTTGTGCCGAAGTGGTCAATAATATGTGGGATACACTGGATGCGATGCCTGGGTTGAACCTGTTTGTCTGCTCATTGTTGTTTACCTTCCAGATTTATGCCGACTTCTCGGGTTACAGTGACATCGCTATCGGTTGCGCCAAATTGTTTGGATTCAGGTTAACAACCAACTTCAAGGTGCCTTATTTCTCGCGCAACGTGCGGGAATTTTGGCGTCGTTGGCACATTACTTTGATGGGATGGTTCACCCAATATGTCTATTTCCCATTGGGTGGTAGCCGTTGCTCACGTGCCCGCACTATCATGAACACGATAATAGTGTTTGCACTATCTGGTCTTTGGCATGGCGCTGACTGGACGTTTGTCCTGTGGGGTCTGTATCATGCATTGCTTTTCATCCCACTCATTCTGCTGAATTCACGTCGTTATAAAGATACCGTCGCCCATGGTCGGTTGCTGCCCTCGTTAGGGGAGTTCACTTCGATGCTGGTGACGTTCCTGCTCATCAATTTCGGTTGGATACTTTTCCGTGCTCCGGATTTTGCCGGTTTCTGTGACTTCACTTCTCGCCTTTTCTCCTCGTCGCTGTTCAACTGGCATGGCTTGAACATGAAGATGGCCGCCATGTTGATGTGGTGTGCCGGCTTGTTGCTCGTCGAGTGGTTTCAGCGTGAACGTGAACATGTGCTTCAACTCGATGGCTACCGCCTGTTCTCGCTCCAGTGGACACGCTTGGCATTGTATGCGCTCATTGTGTTCCTTATCTTCTATTTCGCTGGTCAGGTACAAACATTCATTTATTTCCAGTTCTGAGCCATGAGGAAGTTCCTGATTAAAATATCATACACGGTATTGCCTGTTTGGCTGTTTTTTGTGTCATTGGCCGTTTACTTGTGGGCTACAGGCGACAATACAGGCGACCTTATGCGTCTTGCGCTCATCAAGGGCGGACCCGAGTACCGAGATTCTATTTGCCTTAATCTGTTGCCTCGGGTGTATTATGAGAGCGTGGATAACGACAGTGTGATGCGTGCTTCAACGCGAGACGTTCTGGTCATTGGCGATTCGTTCTCGCATGGCGGTGGTGTGGGCAAAGAGGGGGATTATGTCAATTATCTCGCCCATGACAGTGAGCGCCATGTTACTGTTTATACCCCGCTGGATCCCACATTGTCTAGTCCCATGCAGATAGCTTATGACCTGCTTAAATTGGGGGGCGTTGATTCAACGTGTATTAAGAACCTTGTTGTACAGGAGGTAGAGCGCTATGTTGTTGGTCGTCATATCGAATTCACGACTCAACACACGTCATTAGCGCGTCCTGAGCTCAAAACTGTGCAGAATACGGCTCCTGCAACGCCTAATGCCGAGGCGAGTCCCCTGCTGCGTGTCAAGGATTATATTTTCTATCATTGCTTTGGCGCCAATCCCATCTATGATGAGAAATTGCGTCAGCCGATGTTTGGTGGCGCCCAGCCTGACAGACTCTACTTCTATAATGAGGATGTAAAGTTTGGAATTGATGTTGATGATAAGGCTTTGCAGAAGGTGAAGGATTGCTTTGACGCTGTCATCGATTTGGCTAAAGAACGCGGGGTGAACCTGGTTATTCTCATAGCATGTGACAAATATGATATGTACCAGGACTTCATTCTCGATAATCCTTATCCAGCCAAGACGCTTAACGAGGATATCGCCAAATGGATGGCACCCGAACTCGACCGCTTTGTTATTGCCAAGCAGGTTTTGCATCCTCTTCTCGAACAGGGCGTGAAAGACGTCTATCTATTCAATGACACCCATTGGTCGCCTGCCTCGTCGCGTCTCATTGCTGCCGAGGTGGCAAAGAAACTCAAGTAAAGCCCATGGATTTCAATTCCCCTGAGTTTTATACCCTGGCTTTTGTAATAGCGATGGCATTGGTGGCATTGCTCATGGGAAAGCGTGATAAAAGCCCTGGCAGTACCCATATCGTGCAACTGGCTACTACCTTGGATGGAGATAATGAAGATGATGATGTGCTCACCTTGCAGCACGTGGGCAATGGCCGTGTACTCATCAAGCGTGAAGGCTTCTCACTAGCGCCTGAGGAAACGGTGAACCTTGTGTTTACAATTCACGATGACGAGTGCCTTGTCGTGGAGAAGAAAGGCATAAAGCGCCGTGGAACCATCGGTAACCCTGCGCGGGGAGAGGTCACTGTCAAGTTTTTGCGTCCTCTCAAGTATCGGATTCGCTATGAGAGCCAGTTGACGAGTACTTGGGCGACGTTTACATTTGACGCATCTTCGCCAGACCTCAAGCGGGTGACCCTCAAGTTTTGACGGATGTTTAAAGTCTGTAGCCCCTCACACAATTTAAGGGGCTATCTTTACGTTATATAGTTACATTTATAGAATCCGCTAGAATGACTATGAAAAAGATATTATTGATGTTAGTGACGCTGGTGGCGTTGTGTGCCAGTGCCCAGAATGCCGTCGGTGATTGGATTATCCATACCTCGTTTGTGGGCAATCAGGTGACCAGTGTTGCCGAGGGCCACGAGTGGGTATATTACCTCTCGGGCAGTAATCTGTTCCGTTTGGACAAGTCCACTCTGGAGAACGAGGCGATGACTATCTCAGGCGACTTGAGTGACATGGGCATTGCTAACATTTACTATAACAGTGACAAGGATTACCTTGTGGTCGTTTACGTGAACTCCAACATTGACGTGATTAGCAGCAATGGCTCGGTAGTGAACATGCCTGAAATAAAAAACGCTGTAATGACCTCGAGCAAGGCTATCAATGATGTGACATTTGCCCCTGGGTTGATGTACCTGGCCACAGACTTTGGCTATGTCGTGATTGATGACAGCAAGATGGTGGTCAAGGAATCACATCTTTATGGCGAAAAACTGTCATCGGTGGCTCAAGTTGGAAACTTGCTGCTGTTGACTACTGAGGATGCAGTCTATTATGGTAAGACAGGCAAGTACTATGAGCAGTTGGAGTCATTCAATGTGGCCAATATCAACGACAAAAACGGCAAGATTCGCCCCATCAATGATGAGGCCTTTTTCAATGTTACGGGTTGGACTTTCAGGTGCAAAATAACGCCTCGAGGCAACGATGAAGTTGATTTTGACTCGAAAACCCTGTACGAAAATAAGGCAACTATAGTGCAGAAGACAAAGGGCGGTTTTCTCTTGAGCATCCCGTCGATTGAAGAAGCTGTCAAGGTCAATGAAGCGGGTTCTGAACTTGAGATTTTCGATACTTCTGGTGAAGTGTGCAGCGCTAATCCTGAGGGTGATGGCAAGCCCTGGGCTGTTGGAGCCAAAGGCTTGCATCAACTTGGTAGTGAGAATTACTTTTTCCCCAACGCCTTGTCGTTTGCTCAGCCGTTCTGGATGACTTATAACAAGGACCGTGATAAACTCTATGTTTCCAGTCCTACTGCCAACGCGTTTTTTAGGACAGCGTTGCCGTCTTATGTCAATAACTATGACGGCATTGCATGGAAAAATGTCACACCGGCCAAAGCACCCAGCACCGGTACCTATTGGATTGAATTCCTGCCCAGTGACCCTGACACATATCTTATTGCCGGTTGGACTACAGGTCTGCATCGGGTCGTCAACGATGAAATTGTGCTGACCTATGATGAGTCGAACAGTCCGATGAAGGCTCGAAGCACTGTTCTGCATCCCATTACCACTATTGACCGCAACGGTAACTTGTGGGTTGTACAAACCTATGAGAATCCCACCCAACCCGTGATGGTTCTCCCTGCCGCAAAGCTGAAACAAAGTGCTGTTACAGCCGACGACTGGTCGCTGCCCATCGTCGATGGTCTCAATACGGGAAAGTCACAACGCTGTATCCTGATTTCTACCAAGCGTGGAAACCATGATATCAAGTTGTTTACCGATGGCGACTTCCAGTCGGGAGTTACCGCATGGAACAGTTCGGGTGAAGTGACTGGCCGTCCTCAGCAGGCATATTTCAACAGTTTCATCGATCAGGACGGACTGGTGTACTCTTGGACCTATATCATGTGCATGACCGAGGACTTGAACGGCGTCGTGTGGTTAGGCAGTACCGAGGGCGTTATCTCGTTCAATCCCGTGCAGATGTTCTCGGGGGATTTCAGGGTGAACCACATCAAAGTGCCCCGCAACGATGGCACGGGCATGGCAGATTACCTGATGAGCGGTATCCAAGTCAATGACATCGCTATTGATGGCGCAAACCGCAAGTGGATTGCCACACAGACGTCGGGAGTATTCCTCGTGAGCGCCGATGGTACTCAGATTATCAAGAAGTTCAACACGACCAACAGCCCTCTGGCATCCAATACGGTTTACAAGGTGTGCTGTAACCCCAATAATAACTCGGTATATATGACTACGCCCACTGGTGTGTATGAGTACTTCAGTGATTCCAGCCCCGCCGAGAGCAGCTATAGTAACATCTATGCCTATCCCAACCCTGTGCGGCCGGAATATGGCGGCAATGTGACCATTACAGGTATGATGGACAATTCGCTGGTTAAGATTGCCGACGCCAGTGGTAATGTCATTCGCCAACTCAAATCGACTGGTGGTATGACTACTTGGGACTGCTGTGACGAACGTGGTGAACCCGCCAAAACCGGTGTTTATTTTGTCATCTGCTCCCGCGCTAATGGAGGTAGCGAGTCTGTCGTTACTAAGATAGCTGTAATCAGGTAGTTGATTGTCTTTTCACTGATTTGTAAAAGCTTGATGTTATGAGAAAAACCACATTTTCTTCTCTTTTTGTGTTGATGATGATGGTATTGCTGTCATCGTGCGGTTCCACTAACAGCTTGACCAAAGCGGAGCGAGAGGCAGCAATGGCACAGCAGGTGCAGGATGCCCTCGACGCGCGGCATTACACCATAGCAGTAGATTGGATGAAACCTTTGGGCGGTGTGCCGCGTCAAGTGAATTCTGACTATGAATTGAAGGTGAATGGTGAAGAACTGGATTGTTACCTGCCTTACATTGGTAGGGCTTACCGCTTGCCTTATGGCGGCGGTAAAGGTTTGAATTTCAAGGCTCAAATCCAGAACTATTCCATTCAGCAACTGACGAGCAATCGTTCCCAAATCGAGTTTACCGTTAGGAATGACGAGGATGTTTATCGCTTCCGCATTGATGTGTTCGACAACGGTAAATCCATTATCGATATCATGGCACAGGACCGTGACGCCATCTCATTTGACGGCGAGATGGTGTTTTAACACAATTTGACTCTTTAAGGGTGTCTTGTACCCTTCTCTGGAAATCTTAGACGATGACCACATCCACGCGGCTGACGGTAGTATTACCTTGGTCGCGTGTTACTTGAATCTGGGTGGTTACACTTTTCTTGAGGGCCTCGACATGGCTGATGATGCCGATGCGTCTTCCGCCAATCTCATACAGGCGGTTGAGTGTTTCCATCACTTTTTCTAGATAGTCATCACTCAATGACCCGAAGCCTTCATCGATAAACAGCGTGTCCACGCTGAATATTCTGCCCGATGTACTCGATAATGCCAGCGCCAATGCAAGCGATACCATAAAACTCTCGCCACCCGAGAGGGTGTTGACCGATGTAAGGTCACCTTGCAGTTGGTCGCGTGCTAGAATGACGAGTGAGCCTGGATTGGCTTCGAGTTCATATCGGTTGTTGAATTGCCTCAGGTAACCATTGGCCGTGTTGAGCAGTTCTCCAAGGAGGTAACTCTGGGCAATCCTGAGGAAGTTCTTTCCTTTATCATCACCCAGGTCGTTGCTCAGTTCGTCCCACTGCTCGAAGACTGCTTTGGCCTTCTCTTTCGCTTCGTTTTTCTCGCCGACTCTCTTCTGCTTCTCTTCATCGGTCTTGATGTCCGCTTTGAGTTCGGCAATCAGGTCGGTGAGTTCTTGGTGCCTGCTTTGGCTCGTCTGAATGATATTGTCCAGAATCTCGCGGTTATCCTCGGTAAAATCGGGTCTGTTGGCAACAATATCCTGATGACGCTTGTTGAGAGAAACGATTTCGCCTTCCATGCGAGTGATGGCGTTTTTCAGGCTCTCGATGGCTTGCCTGATGGTGTCAATCTCACTTTGCTGGTGCTGGCCGAGCAGCGTCAGGCGTTCGACGGTCATGGCAGGATTCTCGCTCAAATAGTTGTCGAGGGCGGTTTTGGCTCGTTTGGCGTTTTGCCTCTCGTTGTTGAGACGGTTGTTCCATTCGATGTTCTTGTTCTCGAACTGTCGCCATAGTTCTTCGAGATTCCTCGGTATCTTGTCACTGGTCTTTCCGTTGTCCGTTAAGCCCACGATATTTTTCTTGTTGTCACGCATGCCTGGAATGACAGCACGGGTGATGCTGATGTCGCTTTTGAGTTGCTGCGCGAATTCTTCCTTTTGTTGGAACTCAGTGGCTTTGCGCGTCAAATCTTCGATGAAACCGCTGTTTTTGGCCATTTGCTCCTGCCAATCAATCATGGTGAACATGCCATCGAGCTGCTGGGTCAATGACTCCACGCGTTTGATGCTGATGCCAATGGCTTCACGTTGGCTCTTGATGCTCTCATTCACCTTGTTTAATTGCAACTGGGTGTTTGTGTGAGCCTTGGTGAGCAGGTCGAGACGGTCGCGTTCGGCCTTTGTCTTTCTCTGGAGGTCGGTAACCTGTTCCAGACGGTTCTGAAGCTCGCTCGCACGTTTGTTCAGGTCGTTGATGATGAGGTCTGCGACCGCATTTTCGGCCATTTTATCGACAATTTTGCCACATTTCTCCAGCCTCTGGCTGGCCAATAGCCATTGCTCGTCGCGGGCTGCCTTCTTTGCAGACAATTCCTTTTGGCTCTCGTCAATGCGCTTAGAGACCTGTTCTATGCTTCGTTTGGCAGCAATGATTTTAGCCTCGGTATCCTGCAGTTCATGGGTGGCACGGTCGAGCTTGTTTCTCAACTCGTCGAGTTCGTTTTTCCCTTTGGGAGGTTTTAATTCTTGGATGATATTACCGCACACGGGGCAGGTTTCGCCCTGGTGCAGCGACTTGTGGGCTTGCTGAAGCAGGTTGTTCCAGTCGGTTTCTCGTTCGACTGCTTTGCTGGTTTCTTCTTTACGTGCGCGTTGCTCCTCAACCACCGCCAGCCATTTCTCAAGTTCCTGTTGCGTGTTTTCTCGTTCGGTAGTGAAGCCGTTGCATGTCGCTGCCGTTTGAACAACGGCGTCGTTGGCTGCCTTGAATTGGGTGAGCGCCAGGGTAGCTTCGTTGATGGCATTCATCTCGCGGTTGATGCCTTCTACGTCCATTTTCTCATAGTCGGCCTCGAGCTGCTTGACGTGCTTGTCCTGTTGCTCCTGGGCTTCAAAGGTCTGCTTCACGTCGGCTTCAACCTGTGGCTTGCGCTTCTCTTCCTGTTGCAGGGCTATAGTGAATGCCGAAGTGTTATTCTGTTCATCCTTGCGTTGCTTTAGCAGCGACTGGATACCCTTAATGGACTTGTACATATCGCTGTTGGGCGCTTCTTGCTTGAGGAAATTCTCGATTTCATCGAGTTTTTTCAGGTCTGCAGCAAGATGCTCTTCTTTGGCGCGCAGTGCCGCACACAGGTCGTCAAACTCTTCCTGCATGGCGGGAACCTGTTCTTGCAGTAACTGCATCTGCTGTTCGGCTCGCTGGATTTCCTTCTGTTCACGTCGGGGCTCGCTGGTGGCATCCCAGTCGCTGACCAGTTGTTGTTTCTCGCGTTGTGCAGGCTCGTTGGCCGATACCAGCTTTTGAGCCAGTTCTTGTTTCTTTTGAGCGAGTTCCTGTTCGTTTTTTGCTTTATCGTCAATCCATTGAGCCATTTTCATTGCTCCGTCCCGCTGCTTGTCCGTCTCGGCTTGTTCTTGCGAGAGTTTTGCTATTTTTTCGGCGATTTCTGCCTTTTGCACTTCGGTTAGCAGCGTGATATTTTTCAGTTCTTCCACGAGTGCCTTGTATTCCCTTTCCTTGTCACGGCGCACGTCAAAGATTTTGGCACCTATCTTTTCATATATCTCTGTGCCGGTGATGTTTTTGAGCAGTTTGGACTTCTCGTCCTCTTTACTGTTGAGAAATTCGGCAAATTTGCCTTGGGGGAGTACCACGGTGCGAAAGAACTGATCCATATCCAGCCCGATGAGTTCGGTGATATGGTCATTGATATCGCTGGAGTTGCGCAAGTGGACTACAGGTGTGATACCATCTTCGGTTGATAGTTCGCGGGTAACGGGCTGCATGGCTCCGTCAACGAGGTTGCGGGCACGATGCACCTCCCATCTAGCGATATATGGAATGCTATTGTTGTCTTCAAAGGTGAGCGTGATTTCGGCCTTACCGGTACCTCGACGCAGCAACTGCCTGGGGTCTTTGGTTTGAATCTGGTCATTCTCGTTGTCTTCGGCACGATTGCGGGCGTATTTGGCACCGATGGCGGCTTTCAGGCGAGGTGTGTTGTTGAAAAGCACCAGGCATAGGCAGTCGATGATGGTCGATTTGCCTGAGCCTGTTTCACCGGTAATCAGGAAAAGTCGCTCGTCGCAGAGGGGCGCTGCATCAAAGTCGATTTCGGCGTGCTCAATCGATGCGATATTGTGGATGGTGAGTTTCTTGAATTTCATTGTCTGTTTTCCTCCTGAACTAAGTGGTAAATATAGTTAAACATTTCCTGTTGCTCCTCGCTCATGGGGCTGCCATACTTGTCGATGAAGTATTGGTTGGCGATTTCGAGGGGCGTTTTCTTGTTGAAATCCTCGACGGTCATTTGCGTCTGGTTGCGTGAGATGACAAAGGTGGCTGTCTTCTTGATTTCACAGAAGCGGCATTCCTTGTCCTTCATCGCTTGGACAGCCTGCTCTTGTGCCCCCTCGGGAAGATATCGTTCGACCTTGACATTGAGGCGGATGTAAGCGCGCTCGCTGTCTTTGATGTGTTTAAGTTCTTCCAGTGCTGATTCAAAGTCCACAGGCTCGCCGGGTGGCACGGTGTGCAGCGGTTTAAGGTTCTTGATGGCTTTTTCCTCGATAAATGGCAGGGCGTTATGGGCATCAATCGTGACGATGCTCACCGTGTGTTGGCATTGTTCGTCAAAACTCACGGGAATCGGTGTGCCGCAATAGCGCACTCGGTCACTCGGGTTCTGTGGATGGTGGATGTGGCCGAGAGCTGCATAGTCGAAGCCGGTGCCCAGTGTGGTGACGTCAACACACTCCATTTTCATGTCTCGGTCGTGACCGGTGAAGTCGCTGTCGGTCACGGCAAGGTGAGCCATCAGCACCACGGGCAGATTGTCGTTGTTTGGGGTATTAGCACGGTCAAGCAGGGCTTGGAAATAGGCCTGCTGCCGCTGGTCGCGCTCGATATCGGGGGCATCTGTTGTCAATGGGAAACTGGTTGGGTAGGCAAACGGTACCGCGGCGACAATGCCCTTATCTCCCACCTTGATGATGTGGCGGTCCAGGTCAGCATAGCCGTTCTCGTCACGTGCAATGCCGCCCAGTACGGTTACACCTGCCAGTTGCCACAATTTCTTGTCACTGTCGAGACGTGATGCACTATCATGATTGCCTGCAATGACGATAATCGCCATCGTGGGGCAAGCCTTGTGGATGTTGAGCATCTCTTCGACATAGAGGTTCACTGCGGCATTGGAGGGGGCCGCAGTGTGGAAAATGTCACCGCTAACAAGTAGGGCGTCGGGAGTGTGTTTGCGTGCGATGTCAGCCAACTGCCGCAGGAAGTCCCTCTGCTCCTCGCTGCGGTCGTAGCCGTAGAAGTTCTGGCCTAGATGCCAGTCGCTGGTGTGAATGAATCTGAACATGTTGTGGCGGTTATAATTAAATGTGTCCGAGAAAACTTCATACTCATTTTCTCCTTATCTGATTTTCTATGCACAAATATAGGAAAAATCTCTGAAATGTTCAAATTTGGCGTGTTAATAGTTGTTAGTCTGGTTGGAGTAATGGGTTCTAATGCTGAGCGCTGCGCGTGGCGATTTTCTTGCCGTTTTTGTCCCAGGTGTAAATCCAACTGCCCTTGCGGCTGGTGAAGGTGTCGCCGGTTGCCGATAGGATTTCGCCCACGTTGCTTACCGAGAATGTGTACAGTTTCTTGCCCTTGGCATTGTAGGTATAGTACCAGCTGCCGTGCTTGACGATATAGAATGACTCGCTATAGGCGACCACTTCGCCCTGAGTGGTGCTGAAGGTGTATACTTTCTTGCCATTCTCGTCATAGACATAGTGCCACGAACGGGTGGTCTCGATGTAACTGATTTTCTGGGCTTGCAGGGCGGTGAATGCCATGAGCATGATGAAGGCGATGAATAATCTTTTCATAATAGTATAGGTTTATTTGATGATTTTCATGAGTTTATTTTCGGGCGTGTGGGGCAATAGTTGCTTCAGGTGCGCCATGATGCGGGCAAGCGACTCCTCGGGTGAGCGGTCACACTGGCACGCCTCCTTGCCCAGCAGGTCCTCGGGTGTAGTCAGCAGCGCCCAACCCCAGCCGTACTCGTGGCCGTGCTTGTCGCGCGGATAGACAAAGTCCTGGGTGACGATGCGGCACGCCATCTGCAGGCGAGTGACATAGCCGTCAAAGCGGCTGCGCATCTTCGTCCCCGTGAAACCGCACAGGCGGCGCAGGTCACGGGTAATCAGGCTGCCGTGTTCGCGCAGGGTAAGTACGATGGCTTCCTCGATGGAGCCGGGCGATGGGGCAGGGTAGGCATGACGTCGATAGTTGTAAAAGTCGGGCCACCAGTCCATACTGATGTAACCTGCCTTCTTGTCAAAGAATTTGCCGTAAACACAGCCGCCCTCGGTCACGATGGGACCTTTCCACTTCCACATGGGCCAGTCCCAGCCCCCGTCGCTATAGACCACATAACGGCAATCGTTGTCCACGACCTCCTCGGCCGAGAAGCCGCTAACTCCGCTGTACAGCAGCGGCAGGAACCCCACCTCCTGGATGAGGTCCATCATCTCGGTCGCACTATGTATCGTCCCTAGTCTGTTCATCTTTTTCTGTGTGTGATTAGTGAACGTCGATGCCGTCGAAGATGAAGTCGGCAATCACGCAGTCGTTATATTTCTTGCCTGGGTAAACCTCAAGTATTTCAAACTTCAGAGTCCACTTTGGGGCGTTCTCTGCATTGGGACCGTAGCCCAGAGTATCCACGTCGAAATGCTGCAATGATCGGCTGTCTTCCAATTCCAGCAGCCTGTAAGGCTTGTCGTTGTAATACAACAGCAATGACTTCACCCTTGAATTGTTACGCCATGCCTGGTCGGTCTTGACATGGCCGTTGAGGATGGCAACCGACGTGACGCGGGGACAATTGCCTGCAAACGTGAATGTCAGATACTGGCCCACACCGTTCCCGTTGGTCGCCCACACGCTCTCGTGGTCAAAATCATGTGCATTTTGGGCGTCATAGGTGAAATCGCCTTGGGGCGCAAGATGGCCCGAATCGGTAATTGTATCAACCCAACCGCCGCAATACCAACTGCAGCCCTGAAAATACAATGAGGAAAAAACGGGTATACTATAAAAACTATCTTCATCGATTTTTCCCTGGTCAGCCAGTTGACTCATTCGGTTGTACTCCTCCATGGTGATGTCAGGCATGATTTCTACCGAGGCGGGCTTGATTCTCTGGATGCCATCAAGCGAAGTCCTTTGTGCAGTGGCCTTTTCTCCTTGACTCAGACTCGCGTTTGCGCCCAAAGCCAGGATGCCGGCAATAACAATAGAGATAAACGATTTAGCCATAATCCTTTAGTTTATTTGTTACACGAAATAGAATCTAATATGCAAAGTTACCAATAAACCGGCACAAATAAAACAAATAATCAATGATTGAGAATCTTGTCTAGCACAGGGTAGATGTCCTCCTCCCGCGCGTAGGGGTGGATGTGGAAGTAGGGGTTGCCTGTGAGCATCGCCGACAGTTGTGTCTTGCCACGGTCGTAGAAGATGTGGCATGGGATGCCGTGGGCCTCGGCATAGGCCAGTTCGTAGCCCACTCCCAACGACGGGCAGGTGCATTCGCCGATGAGCACGTCGCTCTCGCGCAGCCATGCCGTGTCCTGGTCATAGATGCGGGCATCACGCTCGCGCCCCTGTTCCACAAGGCTCAAGTTGTTCTTGCCCACATGCTCGGTGAGTACCACGTCGGTGCGCTGGATGTAGGTGATGATGCGGTGGTACAGGTCAGCGTCAACGCGTCCGCCGCGAATCGATCCCGCAAAATATATCTTCTTTGCCATAGTCAAATCTCAATAATTGTTTCACAAAATTAATCAAATCGGCCATAATCTGCAACATTTTGAGCCATTTTACACGAATGTCCATAAAATTCCACGAATGTCCAAAAAAACTTTATTTATGTTCATTCATGGTCATTTTATGAACATTCGTGTTTTTTACTCCAAGAAAATTGAAGGAAATAAAAAGAGCTGAGGCACTTGGCCCCAGCCCATTTCATACTAGAGTGATTGCATCAATCCAAATTTTTTTGGATTAGTCTTGGCGATGATGCCCTTTCTCTTTCTTTGACATGTGCTGATTATCCCTGGCCTTCATCTTGTCAAGAATTTTGGCTTTATCCCCATTCGGATTATTGGAATCCTCGGGATTATGGGACGAGCTAGACTGCAGATAATCATTAGGATCAAAACCTTCGGGGTAATATTTTTCCCACTCATCGTTCCAATAATATAAGTCTCCTACTTCACCATAGAACTTAAGTTCTAATTCGATTTCAAAGTTAGGATAATCAGGAACTAAATCAAAGTGAGCATGACGCGGACTTCCATCATAAGTAGTATACCAGTCCCATGTGCCACCAACAAAACGAGCTCCCATATCTGCTGTAGCTTCGACAACAAGAGTCACTTTATTTGGCCATCCTGGTATATTGACGTAACTCATATCAACTATATCGATTTCACTAATCGGGATGTCGGTCATTTTCACTTCCCAAATATTTTTGTCACCATTATTGTCCACTCGTTCTTCTGCATGTCTCATATTAACGATTTGTGGCTGACCTACTGCAAGATTCTTATAATCCAAGATGTCAAACGTGAGGGTATCACATCTGTACTGGCCAGTTGCTACACCATTATCTAAATATATGCGTTGTTGAACTTGCATCACATGGAGATTGTTTCCGTCCTCTGTGACTTCCTCGTAGTAACGATAAGCATCATCTTCGTCATCGTCTGTCACATCCTTATAACCGAAATATCCGTCATTCCATGTCCATTCGTACAATCCAGTGGGTTCATAATAGTAAAGAGCCACTTTATAGTCAAGGTCTGTGTGCCGTAACATTCTTTTACTGATGGGTTTATCAGGCAGCCCCGGATCAGGCCCGGGGTCATCGCCTGTGCCTTCCTGGGTGATTTCGATAGCGTGGTAGCTAACCTGGAGGCCTTCGGGTGAGGTGCCTTCCAGGATAACCCAATCATAGCGGCTGCTCTCATCGGTGTTCTTGGTGGCGGTCACGGTGATGATGTCACCATCGATTTTCACAAAGATATCGGGGGAGGCAATATGAGGGGTGATGTTCCTGAGGCTGGTCTCGACGATGGTCGCCGTCTGGGTGCCGCCCTCGATGGTAAATTCCATCTTTTTGGGTTCAACAATGACGTATGGCCTAGCCTGGATGACGGAGATACTGTCCACGGTGAGTTCCTCGCCCATCTTGGACAGGCCAGTCAAGTAGATGGTGCTTTGGCGCTTCTGCACGCCTTCGGGCAAGTCGTTCCAGAAGATGCTGAGTTTGTTCCTGTCGCCAAACCAGGTGAGGTCATGCAGCCAAGCGTCTTTGGCGCTCACCTGCACGTTCTCCATGTTGGGGGTGACACTTACCTCGATATTGCCAACGTATTGTCCCTGCACCTTGCCCCCCTCGGGCCCCAGGAAAAGGGTGCGCTGCGGGATGTCGAAACGTGCGGTATCCACCTCAAACACCAGTTCTGCACCTTTCACAATCATCTCGTGGCCATTGATGAGTTTTACCATCGGATAAGCGGTGTAATGAGCTTTATCGCCCTTGCCGGGGTCGATACTCAGCGAACGGAAATAGGTGCCGTTGTTGAAGAAGTTGTGTCCCGGGTCGTTCTCAAAACTGTCACCTCCGCTCCAGGGGATACCGCAGTCCTTGGCGTGAATTTTTTCTTTGTCATCGTAGACCACGAAGCCGACGGTTGTTGGGAGTATCAGATCGCGGGTGATGGGCGAGACAAAGCGGTGCAAGTAGGATTTAATGGGTTCTTGATACTGATCGATGGACTCTCTCAGATGGGTGATGAGAGGCACAAGTCCTAGTGTTTTAAAGGGAACTTCACTTTCTTGGGGTTTCGCAGCATTCCATGGCCCCAAGATGACTGAAACGCCACCCCTGGCGAACAGAGAGGATTTGAACTCACTACCGTTGTTCAGTTGGTTATAGGAATCGCCGGATTCAAGAAGACTCTCCTCCTTCAGGAAGGCTTGCCACGGGGCTTTCATGCTGAGTTTGCCACCGAGTTCGAATCCCAAACCTATTTTGAATCCTGTTGTGTCGTTATTTTCATTGTGCTCATACTTCAGCATGTATTTCACCAGCCACTTGGGTAGCACTTCCAATGCCTTCTCTACCGGAATAGCGATTTGAGTTTCGGCTTTGGCAAAAACTCCGCAGGTGATGCTCGCGGTGTTGGGCAGATGCCATGCTCCGTCCTGATAGGGCAGATAGGATGTTCGTTCAAACTTGCTTTCTTTGACTGTACGGCCGACTTTGAAAATTGGGGTGACGGCATCGTTGTAGCCCATAGTCAGCACGCTTAAGAAATCATCACATGTCTCTCCCGCGATGACTTTGTATTCCTCATCTAGCTTGGTGGACTGCTTTACCTCGTAGCCACTGATAGAACCCTCCATAAAGAGTCCTGCCCCAATATCAATCAGAAAGCCACCGATGTTCTTCTTGATTTTGCCCCCAAACGGTATTTCGATACGGCCGTTCAGTTCTCCCGCGACTGATAGCTCAGTTTCCGCAGTATGGTGCCATATAACCACCGCATTAGAGTTGAATACCCTGTTGGGCACGTCAACAAAGAGAAACGCACGTACGGTCAGGTCGTTGCTGTACTTGGGATGGACCGAGCCTGTCAGGTTGGCTGCTATGGACCAGTTGTCACCCTCTGAAGTAGCCGCTCCATAGGTCAAGGTGTACGTATTGTCAATGTCAATCAAAGGAATGTTTACCGTGGGAACCTCAGAGTAGAAGTTGCGGTCAACTCCAAAGCCACGGCTCGGTGCTCTGCTCGGCACCTCTGCGGTGGTGGCGGCGTTCTTGATGACCAGGCGCTCATAGATTTCGGTCACGTCGGTGGGCACGGTGGCAATGAGCCATCCTTCGTCCTCATGCTCCACTACCGCCACGCGGCCTCCGAAGCCATCGGGGATGAACTGGCTGACGCCCTCCTCAATCAGCAGTTTTCCGCCCACTGTCGGCAGCAGTTCGGGTGGTGTGTCGTGAGATAGGCGAATCCACCAGATAGAATCGCCGTCGATGATGTAGTTGGCGATGCGGTCGTCGGGGCAGAACACGTCGGGCCACACCTTTGTCTCGGGAGTGATGAAGGCTACAGAGTCGATGGCCGTCAACGGGATGCGGAAGACAGTGTCCAGGGCCCATACCTCCTGCACGACATAATCGGGCTGTTCCACGCCCGCAGTGTCAATCTTGCTGTAGGATATGCGTTCGATGTCTCCGTAGAAGAAACAATCAAACCCGCCGTCGTTGCGGAAGATGTAGAGCGCATCCTGTCGCGTCTCGGTCTTGGCCAGCGCCTCCTGCACGCTCAGCACAGTGAACAGCAGGGCCAAGAGGCTTAAGAGTAGGTGTTGCTTTTTCATCGTTTCGCAATTTTATAGGTGACACGGTCTGCTTTGACGATATATACTCCAGTGGGGAGTTCCGAGAGGTTCAGGCTGTAGGAACCGGACTCTCGGGCAGTGAGCTGGCGCACCAGACGGCCGTCAACGGAGTAAACCGCCACGTTGGCTCCAGCCTTGAGATGGTTGATGACAATCATGCCGTCCTTGAAATTGACCTGCGTCTCGTCAGCCTTGAGTTCCTCAACGGCGTCGGTAGTGTTCAGGTAGGTGAAGCGGATGACGTCGGGCAGGGGGAAGGTGGTCGTGGAGTTCACGCAGGTCACCACCAGATCAGTGCCCTCAAAGGTCACCTCGGGCTTGTCGGCGAGCACAAACATGTGCTGCGCGTTGTCACGAGTCAGCACTACCAGCGTTACCGGATTGTTGGCAGCACGCAACGGCACTGCCAGCACAATCGATGCCAGTAGCAACAGGGTTAGTTTGAGTAATTTTTTCATAAATGTAACAGGTTAAAAGATAAATATAAGGTATGATGGGAAGATTCAAATATATCGTATAAATTTGGAGAAATGTTATCGGGGTATTACGTGCTGCAAATTTACTGAAAAAGGGGCTCTCGAGGGCTCTCAAAACGTACAAAACGACTCTCAAAATGTGCAAAGCGACTCTCAAATCGTACAAAATGAGCTGTTTTTTGCATCTATCCCTCCGATTTGCCCATTTTATGCATTACCTCCTCACTGCATTACCTCCTCAGTGTCGACGCAAAATGCCTGGAAATTATAAAGTTCCTCTTCGAGGCACATTCCCATCTCGTTCAGGGACCAAGCTGCGAACCTCTACGAGGTTCTTGCATGGTCTTTCACATTGAAATCGGTTCTTCGAACCGCTAACATCTTCGATGTTTTAGCGGACACTAATAAACTATAACCCTTATGTGTCCTTGGGCGCGACAACCCAGGAGACGCAAGATTTTGGATAAATTTGGCGGCACCTCAACCATCGATGCAAGCATCATGGTGTTCGGTTTGCTCAAATTTTGCGTCTCTACAGTGGGCGGTGTTTCTTTTGTGATTTTATGCCTTATTGTCGAGGCGCCAGTCGGTGGGCGTAGTGCCGGTGATGGACTTGAAGATGCGGTAGAAGGAGGCTTCGCTGGAGAATCCCGATGACAGGCTCACCTCGGTAATCTTGAGGTCAGGCTGATTGCGAAGCAGTTCCTGTGCATGGGCAACACGGTAGGTGTTGACAAACTGTGGGAAAGAGCATCCGCGCTGCAAGTTGATGCAGTTGGAAATGGTGGTGCGGCTGGTGCCTAAGGCGACGACGATGTCGGTCATCTTCAAGGCGGGATTGAGGTAGAGCCGTTGCTCTTCCATCAACTGGCAGATACGACGCATCAGTTCAGCGTAGTTCTCTTGTCCATCCATGTCCTCGAGGTGCTCTGTCGCTGGGGCCTCCTGAGTGATAACGGGAGCTTGCTCGTGGACTGCAGCGACAGGTTCTTGTGGATGGCTTCTTTTCCTGCGACGGGCCTGTAGTATCAAAATAGTACATAAAGCCATGATGGACATGCTAATGAGCAACCATGCCCAAGGGGGTAAAAATGAGAAGGATTTGCTGCTGGCTGCCGCCTGGCTTCGTGGGCTAATGTGTATCAGCCAAGTGGCAGCGGTGGGTTTGAAATATGAACCATGCGGTACCCCGCCAGTCAGCATCAAGTCTCCATCAGCGGTAAGGATGATATTATCGATGTCCGTATCATCCAACACATCAGTGTAACAGAATGTTAGGCCAGCTGGCTCTTTGGTATAGTCAATGATGACAACATACGCACGGGTTGAGGTAATGGGATTAACAGCCTCATGACTAGCATCGTCACCAACCAGATATGCCCGTTGAGAATGTTGGTCCACGAGGATGCCCTTATAGTAGATTTCTCCCCATTGGCTTGACCTCGGGATAGGCACATCGGTGGGCAGCAGTGTGAACTCCCCATTGGTGACGCGGGCAATGGCTGGCTGCCCCTCGTCATTGGTGATGAGCAGCAGATAGGAATAGTCACCCTTGGATTTATCACCGATAAAGGCAGTGGATGACGGCCACAATATGTATACCGGGGCGATTCTCCACTCCTCGAGTAATGGTACATGGCAGGGCTCTCCCTGCAGCCGGTCGGCTACAGGATGGGTGATTTGATGGCCAACCGTGTCCATTCCACCGATAATTATGGCGTCGTCTTTAGCTGTTTGCAGGATGAAAGGGGTGGCTCGACCGAAACTCACGCCCTTCACGGGCAAGAAGCTAATATTGCCATCATAGATTTCGATGGCGTCCTTATGGTACCAGTTCCCAGCAATGACTGCACGTCCATCGTCCAGCGCAAGGGCTGATAGCATCGCCCGCTTGATGTCGAGACTGGCGAGGCCCTCAGACGTGTGCGTCAACGGATCATAGAGTTCTACTTCGAAACTTTGCCCGACGCCCATGTTTTCCTTGTGTCCTCCCATGATAAGCACTTTGCCTGTCGATAGTTCCACAGCACAGCCGTCATCATGAGGGAATGCGGTCTGCACCAGATGCCACTTGCCGTCCTTATAGTATTCGAGGGTTGGCGTCGGCACAAAGTTGGTGGTGTGTCCTCCAATTACCGTAGGCTCGCCATTCAATAGCAGCACTGTGTGCCCATAGCGGGGCAAGTTCAGGTCAGCCAACCGTTCAGCCTGGACCTTCACCGCAGGGCACTTGCCAGCGTTGTTGCCTTGTGGCGTGGCCACCAGCGGCAACAATGCGATGAGGGTGTATATGACTGCTATAATTTGTTTCAAGCGTTATGGAAGTTAATAGGCATCACCCAACGAAGGTGGCTCACCCTTTGGATTGCGACAAATGTACACATTATTATTTATAGAGCAAAATATTGGTCGATTTTGTGAGTAAAAACGCTTTAGAGGCGGATGAGGGCGACACCGCCGAGCATGAGCAGGATGCCGACAATCTGGGGCCAGGTGATGCGTTTGCGTGGGGCTCCGAGCCAGCCGTAGTGCTCCATCAGTTGGCTCAAAGCGAGTTGGCCAACGAGCAAAGCCATGACGAAGACGCCGACACCGACATGGGCGACAAGCCATGCGTTGCCAAAGACGATGATTGCACCGCACAAGCCGCCTGTCCACATCCACCATGGGTACTCACTGGAGAAGGCCTTGCCAATCAAGCGCACGCTGCCATTGAGGGTGCAGAAGAGCAGCAACACCACCGTGGCTACGAAGAAGGCCACGGTCGTTGCCTGCATGGGATTACCGCCGTTAGCGACCACGACACTCGACAATTGGGCATAGACACCCGTGATGCTGGCCGACAAACAGCCTGACACGACTGCACACAATTGCCAGAACAGTTGTCGGGACCCTTTGACTGTGCTCGCATCCTGCCGCTGGGCTTTCAGTTTGGGCAGCACGACGACAAGCGTCACGCCCGCGATAAGCAATAAGGAGCCAATGATGCGCTTGGCGTCAAGGGGTATCACGTTGGCACCGAACCATCCGAAGTGGTCTATCAACAGACTGAATATCAGTTGACTGAACATAGGGATGATAATGGCTTGCAAGGGACCGATTTCCTTAAACAGGTGGATGGAGATGGTGATGGTCACTACAGCGACCAGCCCGGCAAACCAGCTCCACCAGGACGCATCGGCCAGCATTTGGCCAGTAGGGACGATGGGGCTGCCCGACAATAGCGACACCAGCAATAAGGCCAGCGTGGAAACCGAAAAAGATACAAGCGTCGAGACATAGGCGGGGCCCACGACCTGACGCAAACGGGAATTGGCAGCAATCTGGAAAGGCACCAGCAGACCTATCGCCAAGGTTATTATCAAGTAAAACATGTTGTTATTCTTTTCAATTAAGCCACAAGATTATCCAAAAGTTACAACTGTGACGGATTGTGTGTTCATTTCTCGTACATTTCAAGGGGCTGACCATCAGGGTCGTCAAAAAAGACGAAGCGCTTGCTTGTCGTTGCGTCGGTCCTGATATCCTCGTGAGCGATGCCCATGCGGTCCAGTTCTGCGACCTGGCCCACGATGTCATCGACCTCAAAGGCCAGATGACGCAAACCTGCCGCTTCGGGATATGACGGGCGTTGCGGAGGGGAGGGGAACGAGAACAGCTCGATGACATAGTCGCCGTTCAGCGACAGTTTGGTCAGGTAAGACTGTTGCTGTTCACGCCAATGCTCAGTAATGACCTGGCAGCCAATCACGCGGGTATAGAAATCGATGCTCCGCTGGTAATCGGAGCAAATCAGTGCAATGTGATGTACTTTATTGAGTTTCAGCATAATTCAATCGGGTTAAAAAGTTCCAATGATATAAAATGATGGAATAACACATCTATTGATTAGTCTGATTAATCAGATTCACCACTACTTTCACCATCACGTCTTTTTCCTCGGTTTTGCTTTCGGCAATCATCAGCGTGAGGGCAACGAGCGTGTTGTCGGCCAACCGCTTGGTGCCGTCCTCACGATAGAGGATGCCGTTGTTGTTGAGGAACCAGAGGAAAAGTGTGGCAGCAATGCGCTTGTTGCCGTCGCTGAAGGAGTGGTTCTTTGTGACGAGATAAAGTAGCATAGCGGCTTTTTCCTCCACGCTAGGATAGAGTTCCTTGCCTCCAAAGGTCTGGTAAATTTGTCCAATACTGCTCTTGAAGGAATCATCCTTCTCGTTGCCGAACAGGCTACTGCCACCAGCCCCTCGATGGCGCGGATGGCATTATTGTAGGTGGCGTGAAAGCGCTCCTCTTGGGTGGCCTTTTCAATGGTCAATCGCTCGTAATCATAGTTGTCGAGCGTGTCCAGCGCATAGGCATAATCGGTCACTACGTCGAACAAGGCCTGGCTTTCTTCTGATGGCATCAAGGGCTGGCTCTGGATGGTACGTCCCAGAATACCAACAAGTTGCCGTAATTCTCCTATTTGCTCACGACGGATATTGTCATTCACGGCATAGCCCTTGATAAGGTAATCCTTAAGGATCTTATTTGCCCATTGGCGAAACTTTACGCCTCGTTTTGAATTTATTCGATATCCGACCGAGATAATCATATCTAGATTGAAATACGGAATAGTTCTCCGTACATATCTGTGACCTTCGGTTTGAACTTGTGCAATTTTTGCACAGGTTGATTCCCTATCTAACTCGCCGATTTTATAGATGTTTTGAATATGACGTACAATAGAAGTTCTGTCTGTTTGAAACAGTTCAGCCATTTGGGCTTGTGTCAGCCAAACCGTGTCGTTCTCCAAACGGACATCTATCTGGGTCTTACCATCTTCACTTTGGTATATGATGATTTTGTTCTCTTCCATAAACCATTGATGGAGCATTACATGATTTCCTCGAGGGCGCCGGTTGCTGAGTCGATGATGAAACCGCGCACGATGATGTCGTGAGGCATCAGCGGGTGGGTCTTGATGGTGGCAACGGTCTTGCGTACTGACTCGGGCGTGTCCTTGAAGCCCTCAAGCCAGTGGTCGAGGTCCACGCCACAGCGGCGGATGGTGTCGAGCGTCTCGTCGGTCACGCCACGCTTGAGCATCTCCTCGTGGAAGTGGCTATAACTCATGTGGCAGGCACCGCAGTTGGAGTGTGCCACCACCATGATTTCCTCCACGCCCAGTTCATAGACTGCGACCACAAGGCTCCTCATTGCCGAATCGAACGGAGAGATGACCAGTCCGCCGGCATTCTTGATGACCTTGGCATCGCCGTTTTTCAGTCCTAAAGCGGCGGGCAACAGCTCGGTCAATCGTGTGTCCATACAGGACAAGACAGCCAGCTTCTTGTCGGGATACTTGTCGGTCACATACTGTTCGTAACCCTTGTTGGCAACGAATTGCTTGTTGTATTCAATAATGTTGTTAATCATGATTTCTTCTTTTTCTTGGGTTTGGGTTCTGGCAGGGCATTGCAAGTTTCTCTGACGAGCGTGGCGAGGTAGTCGCGGTCGTCCACGTCAGCTATCAGGAAATAATCCATGGCACCATCGTAGGGAGGCCGCAGTTCCACAGTGCGTAGCAGCGCCCTTACTGCATCGGTGGGCTTGAGGTAGAAACAGTCGTCGCAGATGAGCCCGACGATTTTGCCGTCACAATAGACGCCGTAGTCCCCGAACATCTTTTTGACGGTAATCACTCCAGCCCCGGCGCATTGGTCGGCTATGTATTGCACGAGGTCTTGGTTGCTTGCCATGGCCGGTCTGAGATGAACGGTTTATTCTCCCCTCACGGCTTTGGGTGTCCAATTCTGGAAGAAACTGAGCACCTTCTTCTGGTTGTAGCTCTTGTCCTCCTCAAGCAGACCCGAGTCTTGGATATGGATAATCTGACCTTTCTCATCGAGCACGACCAGAACGGGGAAGCCGAAGCGTCCAGCATTGTTCAGACGCTTCATCAGGGCCTTGCCCACTTCGCCCGCCTTGCGGGGATGGTAATTGGCGTGGATATAGACGAAGTTCTGTTCAATGACGCTGTTGATGGTGCTGTCGGCTGTGATGAATTCGGCAAAACGCAGGCACCAGGGGCACCAGTTGCCACCCACCTGGCAAATGACGAACTTGCCTTCCTTCTGAGCCTGCAGGATTGCTTGGTCAATCTGCTCCAGCGGATTAATCTGCTCGTTATACACTTTCTTGGGTGCCGTCTGTTCCTGGCCATTTGCTGCCATGGAAAACAATGCGGCAACAAGTACTACAATTGTCAATATCTTTTTCATAATCATCTTGGTTTTTTATAATCGTGACATAAATTTCTCGCGGTCAACAACGAAGCGCAGATGAGTGCCTTCACCCAACAGCACATCTCCGCAATGGGCATCGATTTTGAACTCGATTTTCTTGCCGTCCACACGGGTGACAATGGCGGTTGCTGTAATGGTTTCGCCTATCTTGCTGGGCTTGAGGTGGGACGAAGCGATGTGACCGCCTACTGTGGTGCAGCCATCGGGCAGATGGTCGGCAACGGCGAGCATGGCGGCGTTCTCCATGAGCGCCATCATTGTCGGCGTGGCGAGCACTGCCATGTCACCCGAGCCCATCGCAATGGCGGTGACGTCCTGGGTGACCATTAACTCACTGGTGTGCCGTAATCCTTCTTGTAACATGATTATTTTAGTTCTCAGGTTGATATTCCAGTTGCTTGTCCATCCAAGCGATGCGCTCGACGAGCCATTGCTTGAGGTGGTTGATTTCGTCATTATAGTCGGTGGCGATATAGTGGTTGGGCCACACGCGTTTACCCCAGCAGGGCCATGCCTCGCTGTTGCGTGATATTGCACCGTGAGAAACGAGCGCCTGAGCTAGCGAATCTATAGTTGAATTGAGCTGGTCCACGGTTAGAGTGCTATTGCGGTATTGTGCCCATCGCTGCTTGAGTAGTGCGGTGTAGTTGGGATTGGTGTTCAGTATATACCACCAGAAGGGCACCAAATAATTATCCTGTTCGCGATACAGCAAGTCATTGTGCTGGTAAATCCACGTGTCGGTTCTCCATCCTTCATGATGGTCGGCGTTGCCATAAGCGATATTGAAGTCCCAGATTGCCATCTTGAAGCGTGGGTCTTCGCTGTCACGCCGTTTGTAGAATTTGCCGCTCAGGCGGTAGCCGTCAACATTGTGGCTCAACTCCATCGCAATCTGGTAGTCGATGAAAGACATCATGTCAATGAACTGTTCGTAATTACCTGTGGCAAACGCTTTCTCCATCATGTCGATGCGGTTGATGATGTAGTGGCGCTGAGTTCGCGTCATTTCCTCATAGTCAGGAGACTTGAACTGGAACAGGACGTGCTTGTCCTTGTACGGGACACCGTTTGCATTGACTGGATGGAATTTTGATATGTGGGTAATCTCGTCGTCACAGTCCACTTCAACGAGGTATCCTCCCGTGAGGTCGTCACCGGAATTGGCGGTTGGCTCTTCAAGGTTGAGGCGATAGCGGCCTCTCGAAACGACCTCGCTCAGGATATACACGCCGTAATATGTCCCGTCAAGTATGAGTTCGCAGTAATGTCCTTCGGGCACATATTCCATCCAGGGTCTGGAAATTTCGAACGCCAGCAGGTCGCGTATCATGCTCTTGTCGGCATAGGGGGCCAGCAGTGCCCAGTTATTGTCCTTGGGCATGCCCAACAGCGACACTCTCTTTTTCTTGGCAATGCCGCGCCACATGGGATCGGCCAATGTGCGGAATGAATATGGCTTCTTGGGACTGTCATTATAGGTGGAATTGCCGCGGTGTCTCAGGGCGATATGCCCCTGGTAGTCGATGTGTTGTCCCGGGTGGGCAATGGTATCAGCGTAGTTGAGCCTGCCCTCACCGTTGTAGATGATTTTCATGCGGGCACCGATACGCTTGTCGCGCTTGATGGAATCGCCATCCACGTCAATCCACACGATGGGCAGATTGGTCGAATCGAGATGTACATTAGGATTCTTGGGCGGGAAATTTCTCGCCCTTTTGATGCAGGACCCTAGTCCCAGCATCATCGCTATCATCAATATCACTAATGTCAGTTGTCTCATCACTTAATTTTCAGCCCATTGTTTTGATTATTCTTTGCAAAGGTATAAAAAAACTGCAATATGTGCCAAAGCAGATAATTAAAGGTGTGTAATGCCACAGTTTTATGTCATTGTTTTGTGGTGAAATCTTATAGAAAAATGGTAAAATCGTTGCGAAATACAATTTTTTGTGGTAATTTTGCCGAGAAATTAACAAAAAGCTATAACTAAATAGAAATAATGGATTCACAGAAAAACACAGAAATTATCTCAAGAATCAAGTATTTGATGCGTGAGATGGGAGTGAAACAGGTGCAGTTTGCTCAGCGCATCGGTGTGGACACGTCTAATCTGTCGAAGTATTTGAATGGTCATATGCCGTTAAGCGACTCTTTCTTGAACCGTCTGGTGGTCAATTTGGGCATTTCCAAAGAGTGGTTGCTTGAGGGGACGGATTTGCCCTTTGGCAAAACGCCTGTGAACTTTGATGCTAGCGAGGGTCGTCTGGCGCTGATGGGTTCTGGAAATAACACTACTCCAGTGGGTACACCAGTATATGATGTGGATGTCACAGCTGGTACTTCTTCGGGTCGCAACGATTTGTTTTCCAGTGAAAACATCGTGGGATGGGTTGATTTGCCCAACGTCAGTCCCAACTGCCGAATTGTGCGTGTCAGCGGTGACTCGATGGCTCCTGTTATCCAGGACGGCGATTTTGTCGCAGTGCGCGAGTTGAGCAACCCCAACCAGATATATTGGGGTCAAATCTATATCGTGCAGCTTGATGACTACAGGCTTGTTAAATATGTGCGCCGTCACACCGACCCCAATATGGTGGTATTGCGCAGCGAGAATCCTAACTATGACGATATGGACGTGCGGCGCAATGATATCCATGAGATGTTGCTCGTGCAGCATGTGCTTCATCTTAACTCAAGGCTGTAGATTCCAAGTAACTGACAGCAGTCTGCCACGCACTGCCGCGGCTTTATCACTGAAAACAGAATGAATATCTTCTACCATACACTTCCCAATGGTTTGCGGTTGGTGCATCTGATGACGACTAACCGGGTCGCTTGGTGCGGACTGGCTATCAATGCCGGCAGTCGTGACGAGACTTGCGGCCAGTATGGCCTGGCCCACTTTGTTGAACACACCATTTTCAAGGGAACGAAACACCGCCGCGCGTGGCACATTCTCAACCGCATGGAACGCGTGGGCGGTGAGTTGAATGCCTATACCACCAAGGAGGGCACTATGCTCTACTCGGTGTTCCCCCATGAGCACTTGGACCGCGCGATCGACTTGCTTGCCGATTTGGTGCAGTGGTCGGTGTTTCCGAAGGATGAACTGGACCGTGAACGCGATGTCGTGCTTGAGGAAGCGGCAAGTTACCGTGATACACCTGCCGACGCCGTGTATGACGACTTTGAGGACCTGCTGTTTGAAGGCAGCGAACTGGGACACAACATCCTCGGCAGGAAAGAAGATTTGGAACAGCTCACCCAGGAGGATTGTATGCATTACCTAAAAACGTTATATGTGCCTACTAACATGGCGTTTTTCTCGGTAGGACCCGAGAAACCCGAGCGGGTGTTCCGCATAGCCGAGCGCTGTTTTGGCCCTATGAATCATGTGATGGCACCGCGTCATCGCATCACACCGTTGGAGTCCGTCCCGTTCAGAAAGATCATGCAGATAGGCACTCACCAGGCTCATACCATCGTCGGAGCCCGCTTGCCTGACATGAATCACCCTTTGCGTTTTGCCTTGATGTTGCTGAACAATATCCTGGGCGGACCAGGCATGAATTCTCTGCTCAATGTGGAATTGCGTGAACGCCGTGGCTACGTCTATACGGTTGAGTCAACGCTCACATTGCTCAGTGACTGCGGATGGATTGAAATATATTTGGGCTGTGACCCCGATGATGTGCGTTCCAGTCTGCGCGTGATTGAGCGCATCACCACACGATTGGGCGAGCAGCAGATGTCAGCCCGCCGTCTTGATGCCTACAAGAAGCAGTACTGCGGGCAACTGAAGGTTGCTGCAGACAGTACCGAGTTCATGGCGATGCGTGCAGGACGCGGACTGCTGTATCACGGCGCGATGGCAACGGTTGACGATACCATTGCCCGCATTCAGGCGGTGACTGCCGATGAGATAGCTCAGGCTGCTGCCTATCTGAACGCCAACCGCCTCTCCTCACTTACTTTCCAATGAAACAATAATCACAATCATCAATATAAAAATCACGAACAATGAAGAAAGTCTCGATTCTCATTCCTTGTTACAATGAAGAAAAGTCCCTGCCATTGCTGTATCCCGAGTTGGTAAAACTGATGGATGCCAACCAGAACTATGAGTGGGAACTTATGTTTGTCAACGACGGTAGCCGTGACAACACCCTACAGGAACTCATCAAACTTCGTCAGCAGGACAAGCGGGTCAACTATGTGGACCTGTCACGCAACTTCGGTAAGGAAACCGCCATGCTGGCTGGCTTTGACTATGTGACTGGTGACTGTATGGTCATCATCGATGCCGACTTGCAGCATCCGCCCACGCTCATTCCCGATATGATTAAGTTGTGGGAGCAGGGATATGACGACGTCTATGCCAAGCGCAAGACACGTGGCAAGGAAAGCTGGCTGCGCAAGCGCCTGTCGTTGCAGTTCTACAAGATATTGCAGAGTTCGTCCCGATTCGACGTGTTGCAGAATGTGGGCGATTTCCGCCTGCTGGACCGCAGTTGCATCAACGCCCTGAAGAAGATGCGTGAGAGTGAGCGTTATACCAAGGGTATGTACTGCTGGATTGGCTTCAAGAAGAAGGAAATCGAGTTTGTGCAGGGTGACCGCGTGGCAGGTGAGTCCTCCTGGAACTACCGTGGGCTGTTCTCGCTCGCGATTGACGGTATCACCTCGTTTACCAATGCTCCGTTGCGCATCTCGACTATCGTTGGATTCGTCGTGTCGATGTTTGCTTTCCTGTACATGATTTATGTGTTCTTCAAAGCCTTGATTTATGGCGACCCGGTACAAGGTTATCCCACACTGGTGATTCTGATTCTGTTCCTGGGTGGCATCCAGCTGCTCTCGTTGGGCATTATCGGTGAGTACATCGGCCGCATCTACAACGAGACCAAAAACAGGCCCGACTATATCGTGAGAGTCTTTAATGACGAGAAAGTATTGTAAAAGAATCACGATAAGGCATGACTGGATGACCATTGCCCCTTCCACTGGCCTCTCTTCACTGTTGACCTATAGATGACAAAAACCAATAAAACTACAGATAATCATGGACGAACAGCAGTTTTCTCGATTTGACAGTCAGCGCCTCATTGATAATCGTGAGATGCGCATTTTCCTGTCATCAACTTTTTCAGACATGGATGCCGAGCGCACGGCATTAATCAAGACATTTGACACGCTTAAGATTGAGGCCAACCAGCGTAACGTTACCCTATCAGTGGTGGATTTGCGCTGGGGTGTGACCGAAGAGGAAGCCCGTTCGGGTAAAGTGTTGTCGGTGTGCTTTGAAGAAATAGAGCACTCCCACCCGTTCTTCATCGGACTGTTGGGCAGCCGTTACGGCACGTCACCTAGTTTATCTGAGTTGGAAAAGAATCCTGAACTAGAAGAGCGCTACCCATGGATTCGAAAGGATATTGAGGACGGCATGAGCATCACCGAGATGGAAATTCAATATGGTATTCTGCGCAACTCACATGATGTGGATGCCGCATTCTTCATCAAAGCCACGCCTGGAACCGTTCCCGACGATAATGAGAAACTTAAGTGTTTAAAAAAGAAAATCCAGAAACAAAAGCACATATTAAAGGAAGTATATACATCTATAGAAGACCTCTGTGCTAAGGTGGAGGTAGCTATCCGAAAGATTCTCAATAAAAACTTTCCAGAATGTGAATTGTCCTCTCTAGAGCGTGAACGTATAGTTCAAAAAGCATATATTAATACTCGTCACGGTTATTATCAACGTGTGCAGGCTGATTTTGACCGTCTTGATGCTTTCTTGAATAATGATGGGACCCATTTAGTTATCACGGGGCCAAGTGGTATAGGAAAGAGTTCTTTGATTGCCAACTGGCTTAAGGAAAAGCAAAAAGAGGATCTGAACTATAACATTATCTACCATTTTGTTGGTAATTCGTTTAGTGGAAGTGATTATCGCCAAATTCTTCAACACCTATGCGATGAAATATATGATATATATAATCTGGAAAGGACTGAAGAAGATAATTCGTTAGAACAAGAGGTGCAGCGTGTTTTGCTTGAAGCGGGACATAAAGGAAAGCCGTTATTTATTGTTATCGATGGTATAAATCAGATTATGGACTATGATGATAGCAAGATGCTCAGTTGGTTGCCGCAAGCTCCTCTCACGACAAAATACCTCTTCTCCACCCTTGAGGGTGACGCAACAATGGCGTCATTCCGGAGGCTAGGTTATCCAGAACACTCAATTAAAACACCAGATCGCTTTTTGCGTAAGAGTTTTTTAGTAAATTACCTTCATGGTGTAGGTAAGAAACTCACACAACAGCAAATAGACCGTATTCTTGATGATTCCAAGAATGAGAATATGTTGGTGCTTAAGACATTGCTTGATGAGTTAATTTGTTTTGGTTCGCATAAACTTCTTGACAATCGCATTGACTATTATCTGTCTGCAACATCAGTTGAGAACTTCTTTGACCGTTTGTTGCAGCGTATAGAAGAAGATTATCAGGAAGTGCCTCGCATTCTCTCGCTTATAGCCCTTTCATATAATGGACTGAAAGAGGATGAACTCCAGGCGATATCTTGTTTGCGACCCATGGACTTCCGCCAGCTTAACAGTGCGTTATATAACCATCTTATTTTACGTGATGGACTGACTACCTTTGCTCACCAGTATATAAATGATGCCGTTTGTTGTAGATATGGTCTTGATGATTCCAATCAAGCAAACCCTTATCGCCGCCAAATAATCAACTACATCTTGAACAACAATAGTGTTATTAGGGAGAGAGAACTTTTTGAATTGGCCTTTCAATACTATCACATTGATAATGATGAGATGCTTTACAAAACTATTTTGAATTTGGAAGCATTCAAATATTTCAATAGTTCTGAACAGAATAAAGCATTTTTAGCTCGTTATTGGCATAAACTGTTGAAGTTCTCTTCTGAGAAATACCAACTACGAGACTACCTAGACCTTCCTTCTAAAATAGGCTCACCAGATTTGTATCTAAAAATAGGAGATTTTGTTAAAGAGTATATGGCTGACCCCAAAACAGCCATGTTATATTATCAAAAGTTCCAAGCAACTGCTAGGGATTTCTTCTTTGGCGAAGCAAAGCCAAGTTTAGCAATTTACTACATCCAGATTGGAGCATGTTGCGATGATTTGGGCAATTATATAGAGTCTTTAAAATACTATTTTATGGCTCTCAACATTTTAGAACAACACCCTGAGATGAGGCTTCATCTAATACGGTTATATAATAATATCGGTGAAGTATACCGTCAGCAGAGTAATTTTAAGGAAGCTATAAAATACTATGAGAGAGCGCTCTCCACATTTCAGAGTAATGATGCTATTGACGATTTAGAGATCGTGAGCGTTGCGACTGTTTATAACAATATGGGATTGGTTTTCTTCGAATTAGGTAAGTACCAGCAGGCTTTGGAATCTTATGGAAAAGCATTAACGAACTATGAGAAAAGTATTAAACCCGATCAATTATTTATTGCGAGTGTACATAATAACCTAGGACAAACATATGATAGACTTTTTGATCACTCGATGTCCTTGGAACACTATATGAAGTCATTAAATATCTTTGAAAAGTTATTTGGAGAGAACCATCCCAAATCAGCCACGTTGTATAGCAACATTGCTTTTAGTTATATCAATCAAGGTCTTTATTCAGATGCCCTAAAGTATCAAGAGAAAGACTTATACATATGCGAAAGGGTTTTAGGAAATGATCACCCATCGATAATAATGACATACTTGAATATGGGCTATATATTATTGAAAAAAGGCGAAATGACTAGAGCTCATGAGTATTTTAACCGATCACTTTCATTGTGTTTGAAACATTTTGGCGATAACAATCCTACAACGGCCACATGTTATAATTATCTCGGTGACTTATATAGAGAATTACGTGATTATGCCGAAGCTTTAAATTATTACCGCAAGTCCTTTGAAGTATATTCAACTGTTTATGGGGCAGAACATCACTCTACGGCCACAACGATTTATAATATTGGTCATATCTATGCTGTAATGGGTGATTTCATTGAGTCATGTAATTATTTAAGCATGGCATACAATATTTTCTTAAAACTATTTGGGCCGAACCATCACTATACTCTCATAGTGTATAAGTTGTTAGCTGATGTAAAGTCAAGGCTACCTTAATCCAAGTTTTGAATGTGACAATTAGGAGGAATTATCCTTGAGCTTATTTATGGATTAACAAAGAATATACAAGTTTTCGGTAAGAATTGCAGGGTTGTGGCAAAATGGTGTCATTTGGTGACCGTGCCACTGTCCTCGACACACCAGTAGTTGCAGATGTTACGATACTCTGCTGGCGTTCCATCATAAACGCTGTGAGAATAGACCGAGATGAGCATCGCTATCTTCTTGACCAGGACGGGTTTATTGACACAGTACTTGCAGTGGATGATAGCTTGAATCTGAGTACATAGGGTGTAGTGGTAAAAGGGTGCGGCGGGGAAGCTTGTAGAATCAGAATGTTCATTATGATGTGTTTTTTGATGTTGTAATTAATGTTAAGTTATGTAGTTCGCATGCTAAGTCGATGGATTTTTCTGTTACCATGTTGAGATATACAAAGAGGTTCATTTATCAGCTATTGTGTCAGCATTATTGTTGCAAATGTGAAAATTTGCTATCTTTGCAGCGGAATTGTGTGTCACTAGAATTAAACGACTGTTGTCAGGTCGTGGTACGTAACTTCTGAAGTGATGGTAGTATTCTCATTGCATTCAGTGAACAAGCACTGATTGCAAACAACAATTAAACGAAGAGTAAGCGTAAAGAAACGTGTGATGGGAGAGTGCCAAGCACGATTTCGTGATAGAGGAGGGAGAAATTCCCTCGATCTACTCGATGAAAGGCTTTGGAGGGAGTCTGATTGGGTTCTGCCCCCTTCACGGCTAGATAATGAATTAGAATCCGCCTTTATGAATGTTTAAAAGGTCAAAATGAAGAAAGTCTTGATAGTCATTGACACCTTGTATGGAGGAGGTGCAGAGCGAGTGGCCTGCAGGATCGCCAATGCCTTGTCGGTCGACAATGAAGTGGTCATTTATACTCGTTCTACCCCTGACAGGTATCAGATAGCAGAAAACATCAAGGTATTGAATTTTACATATCCTCCACGTCTTCTTACCTATCGCGGAAGAGGGGTGAGATTCGTAGAGCCAATATTAGTGCCATTCAACAATCTCTATTGGTATCGGTATTTTGCCAAGAAGCTTAAAGACATAAAACAAAAGGAAAAACCTGATGTGACTTTAAGTATGCTGATAGTACCAAATATTATGAATGCATTTTCAAAAGGACCAGGACTTAAAGTGTTGTCAGAAAGGAACAATCCCGCAAAAAAAAGTGCTGCTTACAGACGATGGAGCAATTTATGCTTTAGAAGAGCTGACCGCGTGATATTCCAGACTGAGACTATCCGTAACCACTACTCTTCTTCCATTAGGAAGAAGGGGGTCGTGGTGCCTAATCCTGTTCTTGTCGACTGTAAGGCAACAGGAGGCTGCAAGCGCATAGTCACAATGGGAAGAATGCATCCGCAAAAAAATCATACCATGCTGATCAAGGCCTTTGCATTGTTCTCAAAAAACCATCCTGAACATACGCTGCACATCTATGGAAAAGACCTTGGAGAAGAAAATCTAAACCCTCTGATTGAGAGTTTATCACTCACTGACAAGGTATTCATAGAAGGCTTCAAAAATCCTATCCATTCATTTATCGTTGATGCTGAGCAGTTTGTCCTCTCATCAGATTACGAGGGTACTCCTAATGCTCTACTGGAGGCACTGATGATGGGTTTCCCTTGTATTACTACAGACTTTGAAGGCACCCATGAACTGCTTGGTGAGGATGCACCCTGCCTGGTGACTCCTGTGGGTGATGAGGTGGCTCTTGCAGAAGCAATGGCTCGCCTGGCTGACGACTCCGCCTTGCGGGAAACGCTCTCAATACGTGCAGTACAGTTTGCTCAGGCCTTCTCAATGGAAAATATTATGCCTAAGTGGCGTGATGTGTTATTTTCGTGATGTATGATTAAATAACAACATTATAAAACCGACGAAAACGATAACCATAGATATACATAAGATTGAAAACCTGCATCGGAACAAGATGGACCTGTTCACCATGCGATGGATGGTTTCGTTCTTATGTGATTTTTACAAACAAATCGTACGTTCTAAAACATGAGTTCTACAGACTTTGACATATCAGGGTGGGCGCGTGCCATACTTGGCAGGCCGGATGTGCTCAAGATGGCTGATGGGCTGGATAGTTTTTTGTTTTATTATCGTATAATTGATCCTAAGACAGAGAATTTTGTACTGAGCGCCACCATGGAAGTTACAGACGCATCTGGTGTCGATTACCAGACTGGATATGGACTCATGGTTGTTGATACTATAGCATGTCCCTCGCCTTATAACCGCTCCCGCAACCATGCCCTTTTAGGACGATTTCGTACTATTGAAGGCCTTAACTATGGACTTGGTCTTCGCGTTGTGGGTGGATATACTGACCCCGAGGCAGCTTGGCAACGAGGGAAACGACATTTGGATCCTTCGCGCTTGTTCAACACTCAGTGCCCTGTGGATGAGATTCGTAATGGTGATTGTCATCAATTCAGGCTGACTAAGACAGATGATGGATTGGAGGCGTTACTTATCACAGATGCAGGTACTGAAAGTATTCGCTTCCCTGGATGCGATTTCTTGTTGAAACAGGATCAAAAGTTTATCTATGTGGGATTCGCTATAGCAGGAGATATCGAATTGAATATTACAGATATTCACTTTGAGGCGTTGCCTGGAAAGCTGAGCCATACACCCGAAGAGGCGATTGGGCACTACGTTCCTGACTATCCCTTCAGCAGAAATAGTTTCAATGGAATTGAACGTTTGGAGGGCCAATCGTTTCAAAGAGTACGGATTACACCTGATGACAGTCCCGCGAAAATGGCTTCAGCTATACTCAGTGCTGATGCTGGATGCGAAATCATTCTAGCAGACGGGGTTTATGGCGGAGGACCATACTACATACCGAAGACTTGTTCAGGAACCCACCAATATCCAGTCGTACTAAGGGCAGAGCATCCAGGGAAAGCTATCTTTGACGGCTCTGATATTGACACCCGCTTGCCGCTCATAGTTCTTAGGGCAGATTATTGGATACTGGATGGTCTTGTGTTCCGTGAAGCTCCATCTTCTGGACTGATGGTCTGCGGCTCGCATAACATTGTGCGTCAGTGTGAGGCATACGGAAATGGAGACACAGGAATCCTGATAATCGCCTTTCCAGATAGTCCTAGAGAGGATTGGCCTTCGAACAATACCGTTGATGGGTGTGTATCCCACGACAATTGTGATAGTGCTCGTAAAAATGCAGACGGTTTTGGAGCTAAACTCTTAGTAGGTAAAGATAACGTATTCTGCTCATGTAAGGCCTATCACAACATTGATGATGGCTTTGACCTTTATACTAAGGATATAATAGGTCCCGTAAGCCCTGTCCGTTTTACCAACTGCGAGGCTTGGAACAACGGATGGCTATCTGGGGAGAGAATTCCCGAAAGCAGTAAACAATCAGGTAGCGGATTTAAATTAGGAGGAGAAAATCTAGAGGTTGCTCATGTTCTTGAGAACTGTATCGCTCACCATAATGCCAGAAAGGGATTTGATAATAATTCCAATCCGGTTCCCGTCTTGAAAGGATGCCGAGAATGGGATAATCTATTCGATGGCAATCGTAAGCACGGCATTTTTCTCATTTCTTTATTCAGACCAATTATCTGCCTTTCGTCTTGGATGAGGAAATTCTTTAGATAATCTATAGAGCACAATATGGGAATGAGATTAAATGAATAATACTATCAATAATTAATGTAAAAGATGGATTATGATTCGAACGAAAGATGATCTTATTTTTTATTTTGAAAAAGAAGGAGTCGTTATCGCAGGTAGCTCTGATAAAATAATTAGAGAAGATGTTACGCCTTGGGTAAAATGGCTCTTACCAACATTAGGCGGAAAACAGTGTGTTGAGTCGTAATGAAAAAAGACAGACTTTAAACCAGATACAAAAAGTAAAAAAAATATATATAAACTTGCCTGTTATGAATTGTTTAGTTACTGGAGCGGCTGGCTTCATCGGCTTTCATCTTGTGAAGCGATTGTTAGAAGATGGTAACGCTGTTGTCGGTATCGATAACCTAAATCATTACTATGATGTAAACCTGAAGTTGGGAAGGCTCTCTGAATTGGGGATTACTTATTCAGATGACACAACAGGTGCTATGTGTAGCATCAAGTACCCTCATTTTACATTTAGGAAAATCGACCTACAAGAGCGTGATTCCTTAAATGAACTATTTGCTCGAGAGAAGTTTGAAATAGTTGTTAATTTGGCGGCACAAGCGGGTGTGCGATACTCAATCGATCACCCCTATGAATACTTGAATAGCAATATCACAGGTTTCTTGAATGTCTTAGAGTGTTGTCGGCATTATCCAGTGAAACACTTGGTTTATGCATCTTCAAGCAGTGTGTATGGAGGCAATACTAAGGTTCCATTCTCTGAGGATGACATGGTGGATAATCCAATGAGTCTATATGCTGCTACCAAGAAGTCGAACGAGCTGATGGCACATGTTTATAGCCATCTCTTTGACATCCCCACAACAGGCTTGCGTTTCTTTACGGTGTATGGTCCTTGGGGCCGACCAGATATGGCTTATTTCTCTTTTGCCGAAAAAATGACGAGAGGAGAGAATATAAGGCTTTATAATGAAGGGAAACACCAAAGAGACTTTACTTATGTAGATGATGTTGTAGAGGGTATCTGTAAGGTGATGAAGAGAGTACCCGATCATCCGATAGTGTATAACATTGGGAATAGTCATCCTGAAGAGTTGCTTGATTTCGTAAGTATTCTTCAGGAAGAGTTAATAAATGCCAAACTTCTCCCCGAAGACTACGATTTTGCAGCTCATTGCGAACTTCTTCCGATGCAACCGGGTGATGTGTCAATGACGTATGCTGACACATCCAAGTTGGAGGCTGATGTGGGATATAAGCCTTCTACATCATTGAGGGATGGTTTACGTTATTTCGTGGAATGGTACGCTGCCGAGATGTCTCATCATAGACTGATATCCAGTAATATTTAATATTATTAAGCATTTTTTTCTAAAGAATGAGATTTGTCTTTCATATAAAAAGCCCAAATATTATGGGCGGAATTGAGCGCTCTGTTATCACTCGTTGCAATTTTTTAGTGAATCATGGCCATGAGGCGTATATCCTGTGTAAGGATTTTTTCGATCCAGAGGATTTCACTGTAGTTCCCATTGATCCCAAGGTAAAAGTTGTGGACTACATCGGTTTGATGCATCATGAGAGGCCTAACTTTGAATATTCACTCAAATGGCTCTTGGGTAAGCTGAAGTATTTTTATGCGATGGACCGGTTTATTAATCGCATAAAGCCTGACTTTATTATAAGGCGTCAAGATGTTTTCTTACGTGAGTTTTTCTTTCTGCCTCACCATGAAGCGAAGTTTATCGCAGAATGGTCAACTACTATTGATCCAGAGGAAGTGCCATATGAGTATAACCATAATCTGTGGCTAAAGTGGATGTCATGGCATGTAGACAGATACGTGTTTTTGACCAGTTATGACCCGCAAATATTTCCCGGTCCTAAAAGAAAGGCTGTGGTTATCCCTACGGCAGTAGACCTCCCTGAAAAATGTTCTCCTTTGACCAGCAAGGTTGTTGTATCGTCAGGTCGTTTGCATCCTATTAAGAACTTTCCTGCATTGATTACAGCTTGGAGCCAAGTTGCTTCACGGCATCCTGACTGGCAATTACATATATATGGAGAGGGGTACCTCCAAGACGAATTATTGCAACAAATAAAAGAGCTTGGACTGGAAGGAAAAGTTATTCTCAAAGGAAAAACTGATGACATGCATTCTGTATTGCTTGGTGCAAGTGTCTTTGCATTAACATCTAAAGGTGAAGGCTTTTCCAATAGTATTTTGGAGGCTATTGCACACGGATTGCCGATTGTGGTCACTGAAATGCACTGTACGCACGACCTTATGGAAGGATTCGAAATAGGGTATAAAGTGCCTCAAGATGACATATCGCAACTGGCTGCTGGCATCAATTCTCTCATAGAGAATGAACCTCTGCGACGACAGATGGGAGCCAATGCTCGCCTTAGAAGTCTTGATTATTCTTGTGAGCAGGTTTTTGCTCAGCATTTGGCACTTTATCGCCAGTTAATGTCAAAGAAATAGTTGCAAATTGGGGCTTTACTTCAAATAAAACTCTGATGAAGCCTCTAAACTAGCAGTTTGTGATTTAAATGCGCTGTTGGATACTGTGGGGGTATAGCTGGTCGGTCTTACAAATGTGTGGGTCCTTTAAACGAGATGCATTTGGGCAAAAAACTATCGCTTGAAATGATTGGAACGAGGAATGACGTAACAGGCAGTTTTTTGGCAAAAAATTTGCAGGGTTGTGGCAAATGGTGTAATTTCGTGACCACTAAATGAACAATATAACTTAAAAACAATAATAACGCAAGACTATGAACGACGTGAAATTTTATCTCGACGCAGCCGAGAAAAAGATGCAGGAAGCCGTGGATTTCCTCGATGACACCCTGGCACACATCCGTGCCGGCAAGGCCAACGTGAAGATTCTCGACGGCATCCGTGTGAACTACTATGGCAGCCCCGTGCCCATCGACAATGTCGCCAACGTGAGCACTCCCGACCAGCGCACCATCGCCATCATGCCCTGGGAGCGTAACATGATTGGTACCATTGAGAAGGCTATCATCGACAGCAACGTGGGTATCATGCCCGTGAACAACGGTGAGGTCATCCGACTGAATATCCCGCCTTTGACCGAGGAACGCCGCAAGATGCTCGTGAAGGACTCCAAGGCCGAGAGCGAGAAGGCCCGCGTGAGTATCCGTAACGCCCGTCGTGAGGCTATCGAGGGCTTGAAAAAGGCTGTTAAGGAAGGCATGAGCGAGGACATCAGTAAGGACGGAGAGGACAAGGTGCAGAAGATTCATGACAAGTTCATGAAGAAGATCGACGAGATCTTTGCCGCCAAGGAGAAGGAAATCCTTACAGTGTAAACCAAAGAGCAGTCAGCCTGCTTGACGAATAATTAAGGTGGTTAGAGGTCGATGTGTTGTCATTGCCCTCTAGCCACTTGATTCATATCAACTCTATTCATTAACATCATTACCCTTTTCATCTAATGACCCGAATCGGCTATTGGGACACATTGAGCGGCAGACGATGGCATGCTGTCGCCTATTGGGTGGTGATTGCCGCGGCATGCGCCGTGTTCCTGGTGATGAATGTGTTCACCACATTCAAGGAGGACGACCTGTCATTTGCCCTAGTCGAGGGGGAATGGACGCCTATCCGTTCGCTAACCGATATAGTGCACTCGTTTGTCAACCAGTTCTTCCATGCCACTGGCCGTACGTCCAATTTGGTACCTCTCCTTTTCTCGGGAGTATTGGGTAAGATGGCTTTTAATATCTGCAACACGCTGGTTTTCGGTCTGATGTTGCATCTTGTCAGTCTGCTGGCGACAGGTCGCTGTTCGTTGTTGGTCGTGTCGGCATTTTTGGCATTAATAGGGACTTGCTATCCCGTTCCTGGAGAGACCATGCTGTGGATGTCGGGCAGCGCCAATTACATGTGGGCGATTTCTTTGTCGCTGTTGTTGCTCTACTATTTGCCGCAACCCGCTCATGGCAAGTTTAGTTGGTATAAGGCCTTGTTGCTTGTGATTTTTGCCTTTACTGCAGGCAGTTTCAATGAAGCCACTTCTTTTGGCGTCTTTGCCGGATTGTGCTTGTACTATGCGTTGAATCGTGATCGTCTGGACAGGCGGGCTTGGTTGGCACTTTTGGGCTATCTGATGGGTGTACTGCTGATTATGGCATCACCCGCTGCATGGTCCCGTGCATCAAGCGGGGATATTGCGTTGGATATGGGATTTGCCGACCTATTATCGAGTCGCTGGCATGTGTTCGGTGAGAAAATGCTGCGTTTTTACACCCCACTACTGGCAATAATAGTAGGTATCGTTGCCTTGTTCTGGAAGGGCGTTTCGGTTGTCCGCCGTAATATGCTAGCTTACGTCTTTGTGGGGCTTGTGGTGCTGATGTTTGCGCTTGGTGTCCGTGGTGAACGTGCCTATGCTCCGCTTGCGACGGTTGCTTTCATTCTGGTGGCGATGCCTGCCGATGCCTTGCTTGAACGCTGGAGGTGGATGCGCCTAGCCACTGTCGTAGTCCTGTTGTTGTTGAGTTTATTCACGTTTGCTCGTGGGGTGATGATGGTGCGTGAATATAAGGCCTTTGATGATCAGGTGGTGAGCGAGATTGTCAGCGCACCCTATCAGGCTGTGTTGCCAGAACGTCATTTTACGGGTTACAGCCGTTTCATCAAGCCCATGAACTACCAGTCCAACCATTTCTTTGCCCACGAGGTAATCTATCGGGCTTATTATGGCAAGCAGAACGTGCAGTTTGTAAATGATTCAATTTATAAGCGTTTCCATGAGGGAAACCTGCTTGGAGGCGCGACCGTCTTGAAAATGCAATGTGACCATCCCGAAATGGTGGATACCGTCTATGCCTTGCCGGGCCAATCCTATATGGCTGTATTGCTGAAAGGCGGCTCTTTGCCATGCACTTTCCAAACGTCACGTTTCTATGGGAACTCCTCATTGAGTGGACAACAAGAGAAGGACGAAAACAATGAACAGCTTAGCCGCTACGGAATTCGTCTTGACTATATGCCGATAGGCTTCTATCCGCTCCTGTATCAAGGGCGTAGTTACCTGATTTTTGATCCTGTTCCCGAGGTTCCCTTTAATAAGATTGTCTTTCCTGTTGACTTGCCGCCTGACCCCGTCGAGGTTACTATCCTTCTTTGATTTCTGTTTTCACTATGCTTGTCTTGTCGTAGTGCATGAGCATCAGTTCATATTGTTTCCAGTTGTTGCGGGAGATGACTTCAAGAATCACACCACCCACCCACAGCAGCATGGCGAGCATGGTGATAAACCCGCTCACAATCAGCGTGGGGAAACGAGGTACCAGTCCCGTCTTGAAATACTCGATGAACACAGGGGTGACCAATACCAGTGCAAAAAGCAGTAATGCGGCTGAAATGATGCTGAAGAAACGCAGTGGACGGTGCTCGCCGAATAACGTCAGTGCAGTCTTGACGGCACGGTAACCGTCGCTGAAGGTGCTCAGTTTGGAATAACTGCCCTCGGGGCGCTCCTGATAATCGACAGGTACCGAGTCCACCTTGAAACTGTGCTCCAGAGCATGAACTGTCATTTCGGTTTCTACCTCAAATCCCACAGACCTCAGTGGAAAATTCTCGACAAATCGTCGGCTCAGGGCACGATACCCTGTGAGGATATCCTGCACATTGCTGTGACACATCCAGTTGATGAGCGAACGCATCATCTTGTTGCCAGAGTTGTGGAAGCGTCGGCGGTTGACCGTGAAATAGGTTGAGGACAGGCGGTCACCGATAGCCATATCGCAGCCCTCGTTCAACACCTTGTCACACAACAGGCGGGCACTATCGGCAGGATAGGTAGCATCACCGTCCACCATCAGAAAGCAGTCGGCATCTACCGAGTTGAACAATGTGCGCAACATGTTCCCCTTGCCTTGTCTTGGCTCAGAGATGACCATTGCACCTGCATCGCGGGCAACGTCTGCTGTGTCGTCACGCGAATTGTTGTTTCCAACGATGATTTGTGCCCTGGGTAATGCCGCGGCAAACTCGCGCACCACTTTCCCGATGGTTGATGCTTCATTATAGCATGGTATGATTACTGCAATCTGTTTCATATCGCTTTTCTCTGGTTTTGTCATCAAAGGGTCGGTTCTTTTGATGTCGTTTTGGTCTTTTTAAACAATGTCAATGGGCGTTTCACGTCCAAGGCGTACCGCATGAACAGCATGACGCCAATCGCTAGAACGACATAGGTGCGCCAGGTGAAGTGCGGGTGGTGCCATGTGTGTTCGAGCAGGACAAATGTCCATACAAAACTTGCCATTGCCACGAGGAGTAGCCAACTGTAGCGGCGTAGGGTTTGCCATGATTTACCAAACAGGGCGATGAGCGCTGTGATGGTAAAGATGACTGCCACTAGAGCCATAAAGGTCGTCTTGAGGCACCACATCATGTAATCCTGCTCTCCATGTCCCACGGTGCGCTGGGTAACGGCTCCCATAGCATCTTCTAGTGCTGCATGTCCCGTGATGAGTGCCGTCAGCACCCATTTGGTTGCCCATAGCAGGGCATATCCCGCAAGCCATGCCAGGGACAGCATGATAACAGTGCGCCAGGTCTCATTTGGTTTCTTGTACAGCATATATACTATGAGAGGCACCACTAGAGCCACCATCGGTGTTGTGAGCAGGTCAAAGTATGTGGTTAGAGCTCCGATGACAAAAAACGATATCACCACGCAATTTCTATTTGCAGTGACCGGTTTCCAGCACAGGATAGCAAGCGAAGACAGCAGGGCTATGTAGAACGTGGGTACATAATTCAGGCTCATGGGTACCGAAGGCGTCATAACGGCAGCAAGGCTCAAAGTGACAATCAGTGAATCGGCATGACCCACGCGTCGCCACATCATTGCCAGCAGCAATAGCAGCAACACTGCAAGCAGCACACAATTGATGACTCGGATACCATGCACTGTGGTGAAGTACAATAGAGGCTTGATGACAACTTGGTTCCCGTGCCAGTAACGACTGTAGATGACAGGCTGTAACAGCGGGTTGTCGGGCTGATCTATCATTTGCAACGCTGCAACTTCGGGTGACCCGTCAAGGATGAAGAATTTGTCGCTCATGGCCGATTGCAATGGATGATCAGTGTCTGAGCAATAGGCGATGCCCAGAATCAGGCAGTCGCTGAAGGTGCCCACTTTGAACGGCTCTACAGGCCCCACGTGGACCGTGAACATCTTGCCGTCCTCAGTCACCTGTTGCACAGACTGTCGCACATGGTCCTCAATGGCGTTTCCTGGAATGGAAAACACTGTCACCGACGCCCCCATGAACAGAAGCGTCAGCACCAGATAGGTCACCAATATGCGCAGTGTCAATTTCATCGTTAATGGCAGTTGATAACACGGCACAAAGATAATCAACAATTTTTAATTCTCTCAACAGGTGATATAATAGCATGCGAACTTGCTATGAGTTGATCACTTTCATGAAAAGTTTTTTGACTTTGTACCGTAATGTGCTGCGGCGCTCCTCTACCCATCGTTTGACATAGTTGTACATCCCCTCATAGTCATGGTCCAATATCAGTGATATTTGTTGATTGGGGATTTCTTTATGCTGATAGAATTCACATAATCGCTTTGCTATGGTGCGGTTCTCAAATTCGTCTTTCAAGAGAGATTTGATGCCCTCCTTATCAGCCTTTTTGAATTCCATTAACTGGTGGGCATGATGGAAGACGAGCCCTGCATATTCAATGTATAAAGTGTCGTAAGATTTGCTATAGTTATACTTGTCAAGCAGTTCTAGGCGGATGTCAGACAAAACGAACAATTCAGGATAAAGGGCATTAAAACGGTCCACAGAGCCCCCACCGATACGGTAGTAATAGACGATGTCATTGGTTCGATACATCGAATTCAGATACGGGAACAGCTTCATATTGAAGTACAAGTCCTCTCCCATGAAACGAATCTGTGTAGAGAACAGTTCGGTCTCTTGAAGTGCACGGTCGATGACGGCTTTCTTGAACAGTCTCGCCCAGATGTTGGCGTAGAAACACTTCTCTCCAAAGAAACCGGAATAGTATTTATCAAATAGCTCAGGCTGGGTGACTACGGTATTATACGGGAACGTTCCTATTGGCGTGTTGATTTTTAAAAAACCAAACTTTCGCTGTGACGCACCGAGAACCAAATCCACGTCCTTCTCTATCATATAGCGAACCAGTATCTCAATAGCGTCAAGTGGCAGCAAGTCGTCGCTGTCAACGAAGGTGATGAATTGGCCGGTTGCTTCACGGTATCCGTCTCGACGGGCGTTGACCAAGCCCTCATTTTGCTTGGTCACGACCTTGATACGGGAATCCTTTGCCGCCCAATCATTAAGGATTTGAGGGCTTCGGTCGGTTGAACCGTCATTGACTACAACGATTTCAAGGTTGGTGTAGGTCTGCTTGACGATAGAACGCATGCAGGCATTCAAGTAGCGCTCTTGATTGTACAAGGGTACAATGATGCTCACCTTATGTTGATATTGATTGTCCATGAAAGCAACAGCAATGATTCCTGATTGCAAAATTACAGAAATTTTCATCATCAGTGATGGGTTCGGTGAGAAATTTGGCTTCATCATCTTAAAACGAACCAAATAATCGACTACAACTCATTAAATGTTTCTGGCGAGAAAAAAGTCAAAAAACACAAAAGTGTCAAAGTGAATAGCTTTTTTGCAATGTGAAAACGCAAACCTTACCTCCTCACGATGAGTAAGCATTCAGTAACCCGGTATCACGCAGTTGATGACTCAGATGCCATGCATTATGGTTAGGTACAGCAGAGTCTTAATATATGTATTGCAAGTTTCATTGTTATTTCACGGCAAAGATACAATACAAATAATGATTGAACCAGTCAAGACTGGACAATGGAATGCCTGGTTTTTTCGTTTTTCTTTTTAATCAAGAAAAATCACTATCTTTGCCGAATAACAAATTAAAAAAGCCAGACGAATGAAGAGATTATTGCTGTTGTTGGCGGTGGTGGCGCTATGCCTGCCGCAGAGTGAGGGCTGTACTAGCATATTGGTCGGAAAGAAGGCGAGTGCCGACGGCTCGGTTATGTGTACCTACAACATCGACTCGTGGGGCGCGTGCCACAAGATGTACCGCTACGAGGCGGGCAAGCATCCAGCCGGCACCATGCGCAAGATTTATGACCGTGATTCCCGCGTTTACCACGGGGAGATTCCCGAAGCGCCCGAGACCTATCTGGTTACGGGTAATATCAACGAGTGGCAAGTGGCAATTGGCGAAACGACCTTTGAGGGACGTGAGGAACTGATTGACGATAAGGGTATTATCGACTATGGCTCGTTGATGGACCTGGGGCTGCAACGGGCGCGTACGGCACGGGAGGCCATTAAAGTGATGACGAGTCTGGCAGAACAATATGGCTTCTGCAGCTCGGGTGAGTCGTTCACAGTGTGTGACCCCAATGAGGCATGGATTTTGGAAATGTCGGGTTGCGGCCCAGGCAGCAAGAGCGTCGTGTGGATTGCGGTGCGCGTGCCAGACAACGCTGTGATGGCGCATGCCAACCAGAGCCGCATCCGACGCGTGAATTTGAAAGATAAAGCCAATGTGATGATTTCGCCCAACTGCATCAAGTTTGCCCGCGAACGCGGTTACTTCAAGGGAAAGGACAGCGAGTTCAGCTTCTGTGATGCGTACAACCCGCCCACTTTTGGTGGCCGTCGCTTGGGCGACTCGCGCGTCTGGGCCATCTACCGTCACTTGACTACGGGCATGGACCGCTACCTGCCCTACATTGAAGGCAAGTTGCCCACGAGTGAGGTGGAGCCGCTGCCCATGTGGATTATCCCCGACAAACCGCTTAACGTGGGCGATGTTATCGAGTGCTTGCGCGACCGCTTCGAGGGTACTCCGTTTGCTATGGATGATGATCCTGGCGCGGGAATCTACGATAGTCCTTTCCGTCCCCAGCCTGCCCGCTATGACGACGATGGCACAACTATGTTTCATGAGCGCTCGGTGGCCACGACGCACACCGCCTTTACATGGGTGTGCCAGTTGCGCAGTTTCATGCCGCGCGAGGTGGGCGGAGTGATATGGTGGGGCAACGATGACAGTGGCATGGTGGCCTACACGCCTGTCTATTGCTGTGCCGACCGTGTGCCGCATTGCTATAATGACCCCAAGGCCGATGCTTACACTTTCAGCGACGAGAGCGCCTATTGGGTGTGCAACTGGGTGAGCAATATGGTTTACCCGCGTTGGAGTTTGCTCTATCCTGAACTGCAGCAGGTGCGTGACTCGTTGCAAGCCAGCTATTTCGCACAACAGGCCGAGGTAGAGCAACGTGCCCTTGAACTGATGCAGCGCGACCGCAGCACCGCCATTGCCCATTTGACCGATTACAGTTGCAAGATTGGCGACCAAATGGTGAAACGCTGGCGGCAGATGGCCTATCACATGATTGTGAAGTATAACGATGGTGTCATCCGCTTGGAGGAAAACGGCCAGTACCTGCGCAATTCCAGCGGATTCCGTCCTCGACTCTCTCGCCCCGGCATGAGCGAGAAAGTGCGCCGTCGCATCCACCAGTCAACTGGCACCCGCTTTGAGGTCCCAGCAACCGATTCCCTGGACACCTCCTACATGTAAAACAATTGAGCAAAGAGATTAACAATTTAAAGAATGATATAATGGAAGACGAGAACAAGTTAAAGGAAAAACTGGGCTTAAAGCCTGATGAGGAATACTTGTGTTTCTCTCTGATGGGAGGTGCGGGTACCATCAAATGCAAGGATTGCGGCCATCAAGAGGAAATAATCAGTTTCGTTCATGGCATAATGTCATGTGATATTGGTCGGCAATGTCCTCATTGCCATGCGTTTGTGGTTGAACATAATGAGGGCCAGGAATTTCATGCATTTGGAGAATCGACCGAAGATTTCGTTTGCCCTGAATGTGGTACTGTCATCAGAAAAAAAGAAGAAGATATCTTGAAAGGCAATAACGATCCCTTGTTCTGCCCCAAATGCCACAGCGCGCGGTTGTGTTACATCATGAGTTATATAACTTAAAATAATGGCATGACTAGTGGAATATGGTCTGTGCTGCAGGAAGGCTATTGATTTGAATGTGTGCCAATTTTTGGCAAAATTGTTGTCATATCGTGATGACAGTTCAATCGAAATAGTTATTTTTGCGGGGTAATATCTCTAAGTTTATATCACAATGAAAAGAATGACCAAAATTTATCTGCTCGTGTTGGTGGTGTGGTTGTCGCTGACCTCCATGACAACCCTGAAAACCTGTGATGGGAAAAACGGTAAAGCGATGCTCCCCACCAAGGAGGCGAGTCAGCAAGCCAAGAACGAGGATGTGGCCAGTGGCGAGGTCGTGCTGGGCGCAGCCCGCACGGGTGAGTACGTGCCCCTGTTGACAGGTAAGCGCGTGGCGCTGCTGAGTAACCAAACAGGCATGGTGGGTGACAAACACACGCTGGACCTGATGCTCGAGAACGGCGTGAATGTAGTGACGATTTTCTCGCCTGAGCATGGTTTCCGTGGCAATGCCGATGCTGGTGAACATGTATCTAGCAGTGTTGACGAGAAAACAGGCATCCCCATCGCGTCACTCTATGACGGCAAGTCGCCGATGCCCAGCAAGCAGGTGATGGATAGCATAGACGTCATCGTGACTGATATCCAGGATGTGGGGCTCAGGTTCTACACCTATTATGTGACGATGATTAACCTTATGGACGCTGCCGTGACCTATGGCAAGCAGTTCATGGTCCTGGACCGTCCGAACCCCAACGGCATGTATGTTGACGGTCCCATTCTGGACATGACACTCAAGTCAGGCGTTGGACGGCTGCCCATCCCTACCGTTCATGGTATGACGCTGGGCGAATTGGCACAGATGGCCAATGGCGAGGGGTGGCTCAAGGACGGCAAGAAATGTGACCTCACCGTCATTCCCTGTCAGAACTATACCCACCAGACCCGCTACTCGTTGCCCATTGCTCCGAGTCCCAATCTGCCCAATATGCTCTCGATTTACCTCTATCCCTCGATGTGCTACTTCGAGGGCACGACGGTGAGTTTGGGACGTGGCACCGACTGGCCTTTCCAGGTCTATGGCCACCCTGACATGACAGGCTATGACTTTGAATTTACACCCAAGAGCCGTTTTGGTGCCAAGACACCGCCCCAGATGGATAAACTGTGTCATGGCGTTGACCTGCACAATCTGGATGCAGAAGATGTTATCAAGAAGGGCATCAACTTGGAGTATATCATTGACGCCTATCGCAACCTCACTAAAAACGGCAAGCAGTTCTACTTGAAGAGCAACTTCTTTGACCTGCTGATGGGTACCACCCGTGTGCGCGAGATGATTGCCCAAGGCATGAGTGCCGAAGAAATCAAAGCCACCTGGCAAGGAGACGTGGAACTGTTCAAGGTTCAACGCAAACCTTATCTCCTTTACGCCGAATAAACTTTCAGTAGCATTCACTATTAACAATTAACTATTCACTGAAATAATGACTCCCTGGATTGTACTTGCCACGATTGTTGGCTACTTCATTCTTTTGTTTATCATCTCGTGGGCTGCGTCGCGCAAGAGTGACACCGCCACCGCCTTGAGCGGCGGTCGTCAGGCCCCGTGGTTTATCGTTGCTATTGCTATGCTGGGAGCGCCCATCTCGGGCGTGACCTTCATCTCGGTGCCTGGCATGGTGGTAACCAAAGGCTTCAGCTATCTGCAGATGGCATTGGGCTTCATTGTGGGATACTTTGTCATTGCCTATGTGCTCATTCCGCTGTTCTACAAGCGCAACCTGGTTTCCATCTACGGCTATTTGGAGCAACGCTTCGGTGGCAGCACCCACAAGAGCGGCGCATGGTTTTTCTTCATCAGTAAGATGCTGGGTGCTGCGGTACGTTTCTATGTGGTGTGTGTGACGCTGCAGCTGCTCGTGTTCTCACCGCTTCACATTCCCTTTGTCATCAATGTCATCGTGACCATCGCTCTCATCTTCCTGTACACCTTGCAGGGCGGCGTGAAGACCGTCATCTGGACCGACACTTTGAAGAGTTTCTGTCTCATCTTGTCGGTGGTACTGAGTATCTATTTCGTCGCAAAGGGCTTGGGTTATGACCTTGCAGGCCTGTGTAAAGCAGTGGGAGGTGATGAGACCTCGCGTGTGTTCTTCTTTGACAATCCCAAGGAAGGAACCTACTTCTGGAAACAGTTTATTGCCGGTATATTCATGGTGATTGCCACAACAGGTTTGGATCAGGACTTGATGCAACGCAGCCTCGCCTGCAAGAATGCCAGTGAATCGGCCAAAAACCTCATTGTGAGTGTTTTCCTTCAGGTCATCGTTATCGCTTTGTTCTTGGTTCTGGGAACCCTGCTCACTTTGCACGTCAAGGCTCACGGCATCGTGATGCCCGAGAAGACCGACGAACTCTTTGGCACCGTGGCTTTCAGCGAGGGCATGCCTGTGTTGCTGGGCGTCGTATTTATTATCGGACTGATTGCAGCCGCCTACTCGGCAGCAGGCTCGGCATTGACATCGCTCACCACCTCGTTCACCGTCGATATCCTTGAGGCAGACAAAAAGCAGGACGATGCCACCCTGGGCCGCACACGCCGCATGGTACACATTGCCATGGCTGCCGGTATGGGTTTAGTTATTCTCGTTTTCTACGCCATCAGCAATAGTGACGCCATCAGTGCTGTTTACACCTTGGCTAGTTACACTTACGGTCCCATCTTGGGCTTATTTGCCTTTGGTATGATGTGCAAGAGCCCCGTGCGCGACCGTCTGGTGCCTGTAGTGTGCATCGCTGCACCCGTCATCAGCTTTTTCATCCAGATGTGGCTCAAGAACCAGTTTGACTACACTTTGGGCTTTGAATTGCTGCTGCTGAATGCCGCCTTGACCATGATTGGTCTTGCCCTGCTCATCAAGAAAAGGGAGGCCTAACTGCTCATGCCTAACTCTTAACTAAAAAACGCATGGCCCGCAATCTGATTAATCGCTACGTGTGGCTGGTGGATACCATCAGCCGCTACGGGCGCATTACGCTTAAGGACCTGAACCAAGTGTGGCTGCGCAGCCCCATCAGCGAGGGCAAACCGTTGGCACGTCGCACTTTTTTCCATTATCGCGATGGGGTAGAGGAAATGTTCGACATCAACATCCAGTGCGATAAGTCCACCTTTGAGTACTACATCGACGATTCTGGCAACGAGAGCAATGCGCGGCTTCGTTCATGGCTGGTGGACTCGGTGTCGATGAGCGGAATGTTAAGCAATGCCCATGATATCAGCGAACGAATCATGCTTGAGAATGTTCCCTCGGCACGTGAGCATTTGCCTGTCATTATCGACGCCATGAAGCAGAATCGCCGCATTCGCTTTTCCTACAAGAGTTACACACGTTCCTTGCCTACCAACGGCATTGTGCTGGAACCGTATTTCGTCAAAATCTTCAAACAGTTATGGTATGTCATCGGCATGAATGTCAATGAGGGCGTCGTCAAGACCTACTCACTTGACCGCATCAGTAGCCTAAACCTCTTGCAGGAAACGTTTGTCATGCCCGAGGACATCAATCCGTCGGAATTCTTTAAAGACTGTTTTGGCATTATCACCAATAAGAACAGCGCCAAGCGAATCGTTCTGAGGGTGGAACCTACCCAAGCCAAGTATTTCCGCGCCTTGCCACTGCACCATTCACAACTGGAAGAGGTGCATGACCATTACTCGGTGTTTACCTACAAAATGCGCATCACCTACGACCTGAAGGAGGAAATTATGTCCCACGGCGCCAGCATCGAGGTGCTTGAACCCAAAGAGCTGAAAATGCTCATCCGCAATGAAATGGAAAATGCCCTGGCCCACTATGATTAGTGATAGATTGAATGTTTAAACGTGTACTCATCATATTGTTTATCCTGTCAGGAATTGCACTTATTTCTATTCCGTTTTTGACTCGTGCCCAGTCGGGAGACCTGCCTCGTAGCACTCCTGCTGCAGAGGGTATCAGCACGGCGGCAGTCATCAACATGATGGACTCTCTGCTAGCATTGCGGGGCAGCGACATCCACCATGTGATGGTCGTCAGGCACGGCAAGGTGGTTGCCGAGGCTCATCCCGCTCCGTTCCGTGCCAGTGACACTCACACGATTTTCTCGGTGAGCAAGACGTTCACTTCGCTGGCCGTGGGCATCGCCATCGATGAGAACCGCCTTCGCCCTGATGACCGCGTAATGACATTCTTCTATGACAAGATGCCAGACTACATCAGTGACCGTATGGCCGCATTGACGGTACGTGACTTGTTGACCATGTCGTCGGGAGTGCAACCCGATGCTGCCCTGCGAAACGAGAGCACAGATTGGGTAAAGGCGTGGTTGGCAAAACCCTGCGATGAGGAACCTGGCACTAAGTTCCACTATGACTCGATGTGTAGTCATGTGCTGGCCGCCATCGTGCAGCGCGTGACAGGCCGCACACTTCTCGATTACCTGAACGAGAAATTGCTGTTGCCGATGGGCATTGACCGAGCCGAGTGGGAGATGAGTCCTGACAGTGTCAATGTCGGCGGTTGGGGGCTGCGGGTGCCTGCCGAGGCCTTGGCCAAGTTGGGTGTGCTGTTGCTCAACAAGGGCAATTGGCAAGGAAAACAGTTGGTCAGTGCCGACTATGTGGACCAGACATGCTCCCGGATTATAGATTGTGATACAGCGCCCGACACGACCACTCGTTTCGGCTACGGGTATCAATTGTGGAAAACTACCTGGCCTGGCTATGGAGATGTCTCTATCGCGTCGGGGGCCTATGGACAGTATGTCGTGATGCTGCCTCAACTGGACATGGTGGTTGTCATTTTGGGAATTATCAATGACAATAATGCCCTAATGAGTGATATCCGTGACGTGCTGCTGGCGGGAGTAGGGGATAACCCATTGGTATCAGAACGGGTCCTGCAGCAGCGCTTAGACTCCCTTTGCGCTCATGCCATGATTTATCTCCCTCAAGGCAAAGCCACGGGGCAGCCGGTGAACGGCAAGCGCCTTTTGTTCAGTCCCAATGGCTATGGGTTGAAGTGGGCCAGTGTGGATGGCGACACTCTAAGACTTGCACGTAGCGGAGTCCCTGTCGAATCTTTTCCCATGGGCTACCGCTCTTGGCGTTATGGCTCTCTGGCGGGCGTTCCGCCTTATCCCATCCATGCGGCCAATCGAATGCGTGACCTCTGTCATGATTTTGAGGTAGCGGCGGCCTGGGCATGGACTTCTCCCTCCACGCTGGAGGTGCGTATGCATTATGTGAACTGGATTACCGCCAGCACTTATATTTTTGACTTTGACAAGCATGAGTTGACGTTCAGGGATGACTTCCCGGGAACCCAGCCTGCAACAATCTCTTTTGACCTGAAATGAAACATTGTTTGCTATCGTTGTGGCTGCTGTTGGCAGCCAGTGTAATGGCTTTGGCGCAGACGGGTGACTTGCCCCGTAGTACGCCTGCGGCTGAGGGTATCAGCACCCAAGCTGTCATCAACATGATGGACTCGTTGATGGCGTTGCCCGAGTGTGACATCCATCATGTGGTGGTTATGAGACATGGCAAGGTGGTTGCCGAACTGCATCCAGCGCCTTTCCGTGCCGAGGACAGCCACACGCTCTATTCGGCGAGCAAGACTTTCACTTCGCTGGCGGTGGGTATCGCCATTGATGAGAATCTGCTGCGGCTCGATGACAGGGTAATGACCTTCTTCCCCGACAAACGCACCGACCACGTTAGCGACAACATGGCAGCGATGACCGTGCGTGACCTGCTGATGATGGCATCGGGCCTGAAACCCGACTGGACGATGCGCAACAACAGCATGGACTGGGTCAAGGACTGGTTGGCCAAACCTGTTGATGACAAGCCGGGCAGCCTGTTCCAGTATGACTCGATGTGTACCTTCATGCTCAGTGCCATCGTGCAGCGTGTGACGGGTTATACCATGCTGGAATACCTCGAGAAGAAATTATTCGCCCCCATGCACATTACCGTGGCCGATTGGGAGTCCAGTCCTGACGGCATCAACACTGGCGGCTGGGGATTGCGCGTTCAGGCCGAGACGATGGCCAAACTGGGTCAGTTGCTCTTGGACGAGGGCAGGTGGAACGGTGAGCAACTCGTCAGTGCTGACTATGTGAAAGCGGCTTGTTCGCGCCTTATTGACGGCGGTGCTAAGGAAACCATGCCGCCCACCGATGGCAACCAGGGTTACGGTTACCAGGTGTGGCAGAGCAAGTGGCCAGGCTCTTTCCGTGCCGACGGCGCGATGGGGCAATATACCGTTGTAGTGCCGCAGGAGGACCTCGTGGTGGTCATCCTGGGCATGAAACTCTATGGTCACGAGGAATTGGCGTGTATCTGGAATCAGCTGATGCCGGGACTGAAGAGTGCACCGCTCCAGCCTGAGAATAAATTGCAGAAACGCCTTGACAACCTGTGCGCGTCAGCCAAACTGACGTTACCCAAGGGCAAACGAACTGGTAAAAAGGCTGCTGCCTTCATGGGCAGGCAACTTCAGCTGGCACACAACCGATTTGGAGTGAACAGCATTGAAGTGAGTGGCGATGTACTTAAGCTCGGCTATGAAGATGGCACAAAAGAGGCATTGTCGATGGGTTATCGCACTTGGCGCTATAGCACCTTGACGGGTTACCCCTATTATTCAATCAATTCCATCAACCGCATGCAGGGCTTTACTCACGGTTTTGATGCAGCGGCTGCTTATGCCTGGCCTACGCCGACTACGCTTGAGGTGCGTGTGCACTACGTCAATTGGATTAGCGGCTTAACCTTTTTCTTCGACTTCGGCAAGAATGAGGTAACCATATGTGACACTTATCCCAATTCAAAACCTGCAACTGCCCCGTTTACAGTAAAATGACACGATACTGCGTTGCCGTCATATTGTTTGCCGCACTGGCCTTTGTCTCGGGCGCCCAGACGGGAGAATTACCCCGTTCTGCCCCCGAGGAGCAAGGTGTGAGCCAGGAACTGCTTGATGGTCTTTACCATCGCCTGGTTAACTTGCCTGATGTGGATATCCACCATATCATGATTTTGCGGCATGGTAAAGTTATCGGTGAATTGCATGCAGATCCTTATCAGGCAGATGATTTGCACACGCTCTACAGCGCCAGTAAGACGGTGACAGCGCTCGCCGTGGGACTTGCCGTTGATGATGGTCTGCTCGCTGTCGATGACAAGGTGTCCAAGTATTTGAGCGACAAGATGCCTGCCAAACTGTCGCCTGCTCTCGATAGCCTTACAGTCCGCCACCTCTTGATGATGGCATCGGGACGGCTTGAGGACTTGAGTATTCTTTTGGGTGAGGACGACTGGCTGACCACATGGTTTAAGGGCGATTTCCACGATGTGGGCAAGCGGTTCCACTATGACTCGATGTGTACCCACGCATTGGCGGTTATCGTTACACGGCTGACGGGTAAGCCGTTGCTCGAGTATCTGAGGGAACGCATTTTTACACCGATGCACATTGTGCAGACCGACTGGGAACTCGCTCCCGACAGTGTTGAAGCGGCAGGGTGGGGGCTTCGCCTGCAAGCCGAGAGTGAGGCGAAGTTGGGACTGCTCATGCTGCAAGGCGGTGAGTGGAACGGCAAGCAACTGGTGAGCCGCCAGTGGATACATGACATGACCCAGCGCTATCTGAGCACTGAGGAGGGCGAAGCGCCACAGTTGTCTTTTTGGGAAAAAATCATGCGATTCTTCCGCCACCTGTGGCACACGGTGCGTTCCTGGTTCACGGGATACAATGTTGATGACTATTACCTAGGCTATGGTTACCAGACCAAGACCATTCTGCAACCGCGTGCCGAGTCGTTCTTTGCTGCAGGCTATGGCGGTCAACTCATTGATGTCATTCCCAAACTGGATATGGTCATCGTCATCAACGGCAGGGCTGCCAACTATGGTCACGAACTGAACACCATCTATTATCACTTTTTGGATCCATTGATAAGCGGGAAGCAGTCGGCCGTGGAGGTATCTCCTGTCAACTTGTCGATTGAGATGCCGCAGGGTGATGCCACGCATCCCGATGAGATGAGACTGCTCGGGAACACGGTTCTTCTTGAGGACAATCTGCTGGGTCTGAAATCCATCGAATTGACCCGCGACGGTGAGGACCGCATCTTCACGATGAATGACAGGCTTGGCGCACTGCGAGCTGTCGCCTCTTGTGGCGGGTGGCGCATCACTACCGACAATGAACGCCCTATCTACATTATGGAGACCCGAGAACAACTGATAGGTGTTCCAGGACCGTTCAAAATGGCAGCGGCCTACGCATGGCAGAACGACACACTATCGTTACGCCTTGACTGGCTTGATGGTGGCGACAACCGTCGACTGAAGATGGCGTTTGACGGAAACAACGTCACGGTTATGGTTAACGATAATTTCGATGCGCTCTTGACCGACACCATACAAGGTAAGTTAGGAGTGAGGAATTAGGAGTTTCAACTATTAACTGTTCACTATTAACTATTAACTAAAAAATCCCCTTTTGCGTGATATTACTGACATAGCGGATGTGAAACGGCGTTTCTTGTGGTTCTTGACCATGGAGAAGGGAATGAGCGCCAACACGGCCCAAGCCTACAGTGACGACGTGGACAAACTCACGCGTTACTTCACTGGCGCGGGTGTAGCTGTCGAGCATGCCACAACCGATGACCTGGAGCGCTTTGTCTGCACCTTGCAGGACGTAGGCATCCAGCCAAGGTCTCAGGCGCGTATCATCAGTGGAGTGAAAGGTTTCTACAAGTTCTTGCGGCTGGAGGGCTATATGGATACTGACCCCACCGAATTGCTGCCCGCGCCCAGAATTGGCCGCCATCTGCCCGAGGTGCTGACCATCGACGAGATTGACCGCATGATAGCCTGTATTGACATGTCCAAGGCCGAGGGGCAGCGCAACCGCGCCATCATCGAGACGCTTTACGGCTGCGGGTTGCGCGTGAGCGAACTGGTAACCCTCAAGTTGTCTCAACTCTTCATGGACGAGCGCTATGTCATCATCCAGGGCAAGGGCAACAAGCAACGCCTTGTGCCCATTTCGCCCGTTGCCATCGAGCAGATTAACCTCTATCTTGAGCAGACGCGTTCCCATCAGGTCGCTCAGCGCGGCAGCGAGGACATCCTGTTTCTCAATCGACGTGGCGCCATGCTCACGCGTCAGATGATTTTCCACATCGTCAAGCAACTGTGTGAACTTGCTGGAGTGCGCAAGGTCATCAGCCCTCACACGCTGCGCCACAGCTTCGCGACCCACCTGCTCGAGGGTGGAGCCAATCTGCGAGCCATCCAGCAGATGCTAGGCCACGAGAGCATCACCACAACCGAAATCTACGTTCACATCGACCGCACCCGCCTGCGCGATGAGATTCTATCCCATCACCCCCGCAACTCCTCCTCAAGTCAGTCCAAATAGTTTCATTTCAACAGTAATGGTCACACATGAGTTTTTTATGTTAAAAAGACGTAGAAACAAAGGCGACCTAGAGGCTTTTTTACTATCTTTGCGGTAACTACCGATAAAGATATATTGAAAGATGAAACGATTATTACTGTTTCTATTGGCACTAATCTCGCTTGCAGGGACTGCAAACGCTTGGTCGTGGTGGAATTATCCGCCTGACAATGAGGATGTGCAACTGAACTCCACCAATCTGCCTATTGTGTGGCTTGACGTTGATGGCCAAGTTATCGACCGTTATGAGCGCATCACCGCGCGCATGAAGATTATCCACAACGGTGACGGGCAGCTTAACTATGCCGACACCATTCGGCATCCTGGTCAGACGATTGACTATGAGGGCTATGTAGCGCTGCGTTACCGTGGCAGCTCGTCGTTCAATGCCAGTGACAAGAAACCTTATTCCTTCCGTCCGCTGGACAAACCGCTCGAGGAAGGCGGCGACAAAAAGAAAGTCAAGATTCTGGGCATGGGCAAGGACAACAACTGGGCTCTGCTGGCGCCCTATGCCGACAAGAGCATGATGAGGGACTTGCTCGCCTTTGAGGTCTCGCGCCCGTGGATGGAATACACGCCCCAGGGCCGTTACTGCGAGTTGTTCCTCGATGGCACCTACTATGGCGTGTTTATCCTCACAGAAGTCGTTTCCAAGGGCAAACACCGCCTGAACCTGCCTGATCCGGGCACTGAGGGCGATGACATCACCGGAGGTTACATCATGGAGGTGAACCGCACCGAGGACGAGGTCGTCTATACCTCAAAATACCACCCCGTGAGCAACAGCGGCAAGCCATACAATAACCAATACATCAATTTCCAGTACAAGTCGCCTGATTATGAAGAGTTGACTCAGGAGCAGGTGGATTACATCACTGGTCAAATCGACAAGATGGAGAGGTCGCTCTGGAACTATTGGGGCGGAGCTTCAACCTACGGGGCATATCTTGACATAGAGAATTTCGTTGATTACCAGATTGCCATGGAGTTGGGGCACAATGTGGATGCCTACCGCTTGAGCGGCAAGTTCTTCAAGCGCCGTGACAGCGAGGACCAGCGTTTCAAGATGGTGGTGTGGGACATGAATCTGGCATACGGTAACTCCGACTACTATCAGGGTTGGCGCACCGACACATGGGTTTATCAGAATAACAACATCTTGAATAACGAGGGCGACCCGCAGCTGGTTCCTTTCTGGTGGTACAAACTCAATACCGACCCCAACTATACCGCAGCCCTCAAGACGCGTTGGGCACAGTATCGCCGTGCCAACCTGCGCGAGGACCGCTTGATGGCTACTGTGGACTCGCTCGCTAACGTTCTTACCGCGAATGGTGCTGAGCAGCGCAACAGCGAGGCGTGGCCCCGTTGGGGAGAGTATGTGTGGCCCAACTATTATATTGCCGATGACTATGCCGACGAGGTGGACTACCTCAAGCAATGGCTCCACGACCGCATCGCTTGGATGGACACCAAGTTGGAATATGACCCCAACGCGCTTGAACGCGGCGACGTGAATGGTGACGGTGTGGTTACAATCGACGATTTGACCGCTCTCATCGATTACCTGACGTCGGGTGTCGAGGTGGGTATTGTAGTGGATGCTACCGACTGTGACCAGGACGGAGAGTCCTCTATCAGCGACGTGACTGCACTGATAGACTATCTCTTGACGGGCACTTGATAAAACTATTGTTAGCTATTTTCTAATGAGTTTCTAAAAAACGATGATTAAAAATCTAATCTGTCTTGTCATTCTGTTGGCGATGTGTCCCATAACGGCACTAGCACAACAACCAGCCGTCGAGAAAGCGCTCGATGACTATAACCGTGCCCCGTCGGTGGAAGCCGCCAACCGGTTTTTCTCGCTTCTCGACCAGGAAGAGTTCACCGAGGAAAGAATCCACTTCTCGCCTCGGGTGCCTGCCGACTCGCTTCGCCAGCAGGTGTGGTATTGGGCCAGCGAGTGGTTCTATGACAAGCAGGATTATACCCAGAGCAAGGATTATGGCCTGAAGGCGCTCAAGCTGTATCATGGCTCCAGCGACAACAAGGCTGACTGCTTGAACCTGCTGGGATGCATTTATGTTCGTCTGGGCGACTTCAAGAATGCTGCTGCCTATGCTAAGCAATGCCTCAATATCGACATGGCCAGCGGTGACCACGACCGCATCTCATCGAGCATGAATACGCTGGCAGGCATCTATATGGCCGCTCATCAAGCCGACGAAGCCGAGAAACTCATCGTCCAGGCCATCAACCATGCCGACTTGGCTAACAATCCTGCTCGCAAGGCCGTCCTGCTGGGCACGGCATCCGAAATCTATCACTCACTGACACAGGAGGAAAAGGCTCTGGACTATGCCCAGCAAGCCTATGACCTGGAGCAGAAGCTGGGCCGCAGCCTGCCTGCCGCTTACCGCCTGGACCAGAAGGCGTCGGCGCTGATGGGCCTGAAACGCTATGAGGAGGCCGAAAAGGCCCTGCGCGAGGCCATTCCGGTGATGCGTGAGCAGGGCGACCTGCATTCGCTGGCCATTGCCAGCAATCATCTGGGCACCTGCCTGATATTGCAGAAACGCAACGACGAGGCGTTTCCGTTTTTCCGCGAGGCCGCTGACCTGTTGGTCAAAATGGGTGACCCTGTTAACGAGATGTATTCCCGTCGCGGCCTGTGCTTGAGTCAGTGGGAGAGCAACCCCGACAGCGCCCGCAGCGAGTTGAACCGTTTCAATTTCCTCAAGGACTCACTCTACTCCAGCGAGTCGGCCGAGGCGCTGGCACGCCTCAATGCTGAGTTTGGCAACGACCAGTTGACCCTTGCCAACGAGCAGGAACGCTACGCCCACATCCGCGATCTTGTCATCGCGGCCTTACTGCTCGTTCTGCTTGCGGCAGGGGCGTGGTGGATTATCAGGCGCCAGCGCCATCGTCAGCAGCAGCACATCAACAAGCTGATGCGCGAGATTGAGCGGTTAAAGGCCGAGAGTGAGGCAGCACGTGCGGCTATGGCCAGCAGCCAGGAGAACTCTGCCGATATCGAAGACGCTTTGCCCGACGAACCCGCCCCGACTATCGTCGGTGTTACCGAGAACGAATTCCTGACACGCGTCATCGATTTCGTCAACGACCATCTGGAGCAAGGGGACTTCGGACTCGAGAATATGGCAGACCACTTTGCGATGAGCGTTTCCACCCTGCGCCGCCGCCTGCAGGACGCTACCGGCGTTTCTCCCAAGTCCTACATCCAGGCGATTCAGATGCAGCACGCCTGCAACCTGCTCGACAGCGGTCTGCAGATTGCCGATGTGGCGATGCAATGCGGATTCACCGAGCCAGGCAGTTTTACCCGCACCTTCAAGCGTGTCCTGGGTCTCACACCCACCCAGTACCGCGCACGGGCATAACTTCAAGCCAACTTATTTAGCTACTTTCACAAGACCACTAGAGACGCAAAATTTTGCGTCTCTACATCTTCTTGTTCGTGTGGCTTGCTATAGGGATGTTCTCGCCCCACGGGCGAGCCTTTGATTAACCCGTGGTAATGCTGGCAATCAAGAGGAGCGAGAGAGTCAGCATCACCACGGGTAAGGTCGTACGTAAGGATGTCGCTGAAGGCGACCCCCTTAACAGTCATGGGTATTGGGGTCACCCTCGGCGACGGCACTGATGGATTGCGGCGCCGGGGGTGCCTGCCACTTCACTCGCTACACTCGTTTCGTTAGCAGGTACCCTCGGTTACTCAAATGACACCCTCCGGGTGTTTCATCAGCATGAACTAGTGTCCCTGCCGGCTTTATTCTAAATAATTGCGTCGCAAGCCGATAACAATAGCGGTGCAGCCAGGGGGGGGAGGTCGGTTGCACCGCAGTTGTTGTTAAAACCTTAGCGGCTTAGCGTCTTTGCGTGAGGGAATAGGTTGGCGGATGCCCAATAAAAAAGTTGTTCCTGTTGTTGTTTAGTTGTTCCTGTTGTTTGAAAACCCGGTGGCGGATGCATAATTAAGTGTTGTTTTTGTTGTTCAACGGTGCTTTGTTGTTTGAAAAAAGAAATGGTATATTTTTTTAATCGTTTTTGATAAATATGGTTTTTCTGGTGTTTTTGGTAAATAATGTTCAGTTTTTTGACTAAAAATGTTAATTGTATTCAATAATATTATCGTAAATTTGCGATATCAAAACAACAAATATTATAAACTTTTAAATCCAATTGCGCTATGAAAAAGATTTTACTCACGCTATCATTTGCGTTAGTGGCGATATACGCCAGCGCCTACTTCAAGGTGGGCAACATTTATTATCAGCCCGACGAACAAGCCGACGACGGCACTTGCTGGGTGCGCGACAGCCCCTATTATGGTGGCTATGACGGCTTGACCGACATCACGATTCCCGGTCGTGTGACCTACAACGGCAGGGAGTATCGCGTGACCTCAATCGGCAGCGAGGCCTTCAAGAACGTGACCACGCTGCAGCGTGTGCGCCTGGGTTGGGGCGTGGAGGAGATTGGCTCCTCGGCCTTTGCGGGCTGCACGGGTTTGAAATATGTGTTTCTGCCCAGCACGCTGACGCACATCTACAACTATGCCTTCCAGAATTGCTCATCGATGACCGAGATGGGTGTGGCAGCACCGACGCCGCCCACGCTGTCATCCTATGCCTTGTCGGGCATGAGGACGTGCAATGTCTTGACGGCGATCCAGACCAACGCCAGCAGCTACAACGCCGTGAGTGCCTGGAAGGCTGCCGACAGCAACGGCTCGGTCTCCTATAGCGGCGTCAAGGCCAACGACTTTGTTGAGAACGGCCTGTGCTATGTCATCACGAGTCCCTCGACAATGAGCAACAACGTCAACGTCACGCTGGTGGGCATCGAGTCGGGGGTGACCTATCTGCCCATGGTCTCTTCGGTCCATGACTATACCAACAGTACCTACGGCGGTGGCTCTTACATCTTCTGCAACTGGACCGAGGTTGCACCCTATGCCGCCTATAACCACTCGACCTTGCAGAAAATCGGGCGCAGCGACCTGGGCTCATACTTCCGTCTCAAGGAGGTGGGCGCTTATGCCTTCAACAGCTGCCAGGCATTGACCGAGGTCAATATCTCGGCCGAGACGATCGGCAACTACGCTTTCTACAATTGTTCCAACCTGGCCACCGTCAACCTGTACCTCAAGGATACCGAGAACTATGGCACACAGAAACTGGGTGTGCGCTGCTTTGCCAATACTGCTGTATCCTGGGTGTACATCCCCCAATCGTTGACCTACTATGGTGACGGTGCTTTTGCACAGTGCAGCAACTTGGAGAATATTAATGTAAGTTCCAATAACACCATCTTTGAGAGCTTTGCCGGCTGGCTGTGCAGCGAGAACTATGAAACCATCTACCAGGTGGGCGCCGCCAACACCAGGGTGGGCAACGGCGGTTTCTATGGCACGACCAGGACTATCAAGCCGTGGTGCTTTGCCGGCTGCAACAAGTCGACCTATCTCAAGATTCCCTATGGCGTCTGGACGATCGGCGATTACGCCTTCTACAACACGACACTGGAGGAGTTGCGCATTCCCAGCTCTGCGACTTCGGTTTCTACCCATGCCTTCTCCAACATGCCCTCACTGAGTAAGCTCATTTTCAATAGACCTAGTCCGCCCTCGGGCATGGACTTCTCGGGCATCGGCACTAACTGTGAGCTGAGCGTGCCGTTCAACAGCGTCTCGGCCTACTCTCAGAACAGCGTGTGGAGCAGTGCCTTTGCCACTATCAACGGCAATGCCTACGACTTTGCAAAGGCCGACGATTCGGGCAACACGACGCTGTACTACACCGTCACCAGCGTGGGTACCTATACCGACGCAGTGGCCAGCACGCTCACGTTCAATGGTCAGGTGAAAATCGTCAGGGGTGAAATGTACAACCCGAACACGATCAACATCCCGATCAGGTATTACAGTACCAATGTCGATAACTACGCCATCACCGAGATCGAGGACCAGGCGTTCTCGGGCACCAATCTGAGTGCGGTCTATGGCGGCAAGTGCGTCAAGAAGATTGGCGAGAGAGCCTTTTATTACTGTTTCTACCTGACGACGGTGAACATCCCCAACCCGGTCCACATCGGCAGAAGTGCGTTCTACTTCTGCGACAAGCTCAACTCCATCAACATGGGCAGCCGACTGGAATTTATCGGGTCGCAGGCCTTCTATGCCTGCTCAGCGCTCACCGGAGAGCTCACAATGCCGGCAACGCTGGCCACCATCGAGTCGGGAGTGTTTACCAATTGCACTGGACTGTCGAGCATCTTCATCAGCAGAACCGAGACCACCACGTTTGGCAGGGATTTCTTCCCGAGCAACGCCGAAGGCTTCATCTGCTACGTGCCTCTGAACCAATTCTACGACTTCTACTCCAAGATGAAGACCAGCACCTATTCGAACGATCCCACTACAGCGCCCACAAAGCTGCTGCCTTGGGTCAAGCCTACCACCCAGTGGACCCCCATCTCGGTTCCTGTCGATGGCAGCGTGCTGCTGCCCGCCACCGGAGAGTTCCATACCGCTGAGCAGTTTGACATGGAGACCCGTTCGCTTGTCTTGAAGAAACTGAGCAACGACGTGGGCATCGAAGGCAATACAGGCATGTTGCTCAAGGGCACGGTGGGCACCGTCTATCGCTTCAGGCCCAAGACCGCTGTGGCGCCCTACAATTTCTACGGCCCTAACAAGAACTATCTCAAGGGTGTGACAGGTGCATCCCAGACACTCACCTACACATCTTCAGGGCCCTGGAACTACACTTTCAACGGTTCCGACCGGTTCAACCGCGTGACCTCGTCGCAGACGATCAATAGTGGTTCGGCTTATGTGCAACTGGCAGCGACCGATGTCGGCTCGGTATCAGTATCCGCCGTTTACATCGAGGATAATTCTACGCACTACAATCTGTGGATCAATGGCGTTCAGGTCAACAACCGGAACTGCAGCGACCTGTCGTTTATCGATGGCGTGGACGGTACAGTGACTTACGTCCCAGGTACCAACACGCTGAATCTCAGCAATGCGACCATAACCATCAACAACAACGATGTCATCAGGAACGAAATCAGCGGCTTGAAGATTACCGTTACGGGAACTAATACTATCGAAACCACATCAGGCAGCCATACTCCGCTCAGGGTCAAGAAATCACTTTCCATCTCGGGCTCAGGTACCCTCAACTGCTATGGAAATGCCTACTACGGATGCTCGGTGGCTTCCGGCCTAACACTGACCATCAGCGGTGGCGCCCAAGTCCTGTTCCGAGGTAAGTATTATGGCATTAACGGTGGCTCTACTTCATGCCGACTGATCATGAGTGGAGCGAACACCAAACTGACTGCCTTTGGTCGGACCAACGCTACGATTCGTTACATGCAGCCCACACTCAATGACGGCCTGACAATCACAAACCCTGTCGGAGCGTATTTCAACAGCGACGGCACTGTGGTCGGAGCCAACGGCAGCCCTATCTACAATCAAAGTGTCATCATCAGCAAGCCCGCATTCGCCCGTGGTGACGTGAACGGCGACGGCAGCGTGAGCATCAGCGACGTCACGGCATTGATTGACTACCTGCTGAACGGCAATCCCTCGAGCATCAGCGTCAGTGCCGCCGACTGTAACCAGGATGGTAGCGTGAGCATCAGCGACGTCACCGCCCTCATCGACTACCTGCTCAAGAGCACGTGGTAATGCTCGCTATGCTCGCTGTGCTCGCAGTTTAGGGTTTAGAGTTTAGAGTTTAGAGAGCATCTGCGCTCTTGAACTGCTGATTTTGCGAATTCAACTAACCGGCATCCGCATTCCCTCCTTCGGGTCGGAGTGCGGATGCTAACATTAAACCTTAGCGGCTTGGCGCCTTAGCGTGAGGGCATGGGGGGCGGATGCCCCTCTAAACTCTAAACTCTAAACTCTAAACTGCGAGCGCAGCGAGCATTAACCCTTAGCGCCTTAGCGTGAGGCAAAGGAGCGCGGATGCCCCTCTAAACCCTAAACTCTAAACTCTAAACTGCGAGCGCAGCGAGCATTAACCCTTGGCGTGGGGTTGTCGAAAAAGTAAGAAAAAGTATATTTTTTTAATTGTTTTTGATAAATATTGCTTTTTCTTGTGATTTTGGTCAAAAATGTTCAGTATTTTGACTGAAAATGTTAATTGTATTCAATCATATTATCGTAAATTTGCGATATCAAAAACAACAATTATTATTAACTTTTAAATCCAATGAGCTATGAAAAAGATTCTACTAACATTCATGCTGGCAGTGATGGCCATCACTGCCCAAGCAGTGACCGAGTTCACGGTAGGCTCGCTCAAGTATTACATTGAGACCAATGGTGATGCCTACTGTAATGGTCTGGCGGCCTCGGCCGGCAATCCAACGACCATCACCATCCCCGGCCGTGTGACCTACAACGGCACGACCTACTATGTGACCAACATCGCGACCAACGCGTTCAAGAACAACACCACATTGAAACAAGTTCGTGTGGGTTGGGGTGTTAAACAGATCGGTTCAGCATCATTCATGGGCTGTACTGCCCTGGAGTATGTCTGGCTCCCCAGCAGCGTTAGTGTCATGTATAATCAAGCGTTCCAGGGCTGTACCTCAATGCTTCAATTCCAGATTGCGGCACCGACGCCTCCCATATTATACGGCGATAAAACGTTCTACAACATGAAGAAGTGTGATGTCGTTGTTGCCATGCAAAGCAACATTACGGCCTATGGCAACTCCAGCCAATTTGTTGACGCCGACAAAAACGGCAGCATCAGTGCCGATGGCTATGCCGCCAACGACTTTATCAACAATGGCGTCGCTTGGGTGATTACCAACGATAATATCAAAGATATCAACGTCAATGTCACTATGGTTGGCATCAGCCCAACCCTCACCTACTTGCCCATGACTTCTTCAACGACTGACTACACCAATGCCACTTATGGTAATGGGTCAAGTTTGAATTGCAATTGGACAGAGATTGCATCTTATGCCGCCGATGGCAGGACCGCCCTGAAGACAATCGGTCGCAGCGACCTGGGCTCTTACTTCAGGCTGAATAAGGTGGGGGCGTGTGCCTTCGAGGGCTGTACGGGGCTGACCGAGGTCAATATCTCGGCTGCTGAGATTGGGGAGTCTGCCTTCTTCAACTGCACCAACCTGGCTACGGTCAACCTCTACCTCAAGAACAACGAGAGTTATGGTACGCAGAAGTTGGGAAATCTATGTTTTGCCAACACTGCCGTAACCAGTCAATACATTCCCTCATCCTTGACCAGTTATGGATATGGTGCTTTTGCCATGTGCAGCAACTTGAAAACGTTTTCTGTCTCGCCGTCAAACCAATATTTTTCTGCGTACGGCATACAAGGTAATTTAGCATTATATAGCAAGGGCACAACCTTCCTAACGCTCTATCAGCATCCTAATGCTCCTGTTGAACTTTATCGTAATCAATACCTTTATATAAAGTATATCAATCCTTATGCATTTGCAGGTGTGGAGTACTCTATCACAATTCCTTCAGGTGTGACATCCATCGGCTCCTATGCGTTCTATCGTACCAAATGCTATACCCTTCTCATTCCCAATTCGGTAACGTCATTCGCCACCACAACATTTGCCTACATGAAGGTCAATCGTCTGATTTTCAACAAGACAGACATACCCTCTTCACTCACTGGCAGTTCCACATTCTACGGCGTGACCAATACTTCGGGCGGGACGTCCATCCGGCTGAGCGTACCCAGCGCATGTACCAACAAGTACCGCACCACTTCACCCTGGTCCACCACATTCACCACTGTTGACGAGAAGGCCTACGATACTCAAATATATGAGAGTGATGGAACGGCTACCAATATCTATATCACTGTTATGAACTACAACAGTTATACCGATCCACTGGTACCAAATGTCACCTACCCTGGCCAATGCAAAATCGTTAGGGGTGATATGACCAACAGAACGGGATACCTCAACATCCCCAACTATTGGTTTAACTATAATTATAATAGCAATACGTCATTTGCCATCACCGAAATCGATCGCGAGGCATTCCGTGATATGACGGGTATCACCAAGGTACAAGGCGGTGAACGCATCACTAAGATCGGCGCCCTGGCATTTGCGGGCCTGACGGGCTGCACTCAGGGCTTCAACATCCCCAATCCCGTAGAGTTCTGCGACTCATCGCTGTTCAATTGCAAGACGCCGACCATCTCGCTGGGCGACCGACTGACGACCATCGGTAAGGACGCCTTCCGCGGCAGTCGAATAAGAGAGTTGCTCATGCCGCCCAGTGTCACCACAATCGGCGCCCGCTTCATTGCCGGTGACACCAATCTTGACACGCTGCGCCTGTCACCCAACATTACCGAGATTCCCATGAACGGTCTTGGCTGGGTGAATACGCGCTACATTGTCATCCCCTATGGCGTGAAAACGATTGGTAAACAAGCATTTTTCAGCGACAAGGCGCAAATCGGCGGTGGCGAATACCTCTATGAGATTAATTGCGAGAACGTGGTGGTCATCCCCAGTTCGGTCACCTATATCGACCCCGATGCGTTCACCTATGCCCGCCACCTTGACGCCATCTTCATGAACTGCCCCTACGGTGCCTTCAAGACAACGAGCAAGTACAATTGGCAGCGCCGCACCGACTATAACGCCAGCAACTGCTATGACTGGAGCGGCCACAAACTTTATGTGCCCGTGGGACAGGTGCAGCAGTACCGCAACGACCCGGGCATCGCTGCCGCATGGAACGAGAATAACGACGTCGGCCCCGGCGCATTCGACTTCACCTTCGAGAACAACTTTGAGGGGACCAACTACCGCATGACCGTGATCAACCCCACTGCCAAGACCGCCAAGTATGTCTATTGCGAGGGAAACACCAGCAACGCCATCGTTCTCTCCAAGACTTGCACCGACCACATCACCGGCATCTCCTATACCATGGTGGAGATTGGCGACTCGGCATTTGTCAAGCACACGGCTGCGACCCACATCTACTTGGATGACGCAACTTCGTTGACGCGCATCGGTGCCTATGCTTTCAGGGGTCTGACGTCCCTCAAGTATGAGGTCAATGTCCCCGAGAACGTGACCGAGATTGGCACTCGGGCATTCTATGGATGCACGGCGTTGCCCTCTGTGTTCATTACCCGTCCCTACACACCTACCACCATTGGTTCCTATATATTCAGTTCCACACAGCAGACCATCCTCTATGTGCCGCTGAATCAGCTCTATATGACAGCCTACAATACCAGTTCGTGGTTAAGCAACACCGCCTCCAACCGACGGTTGCTGCCCTACATCAAGCCTACCAGCGAGTGGTCGGCCATCTCGGTACCCGTGAGCGACAATATCCTGTTGCCCAGCAGTGGCGAGTTCTATTATGCTCCATCCTATAACAGCGGTGCCCATACGCTCAACAAGACCAGGATTGACAACTCCAAGGGCATCAAGGGAGGTGAAGGAATGCTCATGAAGGGTACCGTCGGGACGGTATACCGCTTCAGGCGCAACGATGCTGTTTCGAGCTATTCTTATGTATCCCCGGCAATCAACTATCTGAAAGGTGTTACAGGCTACCGCGTGACGCTGAGCTACAACTCTTCAGGCCCCTGGTATTACACCTTTAACGGTACCGATAAGTTCAACAAGGTGACCTCGACGACATCCACCTATACCCCCAGCGCCTACGTCGAGTTGAGCTCATCTGACCCTGGAGCCAGCGCGACAAGTGCCGTTTACATCGAGAACGACATTGAGACCTATGACCTCTGGATTGCTGGCATTCAGGTGTCCAGTGAGAACTGCAACAACCTGTCGGTAATCAATGGCGTGAGCGGAACCGTCACCTATAACCCGTCCACCAAGTTGCTGACGCTACAGAACGCCACCATCCAGCCCAGCTCTCTCGCTGCTGGTATCGACAGCGAAATTTCTGGCCTGAAGATTAGGTTTATCGGCACTAACATCATTAAGTCTTATGCCAACCGCCCTGCTGTCAGACTTAATGCCAATACCACTTTGTATGGTACTGGAACGGCTAGTTGCCAGAGCTCCAACAACGCTGGATTATACGTGAATAACAGTACTACTACTGTGACTATCCAGGGTGGTCTGAATTTATTAGCATACGGATACAACTATGGCATACAAGGTGTCAACAATGGCAAAATCGCAATCAGCGGTGCTAGCACCAAGGTATTGGCCCATGGTATGACGGCAAGTTACTACACCTGCAAGACCACGTTGAACGACGGCCTGGCTATCACCGCGCCCGCAGGAGCCAAATTCAATACGGCAGGCACAGTGGTATCAAGCGGCGGTATGGTAATTTCTAACACCGATGTCGTCATCAGCAAGCCTACCGTGACGCGTGGCGATGTGGATGGAGACGGCAGCGTGAACATCAGTGACGTCACCGCCCTGATTGACTACCTGTTGAGCGGAAACACCTCGGGCGTCAACGTCAGCGCCGCCGACTGCAACCAGGATGGTAGCGTGAACATCGGCGACGTCACCGCCCTTATCGACTTCCTGCTCAAGAGCACGTGGTAATGCTCGCTATGCTCGCTGCGCTCGCAGTTTAGAGTTTAGAGTTTAGGGTTTAGAGAGCATCCGCATTCCTCCCTTCGGGGCGGGGTGCGGATGCTAACTTTAAAACTTAGCGGCTTGGCGCCTTAGCGTGGGGGACGTACGGTGCGGCCACGCCAAGGCGAGGCCCTACGATGCGGATGCTAACTTTAAACCTTAGCGGCTTGGCGCCTTAGCGTGGGGCCCGGTGGTGGGCGGCCACGCCAAGGCGAGGCCCTACGATGCGGATGCTTCTAAAAAATCTTAGCGGCTTGGCGCTGAGCGCTAGCAGTTTTTCGTTTGAAATCAGATGCTTTTACCCATTTCGAACGCCTCTTGCAACTTGCTATTGCCGGTGATGTCACGCGCATCGTTCACACCGCCGCAAAACAGATGCCCCTTCAGTTCAGATTTCTCGTAGCAGTCAATCCAACCCTGCAGACCGCTCTCGGCACGCTTGGGCACGAATTCCTCGTCCTCGGCAGCTGTGGTCAGCAGGTAGATGTCGCGAAAATGGTAATCCTTGGGGTACATGGCGTTCATGCGGTCGATAAGCGTCTTCATCTGCCCCGACATCTCATAGTAGTAAATCGGCGTTGCCCAGCATACCACGTCGGCATCGAGCACGCTGTCCATGATGGCGGGTACATCGTCCTTGAAAACACAGGCACCGGTCTTCTGGCACGACAGGCAACCGATGCAGAACTTGATTTCCTTTCCGCGCAGCGAAATCAGTTCCACTGCATGACCTGCGGCTTCAGCACCCGCAGCAAACTGTTCGGCCATCGCTTGGCTGTTCGAACCGGGGCGCAGGCTGGTAGAGATAACTACAACTTTCTTCATAATCCTATAATATTACTTTATTACCGTTCTTGATATATATACCGTGAGATGGATTCACCACCTTCTGCCCATTGAGGTTATAATATGCGCTATCTTGAGGACTGATATCCATCCTCACTGCACTGAGGCCCGAAGACACTGGTTCGAGCGACAGCGTGACGCTGATATTACTCTCACCGGCCTTCAAGAATGCCTGCAACGCGTTCCCCGACAACTCATCGATGTGGCCTAAACGGGTATAACTCCATGAATTGGAGCCATAGAGCAGGCAAATGTTGCTCCCGTTATAAAGAACCACATCGCCGGGATGCGCAGTCATCTGCTCATTGCTCGTGGGCAGCGAGAAACCCAGTGCCCCCCAAATCTCAAAACCGCCGCTGGAGTTGAGCGACACCGTCACATTGCCCTCTTGCAACTTGGCCACCAGAGCCTGTGCCGCGGCATTGTTGTAAAGGGTGACAGGCTGTGACACGCCATCGATGGTTATGTACATTTTTTGAGACATAGTAGGTTGGGCCACAACCTCGTTGCCGTCATCGTTGCAACTGAACAACAGTATTGCAGACATCATCATCACAATTTTGGTGAATGTATTCATCTTGTTTCGGTTTGAGTTGATTACTGATATGTTTTACCGACTGCAAAATTACCAACAACCCGCAAAAGGGCATGTATCCATTTTGCGGGTATTTGTGCCACTATTACTGATATCGCCTCTTTTCCCAAAAACTTTAGCGTCTTAGCACGAACCTAAGGGCGGGCGGCCACGCCAAGGCGAGGCCCTACAATGCGGATGCTCTAAAAAACTTAGCAGCTTGGCGTCTTAGCGTGGGGTATGAGTGCGGATGCCCCTCTAAACTCTAAACCCTAAACTCTAAACTGCGAGCGTAGCGAGCATAAATTCCCCGCAGTCGTTGTTTGCTACAGATAATTGTATTATCTTCGCAGCATGGAACATCCTAAGTTTATCATCACCAGTGGCGGGCATTTGAGGCTTGGCATGGTCACGTTGCATCGTGACTTGCTGATGCCGCATGAGGACTGCTTGGGTGGCGGTTTCTATGAGTACGACTATGCAAGCAATATCTTGATATTGTCGGGCAAGTCGTTTGACTATGGACCGCCCCGTTGGAGCAAAGTGGGTGTGCTCCAAGTCCCTGAGGCTTACCGTGGCATTCCCATCGTGTATCGCGACCACTGGGGAACGGAGTTGAACATAACCGACAGTTTCACTATCAAGTATTATTAGTCCATGATGAGAAGGTTCTTGAATGAAATAAAAAGTATCTTGCCCGAGGACAGGGTTTATACCGACGAGTTGCGCACCCTGGCTTGGGGCACCGACGCGAGTTTTTACCGCTTGACGCCCCAGGTGGTCATCCGTGCCAAGGATGAGGATGAGGTGTCGGTGATTGTCAAGACTGCCAATAAATTTGGCTTGCCGTTCACCTTCCGCGCTGCGGGAACATCGCTCTCAGGCCAAAGCGTGAGCGACAGCATCCTGATTGTGGCTGGAAAGAATTGGGAGGATTATCGTGTTTCGGCTGATGCCGAGAGCATCACCCTGCAGCCCGGTATCGTGGGCGCGAGGGTGAACCAGATACTGAAACCCTTGGGACGCGTGTTCCCGCCTGACCCCGCCAGCATCGGTTCGGCGATGGTGGGCGGTATCGTCGCCAACAATGCCTCGGGCATGAACTGCGGTACCCATGCCAATAGCGACCGCATGCTGCTGTCGGCACGCCTGGTGCTGCCCGACGGCACCGTGCTCGACACGGGCGACGCCGTGAGCCGTGAGGCCTTCAAGCGGTCCCATCCCGATTTCATCAAGCGCATCGAGGCCATGCGTGACCGCATCCGCGCCAACCAGCCGCTGGCCGACCGCATCCGCAAGAAATACAGCATCAAGAACGTCACGGGCTTGAACTTGCGGCCGTTTATTGCCTATGACGACCCGTTTGACATCATCGCCCACTGCGTGGTGGGCAGCGAGGGCACGCTGGCATTCATCAGCCAGGTCACCATGCGCACGCTGCACGACTATCCCTGCAAAGCTTCGGCAATGCTCTATTTCTTCACCATGCGTGAGAGTTGCGAGGCTGTGGTTGCTCTCAAGCAGCTCAAGTCCAGCGACGAGGACATCGCCATGAGCGAGGAAAACCTCATGGTCAAGAGTGCCGAGATGCTCGACTACCTGTCGCTCGCCTCGGTCGATGACCCCGTATATCTGCAGTACAAGAAAGATGTGGATGCCGGCAAAATCGATGGCGTGGAGCCTGGCGACTACCACAATCTGACCGCCATCCTCACCGAGACCAAGGCCATGACGCCCGAGGACCTGCAGCACCGCATCGACACGATTACCGACTGCCTGTCGCAGTTCAAGACCTATCGGCCCGTCGAATTCACCACCGACCCTGCCGTCTATGGCAAGTACTGGGCCATCCGTTCGGGCATTTTTCCGAGTGTGGGCGGTGCCCGTCCCGTGGGCACGTCGTGCCTTATTGAGGACGTCGCCTTTGCCGTCGAAGACTTGCCCGAAGCCACTGTGAAACTGCAAAAACTCATCGCCGACCACGGCTACAAGGACGCCTGCATCTACGGGCACGCCTTCGAGGGCAATTACCACTTCATCATCAACCAGCTCTTCAGCGACGAGAGCGAGGTGCAGCGCTATGCCAGCTTGATGCGCGACGTGGCACGCCTTGTGGTCGAGGAATATGACGGCTCGCTCAAGGCCGAGCACGGCACGGGCCGCAACATGGCACCTTTTGTCAAGTACGAGTGGGGCGAGGAGGCATTTGCCGCCATGCGCGAATTGAAAGAGATTTTCGACCCGTACTATCTGCTCAATCCCGGTGTCATCTTCAACGACGACCCCGAGTGCTTTATCAAGCACTTTAAACCCCTGCCCGAGTTGAAGTTGAAAGGCTTGGAAATGGCCACATCTGTAGGGCCTCGCCTTGGCGTGGCCGATTCAGAGAATCACAACGATAGCACCCGCGAGACCATCGAGGGCGTTCGTAATGCCAACAAGTGTATCGAGTGCGGCTTCTGCGAGGTGAACTGCCTGACTTGCGGCTTGACGCTCTCGTCTCGTCAGCGCATCGTCATCCAACGCGAAATCTCCCACCTGCGTGAGACGGGCGAGAATCCCGAGCGCTTGGCAACCCTTGTCAAGCAATACCGCTATCAAGGTGACCAGACCTGTGCAGGAGATGGCTTATGCTCCACCTCGTGCCCGATGAAAATCAACGTCGCCGATTTGACGCATCTCGTCCGTCAAGAAGCGCTGCCTCAGGGTAGCATGGGCTATCGTGTGGGTGACTTTGCCGCCCGCCATTTTGCGGGCATCAAGAGCGGCCTGCGCTTCACGTTGGACGTGGCACGCCTTGGACACAACATCCTGGGCACTTCAGCCATGAAGGGCGTTGCTAGTGCTATGCACAAGGCTGGGCTACCCCTGTGGACCCCTGCCATGCCAGGCAAAGCCCGCCAGCCCCATGCTTGTAGAGACGCAAAATCTTGCGTCTCAGAATCCTCTCAAAAGCCCAGTCCCGAACTGGTACTGAAGGTGGTCTATTTCCCCTCGTGCATCAACCAGACGATGGGCCTTGCCAAAGGCGCCCCCGTGAAGAATACCCTCGTCGATGAGATGGTGCAACTGTGCCGCAAGGCGGGCTACGAGGTCATCTTCCCCGAGGGAATGGAAAAGATGTGTTGCGGCACCATCTGGGAGTCTAAAGGCATGCTCGACATCGCCGACCAGAAAACAGCCGAACTCGACGAGGCGCTGTGGCAAGCCAGTGAACAGGGCAAATATCCCGTCATGTGCGACCAGAGCCCCTGCTTGCATCGCCTGCGCAAGTGCATCAAGCGCATGAAGCTGTATGAGCCCGTGGAGTTCATCTGGGAGTACCTGCGTGACCGCTTGGAATTCACCCCGATTGACCGCCATATCGCCCTGCACTTTACCTGCTCGACGCGCGAGATGGGACTGGTGGACAAGATGACCAATTTGGCTCACTTGTGCAGTAACAATGTCTTTCTGCCCGAGGGCGTGGGTTGCTGCGGTTTTGCCGGCGACCGTGGTTGGACGCATCCTGAGGTCAATCGCTGGGCATTACGCAAGCTGCGCCGCCAACTCGAGGATAACCGCATTGAGATGGGCTACAGCAACAGCCGCACCTGCGAGGTTGGTCTGGAAACCAACGGCGGTATCCCCTACCAGAGCATCGTCTATCTCGTCAACGAGGTCACTCGGTCAAAGTGACAACAAGGGTACTGCCTTGACATTTAAATAACCAAAGATAAAGTATATAGTGTTGTATGACGCACGATGAAGAAATGTGGCAGGACTATGATTATCACCAGAATACGGGTGAACTGCCTGAGTATTTTGATGAGGACGATAGCATCGACTATGTCGACGCTGAGAGCTCTGGCGATCCCGGTCCGGATTATATCCCCATTCATGCCCGGTGTCCCCGCTGCGGGAGTTGGTCCGCCATGTTGCTGACTGATGGCACTTACTCTTGCCTGTATTGCGGCACCAACTTCTATAATGACCGCATCATCCCCCCTGTGAGGGAAGTAGAGATAGTGGATGAAGTAGCGGATGAGGAAGATGAAGTATATGAAGAAGAACAGGTCCTTTGCCTCAAGTGCGGTAGTGATAACACCGAGGTCTATGAGGATGGCTTCGTCCATTGCCTGAATTGCGACTGCTGGACGCATCCCAGTCCACGTTGCGGCAAGTGCCACCGCTACAAGATGTCGCTGCTGCCCGACGGGACCTGGAAATGCCTCGCTTGTCACAATCACGTGACCGACCCTAAAAAAATAGAAAATATCAATTTCAGGTGTTCACTGTATCCACTTGACCGGATAACCAAATGGGCCAATGACGAGTATAAACGCTTAAAATCCAAGAAATAGACATCCAACGGCGTCACCCCTTGCCAGAGCATCGGCCGAATCGCTGATATAAGACTGTTTTTTATTTCTCGCGCGTTTTTTTCTCGTTTTTTTGTAGTTTATTGCACCCCGCCTGCGTCTAATGGGTAAAAGATAAAAAATAACAACATAAAAACGAAAAGTTATGAAAACGGTTTTAAAGTATGTACTGATTTATTTTGGCTTGTCTATAGTCGGGGCCATTCTGTTGATGTTTCCTGCGTTGATTATTGAGATTGCGCTTAATCATGGGGACATCTCAGCCGAGACTTTAGGTACGAATACATGGTCATTGGTCATTATGATGTTGGGCTCTCAGTTGCTCCCGCTCTTCGTCTTCTGGAAGCGCAAATGGTGTGACTACAGTTTCATCAAGGACCCTGATACCTATCGCTTCCTCTTGTGGGCAGCTGTTGGCTGGGTCGGATTTGTAATTATTGCTACTTTTATTCAGACTTACGTGCCCCAGTTTGAATGGGATTTGGAATTCCTGAAAGATATTGGTGAAATGTCTAAGAACCCTCTGGGTATCATCAGCGTGTGTGTTCTGGCTCCGCTATTGGAGGAGGGTATTTTCAGGGGCACGATTGAGCGAAAGTTGCTGGAGAAGAAAGACCGTAGCCCTTGGTTTGCCATTGTGCTATCGGCTTTGGCATTTGCCATCGTTCACATGAATTTGATTCAGGGTATCATAGCATTGACGTTAGGTATATTCATGGGTTGGATTTATTACCGCACCCGCAACATCTGGTACTGCATCTTTGTCCACGCTTTGAACAACACAGTATCTACGGTAGCCTTTCTGCTCACCAACGATGAGACTGGCGCCAGCCCCTACTCGCCGCCTGTCAACTTGGTGCTGTTGCTTGTTGGCATTGTCGTGATTTATGTGTTTGCACAGCAATACAAGAAACTGCCACTCACTGTACCGCAGGAACCGGTAGTAATGGGTCAACCCCTACCGATGGAAGAACCCGCAACGATGGGCGAACCCTTAGTGCAGGACCAACCCACATCAATGGACCAGCCTGAGATAATGGAATAGTACAAGCCTTCTTAGCTGTTTCAAGCCTTCATCCAGTATTTGCGCTCGTCATCGGACATCTGTTCGATGGCATAGCGCAGGGCGGTGCGCGGCATCTCGTGGGCATGACGTTCTAGGAACTGGCGCAGCAGGTCCATGCTACACCGCTTGCCCACCTCGCGCAGCATCCAGCCTACCGCCTTATGCATCAAGTCATGCGGGTGATGCAGATGCCACTCGGCATAGCGCAGGCACCATGACGGGTCTCCCTGCTGGGTGGTCTTCCAGGTGCTCACCATGCTCATGCGCTGGCGCCACAGGCAAGGGCTTGCCGCCAAGGCATCCATGATTTCGCGTTTGTCACCCAGTCGGGAGGGCAACAGCAACCAGATGCCAAGAATCTTGGGTGCCGACAAATCGACCAGGTCCCAGTTATTGGCCTGCTCGGCATACTTCAGGTACATCTTTACGATTTCGTCGCGTCCCCGGATAGCGGTCTCGTCGTTCTCTAGACGTTTTTTCGCCAATCTGCCAAATTTATCGACCAGCATGAGCAGCCCGCACAGGCGCACCTCGTGCCACCTCGACATCAGCAGTTCGGGTATCTCGTCAAGCGGCGTGTCGGCAACCGCCAACTTTACCACTTCGCGCGTCTGCGGCACTTTCAGCCCCAGGAACTGGTCACCCTCGCCATACTCTCCAGGACCCGTCTTGAAGAACCCCATCAACACCTGCCGCTGCTTCTCATTCTGCAGCGACTCCATATACCCGATAATCTCCTTAGCTGTCATCTTTTATTCTTTGTCTTGTATTTGTTGGCAACCAATTGGTGCGATTTGCTCACCAATGCTCTGATTTCATCGTCGGTCACATCCTGTCCCAACTGAACGCTAATCCAATACCGCTTGTCACCGTTGAATGGCTCCCCGATGGCCTGATACCGCTCTTTCAGTTCTGCCATTTCGGCGGGGTCGCACTTGATGGTGATGGCGTTAAAATCATCGATGTTGAAGTAGCAGAACATGTGACCGCTCACATAGAATACGAGGATAGTGAACTTCCCGCGCGAGAATTTCTCAAACGGGGTCGCCTCGGTGACGCCAGGCAGCGACAGGCAATATTCTCTGAATTCCTCGATGTTCATTTTCTCTGTCAATCTCTCAACAGTTCATTAATCTAACATCATCACTGCAAATTTACACAAATAATCCGTATCGCCTGAGCCGTTCAAGTGAAAAACGCTAGCAAGTTGGGCATAATCGTTAGTGGTGGGGTAGGAGGCTGGAATGGCTGAATCATTAACCTACGGTTGAAGATAGGGGGACTTTTAGGCAGTGCAGAATCAAAAAAATCGTTTCTTGTTTTGCATTCCGTTCGGCTTGCACTATCTTTGTAGCAGATTTCAAAGTCATGACACCCGATCTGAGAAAAACAATGGAAACCTCCAATTTGACCGCTGCCCGAAAAACCATTGTGGGCATTCAATTCCTGTTTGTAGCCTTTGGCTCCACTGTCCTTGTCCCGTTACTTGTGGGACTTGACCCGGCAGCAGCATTATTCACCGCAGGCATCGGCACTTTTATCTTTCACATGGTCACCAAGGGTAAGGTGCCCATTTTTTTAGGCTCTAGTTTTGCCTTTATCGCTCCCATCATTTCGGCTTCCAAGCAATGGGGGATGCCAGGCACCCTGGCTGGCATAATGGGTGTGGCGCTGGTCTATTTTGTGATGTCGGCGTTGATCAAGTGGCAGGGGCGGCGTCTGCTGGAACGGCTGTTCCCGCCTGTCGTCATTGGACCTGTCATCATCTGCATCGGTCTGTCGCTGGCGCCTGCCGCCGTCAACATGGCTCAGGAAAACTGGCTCCTGGCTTTCATATCGCTTCTGACGGCAATTCTCGTCCTCATTTTGGGCAAAGGACTCATCAAATTGGTGCCCGTGGTGTGCGGTCTCGTCGTGGGCTATATCGTGGCGTGGATGATGGGACTGGTGGACTTTTCGGCGGTGGGTAGCGCATCCTGGTTTGCCCCACCGCAGAGCATCACCCATTTCAAGTTGCCGCAGTTCTCATGGGAACCGTTCTTGTTCATGATACCCGTTGCCATCGCTCCTGTAATTGAACACATCGGTGACGTGTATGTTGTTGGCGCAGTGGCCGACAAGGACTTTATCAAGGACCCTGGACTGCACCGCACGATGTTGGGTGACGGTCTGGCATGTATGGCGGCATCCCTGTTCGGCGGTCCTCCCGTGACCACCTATAGCGAAGTGACCGGTGCCATGCAGATTACGCGCATCACCAGCCCCGCAGTCATCCGCATCGCAGCAGCAACCGCCATCATCTTCTCGATTATCGGCAAACTGAGTGCCGTGTTGCAGAGCATCCCTAGCGCTGTGCTGGGTGGCATCATGTTGCTGTTGTTCGGCTCCATCGCCTCGGTGGGCATCCAGAATCTGGTGAGCAATAAGGTGGACTTGAACCAAACGCGCAGTATTATTATTGTGAGCGTGGTGCTGACGCTGGGCATCGGCGGTGCCATCCTCCCGATGGGCAGCTTCTCGCTGAGCGGCATCGGTCTGTCGGCACTTGCTGGTGTGATTCTTAACCTTGTGATTCCTCAATCCAAATAAATATGAAACAGTACCTTAAACATCTCCTGGCTTCACTGCTTTTAACCTTTGTACTCCAGCCATGCCAAGCGGAACAGTTTGTTGATGACTCGGTGAAGGTTGATGGCTATATGAGGCACTTTGCCATGTATCTGCCTGACGGGGTGAAGAACGGTGCGCCGCTAGTGTTCATCCTGCATGGCTATGGCGCAGGTATCTGGCGCGAAAACCCGATGTTGGCGGCTGCCGACAGGCACGGCTTTGCCGTCTGCATTCCTCAAGGACTGAAAGACCCGCAGGGAGAACCCAGCTGGAATGTGGGCTATCCGTTCCAGCAGGGGTGGAAAGTGGATGATGTCAAGTCCCTGTGCCGCATCGCCCGGTATGTGCAAAAGCGTTACCGCTTGAGCCGCGACAACACCTTCTTGACAGGAATGTCCAACGGTGGCGAGATGTGCTACCTGATGGCTTACAGCAAGCAGAATACCTTCAAAGCCGTTGCCCCTATTGCCGGTCTGACGATGGCATGGATGTATGAGCAGCTGGAGGCACCACGCCCCATCCCTTTGATGGAAATCCACGGCACCGAGGACCGCGTGTCGGAATGGACAGGCGATATGGACAACAAGAGCGGCTGGGGTGCCTATTTGCCCGTTCCGGTAGCCGTCGGCTATTGGATTGCGCGTAACCGCTGCACCCATGAGACGATAGAGCGTGTAGAGAGCCTTCAGGGTGCCGATGGCCACCCGATTATCAAGCACCGTTACACGAGCACGACCACTGGCTGTGACGTGTGGCTCTATGAGGTCGTGGGTGGCGTCCACTCCTGGCACAATGGCGACATCGACACGGGTGAGGAAGTGTGGCAATTTTTCTCCCGATATGTGAAATAGTAAGATGGAAAAACAAATTTGATTTTTCCATTGGGTTGCTGTAACTTTGCAGCGAGAAACAAGGATTATTATGAAGAAGAAACAGAAGAGAGTTTTATATTACCTGTTGGCACTGGTGCTGCTGGCACTGGCAGGCTATCAAGGGTTCCAGAAGAACTCGTTCTACAAGAGTGCCTATAACGAAGATTTGCCTACCGAACAGACGGCCGATGACAAACAAGGCGATCAGGAGGGCAAGGAATACAAGACAACAGGCGACCTCTCGTTGCTCGATGTGAAGTTGCCGGGGCGCCTCGACAACCAGACGGTGCATTACAAGGCGATTGTGGTCTATTTCAATAAGCATTACCATGTGCCCAACTGCGTAGCCTATGAACTGACCAACACAATGACCTCGATGGCCGACTCGCATGACGCCGAGAACCGTGCGAACTATAAGTTTGAACGGGACTATAACGTGAAAGGATGTCCCGACTGGTGGGATTACAAAGATAGCGGTTACACCCGCGGCCACATGGCTCCGGCGATGGACATGCGGTGGAACAAAACCGCGATGGAGCAGTGCTTCTTGATGACCAACATCTGCCCGCAGGTCGAGGAAATGAATGATGGCGAGTGGCGTCATGTCGAGGAAGCGGTCCACAAGTGGTCGAGAACAGCCAAGAGGCTTATCGTGTTCACGGGACCTATCTTCTCCGACGATATGGAGTATATCGGCAAGGATATCGATATCGCAGTGCCTGAACGCTTTTTCAAGGTGGTGTATTCACCCGAGCAAAACCGCGCTATCGCCTTCGTGATGGAGAACAAGGGCATGCCCAACAGCTGGACAAACTATGCCACCACCATCGACAAGGTGGAGGCACTGACAGGATATGATTTCCTCGCCAAACTAGAGGATGGCGTCGAGAACGTCATCGAGAGCAAACAGAACATTAAAGACTGGCCCGCTTATTACCCACGCCGATGAACATTACAGAATTGACAGGACTCACGGGTGACACCATCTGCGCCGTTTCGACCCCTGCGGGCCGTGGCGGTATTGCGGTAGTTCGCGTCAGTGGTCCCGAGGCGCTAGACATCGTACAGCGCCGCTGGCAAGGCAAGCCCCTTGCCGAGATGGCTTCACACACCGTCCACTTGGGTCACTTGGTAGATACCAAGGGCGATATGCTTGATGAGGCAGTATTGACCGTATTTAAGGCACCCAACTCATTTACTGGTGAGGATGTCGTGGAACTTGCTTGCCATGGCTCGACATGGATTCAGCAACAAGTCGTTCAGACGCTGATTGATGCGGGCTGTCGCCATGCTGCTGCTGGCGAATTCACGCGTCGCGCCTTTGCCAACGGTCGCATGGACTTGTCGCAGGCCGAGGCTGTCGCCGACGTCATCGAGGCTCAGTCCCGTGCCGCCCATCATGTAGCGATGAACCAGATGCGAGGTCGTTACAGTGATGAGTTGAAGAAACTGCGTGACAAATTGTTGCATTTCACGGCACTGATTGAACTGGAACTCGACTTCAGCGAGGAGGATGTGACCTTTGCTGACCGTAGCGAGGTAACCGACCTGGCTAGGGAAATCCACACGCTCATCAGTCGCTTGGCCGACAGTTATAGAGATGGTAACGCCATTCGCAATGGTTTGCCCGTCGCCATCGTGGGCCAGACCAATGCAGGAAAATCAACCCTGCTCAACGCCCTGTTGCGTGACAACCGCGCCCTGGTGAGTGACATTCACGGCACCACACGCGACACTATCGAGGACACCGTCTTCATGGGCGGAACGCTGTTCCGTTTCATCGACACGGCAGGCATCCGCCAGTCGAGCGACACTGTCGAGCGGATGGGCATCGAGCGCACATGGCAGGCTATCGACAAGGCCAACGTTGTGCTTTGGGTCGTTGACGTCACGAGCGCCGACACCAGCATGGCACATGACATCCTCAACCGCTGCGAAGGCAAGGCGCTGATTGCCATACTCAACAAGACCGATCTTGACGACGATGTCGCCGCGAGAAGTGAGCTGAACGACATCCTGCCCGAGGGTGCACAAGTCGTAGCCATCAGCGCCAAAAGCGAAAGCGACATCGAGTCCCTGCGCAATCTCATCGTCGAGACCGCCTCTCTGCCCGATGTGGACAGCGATGCCGTCATCGTGACCAACGCCCGTCACTACCAAGCCCTGACGCATGCCCGAGATGCCATCGCTCGCGCCATCGACGGCCTCGACAGCGGCCTCAGCGGCGACCTCCTCGACCAGGACATCCGCGAATGCCTCCACTGGCTTGGCGAAATCACCGGCGAAATCACCACCGACGCCATCCTCGGCGAAATCTTCACCCACTTCTGCATCGGAAAGTAGAGCCTTAGAAACAACTCCGAACAACTTTGAACGACTTGAAGTAAACCGCTAATTTATAGCGGTTTACTCGTTTTTA
>CACZAC010000001.1 GCA_902779125.1 uncultured Bacteroidales bacterium | reverse complement strand
TTAACAAAGATACGTTAAACATTTTGTAGAGACGACTGGTGGTATTAGGAAATTTTTGTAATTTTGGGAACGAACTAATGAAGAAAATGATTATGATGAGGAGGATATTGACCTTGACTTGCCTGTTAGCGGTGGCGTTGACGACGTGGGCTGGCCAGCATAAGGATAACGGGGCTGTGGTAGCGGCGTATGTGACAGGATGGAATGCTGACATGCCAATTCCTGACTGTTCGGTACTGACGCATATCAACTACGCTTTTGGGAACGTGAATAAGACATACGACGGGGTGACCATCCAGCACCCTGAGCGGCTGCGCCAACTGGTGGAATTGAAGAAGGATCACCAGATTTATATCGTACTGAGCATCGGTGGCTGGACGGCTGGCGGGTTCAGTGAGATGGCATCGACCGAGAGGCGTCGCAAGGCATTTGCCAGGGATTGCAAGCGCATTGTCAAGGACTACAACCTGGACGGCATCGACATCGACTGGGAATATCCCAGCAGCAACGAGGCGGGTATCTCGTCATCGCCTGCCGACATTGACAATTTCACGTTGCTAATGAAGGAACTGCGCAAGGCTCTAGGTAAGAGTTACCTATTGTCATGCGCTACGATTGCCGATGCCCGCTATGTGGATTTCAAGGCGATAGAACCCTACGTTGACCTGGTGAACATCATGATGTATGACGTGGACAACCCACCCTATCACCACGCGGCGCTATACCGCAGTGAGATGTCGGGCCGCGTGACGGCACAGGAGGCCTTACAGGCGCACCTAGACGCAGGAATGCCCGTCAATAAGTTGGTACTGGGAGTGCCCTTTTACGGGCGATCGGTGAAAGGATTCGGGGACACGGCATACGGGGCCCTCGTGAAGCGGACAGACGTTACCCGCATGTGGGACGATGTAGCAAAAGTGCCCTATCTGGTCAAGGACGGCGAAATGGTCTGCACCTATGAGGACGCTGAGTCACTGGCCTGGAAATGCCGGTTCATCCATGAGACGGGAATGCGCGGAGCGATGTACTGGGAATACCGCTGCGACGATGAAGTGGGCTCCCTGCGCGAAACCGCGTGGCGCGGAGTTATGGAGCGGGATTAACAATCGGTTATGTTGGGTTGGTAAAATGTTCGACGAGAGTGATAATACCCATCACTATCAGTACAAGAATCAAATAAAATATCATCAAGTTAAACATAACAACAACCGTCTTCCACAAGGCGTTCTTCCATTTAACACCATATAGCTGATGGAAGTCATATGCCAATACCAAAGGAGGAAAAATAAATCCTTCCATGTATGGAAAGAAAGGTTCAGTTTTTGGGATTTGCCACGTCAATAACATAGTTGCAAAGGCCAAAATATGGAACTGGCAGTTGATATATATTTGTGAAATGAAAGTTTCGACATAATTGAAATCACTCACCTTTTTAAAAGCCCACTTAACGGCAATCACCACCAGAACATTCTGTAATATGAATTTATAGAGCAGATGATTGTCCAAGTATTCTGAAACAATTCTTATTTGCTCTAACAGAAGGGATGACAAAGGCGATAAACGATCTCTAAACGTACTATTTGCATGCTCAACAATACCCTCTATATCACTTGGACTTACTTGATTGAAATATTTCAGCAACCAGATGAAGAACATAAGTATGATAGTCCATACAGCAAGCATTTTGAAGGGGGGGAAATAAGACAGGTGATGTCCACGCAGATAGTCCTTGATCATGTAACCAGGACGCCAAAAAAGGTCTCGAATCGTACGGAACATGGGACGATTGCCCATCCCCCAAATGTCCATAAAATTCAAGAATAAAAGCTTCCAGTTAAAGCGTTTCCATCTGGCAGGCATACTACACTTGGGACAATAGGCGCCAGTGTACTCTGTTCCACAATGTGAACAGACATGAGATTCAGTATCCCGCACTACAATAGAAGGCGTGTCGTACTTTTGTCGATGCTCCAAACGCAAAATCCAAGCACGAAAATTACGGTACAACGTATTCTTCTTGATGGTTTTCTTTTGTGGAGCCTTCTTGGCTTTTTCCTGTTTCATCCATTTCATGGCGCAAAAATACAAAAAATCCCGCACTGTTTAAGTCCTAGTGCGGGATTTTTATTAGGTGGCGGCTATAATGCAGCCGCATGGGAAACCATGTAAATGTCTAGAACATCTTGTCGGGATAGACGCCTGTAGTATGTAACTCAGCAAACTTATCGACTACACCTTGACGGTCGGCGGCATAGGTCACGCCAAACCACTTGCTCTCGGTGGTGAGGACCTTCACCTGGGCGGTTCCGTTATTGACCATTTCGTTAACCACCGTGGGAATGAAGAACTCGGCTTTGGGCTTATCAAGGTTTTCCTTGAGGAAGTCAACGAAACATTTCTCGCTGTGCACAAAGTAGTCGGGTGTGAAGCCCCAGAAATTCATCGATACGGGGGTTTCGAATGCCAGTTGCTGGACATCGCCGTTCTCGTCGGTGAAGACGATGTTGTGGTCGGCATCATAGCCGATGCTGGTGCGTTCCACCACACCGGTGAGCAGGCCGTCGCGGGTCTCGCAGACGCCACGTGCCACAGTGCCGCTCTCGCTCATGGTATTGCCCACCTTGAAGCCTACCATGCTGTAGTGGCCCTTGCTGCCCTCGGGCAGTGACGACAATTCGGCTGCCATAACCTCGAAGCTGTTACGGCCATAGTAGTCGTCGGCATTAATGATGGCAAAAGGCTCATTGATGACATCCTTACCCATCAACAGGGCATGGTTAGTGCCCCAAGGTTTTACGCGTTCGGCGGGACAGGTAAAGCCCTCAGGCAAGTCGTTGAGACCCTGGAAGACGAGTTCAACAGGGATATGTCCCTCATATTTTGATAAAATCTTCTCGCGGAAATCAGCCTCGAAGTCTTTACGAATCACAAAGACCACCTTACCAAATCCGCTATGGATAGCGTCATAAATTGAATAGTCCATAATTGTCTCGCCATGAGGGCCGAGACCATCGAGCTGCTTGAGGCCACCGTAACGGCTTCCCATACCTGCAGCAAGTACAAATAATGTCGGTTTCATTTATTTTAGTTTTAAGTTTTTAGTCCCTAGTTTCTAGTTTTTGATCTTTGTTTTTATATGGTCTGGAAATCAAAGATGATTGTGCGGCGATATTCCTCGTCGGGGCGCAGCACCTGAGACATGAAGTTGTCGTGGTTGGGGGCATCGGGCATGCCCTGGCACTCGATAGCAACACCGTCGTAATCGTGGTAGGGCTTGCCGCTCTTGCTGATGGGACATCCTTCAAGCCAGTTGCCGGTATAGACCTGTGCTGCGGGTTGGTCGGTGCTGATTTCTAGCTTGCGGCCCGAAACCTCGTCGCACAACACAGCTGCCAGATGCATGTCGCCGTCCTCATAGCCATCGATAACCCAGCAGCTGTCGTATCCCTTGCCGATATTCAAGGCGGGGAAATCCATCTTGATGTCGCGCCCTATTACCTTGGGCTCTGTAAAGTCCATCGGATTGCCCTCTACTGATGCTATCTCACCAGTGGGGACATTGTCCTCATTGGTCACCAGATAGCGGGAGCAGTTAAGTTGCAACACTTGGTTGAGCGCTGTGCCTTCCTTGTCCTCGCCAGCCAAATTGAAATAGGTGTGGTTGGTAAGGTTCAGGACTGTGGGGGCATCGGTCACGGCACCAAGTTCAATCTTGAGCACGTTGTCATCGCTCCAAGTATAGGCGACGCGTGCATTGAGGCAGCCAGGATAATTCTCGTCACCATCAGGGCTCTCCAGTGAGAACACGACGGTGTCACCGTCCATCTCGCAGTCCCAGATTTTGTTCTGGAAGCCCACATTGCCGCCGTGCAGGTGGTGTTTGCCCTGATGGTTGCAGTTGAGCTGATAAGCTTTTCCATCCAGTTCAAACTGCCCTTTGAAGATGCGGTTGGCAAAACGGCCAGGCACCTTGCCAGCGCAGGGACCGTCAAAGAAATAATCATTCAAATCCTTGTAGCCCAGCACCACATCGGCGAGATTGCCGTCACGGTCGGGCACCTTGATTTCAATGATGCCGGCGCCCAGCGACGAAAGTTTCACGCTGGCTCCGCTGGCGTTAATGAGTTCATAGGTGGTGATTTCACCACGCTCGGTTTCAAAGGTATCAATACGGATGCTTTTCATTTCAATCTACCACTTTGTGAGCGCCGTCGCTGATGATGACATTGATCACCTCGGGCTCATGTCCATACTTTGCGTTGAATTTCTCCTTGGCTGTGGCAATGAAGTTGTCATAACAGTCTTCCTTCACCAGATTGATGGTGCAGCCACCGAAACCGCCACCCATGATGCGCGAACCGGTCACGCCACACTCGCGGGCAACGTCGTTGAGGTAATCCAGCTCCTCGCAGCTCACCTCATAGTCGCGTGAAAGACCATCGTGGGTCTCGAACATGCAGCGACCAACGGTTTCATAATCACCACGTTCCAATGCGTCGCACACATCGAGCACGCGCTGCTTCTCGCCGATGACGAAACGGGCACGGCGATAGTCCTCGTCCGAAATCTTGTCGCGGATGTCGGCAAGCATGGTATAGGTCGCGTCACGCAGGGTTTCTACACCCAGAATGGCAGCCACGTTCTCACACGAAGCACGGCGCTTGTTGTAGGGTGAATCCACCAGTTCGTGTTTCACCTTGCTGTTAAGCAGCACGAGTTTGTAACCCTCGGGATGGAAGGGGAAATACTCATGCTCCAGCGAGCGGCAGTCGAGGCGCATCAGGCAGTCCTTCTTGCCGAAAACGCTGGCGAACTGGTCCATGATACCGCAGTTCACGCCACAATAGTTGTGCTCAGTGCTCTGCCCTATCTTGGCCAATTCGAACTTGTCAATCTTATTGTCGTTGAACATATCGTTGAGGGCGAAGGCAAAGCAGGATTCCAACGCTGCCGATGATGACAGGCCAGCACCCAGAGGCACATTGCCAGCAAATACCGTGTCAAAACCTTTGACCGTGCCACCGCGCTTGATGGTCTCGCGGCAAACGCCGAAAATGTAGCGTGCCCACTGCTCTTGGGGAGCATCTTCCTCGTTGAGACCAAACTCGCAGTAGGCGTCCATATCCATGCTATAGACGCGCACCTTGTCGGTACCGTTAATGTTGATGGCAGCCATGATATACTTGTCGATGGCTCCAGGAAACACGAATCCGCCATTATAGTCGGTGTGCTCACCAATCAGGTTGATACGGCCAGCCGAAGCATAAACCACGGAATCCGTGCCGAAACGCTGATTGAAATTCTCTTGAATCTTTTCTTTCATTGTTATGTAAAGTTAAATTATTGATTATTATTTGATTTAGATGGTAGTGACTGATGGAATAAGGACATCCGCAAAGCAGCAAGGAATGTACTTGATTCGGTAATTCCTGGCCCCTCTAAATGGCGATTCTATTTACTTGATGAAGACGTTGCTCTGGTCGTTAATGATGCGGTCGAGGTTCTCGAGGCTGATGTGGCCGTTAATGACAACCAGCGCATCGGTTGACATGCTCGCATTCGCAAGGACGATTTCGCTGACATACTGGCCATCACGGCGGACGAGCACCATCAGGTTGTCACGCCCCTGCTGGGTGGCGACGATTTCCTCATAGTAGTTTTGCCTGGAGAGATTCTGGAGGCATTTGCGGAACTTATCGCGAACATTACCGCTACACTTGCTCAAGTCAAGCACTCGAACTGAATTAATACCGATGCTTGCATCCGACAATGTGGGCGAAATCAGGCGTCCAAGCCCCAATAGGCCACTGCCCACGTTAACATACTCGGCATGCCTGGCATCGCGCATCTCATTAATGATATCATCGGCATTGTGAATCATCATGCCGCAGGACATTACTATCAGTGACAATAGCAACATTGTCACTGTTCTCAGCGTTTTGTTCATGAGATTATTAATCATTACGTTAATATAAATAGATGACAAAATTATGAAAAAATGTGGGATGTTGCACATTATCTTTTCTTAAAATTCCCAAAAATGATATTATTCCCTATACTTTTTCAACAAAAATCCATAAAAAGGGAGGTTTTGACCTACTAATTGACGTGAGGAAAAACACTTTGATGACTGTTTCGTAAACCGATTGGCGTTTTTTGTGGCAAATTATCGTCTATGTATAAATAATTTAGTACCTTTGCACCCAAGTTTTTAAGAAACTACCAAAAATCACAAATAATTCATATTTTTTAAGAAATGGCTAAGATTAATGACTTCAATTTTGCCGGTAAAAAGGCAATTGTACGCGTTGACTTTAACGTGCCCCTGAACGAAAAGGGAGAAATCACCGATGATACTCGCATTCGTGGTGCGGTTCCCACTTTGAAGAAAATTCTTGCTGATGGTGGTGCCCTCATCGTCATGTCTCACATGGGTAAACCCAAAGGCAAAATCAACCACAAACTCTCGCTGAACCAAATCACCAGTGCCGTAGCTGCTGCTTTGGAAAGGCCCGTGCAGTTCGCTCAGGACAGCGCTGAAGCCAAAGTACAGGCAGACGCACTCAAGCCCGGTGAGGTACTGCTGCTCGAGAACCTGCGTTTCCACCCCGAGGAGGAAGGCAAACCCGTTGGTATCGAGAAGGATGACCCCAACTATGATGCAGCCAAGAAGGACATGAAGGCTCGCCAGACCGAGTTCGCCAAGACGCTGGCCAGCTATGCCGACGTGTATGTGAACGATGCCTTCGGCACCGCTCACCGCCGTCACGCTTCAACCGCTGTGATTGCCGACTTCTTTGATGACGACCACAAGATGCTGGGCTACCTCATGGAGAAGGAAGTTACCGCTATCGATAATGTGATGAAGAACGCTCAGCATCCCTTCACCGCTATCATTGGCGGCAGCAAGGTATCGTCCAAGCTGTCTGTTATCAAGAACCTGCTCGACAAGGTGGACAACCTCATCATCGGCGGTGGTATGGGCTACACCTTTATCAAGGCCCAGGGTGGTCACATCGGCGACTCGCTGCATGAGGACGACCTGATGCCCGAGGCTCTGAACGTCATTGCCGCAGCCAAGGAGAAAGGTGTTAACCTGAGCCTCTCGGTTGCTACCGTTGCCGGCGACAGTTTCTCCAACGACGCTAACCGCCAGACGGTGGACATCTACAACATCCCCGATGGTTGGGAAGGCATGGATGCCAGCGAAGCATCGCTTGAGAACTGGAAGAAGATTATCCTCGACTCCAAGACCATCCTGTGGAACGGTCCTGTCGGCGTATTTGAGTTCGAGAACTTTGCCCATGGCACCGGCGAAATCGCCAAGTATGTTGCCGAGGCAACCCAGAATGGCGCTTACTCGCTCGTGGGCGGTGGCGACTCGGTAGCAGCCGTCAACAAGTTCGGCCTTGCCGATCAGGTATCCTACGTTTCAACAGGTGGCGGCGCTATGCTCGAGGCCATCGAGGGTAAGACCCTGCCCGGTGTAGCAGCCATCCTTGGTGAGTAACACAGCCTGACAATGTGCCTCACGCAAAGCCGCTAGGGCGCTAAGATTTATTATTTCAGACAACTTTGACATCAAAGTTGGCAACACGAACTACATTATAGTTGTAGTGGTTGTCAAAATGTTGTCAAAGTTGTTTGTTTTTTATCCTCATTGTAGCATCATATTTATAAAAAAGCAGTACCTTTGGGGCTATAAAAAGAATTACTAAATCATTTTCCTAAAATACTATTTAAAAAAGAGACATGGAACCTTTATTTGAGAAACTCAAAAGCAACGCGATTGCCAACAGGCAGCGCATCGTTCTTCCCGAGAGTACTGAACCCCGCACACTGACAGCTGCCAGCCGCATTATTGCCGACGGCATCGCCGACGTGATGCTCATTGGCGACAAGGCTGAGATTCTTGCCAAGGCTTCGGAATTGGGCCTTACTGGCATCGACAAGGCGACCGTCATCAATCCTAATGATGCAGAGGCTGTCGAGAAGTATGCCCAGTTGTTCTATGAACTGCGTAAAGCCAAGGGCGTTACCATCGAGGATGCCCGCAAGAAGGTGCTTGACCCGCTCTATCTGGGTTGTCTGCTCATTAAGAACGGTGATGCCGACGGACAGGTTGCTGGTGCAATGAACACAACTGGCAACGTACTGCGTGCTGCCTTCCAGGTACTGAAGACTGCGCCTGGCATCAGCACGGTTAGTGGTGCTTTCTTGATGCTGTTGCCCGAGGGTTCACCCTACGGTCACAATGGTGTGATGGTATTTGCCGATTGCGCTGTTGTTCCTGACCCCGATGCGCAGCAGTTGGCACAGATTGCAGTGAGTGCTGACCGCACCGCCCGTGCATTGGCCGAGATCGACGACCCCAAAATTGCTATGCTGAGCTTCTCGACCAAGGGCAGTGCCAAGCATGAACGCGTGGACAAGGTTGTTGAGGCTACCCGTCTGGCAAAGGAGATGAATCCCAACCTGAAGATTGACGGCGAGCTGCAGGCAGACGCAGCCATCGTGCCCAGCGTGGGTGCCAGCAAGGCTCCCGGCAGCGACATCGCAGGTCACGCCAACGTGCTCGTGTTCCCCGACTTGGGTGTAGGCAACATCGCTTATAAACTCGTGCAGCGCATCGCTGGCGCCAAGGCTGTGGGTCCTGTTCTGCAAGGTCTCGCTGCTCCTGTCAATGATTTGTCTCGCGGCTGCAACGAGGATGACATCTACCGCACCGTCATCCTGACCTGTAACCAGGCAATCAACAGATAACTTTTTATAATACGGGCCATAGGCTCGCTATACAACGACAATCCCAAAAAATAATCATAATAAAAATGAATATCTTAGTTTTAAATTGCGGCAGCAGCTCTGCCAAGTATAAATTGCTCGAGACCAAGGAGAATAAGACCCTCGCTGAGGGCGGTGTAGAAAAAATCGGTCTGCCCGACGGATTCATCAAGCTGAAATTTGATGACGGCAGCAAGAAGAACATCGACCTGGGTCTTACTGACCACAAGGGTGCCATCAAGGCCATTCTCGATGCCCTTGTAAATCCTGAGTATGGTTGCATCAAGGACCTGAAGGAGATTGACGCCGTGGGTCACCGCGTGGTGCATGGTGGCGAGAAGTTCAGCCGCAGCGTCCTCATCACCGACGAGGTGAAGGACATGATTCGTGAGTGCTACGGCATCGCTCCGCTGCACAACCCCGTGAACATGGCAGGCATCGAGGCTATCGAGGCCGTATTGCCCAATGTCCCCCAGGTGGCTGTGTTTGACACCGCTTTCCACCAGACGATGCCCAAGTCGGCGTTCATGTATCCCCTGCCCATAGAGTATTACACCAACGACCATGTGCGCCGCTATGGTTTCCACGGCACGAGCCACCGCTTCATTACCCAGCGCGTGTGTGAAATGCTGGGCACTACCCCCGAGGGCAAGCGCATCATCTGCTGCCACATCGGCAACGGCGCCAGCATCAGCGCTATCAAGGACGGTAAGAGCATCGACACCACGATGGGTCTCACTCCCACCGAGGGTCTGATGATGGGTACCCGTTCGGGTGACGTTGATCCGGGAGCTTTGCTTTTCCTCATGGAGAAATATAACCTCACGCCCGCCGAAATGCTCAACATCATCAACAAGAAGAGCGGTGTGCTGGGCATCACCGGCCTGAGCAGTGACATGCGCGATGTCGTTGACGCTGCCGAGGAACAGAACAACAAGCGTGCTCAGTTGGCACTCGACATGTATGAACTGCGCATCTTGAAGTACATTGGTGCTTATGCTGCCGAGCTGAATGGTGTGGACATCATTGCCTTCACAGGTGGTGTCGGCGAGAACCAGTTCCAGACCCGCAAGCGCGTGTGCCGCAACCTTTCCTACCTGGGTGTGAAGATTGATGAGGAATTGAACGATACCCTGTGGCGTGGCAAGGAAGGCGAAATCAGCACGCCCGACAGCAAGGTTAAGGTCGTTGTCGTCCTCACCGACGAGGAATACATGATTGCCCACGACACCGAGGCCATCGTTGAGGGACGCGAGCCGTAAAACACGTTCTGCAGCAAAGCTAAAAGCTGAGCTATAGTCATCATAAACCCTGAACTTGCGCTTATCGTCAAGTTCAGGGTTTGTTTATTGAGGCTCATCAAGAGAAGCGTCCTATTTCCCTTGTTGATGGCCTAAGCCAACGGCACGCGAAATCGACTTGATTGCGGCTGAACTATTTGTGCGGCGGGATTCTTTGGCAGCCCTGCTGGCCTCGAGAGGATGGGTATGGTCGACAGGACGGTAGGCTGTGTATTGGGTTAATTGCGCGTTGAGCGACAACAGCAAATAGCCGTCCTCATTAATTCTATAGAACAATTCTTCATGGTCGCCGTCAGCATACCAGATAAACAAACGGTTGAATTGCTGCTCCCATTTCAAGTCAACATAATCTATAATAATGTTGTTATTGTATTTAGTACAATAGCCCCATTCACCTGTTTGGTCTTCATAAAAGTCATAGCTTACCTTGATTGCATCAGGAACCTCATATCTCTCACCACTCTCATCAATGAAATACTCCGATACCCAGCTACCGACTATGCTTTTAGACTGATGCTCTCCCAAGATGACACCGATAACGGCATTGACGTCAGCGATACTCACCTCGCCGTCACCGTTTACGTCGCCATATACATAATTCTGGGCAAATAGGCTGCAGGGCATGATAAACATCAGCCCAATGAGAAGAAATTGAATCTTTTTCATCATAAAAATACTAATTAATTATCCCTGTGGAGGAATATAAAAGTTAATATAAAATGGTCTTTAGAGGTTCATGTCATTGTCTTATAGCAATCTAGCGGAGAAAAATAATTTATCTAAATCACTGTATCCACAATTCGTATGCAAATTACGTCATTATTCTTGGCGTATGCAAGAAAACTTCAATATTTCCGTCGGTGAGCATTGCTGAAAAAAACTTTTCTCTCTTAACTGCTAACTGAAAACTATTTACTACCTTTGCACGATTATTCAAAGAATGAGATTATGTTAAAGGACAAGATAGAAGCGCTGAAGGCGCAAATTGCTGAACTCAAGGCAGATAATGAGGAAGCTCTTGAGGCATTGCGTATCAAATACCTGAGTAAGAAAGGTGAGATAACGGCACTGTTCAACGAATTTCGTGAAGTAGCACCCGAGGAAAAACGTGAGTTAGGCCAGAAACTTAACGAACTCAAGAACCTTGCTACCGAGAGGATTAATGCCCTGCGTGAGGCCACCAAGCAGCAGGCCAAGGAGCAGAACAAGATTGACATCACCCGCCCCGCCTTCCCGGCTGAGTTGGGAACGCGTCACCCCATCTCGGTGGTGCGCAAGCAGATTATCGATATCTTCTCGCGTTTGGGCTTTACCATCGCCGATGGTCCCGAGGTTGAGGACGACTGGCACGTGTTCAGTGCGCTGAACTTTGCTGCCGACCATCCTGCCCGCGACATGCAGGACACCTTCTTCATCGAGAAGAACGAGCAGGACGTGACCCGCAACATCGTGCTGCGTAGCCACACCAGTTCGGTACAGGTGCGCACGATGGAGCGCCAGCAGCCTCCCATCCGCATCATTTGCCCGGGCCGCGTTTACCGCAATGAGGCTATTACCGCCCGTGCCCACTGCTTCTTCCACCAGATTGAGGGCCTTTATATTGACAAGAACGTGTCGTTTGCCGACCTGAAGCAGGTGCTGCTGCACTTTGCCCAGGAACTGTTCGGCACCGAGACCGAGATTCGTCTTCGTCCCAGCTACTTCCCGTTCACCGAGCCCAGTGCCGAGATGGACGTTACCTGCATGCTGTGTGGCGGCAAGGGTTGCGGTTTCTGCAAGCACACGGGTTGGGTCGAGATTCTGGGTTGCGGCATGGTAGATCCTGCCGTGCTTGAAGCCAGTGGCATCGACAGCACGGTGTACAGTGGCTATGCTTTCGGCCTTGGCGTGGAGCGCATCACCAACCTGAAATACATGGTGAAGGACCTGCGCATGTTCAGCGAGAACGATGTACGCTTCCTTGACGAGTTCAAGAGCGCACATTGATTGAATAATTAGAAATGAGGAATTAGGGATTTATTGCATGTCCTATTTCCTCATTTTTTATCCAGACCGATATGACGATTAAGGAGAGATACGAGGGAATCCTGGACTATTTCAATGAGGCGCAGCCCAACCCCGAGACCGAGTTGCAGCATCACAACCCATTTCAATTGCTGGTTGCTGTAATGCTGAGCGCCCAGTGTACCGACAAGCGCGTGAATATTGTTACTCCCCCGCTGTTTGAGGCCTACCCTACTCCTCAAGCGATGGCTGCTGCAAGTGTCGAAGACATTCTGGAATTTGTCAAGAGCGTATCTTATCCTAACAGCAAGGCAGCACACCTGCGTCAGATGGCACAAAAACTGGTCGAGGAGTATAACGGCCAGGTGCCCGATAACATGAAGGACTTGACTTCGCTGCCAGGCGTGGGTCGTAAGACTGCCAATGTGGTGATGGGAGCCGCTTTCGGCAAAGCCACTATTCCAGTGGATACCCATGTTTATCGTGTGTCGCACCGCTTGGGCTTGTCACAAGGCAAGACGCCCAATGACGTGGAGAAAGACCTGTCACGCCACATCCCAGCCGAATTGCGTTTCAAGGCACACCACTGGATATTGCTGCATGGGCGATATGTGTGCAAGGCGTTGCGGCCCGATTGCTTGAACTGTGGCATTCAACAGTATTGTAAGCAGTACAGCAAATAAGTGTCTTGTATCGCTCGCAAAGTGTTCTAAATTTCGCTATGTGTCATTTTTTTCAGTGGTGGTTTAAACCTATCGTTAGAAATGATGTCTAAAATGCGTTTTTTTTGCATTTAGCCAAAAAGCTATTTATACTGAACTAGATAACACTAAGTGTTTATTTTTAATTTTAAAAAAAGATTATGAAGAAATTTTTAGTTTTGATTGCTGCTGCAATCGTGTGCATGAGCGCCAACGCTCAATTTCAATTTGGTGCAAAGGTCGGTTTTGACATGACCCATTTTTGGGGTAAAGATGCTCCTAAAGGCTTTAATCCCAACTACCAAGTCGGCCTGATTATGGAATACAAGTTCTCGCCTACGTTTGCCATTGCTCCCGAAGTCGTTTTTGCTGCACAGGGTGGCAAAGCAAATGGAACTGTTGAGAACGAAGCTATCCCCGGAATCCTTGACGCTGTAACGGTTAAGGCCAAGGGTACATTCCACACCAACTATATCAATGTCCCCGTGATGCTCAAGTTATATGCAACTCCTCAGTTCAGCATCGACTTTGGTCCTCAGGTGGGTTTCAACGTGTATAGCAAAATGACTGCTTCGGGCAAAGCTGCTTCCGTTGAGGCAAAAGAGACTATTGACCTGAAGGAAGCCACCAAGAAAGTTGACTTCGGTGTGGGCCTGGGCGCTACTTACAACTTGACTGATAATGCTTTTGTACAGGCTCGTTACACCATGGGCTTGACCAAGGTATTTGACGTTGCTGAAAGCAACGAGAAGAACGGTAACATTCAGGTTGCCTTCGGTATGAAGTTCTGATATCACAACAGAATACAAGAGAGAGAAAACAATTATTGATAGCAGTGGCTGTCCCATGCGATTGGGGCAGCCACTCTTTTCATCGTTTATGCAGACAAAACAACCGTCGCTAGTTTCTTGGCGTCAAGAAAAACAAGAAGGTCAAACTGATAGATATTGACGGTTTGACCTTCTTGCGTTTACATATATTGAGAATTATTGGAGAAAATTGACAATCTTGTCGATCATTGCAGGGATGTCATCGATATCGATTTTGCCGTCACCGTTCACGTCGGCGGCTGGTGAGTCCTCGATGGTGGCATTTACTTCAAGTAGCATGTAGGCGAGAGCGTTAAAGTCAGCGATATTGACCTCGCCATCACCATTAATGTCACCAGGGATATTAACAGGATCCATTTCCACGATAGTACCGAAATAGGGCTCCCAATTATTATCGGCTTGATAGGCATCGGCTGTTCCATTGGGCACATGAAGCGTGCGTTGGGAATAGTTACTGGTATATCTGAACAACTTGAACGCGCCTTCCCCGATTGACACATTAGTCAAGTCAGTAATATATGAGTAAACATCTTTCAGGTCTTTGCAGTCTTCAAACGCATTCTCCTCAATGGAGGTGATAGTGTTGGGGAGAGTGACACTCGTCAGACCGATGCAGTCATTGAATGCGCTTCGGCCGATGGAGGTGATGGAGTTGGGGATAATTGTATTCTTGCAGCCGATGATCAACTTATTGTTAGCAGTGCTGATAATGGCATTGCAATTGTCTCGGGAATCGAACTTAGGGTTACCACTTTCTACCGTAATGCTCATCACGCCAGCGCAGCTACTGAATGGGTTATTGCCGATGGTAGTCACTGACTTGGGTATGTTCACACTCGTCAGAGCGCTACAACCAGAGAATGCGTAGTCGCCAATGGTTTTAACGGAATTGGGGATGGTCGCGTTAGCCAGACCGGTACAGTTCAAGAACGCATGATCATTGATGGTTTTGACTGAGTTAGGGATGGTAATGTTCGTCAGACCAGTACACTCTTGAAATGCCCAGGAGCCGATAGTAGTGACGGTGTTGGGAATAACTGTTGTCTGGCAGCCGAATATCAAAGTATTGCTTGCCGTCCGGATAATAGCATTGCAATTGTCTCGAGAATCATATCTTGGGTTACTACTATCTATCGTAATGCTCGTGATGCTGCTACAGCAACCGAACGCGTCCTGGTCGATGAGTGTCACGGAACTGCCAATGGTTACGCTCGTCAAACCTGTACAGTATGCAAAAGCTTGGACTTCGAGTGTGGTCACGGAGTTGGGAATATCCACGCTAGTTAAACTGTTGCAGCCCCAAAACGCTCCGTTGCCGATGGTGGTTACGGTGTTAGGAATTACTGTATTCTTACAGCCGGCTATCAATTTATTGTTTGCCGTCCTGATGATGGCATTACAATTGTCTCGTGAATCATAGATTGGATTATCACTACTTATCGTAATGCTCGTGATGCCGCTAGAGCCATTAAATGAGAATGAAGCGATATCAGTAACAGATTTGGGGATAGTAACGGTTGTCGGGTCCGTACAGCTCGCAAATGCATTTCTGCCAATGGCAGTGACCGCATAGGTCACACCATTATGAGTGACCGTTTCGGGAATAGTGACGTCGCCTGAGTAGTACCCTGTTTGCATATTGCCATATCCTTTAAAGGTAACTGTGGCTTCATTGCCATTGATGTTGTAATAAATGCCATTGACTACGAAGTCATAAGCGGAGGCACTGGAGGCTGCGAATAGGAGCAGAAGGCTTAGGAGAATTTTTTGTTTCATAACGGTGAATTGTTTAGATTTTGTGAATAATAAGTAATTGTCTCGTTGTCGGCAAAGTGTTGCCTGTGTGCAAATATACTCACGACAGATATGTGTATGCAAATTTTTTTACGGGAAAATTGAGATTGTCAGATTCTTTGGCAAAAAAGTGTCCAATTTTTTGACACTTTGGGTGAAATTTTGTGTCGTTAAAGTAATTTTTTGCTTAAAAGGCTGTTATAACAAGTAGGACAATTAGTCTTTAAAGATATATAAAGAAAAAAGAGAATCATGAAGAAAGTATTTGTTTTGATTGCATCTGCAATCGTGTGTATGAGTGCAATGGCTCAAGTTCAGTTTGGTGGAAAGGTTGGTTTTGATATGACTAACTTCTTGGGTTCTAATGTGGACCATGGCATGAAGCCGGGCTATCAGGTCGGTCTGATGATGGAATATAAGTTCTCCTCCAGATTTGCCATTGCCCCCGAAGTTGTGTTTGCTGCCCAGGGTGGTAAAACCAAGGCTCTTGCCTTCGACATCAAAGATTACCACGTTGATGTCTCGTCAACTGACGTTAAATATAATGCCAACTACATCAATGTTCCTGTGATGTTCAAGTTCTATGCTGCGCCCGAGTTCAGCATCGACTTTGGTCCTCAGGTGGGTTTCAACGTGTATAACAAGGTCAGCGCCAAGTGGAGCGACGGGAAAGAATCAGTTGATATCAAGGACAGCACAAAGCCTGTTGATTACGGACTGGGTCTGGGTGCAACCTACAACCTCACCGATAATGCCTTTGTTCAGGCCCGTTATACCATGGGTCTTACCAAAGTATTTAAGGAAGAAGAGGTCATTGGCGAGTACAACGCCAAGAACGGCAACGTACAGATTGCCTTTGGTATGAAATTCTGAAAACTAAAATTCCATTTAGTTTGATTTGGCAGCTGCCTTGCATGAATGCAGGCAGCTGCTGCTTTTATGTGGTAAAAAAGTATTAATTTTGCAGTGAAGAAAAAGTGATGATTTATTATGGGGACGATTAATTTTACTCAGATTCTTAGCGCTACGCTGGTTTTGCTCAGTATTATCGACATTGTTGGCTCGATACCAATCATCTTGCAGTTAAGGGAAAAAGGACGGCATGTCGATGCATGGAAGGCGACCCTCTACTCTACCCTGCTGATGGTGGGATTCTATTATGGCGGACACTGGCTGCTGCGCATCTTCAACTGCGATATCCATTCGTTTGCCACGGCGGGCGGTTTCCTGATGTTCCTGATGGCGCTGGAGATGATTCTTGACGTGGAGATTTTCAAGAACAACACGCCCAACAAGGGGGCGACAATGGTGCCCATGGTGTTCCCGCTCATCGCTGGCGCCGGTGTGTTAACGACGCTGATTTCGCTCAAGGCGATGTATGATGACGTGAATATCTTCATTGGCCTTGCCATCAACATGATTTGGGTGTTTCTTGTCATCAAGAGTACTAGCAAGATTCAGAAACTGCTTGGCGAGGGAGGCATGATGTTCTCTCGCTAGTTCTTCGGTATCATCTTGCTGGCAATGAGCGTGAAGATGATGACAGAGAATATATCACATTTGTTCTAAACTGGTTTAGTGCAAGTGTGAGTTTTGAGTTTAGGGGTTAGAGTTTAGAGATATTACATGTGCCGCTCTTTCCCAAAATTTATTTGCATATATCGTAAAATGTGACTACATTTGCAAAGCATAGCCAACATACCCTATTGAATTTGTGTTTATTAGTAAATATATTAACTTTAATGAGATTAAATTCATTATGAAGAAACTTTTTTCTCTATTTGCACTTGGCATGCTGACTATGTCGGCATGGGCTGCTAACACCTATGTGAAGGTGGCCAGCGTTGACCAACTGGAAATCGGCAAGAAGTACATCCTCGTCAATGAGGAAGCTAATGTCGGTATGGGTGCCCTCAGCACCACCAGCACCATGTACGGCACAACTGTAGCCATTACCATCGACAACGAAGCCGTAGACATCGAGGGTGCTTCCGTTCTTGAGCTGACTGCTCACAAAGCCAATGGCGATCAGGGAGGTTGGATTTTCGAGTTTGACGAAAATCATTTTATTGCCTGGATTAGTGGCAATTCGCTCACTTCCACCCACAATACCACGGGCGCTATTTCCCTTAACGAACAATGGTACGCTACTGCTACCGACGACGGTGTTATCCTGAAGAGCAGGAACGATGAGAGCCGCATTCTTCAGTACAATTCCACTAGCCCCCGTTTTGCTTGCTACACGAGCAGCCAGAAACCTGCTGTCCTGTATGTTCAGGATGCTGGTTATACGCCTCCCGTGACTGTTGCTGCACCCACGCTGCCTGAATCTCAGGAGTTTGAAAACAGCCTCAGCGTAAGCATCACCAACAATGAGGAAGGTGCCGACCTCATGTACGCCCTCAATGATGGCGAATTTACTGAATACACTGAAGCCCTCACTATCACCGAGACCACCACGGTTTATGCCAAGGCTGTCAAAGGCGATGTCGAGAGTGAAGTAGTTAGTGCTACCTACACCAAGGTTGAGCCTGTTGTCTATACCAAGCCTTATGTGAAAGTAAACAGCGCTGACGAGCTGGAAGTAGGCAAGAAGTACATCCTCGTCAATGAGGAAAGAAAACTCGCCATGGGTGAGATTACTGGCGGCTCGACCCACTATGGTAGCCATATCGAGATTCCCATCGTTGAAGATGTTGCTTATATCGGCGGCACCGACGTGGTAGAGCTGACCTTGGGCAAGGGTACTATGGACGTCCTCGGCAATGACACTTGGACCTTTGAAATCAATGGCTCAGGAAGCTATATTATCTGGAATTCAGGTAATTCGCTGGACGCTGTCACCGGAAACGCCGCCACTAGTGCTACCGGTGCTCAATGGATTGCTGATGCCACCGACGATGGTGTTGTACTGCTCAACAAGTCTGATAACGCTCGCAAGCTTCAGTACAATCCAAGTAGCCCCCGTTTTGCTTGCTATACCACCAGCCAGCAGCCCGCTGTCCTCTATGTAGAGTATGAACCCCAGGAGGAAGAAGAAATCACCACCCTGAGCGAAGCAAACGCTCTTGAAGATGGCGAGAACTTTACCTTTAACGGCGATGCTGTTGTAACCATCTGCTGGAAGGGCAGTGTGTACCTGCGCGACGAGAGTGGCTATGGCCAGATTGTCGACAGCCTCGCCGTCTTTGAGAATGGCCAGGTGTTGAACCCGGGCTGGAATGCCACCAAGACCAGCGTAAACGGTTGGGTTAAGTTCATTGATGACACTAATCTCAGTGCCAGCGGTGAGACCAATGCCGAACTGGCAGCTGCCCAAAAAATCACTTCTGTAGATGAGAGCATGCTCAATGCCTATGTTTACGTCGAGAATGTGTACAAGAGCTTCTTACCGATTCGCTCAATTACCCTGGAGGACGGCACGAACATTTCGTTGACCGGAACAGGAAATCAGCCTGCCATGGGCAATTACAACATCTATGGTATCATTTGGAAGTCTGGCGACAAATTGGTATTCGAACCCGTTGCCTGGGAGACTTATGTTGCACCGCCTACGTTCCTGCGTGGTGACGTGAATGATGACGGTGCTGTGACCATCGCTGACGTGGCTGCCTTGGCCGACTACCTGCTTTCTAACGATGCCACTGATTTGAATCTGGATGCAGCTGATTGCGACCAGAATGGTTCGGTAGGCGTCAATGACGTGGCCTCACTCATTGACTACATTTTGAACGGAGAATGGTTTGACTAATTTCTATCGTAAGAAATTGCTCTTAAAAACGAGAGAGGGACGCGTTCGACACGCGTCCCTCTCTTGTTTATCATCCTAGTTGCTAGGAAGGAATGAAGCTTATTTCCACGCTGGGTCGCTCTCGTTCCAGCATCGGTCGAGGGCAGTTACTGCATATTGCCAGTTGCCTTTGCCTCCATCAGGCAAGACATATGAAGTTTCACCGGTGATAGCAAGAATGTCGGCAGGATTGTCTAATTGGCCTTTTTTGCCTTTGGGATAGCGGTAAATGACGTAGCGAATTGTCTGCTGCATCGGGTCATCCGACTTATGCGCATTCCAGACGAGGCATTTTTTACCGTTCATTTTCTTGACTTTCAGACCATCCACGCGATGCGGTTTTTCGCTGTCAAGCCAGGTATATGCCGGGACCAGTGCGGGATGCTTCATCTGGTTGGTTGATAGCGAGTCAAGCACACCCTTGAAATTGGCTGTGATGGAATAACCGGGCCACCAGGTCACACCATGAACATTGTTCATGCCGCGTTGCAAGCGTAACTTGTGGTCAAGTTGTGTGGGATTGGATGTGTCTCCTCCTTCATCGGCGATGTCCTGGTGGTTCATTACATTGTTCACAGCTTGACCGTAGTACATGTGGCGTCCGTTGGCATGGTCGTTCCACCAGTGCATGAGAGTCAAGTCGCTGGCGGCCTTGTGTTCAAGTTCCCAGTAAAGTTGCGGAACCATATAGTCGACCCATCCTTCGGCGGTCCATTTGGGACAGTCGGCATACAAGGCGTCATAGCACTGCAATCCGTTGGTTTCACTGCCATCAGGGTCGTTCGCCTTGTTGCGCCAGATGCCGAATGGGCTGATTCCAAACCTTACCCAGGGTTTCACCTCTTGAATGGTGTTGTGAAGCTGTTCGATAAGCAAATCCACGTTATGTCGGCGCCAGTCATTCTTGTCCCAGCCTATTCCGTAAGCATTATAGGATGCCGTGTCAGGAAATTCCGCTCCAGTTACGGGATAAGGATAAAAATAATCGTCCATGTGCAGGGCATCAATGTCATAGCGGGTGAGGATGTCCCTGACAACAGTATCGATAAAATCTCTGCTCTCGGGCAGACCCGGGTCGAAATAGAGCTTGCCATCGGCATACTTGAGGAACCACTCGGGGTGCTCATAGTAGATGTGCCCTGGAGCAGGCTTGTCCTCTTCGCTGCTGGTGACACGGTATGGATTTATCCACGCATGCAACTCCATGCCGCGCTTGTGGGTCTGCTCAATCATGAACTGCAGAGGATCCCACACCGGCTGGGGAGCCTTGCCCGGTTCGCCCGTGAGCCAACGGGTCCAAGGTTCCAAATCGCTCTGATAGGCCGCATCGGCTTGAGGGCGAATCTGCCAGATAACGGCATTGCAATTGGCACGTTGCAACAGGTCCAGTTGATTGATAAGGTATTCTTGGGTCTGCTCGGGCGTCATCTGGGCATATTGTTTCTGTCCAATGATGTGCATCCAAGCTCCACGGAACTCATATTTGGGCAGAGCAGATTCGTGCTCATCAGTATCCTTTGCCACAAGGCAACTGGTTAATGCTGTGATGAGCAACAATAATAGAAAGCCACGTTTCATAAATACTTGAATTAAGTTGTTGTAATCAGAATAAAGGGCTGAGAAATCACTCCTCTTCAGGGACGTATACCCAAACGTAGGCACCCAAATCAATGGCGCTTCTTGCCCTGCGGTCGTTACCATAGCGGTCGTAGCGTGCCTCATCGGGACACAGCGCTGGATTACCTTGACCAATGGCATCACTCTCGTTACCCAGTCGATAATCAAAGAAATTGTCGTCTCGAACAGTGAGGAAATCTGGGTCTCCTTCCCAAACGCAGTTGATGAAATGGTTATCATTGGTGCCTGCACTCTTGAGCAGACAATATCTCAGATAGACATTAAAAATATCTAGGTTGCTCTCATTGATATCGGATGAAAGACCATAAATAATGCAGTTGTCGAAATAGGCTTTAATCTTGCCTTTAGTGCCGTTGCTGTATTCCACATCAAATACATTCAAGATGGGCAAAGAAGGCACTTTGAACAAATAGTTGTTGGCGAATGTGCATTGAATCGCTTCCACTTTACCACCAGCAAAATACCCTACTTCTTCGGCTGCATCACTGATTTCAGTGCCTATGAGCCTTACATAGCAGGTCGCTGTTGCTAGACAGGTAGATGCTGAATTAGTCAAAACACAATTGACCAATTTAAGGGCGCACTGGGTCGTGTCACCATTGGCACTACAATGCATGCCGATAGTGCTCCCCTTCATGATGACGTGATTCAAGATGTTGCCCATCGTGGGAGGCGTGAAGATGACACCACCCCATTGTCCTGACATGATGTCAAAACTGGTTGAACCGACAACGCGGTCCAGACGGTCACCTCTGAAGGTCACCGGCTCGTCGGCGGTGCCGTTAGCACGCATGCGACCAGCGCACCTCAGTGCCGCCTTGTCGTGGAACAACAGTGTTGTGCCGGCATCCAGCGTCAGTGTCACTCCGGGCGATACAAACATTGTGTCGTAGATGAGATAGGGTTTGTCTGCTGTAAAGCGTGTATTACGCTTGATGGTGTCGCCCTTAATACGCACGACATCCTGACCCCACGCGCTCAGCAGTACTTTTTGGGTCATGCCATTGGTCTCAAATACAAGATGGTCCTCGAGCAAAGTGGGCTCATCTTTATTCATCTCATCGAGATAGGCCTCAATGAAGATATAAATCGAGTCGTTGCCACGAATTTCAACATTTTGAAACTCATCACCTCGCACGCCATCCACATTCAGGTGGAAATGTCCTTTGCTTGCCTGACCTGCCACCTTGATGGATGATATGTTAATCTGCTTTTTGCTGTGGTTATAGACGACCATCTGCTTGGTGGCAGTGCCTTGCAGTGTAATGACCGTGTCAAATGCGACTGTATCTTTATTGAAAGCCAGCACATCGCTTGACGAGGTTGTGAAGCCATCCTCAATACATGATGAGAACAGCGTTGACAAGGCCAAAATGACGGCAGCTATCCACAGGGTTATTCTTGTGTGATTCATTGCAACTAATATTATCGTTTTATATAAAGAACGATAAAAACAGCATGTTAGTGTATGGTCAAGTGATTTCTTTTACCGCTCAAAGACAGCGACAAGCGGATAGTGGTCGCTCTCGCCCTCCTTGTCACGACGGCTGGATAACACCTTCATATCGCCACGATACAGAATATGATCTATCTTGACGTACAAATGATGGTCATGAAATGTATAAATGGGTCCAAAGCCGACATCGGCCCATGAATCGCGCATGTCTTCACCACAAATGGTACGGTAGGCATAGGACCCCGGGGTGTCATTCATGTCCCCCATGACCAGGACATCACCTGTGGTCACATTCAGTAACTCCCTTATCGTTTCGGATAACCGCGTGTGTGAACGGAATCCATCAGTGAGTTTCTTTAATACGGATTGCGCCCGTTGTTTCCGTCCCGATGGCTTGTTCATCGAGTCTAGTATGCGTGTATCGTTGCCGGAGAAGCGCAGTGAACTCAGATGCATGTTCACAACCCTCAATTCTCCACCAGGAGCATCCACATCCCAGGCCTTGATAAAGTAGGATAACGAATCCTGAGCCAGCACTGGCGATTCCACCGGGGTTATCGGGTACTTCGACAGGATGCCCACATCATAATAACCATCCTTGCGGTAAGGATATTTTTTATATAATTCCTCAAGCATTGGCTTGATGGGCTTGAGCTGTTCGAATGTGAAGTAGACAGTGGCCTCTTGAATAGCTACAATATCGGCGTCCTGATCCAGGATATAGCGCATGGTTTTGTTCGGTTCAGTATTGCCGTCAAACCAATTGAACTCTTGAACGTTAATCGAGAGCACCTTGAGTTGGACTTTGTCGGGGTCGGCATCAGGGTGGCTCAGGTTGAAGGGTGATATCAAGCGCAACGTGGGCCATGAGAGAAGCAGTGCACCTACAATGACAGCGACTGAGCGCCATTGCCGGAACAACGCCAGTAAAGCAAGCAGGACGATAGCAATCATTGCAATCACCGGCAACGCTAGTGTCGCAATCGACGGCAATGTCCACTCCATGGGATTCACGCGACCGCCATAGGCCGCAAACAGTAGCACAAAGGAGGCAATTATAGCAATCAGATGACAAATGTATTTCATTGAACGGATGTGAAAAGAGGTGAAGGCATTAGAAATAGTCTCTGGTCATTACAGGCTTTATACTGAGACTTATACAAACGAAACGGCACAAGGAGACGGTCCACCTTGCGCCGTGTAAAATCGTCAATGCTGCAGGAAAATGGGAAATCACAATTTTGACTGCAACATCTCAATGACGCGCGAGAAGTCGGTCATTGTGGCTATCTCCTCTGGCTCCAGCTCAATATCGAAAGCTTCTTCAAGCTCGGATGCCAAAGTGAGGTGCCGCAAGGAATCCCATCGCTCGCAGTTGCGTTGTGAAGATGACGGCGAGACATCTTGTGTCTCAAAGGCCTCACGCATGATCTCCAGTACTTTTTCTTCTAAATTCATAATACTCTGATATTATAGCAATTCTTAATTTCAAAAACTTGTTTCAAATCCATCTCATAGTCCTTGACACCATCGGGACTTATCTTGACGCAAGTCATTCCCAACCTGTCATAGAAATCAGCCGTCTGCATGTTTTTGGCAGTGGGCAGATATTGCGCTTTCACGTGCCGGTATCCGTCAAGTCTCAACAAGTTGAGTACGGTTTTGACAAAGGCATCCTCAACCCCCTTGCCCAAAATGCGGCAGCTCAGCAGCAATGTGTCGATGTTTACAGTGACATCGTCAAGAGGTTCAAGAAATATGGTTCCTGTGACGCCGTTGTCGCCAAAACGGTCACTCTCATTCATGCAAAACAGGTGCCAACCCTGTTCCATGAGCTGTCGCACATCGCTCTCGGTATAGCGGCGGGTGGTCAGATTAAACTGGTTGGTCTTTTGTGTCATTTGGGCCACTCGGGGCACCCGATGCTCATCGACAGGAATGACATCGATGGCGATGTCAAGGCTATAAAGATAGCTCTCAAGGTCGGCAAATTGTGACCTCTCGGCATGTCGCATTGCATTCTCCTGATATTGACGGGTCTTTACCAAGTCCTCGTTGGTTACGGCATAGATGCGGAAAAACCTCTCTGTCAATTGTTTGAAGAAAGGCATCAATTGATAGGGCTTTTCAGGAAAATCTGGTACTTCGACTTGAGGCAGCATCTGCTTGATGAGTTCACGCTCGGTAGGATTATCATCAACAAAGACCATGCTGTCCAGACCGATGTTGAGTTCATCGGCCAGTTCACTCAGATTAGTCGCTTTATCATTCCAATTGATGCGAACAGCGGCAAAGTGCTCACGCTTGAGCACCATATTGGGATTGAGTTGCCATGCCTGAATCACATCATTCTCGTTATTCTTGCTACAGATGGCCAGAATAACACCATTCTTTGCCAATTGCAGCAGTGAGCGCTGCCAATAGAAGAAAGCGTTGCCAGGATAGTCTCCGCCCAGTTTGATGCCGTCGATGCCGTCTTCACCTAGTACCCCACCCCACAATGTATTGTCGAGGTCCAGGACAAGACATTTCTTGCGCTGTAAATCCAATTGGCTGTTGATTTGTTGCCACCATGCGTGGAAATCATGGGCCAGTTTGGGATTAAGCAAGGTCTGAGACATGAGATAGTATTTCCAGTTCACAAGCGTCTCGGCATTATACCGGGATGTGAACTCACTGAAATCAACCCATTTGATGTTTTGGTGTGATTTCGCCAGTTCAATGACATGGTGGTTGAATCGGTTGACCGATTCACTAACCGAAGTCTCATTACCTGTAAGCCGCAGTGGGAATAGATTCTCCAGGGAGAACACAATGAAGGGCTTGTTCTCATTGACACTGGCAATTACTAAGTCAAGTTGGTCGCAGTAGGAATCTATTTCTTGTACAAGCTGAGCACTATCAGCATTGACAGGAACCTGGAAGAACCAAATGTAACGATCCACATCCCCGGGTACGGAACTGATATCATCATATCCCGAGTAAGTCACGCCATCATAACCGAAGAAGGCTTCGACCGTGTGGTTTCTAAAAACAAATGTGGTCATCACTTTTTCTTAATCAAGCAGTAAATTTTACTCAAGAATTTCCAAATGCCTGGACACATCATCAAGCGATGTATAACAGCCCACTTTTTACCGAAATAATTCGCCTCGGGTCCAACGCATGGAAACGGATATAGCCCTGCCTGCTTGATGTGTTGCAAGACATCGTCAACACATCCACAGGTCAAAGCCTTGGTCATCGAAAAATAAAGATACACGTTTCTCATGCCTGCGACGCTTTTGGGAGAAGTCAGTCCAGTCGTTGACTCGAAATGAGTGATGGCCTCATTTATAGAGGCTGCAGCATCCACCTGACTCAGCAAGCGTCGGCGCAGATGCTCGGGATCAGGATTATGCATGAAACTGTCTCCACGGTTCACATAGCAATAGGCAACGGCATCCTCATAGGCCACGTTACCCGCATTGGGCAGAATATGAGCCATGAAAGGTCCATCCTCACAGATGAGGATAGATGTATCAAAGCGATGTCCGTTTTTATCAAGATATTCACGGCTCAGCAGGAAGCGCCATGCATAGGGAATCATTGGATGTGTACAAAGGAAATCATAACCTGACATGGGCGATGTTGAAGGGAATTCTACGACCCTATCAGTAGAAATGGGTTGCCCCTGCATATCCACATTCTGATAGTTGAAGAAAAGGATGTCAAGATTCTGATTCACTGCACGCTGTAACAGGGAATTCATCATTCCTGGTACAAGGTAGTCGTCACTGTCCACAAAATGCAGATAACGCCCACGGGCATGTTTGATACCCGTATTACGGGCGGCGCTCAGGCCTCCGTTAGGCTGGGAAATCAAACGTACTTGTTGATGGGTGCGGGTATAATCTTCAACGATAGTCCGGCTGTTGTCGGGAGAGCCGTCATCAACAACGATTACCTCATACTCATCGGGATTAATATCCTGGTTAACAATTGTTTCCAGACATTTAATCACATAGGCTTCGGTATTATATACCGGTACGACATATGATAATAGAATCTCTTTCATGAGCGTTGGGCTTCAACTAATTCTAGAAGACCATTGTCTTTTTTATAGAGAAAAGCCACTTGTCTGTCATTCATTGCACAAGCAGGCACTGGACCGCTCACCAGCAGAAAACGCTGGCTGCGCAAATCATCAATGGCAGCCTTGATGTTCTGAACTTCATAGCAAGTGTGATAAGGTGAAACCCCCGCACTCTCGAGAGTGCGGGATAATGGATTCATATCATCAAGCGGTTCGAGCAGTTCGATACACGGAGCCTCTGGATTCGTCAGGAAACATACACGCACATGCTGAATGGGGTCATCCACTGTGGTCGCTGCTTCATATCCCATTGAGACATAGAAGCGCTTGGTCTTCTCGATACTACGACAGGCAATGCCGATATGGTGAAAAATGAGTTGCGTTTCCATCAATACTCAATGACTGGCGACACCTTGCAGTCGTGCATTGACATGAGTGCGGAGCCCCAACTCAATCCGGCTCCAAAACCACTCATGAGCATTGTGTGGTTACCATCCAGCTTGCCACAGAGTTCACTGGAAATGGTCAAAGGGACAGAAGCACTGCTTGTGTTGCCATACTTGTGGATGCAATAAGGCACACGGTCGGGGTCCATCTTGAGCTTCTTAACGAAGAAGTCCATCATGAATCGATTTGCTTGATGGAAGATAAGATAGTCCACGTTATCAACCGATTTTTCTGCTTCCTTGAGCAGTTGTTTAATGCTCTTGGGAACCTTGCTTATGGCAAAGTTGAATACATCCATCCCGTCCATATAGACCTCCAGGTCACTGCGGATGTTGCCATCCTCCTGCTCACGTTCGACACAAGATTCGGGTGTGATGGGATTGCGCATACCGGCATGAATCTTCAGCGTATCCTCCCCGCTTCCATCAGTATAGAGCATAAAAGTGGAATCTCCGTAATCTCCCTTTTCGATAAGAGTAGCAGTTCCTGCATCTCCATATAAGGGCCAGTCTACTTTGTCCCGACGGTTGACAATCTTGGAAAACGTTTCACCGTCAAGTAGAAGCACACGGTTAATACCTTCCATCGAAGCATAGGCAAAAGCAGTGCTCAGAGCAAAAAGATATCCCGAGCAGCCCAAAGAGATGTCAAAGCACATTGTCTCACGGGGAAGACCCAGTCGGTGTTGCAGCAGACAAGATGTTGCAGGTATGCGGTAATCGGGAGTCTGACTCATAAAGAGCAGCACATCTATGCTGTCAGGTGCGATATCATTGTCGGCCATGAGTTGTTGAGCCGCTTTGTAACATAAATCGCTGGCCATAACATCGGGAGCAGCGATACGACGTTCAATAATACCGATATTATTGATTGTTTTTTCTATTTCTTCCTCAGGGACAAGGTAACCCAAGTCCTTGTTATAGATTACTTCAGGTGGTACGCAAGCACTTAAAGCTTTAATACCCACACCGTGAAATGTTATCTTTGCCATAGGCTCGTATGGTTTTTAGTTAAAAGAGGGTTCTCCAGTGCTATGAGTTATAAATATAACAACAAACACTACACAACACACCTCCACCATCAACAATAGTCGAGGCGGAGATTATTTGCCGTGTTCCTTGCCATCATTCAACCCTTGATAAAACGATGTCATACAAGTCTTCGACCGTGTTGCTGTTGCGGATATCATCTCCGTGGAATTCCACGTCATATTCTTCATCGACCATCGCAATGACCGATAAAGCAACAAGTGAAGACCATTCCTCGATATCTTTAAATTGAGTGGTGGCCTTTATGGTATCGGGCTCTGTTTCATCAAACAGCCCCGCAAAATTCTCTATGAATTGTTCCAAATTCATTGTTTAATAATAACGCAAAAATACCTAAAATATTTTTACGGCGTGCAAAATTAAATAAAAAATCTTAATTAAGCACCAAGAATAGTAATAACGGTCAATTTTTTTGTGGTTTTTGTACCGGAAACAATGATGTAACTGGACATTTGCCAAGTATTGACATTAGAGTTTCCAGGAAATGGCCTCTTTTTTAGAAATCAAACTTCCTGGCCGGTACGCCCAGATATGTGGAATTGTTCTTGGGTTGAGTCATGAGTACGCTGTTGGCTCCCAGTGTCACTTCATTTCCAATGCACATGCCCTGTAAAACAACACTGGCTACTCCCAGCAGATTGTTGTCACCAATAGTGATGCCTCCTGACAAGTGCGCTCCAGGCATGAGTCCGTTAAAGTTGCCGATGACATTATCGTGGCCCACAACGACATGGTCATTGAAGAGGTTGAAGTTACCAATTGTAACATCACATGATATCATGCAGTCGTTCTGGATGATATTGCCCTCACCCATTTTAACTGTCTGTCCATCAACCAGAAACAATGAGGGGTCGATGAGATTGGGGAATGTGATGTTAGGATTGGTGATACTCTCACGGATACGACGAACAACCTTGTTGTCATTGATGGCTATGGCGATAGCTAGCGGCTTATCGATGCCCATCAGCATATCCATGCCGCCTAACACCTTACCATAGCGTGATACTGATGAATCAACGCGCTTGCTGTCATCAAAGAATCCAATCAACTGCCAGTCACCACCATAGGCATTGATTCGGTCTATAAGGCAGGCAACTTCCTTGCCAAATCCTCCAGCACCATAGATTGCAATTTTCATAATCTTATTTTTTTTTGAGTTAATATTCTGATAACGTCTTAATGCTTGCAACAAGCTATAATCTCATGAGCAACGAGTTCTACATCCTCATCGCTCACGCAGGGACCGCTGGGAAGGCAGAGCCCCATGGTAAATAATTCTTCACTCACCCCGTTGACATAAGCTGGAGCATCAGCAAACACGGGTTGTGTATGCATTGGTTTCCACAACGGGCGGGACTCAATATTGCACGCATCAAGATGAAGTCTAACGGTATCATAATCCACGCCTGTTTTGGCAGGGTCTATCAGAATCGTGTTGAGCCAATAGTTACTGTCAAAACGGCTATCAGGGTTAACGTGAACACTAATACCGTCAACTTTGCTAAATAATTCTACATAACGTTCACATAAATGCTTGTGATGCGCCAAATGCTCATCCAATACGGTCATCTGGCCGCGACCGATTCCTGCACAGATATTGCTCATGCGATAGTTATAGCCAATTTCCTTATGCAGATAATAAGGCATTGGCTCACGGGACTGTGTCGCATAGAACATGGTCTTCTTCTTGGTAGCCTCGTCAGGACAAATAAGCGCGCCTCCGCCACTTGTGGTAATCATCTTGTTGCCATTAAAACTCATAATGCCGAACATGCCGAACGTGCCGCATAACCGGTCACGATAGCGGGAACCGAAGGCTTCAGCAGAGTCCTCAATGACAGGTATTTCGTAGCGTTGCGCCACTTCCATAATCTCATCAATCATGGCAGGCATTCCATACAGATATACGGGGATGATGGCTTTGGGTTTGCGACCTGTTTTAGCGATACGATCCTTGATGGCGTCCTCAAGCAAGTTGGGGTCCATGTTCCAAGAGTCCCGTTCACTATCGACGAATACTGGCGTTGCACCTTGATAGACAATGGGATTGGCACTGGCCGAGAAAGTCATGGACTGGCAAATCACCTCATCGCCACGACCCACTCCAAGGTTAACAAGTGCTAAATGGATAGCAGCGGTGCCCGCGCTAAGAACAACTACGCGCTTGCCCTCGCCACAGAGTCGTTCCAGGTCCTCTTCAAATGCATTGACATTTGGACCCAAAGGAACCACCCAGTTGGTATCAAAAGCCTCTTTGATGTATTTCATTTCCTGCCCGCTCATGTGGGCGAGACAAAGTAGTATTCTGTTGTTAGCCATTTGATTAAATAAATATTTTAGAAGTGTTTATATCTGTTCTGGTGCATGACCGGGATATACAGTACGGTTCTCGGCCAGCTGCTTGATGATGATTTCGCTTTGAGAAGCTAATATCTTGTCGGAGTGCGGTAAATTGGTTACTGTTTTTACTCCTGGTATATAACTGTCACCTGTAAATAATACGTCGTTTACCACCCAGGTTATACTATCGTTGCTATGGCCGGGAGTAAAAACTGCTTTGACCCGAGTCTCTTCAAACAAGTCGATATACTTGCCATCATCAATAAGTTGGACAAGTTGGGGATTGTCGAAGATGAACGGTTCACCATAATATCTTGAGAAATTAAGTTTGTCATTAGTCAAACTCTCGAGTCCAGCTTGATTGGTATAGACTGGTACTTTGGGGAATAACGAGGTCAAGGTATTCAAGCCATAGATGTGATCAAAATGGGCATGAGTGAGCAGAATCCCGCTCAGTTTACCATCAATGAAAGGCAAGAGCTTATCAACATCCCCACAATCCACAACCCATGAGCAATGCTCCTGGGACAGCACATAGCTGCAAGACCTGAAGATAGTGTTAACTACTTGATGGATTGTCATGCTCATTGATAAACAACGGTGTTATAGGATTCTCATTGCATGTGGAGATAGAATAGTGAGTTTTTGGGGAAAACTTTTTTATAGTTTTGCTCCCGTGAACACTCTACATGACTTGCTCGTTCAATGACCTCATCAAGATACTCTCCAAACATGGGACCAGCCATCATTTGCGGCCCTTCAACACTGGGAACCAGGTTAAACTCTATCAGTAAGGGCTCGCCGTCGGGCAAAACCGTCACATCCCATCCCACAAAATCAAAGTAGGGCAAGCGGCTATGCATCTGGAAGAGCGTCTGAATGACCTTCTCATAACAGGGTATCACAAGATTGTCAACCCCTGTTTCCTTGCTTAGTGAGCTGACGTTCATGTCCTTGAAGCGATACACCCTGTCGTCAACCCGTCCGTCGGGATGAATCAAGCAGGTTCCCCCACCCTGCGATACATTATCCTTGATGGCTCCCTTGCCACCGAAACGAAGATGTGCAAACGGATACAAGAACTCGTAGGTGCCATCCAGGCGGCGATAAGTGTATAACCGCATCGAATTGAGTGATGTTGGATTAACACGTTGCAGATCAGGATGCTGTTTTACTTTCTCCTGTACGATGAAGTTGATGCCATAGTGCTCAAGCAAAGCCTTCAATTGCTCGGTTGAGCAGTCACCTATCTGCTCGACTCCTTCCCCGTTGCAGGTTTCTACTGTTGGCTTGATAATAAGATTTCCTTCATGACTCTGGATTGCGGCTATGGCTTGCTCAAGAGAAATCTCTTGTCCATCACGATACAAGTGACCATGTATATTCTTGACAATAGCTAGTGGTTGCTTCACGTTAGGGAACAATTCGCTGTAGATGTTCTTGTCGAGATAGGCGTCCTTAAAATCGTAACGGTTAAGTGACGGTATTACAAAGAAGTAGTACACGTCCATAGACAGGTATCGGTCACTGTGGATGCCGTTTAGCCTCGAGAAGTAATCGGCAAACATCATCGAGACCTTAAAGCCACGTGATTCATAGTAAGGAGACAGTTCCTTCTTGTGAGCTTTGTAGTCAAAGCCGTCAGACATCACATGGGACTTGAAGTACCAGTCGCCCCAGTAAAATTCCTTATTTGTATTGATATAATGCCCCATCAGTGTTTAATAATCAATGACATCTCCAACTTTTATTCCGCCAGCATAAAATTCCATACTTGCCCATGCCAGTCCAACGCCGAATCCGCATGCGATGCAATGTTTATCATCTCCTGATAACTGTTCGCGGCATCTAGACACCATAGTCAGTGGGATAGAAGCGCTGGTGACATTGCCGTATTCTTCAAGACAATAAGGTGTTTTCTCGGGGGGCATCTTAATGGATTTGCGTATTTTCTCATCGATGAACTTGTTAGCTTGATGCAGAAGCAGCAAGTCCACAGTTTCCACATCAATACTGAATGTGGAGATAAGCTCCTTGATTGAACGGGGAGGTTGCTTAATAGCAAAACCAAATACGTCCATGCCATTGACAACCATGTCAACACCACGCCTGTAGACCCCAGGAGAGACCTCTTTTTCTTCAAGGGCATCGGGTGTGACTGGATTGCGCATGCCACCATATGGAGCCCACACCGCGTCAAAACCACTGCCGTCAACCCCAAACATGAAATTCATGGGATGTGAGTTGTCTGGGTCAAACACGAGAGCGGTTGCTGTAGCAGCGTCGCCAAACAAGGGACGCACGGTCGTATCGCGAGGATTGCGGTTCTGCGTATTGGTTTCGGCAGCTACCAGGATGCCACGCTTGAGAGTACCGTGAGACATCAGCGACCCTACGATACTCATACCATAGACCCACCCCGAACAGCCGAACGGCAAATCAAACACACAGCAGTCACTGCGCAATTTCAGTCTATCTTGCAATACACAAGCAGTTTGGGGAGCAATATAATCTCGTGATGTACATACATAGGCAAAACAGTCCACATCTTGAGATTCCCAACCTAAATTGCTAAGCAAGTCCTCAACTGCTTTAACGGTCAAATCGGATGCCGTAGTCCCAACTTCAACCTTGTGATGACGTTCGATACCGGTTGAAGTGATGACTTTTTGAGCTTCGTTCTGATCTTTGTAGATGGGCAAAGTGAGGTTGTCTTCTACTGTCGAAGGAACACAGGCGCTCAATCCGGCAATGCGTATATTATTAATTGTTAGTCGTGACATAGATACTAACAGTTTATTGATATAGTAGTTTCTATCTTTTCAGCTTTAGACGCTGTATTTTACCTGAAGAAGAACGGGGAATCACATCAACCCATTCGTATTGAACTGGAATTTCATTACTGAGCAGCAAATGGGCTAAATGTTGTCTTATCTCATCGATAGTCAATGGGTTATCGTAGCGCTGCAAAAAGGCTTTGGGCACTTCACCTAACACTCCATTAGGATCTGGTATTGCAATACAGGCACAATCAGGCACTCCAAGCGAAATTATGGCAGCTTCGATAGTAGCAGGACTTACCTTCTCCCCTCCCACATTGATGAGTTCTTTTTTACGGCCAGTCAAATAGAAATAACCATTGCTATCACGATGTCCCCAATCTCCTGTCCTGAACCATCTGTCATAAAAGGCATCTGCATTGTCATCGGGTAACAAATAGGACTTCATGACCATATTACCGCAGACACACAGCTCTCCATCGGTGCCGTCAGGTACAGGTTCACCATTCTCGTCCAGAATACACACCTCAACATGACTGGAAACGGGTTTACCTATTGATTCTAGATTCTTGGCATTAAGATGCAACTCGCTGAATAATGCCCTTGATGCTTCGGTTAAACCGTAATGGATGCAGAGTCGGGTATTGGGGAACAATTCCATTAATAGACGCTTGTCTTCGATTGGCAAAGCAGCGCTGCCCACCTCAATATAACGAAGCTGGTTGCTGAACTTGGCAATGCGGGTGCCACTTAACCGCTTGATGTATTGCCATACAGCAGGAACCATTCCAAACCCTGTTACATGTTCTTGTTCTAATATCGTAAAAAAGGCCTTGAGATTAGCAAAATTGCCCACCAGGACCATTGTGCCGCCTGCCATCATCACGCAACGCAGACGTCCAAGTCCGAATGAGTGACTTAATGGCAATCCTAGAGCCTCAATATCTTCCTCGCGGTTGCCGATAAAGCCATTGATGTTGCTGGCTGAACCTGATAAGTTGGCGTGAGAAAGGCAAACGCCCTTGGGAGCTCCTGTTGTCCCTGTGGTGAACATGATATCCGCCACATCATCAGCGTTCACCTTGGGCCATGTGTATATGGAGTCTCCCCAATTGCTGTGGTTGACATTGACATCATCAAACTGGATACAACGATGGTTTCCTGTTAGAAGGTTGAGCCCAATAACTGCTACGGGATTAGTGGTCCTCAGAATATAATCCAGTCTGTCCTGCGGAGAAGTTGGATCAACAACTACGTTGACAATCCCAAGCAGTTGGGCTGCAAAATACAAATAGACAAACTCAAGTTCCTTGCGGGCAGACAACAGTATTCGGTCACCCGGTTTTAAGCCGATTGATGTCAAAAAGGATGCAGCAATCTCAATATTTGTAACGAGTTGGCCGCGAGTGATGCGCTGATTGCCCTCAACAAGGGCAACCTTGTCGGGGTTATGTCGCGCAAGGCCAGCTATACAACTGAGCACATGGCTGTGAGGAGCATCAAACATGCATTAATTGGTTGACTTCGTCGACAATTGACTGAACAGATGTCAAGTCGAACAAATCTTCAAGCGGGAATTCAATTTCTAGTTCCTGCTCGAGTGTACTTATAATGGCCAAGTTTCCAACAGAATCCCACTCGGGTATGTCACCAGAGCACAGTCCGTCTGTTATCACCACGGGGTCAACATTCAATACCCGAGCGATGATTGCCTTGACCTTATTCTCCATTACTGATATTAATCGATTTGGATTGCTTTATTGTTGTTGATTTTCAACAATTTCAAATAAATCCTGAATCGTATTGGAATTCAATATATCACTACCCTTGATTATAACGTCATACTCGTCATCAACCATTGCAATAATAGACAATGCAGTTAACGAGGACCATTCATCCAGTGCTTTAAATTCGGTTTCAGCGGTAAATAGTGCTTCATCAGTATCATCAAACTGTGCCGCGAAGTTTTCAATAAAATCCTGTATATTCATACATAAATGAATTTGAGTTTCTAGTCAAAAGTATCAAAAATTAATGATTGAGAGGGCAAATGTACATACAAATTTTCTTTCAACAAAGAAAAAGCTAAAAAACTATATTGAAAAACCTCCATCAATAACCAAATCATGCCCTGTGAGCCAACTTGAGGCATCACTTAAGAGGTATATTGCTCCATTGGCAATGTCCTCAGGACGGCCGTAACGACCTAATGGGTATTTCTTAGCGTCTTCGGCCAGTTGTTCCTCAGTGATGGTGCCTCGATGGATAAGTGGCGTGTCCACCATACCGGGGCAGATGCTGTTGACTCTTATCTTTCGTGAGGCGTACTCGCGGGCTGCATATTTCATCACCGAGTTGAGAGCAGCTTTGGATGCGCCATACACACCGTTGCCTGGCATAAAACTGTGAGTGCCGCCAATTGACGCTATCATGACAACAGAAGCACCCTTTTGGAGAACCTTCTTCTTGTACATTAAGCGCAACAGTTCCACTGGTGCAAAGAAATTCACGTCAAACATCTCATCAAATTTCTGTCGCGAACCAAACTGTAGGGGTAAGGTAGTGGAATTGCCGGCACAAAGAACTGCTCCATCAAGCGAGGGTAAAGAAGCAATCAGCTGTTCTAAGTCTTCTTGAGAAGTCATATCAGCCAACAATTGCATGTGCCCTTCATCTATCGTCTCAAGTTGGTCAAATGTTTCCTGTAGACGCTCTTGGTTGCGGGCCGTCACAATGACGCGGGCACCCAATTTTGAACATGCAATAGCGGTTTCCTGTCCGATGCCAGATGACGCACCTGTCACCAATATAGTCTTACCGACCAATGAAAAGGGATTATAATCCATATCCTTATCCTTTTATTTAAAGTCAAACTTTTTAGCAGGAACACCGATATAGGTGAATCCATCCTTAGGCTTTGTCATCAGAACACTACCAGCGCCCAGAGTGATGTTATTACCTACTTTTACCCGCTGAAGGACAACACTGTCAACACCTAAAAGGTTATTATCGCCAATTGAAACTTCTCCAGAAAGGCGCACTCCTGGCATCATCACATTGAAATTACCGACTTTAACGTCATGACCCATTACATTAGAGCCATTGAGAACGTTGTAATCACCAATTTCAACATCACAAGTCACGCTACAATTGTCCTGAATAATATTGCCTTCACCAATTTTAAATGTCGAAGGATCAAGCACTTTGAACGAGGGTGAAATTAGGTTGGGAAAACTAATCATTGGATTGGTGATGCGGTCATGAATCATCCTTCGTGACATCGGAGTGCCCACTGCAATAGCAAGCGCCATTGGTTGCTCCATAGCATTTAACTCATCCATACCTCCAAGCACTTCGCCTAAATGAGACACCTTGAAACCCTTAGGCTTGGCATCATCATAGAAGCCCACTAGATTCCAGTTGCCCAAACCGGCTTGATTGATACGCTGAATACCGCCTGCTACCTCCCGTCCTAAGCCTCCAGCTCCATAAATAGCAATGCGTTTTGAGCAACAGGTCTTATGAACAGACTTTACTCTACAGGGATTTCCATAGGCAATAACGCCATCAGGGATATCGCTAACAACTACACTTCCTGCTCCGATTAAGCTCCACTTGCCAATCCTTACTCCGGGCACCACTACAGCAGATGCGCCAATCCAAGCCCCTTCTTCCACATAGACATTGCCACACAGTGTGGCCTTAGGTGAAATATGGACATAATCTTCGATAACACATTCATGATCCACTGTTGCACCGGTATTCACAATGCAGTGTTTCCCGATATGAGCAGAACTTTGGACAATTGTCCCCTGCATCACTACGCTCCCTTCTCCAATTGAAGCATATGGTGAAATAATAGCAGAAGGATGAATAGCTATGCCGTATTCACAGCACAATTTTTCAGCAATCTGCTTGCGTGTGAAATTATTACCAATGCTGATAATTATGGGGGATTCGCGATTCCACTGATGTTTCACAGGAATACTCATCAACTCACTGATCGTTTTATCATCATCAAATAAAGCATCAATTTTAACACCTGATGCATTCAACATGTCAATGATGACTTTAGCGTGTCCGCTAGCTCCGTAAAGATACATTAGTTTTTTCCGTTAAATTCTTCCATTGTTGCTTGACCGTCCTGTGAAATACCATCTCGGACAATCACTTTCTTAATAGTGGTGAAAATCACCTTGAGATCAGTTTTGAACGTGCAGTTGTCAACATACCACACATCATAACTGAATTTCTCGCTCCATGACAACGTGTTGCGGCCATGGCATTGAGCCCACCCCGTAATGCCAGGCCTGACCTCATGCCGGCGGGCCTGTTCTCGGGAATACAAGGGCATATATTGAACCAACAGAGGACGTGGCCCAATCAGTGCCATATCGCCTCTCAAAACATTAATCAATTGGGGCAGCTCGTCGATGCTGGTGGAACGCACAAAACGGCCAATCTTGGTAAGACGTTTAGCATCGGGCAATAATTTTCCATCAGCATCACGCTCATCGGTCATAGTCTTAAACTTGATGATTTTAAAAATTTTACCGTCTTTACCTGGACGTTCCTGAAGAAAGAACGCTCCAGCTCCTTTGTTCGCGAAATGCAACCAAATCGTTACAACTAGTAAAACAGGTGACAAGCATATAATTGCAAGCAAAGCCAAGGAGAAACCAAGTCCTCGCTTGATATAGTTTTTGTATATATCTCTCACATCAATTGTCCTTTAATATTTCATGATAGAAGTCATAGAGACACTGCCGCACATATCCCTGCTCATAGCGTGAGGCGATGAGATGTCGTGCATTTTGGGCCATAGCAGCTACTTCATCGGAATGTTCGACAAACCACTTCATGGCCTGATACAAAGCCTCCTCGTTACGCGGAGGAATGATAACACCATTCTCTCCATCGATGATAATCTCACGAGAACCGTTGATGTCGGTAACTATGCTAGGCAAGCCCATAGCACCTGCCTCAATCACGACATTAGGAAATCCCTCTCGGTAACTGGGGAATACCAACGCATCGGCCGTAGCATAAAATGGGCGGACATCACTCTGTGGACCGGTGGCTTGAATACCATCTCCACTATTGATGCGGTCAAGTGTTGAAGGCAGCACCGGATCCAAGTTGTCCTCACGTGGCCCAATCAGTACAAGTCTCGCATCTGGATAATCTCTATGTAGGCGGTCAAAAGCAGCAATCAACTCGTTGATGCCCTTGTCACGAACAATTCGTCCTACAAACACGAATGTGAAACCATCAGGATGAGGTCCTTTATCGAACAATGCTGGATTATAATGTTCCATGTCAATGCCTTTCACATTACCATATCCCAAAACCTTGATGGGTTTGCGTGTAATGTGATGATTGAGCAAATCACTCTTTACACCCTCGCCCTCAGGGATAATGTGGGTGGCGCAGGCACAAGTCAACCAGTCCGTTGCCATCAGAATGAGACGCTTCAAACCTGTAGCTGTGGGCCACACAAGGCCCGTGAACGTGTGAACACGGCGCGGTACTCTTGTAAGCCAGGCTGCTATCATGCAGATGAGTCCTGCCTTGGGGGTCATAGAATGAACCATATCTGGTTTCTCGCTTTTCATGACTTTCCACATTCTCCATAGTGAGCGTAGGTCGTTTATCAACGAGATATGGCGCTCCATGGGCACGGCAATGGTACGGACACCTTCTCGTTGTCCTACTTTTTCCAATGCTTCCCCTGGAGAAGATACTGCAACAACCTCATACTCTTGAGAGAGCTCCTCCAACATTCCAGCACAGAAAGAGTACAACGACTGAGGCACTGTGGCTGCACGGATAATCTTCTGCTTTTTATCTATCATCTGTTTATCACAATTACATTTTAGTTAAGATTCTTCTGGCCTGAGCGGAAGTCAATTCATAGAACAAACTCATCCACTGGTTTGCGATATGATCAAGTTGATAATTCTTTGCATTTGCTTTTGCCGCTATACCCATTTTATGATGCAACTCTTTATCCTCAATAATTGTGCATATTTTGTCAGCAAGCATTTTTTCTTCACCAACAGGGACCAAAAAGCCATTTACGCCATCAGTAATGATATCCTTTGGGCCATTGGCGCATTGATATGACACAACGGGGAGCCCACACTCCATAGCTTCAATCAAGACAATACCGTAGCCCTCGCTTAATGAAGAGAATCCAAAAATAGAAGACTGAAGCATTGCTGTCCTGATGTCTTTTACGAATCCCATCAGATAGACATTATTCTGCAACTCCAGGTCATTAATCTGCTGTTGTAAGTGTTGCTTTTCAGGACCATCTCCATAAATATTCAGACACCAATCATTATGTCTTTCACAAACGATCTTAAAAGCATTAATCAATGCAGAATAATTCTTCAATCTGTCCAAACGGCCAACGGAAATAACGCACTTTTGATTCAACAATGAGGGCGTTTCACAAGAAAAAGTCACTGGATTTGGTATGATGAGTACATTCTTCTTCCCCTGCCAGTTTCGCTCTTTTTCTTCATGGGTCAAGACTATAATTCTATCACATTTGGGTACATTAATCAGATGATCTAAAAAAATCAAAACTCGTGTCATCCACTTCAAGAATTTTGTAGGCGAGTTTTTTACCTCAATATACTTTTCCTCATGAAAGATTCTTACTAGTTTCCATTGACGTTTCCATTTTGATGGGAACAAGTATTTGTCAGTCTTCCCACAAGTTATGACTATATCTGGTGCAATTCTTTTTAGGGCATTTCTGAGTAAACTGCGATGTCTGGGTTTTGTAGTCCATGATATCATGTTGTTAATCAAATCAGGGAAGGCAGGATTCCACTCATGGCTGTTTACATTCAAGTCAATTAGATGAATTAATGGAGAGATTTCGTACACTTGCTCTAAACTCTTATTGTCGGCCACAACAATAAACACCTCATTACCATCAATCTGGGCCAAGGCATTCGCAATAATAAGGGTAATGCGTTCAATACCTCCTTGCCCTCGAATTGAATTTAAACTATATACGATTTTCATGATTTGACTCTCTACCTGTTTATAACCCTCTCATAAAGCTGAAGATATTTCCTTGCCATTATTGAAATATCATATTTGCTGGCCCTCTCTTGGCATTTCAATGCAACTTGACGGTATTCGTCGGGATGTTCACACAACCACTGTATCTTCTCGGCCAAGGCCTTATCATCACCATGAGGAAACAATAGACCTGCTCCACTTACCACATCATGTAATCCACCCACATCAGTAGCAACCAACGGTCGACCGGCCGCCATGGCTTCTACGGCCGCCAAGCCAAAGCCTTCCCAATGTGAAGAAAGCACAGCAACGTCACTCTGTTCCAGGATATCAGGTACATCCATGCGCACACCCAAAAAAGATACTCTGCTCTCTAATCCTAATTCCATGCACATGACTTTGAGGAATTCTTTTCTCTCTCCATCACCGACAAGTAGCAATCGGTAATTAGCGGGCAGCTGAGCAATCGCCTTTAGCAATGTCTCGTGATCTTTTTCAATACGCAATCCCGCTACCATTGTGACCACAAAATCTTTTTGCCCTGCTATATTCTTGATGGCTCTACTAAAACGGGTAAAATTGACACCGTTCCAAATAGTATAAAAGTTTTTTTTCTTGCCTAGGTACTGTTCCAAACTGGCACGTGTTTGGTCTGCAATGCAAATGACGGCTGCATATCGATTGTACATCCACCTATCCAATGGTTTGCACCACCACTTGCTGCGACGGCGATTATTTGTGCTGTGTTCGGTAGTTACAAGGGGCTTGCGTGTGAAACTTAACATTTTGGATATCGGAACAAACAGTTGGCATGCTGTGTTGTGGGCATGAATGATATCGTACTGCCCCATGTATTGTATTAACTTAAAAATATACTTCGGGTGATATGCACTGCCACCGTAACCCAGTTTGTGTATACATATTCCGCGACTCTTTAACTCCTCCATAAAAGGCGTACAACGCCCATCAAACACTAACAGTTCCACAGTATGATTTCTACTGGAACGCAACAAAGGAAGCAAATCAACCATCAGATGCTCTGCTCCGCCTGTTTGGAGTGAAGTTATTACATGAAGTATCCTCATAAGGAACAAAAACGAAAAATCAATCCTTATATGATTATAACCTCTCCATCAACCATAATAACGACCGTTGACCTCTATATTTTATTGAGTAGTATCGTCGATTGAAAGATTCTTTTGCATAATTGTACATACCATCGTAGTCAAAATTCAGCATCAGCTTGGCGCCTGGATAGTTGCAATCATGATTGGCAAAAAACTGCTGCATTCGATGAAAAAAAGCACGAGAGGATAGCTCTTGGCGGAAGAAATCAATGATATCCTGACGATCTGACTTTTTGAATTCAAGTAATTGTTCTGCATAATAGTATACCATATTGGAATACTCTATGAACAAAGGTTCATATCCTTCGCGATAGGAATATCGGTCAAGTTGCTCAAGTCGGATATCAGCAAGTCTAAACAACTCAGGGTAATACTTATTAAAATGATCAACAGCCCCACCGTATCGATAGTAATAAACAATATCATCTGTCATTACCATCGATTGCAAATAAGGGAATAATTTCATATTAAAAAATAAATCCTCTCCCATAAACCGGAGTTCTGTCATAAAAATCTCGGTTTGTTGATATGCCTTATCGATTGCAGTTTTCTTGATTAGTCGAGCCCACATATTAAATGGGAAACTTGATTTACCAAAGAAGTTTACAAAATAATGATCAAATAGCTCTGGCTGTCGAACCACATGGTCCTTTGGAAATGGTCCAGAGATACGACTCCATTTAAAAAAGCCCAACATGCGTTTTGCCGTACAAATGAGCATATCTACCTGATGTCGCATGATGTGCTTTACCATCACCTCAATGCCATTGGAAACAAGTTGATCATCGCTGTCCAAGAAGCAGACATACTCTCCTGTTGCATTCAAATATCCATCTCTACGCGCCATCGGCAAGCCTTGGTTCTGCTTGTTTACAACCTTGATGCGTTTGTCCTTTGAGGTCCATTTAGAGAGAATGTTTGGACTTCCGTCAGTTGAACCGTCATTGACGACGATGATTTCGAGATTCTTATAGGTTTGGTTGCAAACGGACCGTATGCATTTCTCGAAATAGCGCTCCTGATTATATAATGGTATCAGTATGCTGACTAAAGGCTGATTATCAATCATCTTGTTTCAAAATTACAATGATAAATGCTCTAATGTCCACAATAATGCAGCCTTGACATTGCATTGCCATGTGCTGTGCAACTGCCGTACTCGTTTACAGGCTTCGTTATACATTCCCTCGTAGTCTCGCTGTTGTATGAGTAATGCTGCTTGATTATGCGTCCCATCATCTGCAATGAATGACATCAGACGCGGTATGAGTTTGCGTTCGTTCAGTTCGTTTTTGAAATAAGCTATCACACCATCTTTATCAGCTTGTTTGAAATCAATCAACTGTTGTGCGCGAAAGTAAAACATATTTACATACTCGCCGAAAAGTGGAGCGTATCCTTTGTTGTATTTCAGATCATCAAGCAGTTGCAGACGATCATCTGCCATCTTTAACAACTCATTGTAATGAGGATTGAAATGGTCAACAGCACCACCATATCGATAATAATAGACTAAATCGTCGATACGGTACATTGATTGCAGATATGGAAAAATCCTCATGTTGAAGTTCAGGTCCTCACCCATGAAACGGATACTGTCAGGGAACAGTTCGGTATGCTGCAATGCTCTATCAATCGCACTCTTCCTGAACAGACGCCCCCACATTGAGAAAAGAAAGCATGCTTGACCAAAGAAACCAACGAAGTATTTATCGTACAATTCCGGCTGATTGACAACTTGACCAGTGGGGAAACTACCGTATGATTTGCTGTTACCCCAAGTAAATATCCCCAATTTTCTGGTTATTGCCCCAATGACTAAGTCCACGTTTTTTTCTGTGATATGTCGGACAAGGGCCTCAATCGCTCTAGGAGGCAGTGCGTCATCGCTGTCGACAAAAGCTATGAATTCTCCTGTTGCTTTGAGATATCCATCACGTCTAGCCTTGACAAGTCCCTCATTTGACTTGTTGACGATTATGATACGATTGTCTTTTTTTGCCCACTGTTCCAGCAAAATCCCGCTCTTGTCGGTAGAGCCATCGTTAACCACCACAATTTCTAGATTGCGATAAGTCTGGTTGCAGATGGAACGAATGCACGTCCCAAAATAACGCTCTTGGTTATACAAGGGAACGAGTACACTCACTAAAGGCTGATTATTCACCACCATTTACTGCCGAGCAAAATGATCCAATGTTTTGAGGAAAAGCCGCTTTGTTTTAAATTTCAGCGAGCTTCGCCTGTTTTGAAGAGCATCGTAGGCATATTGGTACATGCCTTCAAAATCACGAGCAACAAGTAATTGCACTGATTTGTTGGGTGATTTGTTTTTATCAAAATAGTTTAACAATCGTGGCATTAACTCCCTTGATGAAAACTCGTTTTCCAGAAAAGGAATAATTATGTCTTTGCCAGCTTGCTTGAAAGCAATCAATTTCCTGATATAATGATAAACTATGTTCACATACTCTCCATAAAGTGGTCCGTAACCATCATTATAGTCATACTTGTCTAGAAGAGCCAGACGCTTGTCACATAATAAGAACAAGGACGTGTAATTAGGGTTGAAGGATTCAACCTCGCCGCCATAACGATAATAATAAACCAGATCATCAGTGTGGTACATAGACCTTAAGTAAGGAAACAATTTCATGTTAAAAAACAAGTCCTCACCCATGAAACGGATATCAGTCGGGAATAATTCGGTATCTTGATATGCCTTGTCTATGACGCTCTTGCGATATAAGCGTCCCCACATGTTGTTATGAAAACTGGCTTTACCGAAAAATGAGATATAGTGCTTGTCAAATAACTCGGGCTGGCTCACTACTTGATGAAGTGGAAAAGAACCGTTGAATGTCCCCCATTCCAAAATCCCCAGTTTTCTTTTTGCTGTGCCCAAAACAACATCTACATCCTGTTTGACAATGTGCGCCAACATGCTTTCAAGTGCATGTCGTGGCAACAGGTCATCGCTATCGACAAAAGCGATGAATTCGCCAGTGGCTTTAAGATAACCATCACGTCGAGCCATGGTTACCCCTTCATTAGCCTTGTTAATGACTTTGATACGATGATCTTTTTCCGTCCACTTTTCTGCAATTTCCAGACTACCATCTGTTGAACCGTCATTTACAACGATTATCTCAAGGTTTTTATAGGTCTGGTTTGTGATGGAACGCAAGCATGCATCTAGATACCGTTCCTGATTATACAGCGGTACAACTATACTCACCTTGTTTTGATTAGTAATGATATCAGTCACATGCATTTTTGTGTTGCATTAATGATTTGATAAGCAAACTGTTAGAAGCGTTCGATAACAGCCAAAATGGATCGTTTTATTATATTCTTTATATTTTTGTGGTTTTGATGTGCAATTCTACTTGCATGTCGGTACATTCCATCATAGTTCTGCTCTATCAACAGCAATGCTCCAGGATTAGATGGAACCTCATTTTTATAGTAGTCCTTTAGTCTTGGAATAAAATCCCGTGTATCCAATTCGTGTTCGAAAAAGTCAATAACACCTTCACGATCTGTTTGTTTATAGTGAATCAATTCTGATGCATGATAATATAAACATTCAATGTACTCATCGTATAAAGGACCATATCCTGAAGAATATTTATATTTATCTAATAAATGATGTCTAATGCTGGACAGATCTAATAGTTGTGTAAAATGACGATTAAAATGAAGCGTATAACCACCGTATCGATAGATATAAACAGTTTCATTGGTCCGATACATAGAGTGCAAATATGGAAAAAGCAATAAGTTGAAATACTGGTCTTCTCCCATAAAATTAATGTCCTCACTGAACATCGTGTTCTCTTTTAATGCGGTATCAATCACACTCTTTCTGTAAATACGCCCCCACATTGACACAGGCAGAATCGTATTGCTAAAGAAACCTAAATAATACTTCTCAAATAGTTCAGGTTGCTTTATTAATACATTGGTAGGAAAAGAATATATGCTATCCAAATGATGGCGAGTGATAAACCCCAGTTTCTTATCACTTGAACCAATAACTAAATCAGCGTCAAGTTCAACAATCTTAGTCACCAAGATTTCAATAGCTCTTGGTGGTAGCAAGTCATCGCTATCGGCAAACATAATATATTCGCCTTGGGCTTTCTTTAAACCATCTCGGCGTGCGAGTGCTGGACCTTCATTAGGTTTATCGATAACAAATATACGATTGTCGCGACAACTCCATTTTCTTGCCATGAATGGGCTTTTATCTGTTGAACCATCATTGACAAGAATCACCTCAAAATTACTATATGTTTGGTTTGTTATGGATTGAATAAAGGCCTTAAAGTATCTTTCTTTATTATACAAAGGCACCAATATGCTTACCTTGGGTTGTGAATTCATTTCCATTAATAATTCTTATTCTTCTGTTGTATAACGAGTAATAGGGACGTGTCTTAATTTAAGATTAACTCAATGCTGCAGGGTGGAAAGACATACACTAAAAAACAGTAGATGAATGTAACAGTCTATTGATTTTTTGAATCTTAGACAGATAAGGGCATGCTGTTTGAGAATGGGACTTCTATGCCTTCAGTAATTTAAACAATAGTTTTTTTACCTTATATCGAATGCTCTTCCGACCAGTTGTTATCAATCCAACAACATAATCATACATCCCTTCATAATCATGATTGATCATGAGTTGAACTTGCGGTTTCTGTGTGGTTTGTTGGGTGTAATACTCGATTAGCCGTGGAACCAGTTCATTGGTTTCCATTTCATTTCTGAAATACTCCATTACACCATTTTTATCAGCCTTATTGTGGCCAATGAGTTGTTTGGCTTGCTGGTAAAAAATGGCCACATACTCAGCAAACAGGTACTGGTAGCCTTCAGAGTAATTATATTTATCAAGCAATCCTAGTCGTTTGGTAGAGAAACTCAATAGTTCTGGAAAAAACCGGTTATACTTATCTGCCGTTCCACCATAGCGATAATAATAAACGTTTTCATCTGTCATATACATGGAATTCAAATATGGGAAAATCATCACATTGAAATGTTCATCTTCTCCCATGAACCGAATTTCAGATGAAAAAAGTTCAGTTTCCTTAAGTGCCTTATCGATGATACTTTTTTTGAACAAGCGTCCCCACATCGAAACCGTGAAACAACTCTTGCCAAAAAAGCCAACATAGTACTTATCAAATAACTCGGGCTGGGTTACGACTTGATTAACAGGGAAAATGCCATGATTACGGATTTTTTTCTTCAAGAAACCAAGCTTGCGGACAATCCCTCCCAATACCAGGTCTACATCCTTGTCCAGCATGTGATGGACAAGGACCTCTATCGCCTTGGGCGTTAACATATCGTCACTGTCCACAAAGGCGATGTAGTCACCTGTAGCTTCTCTAAATCCATCACGACGGGCAAAGGTTAGACCCTCATTCTGCTTGTCAACAATTTTTATGCGTGAATCACGGGCGGCCCATTCCTTTGCCATTAATGGGCTGCGGTCTGTTGAACCATCATTGACAATGACAATCTCGAGGTTCTTATATGATTGGTTGCAGATGGAATCGAGGCACGCATCTATGTATCGCTCCTGATTATACAATGGAATCAAGACACTCACTTTGGGTTGAGTCTGGTTGTTGTTCATGACGGATTCTTTATATTTGAACAAAATTGCAAGTAAATGATTAATAATCAACTAAGCATCTTTGCTTTTTGTTGATTATTGAAAAGAACTACTTCTTTAATTGCATTTTTGCGTCATTTTTAACCTTATGGCGAATTAATAGGAACAATGCAATGCCGCTAGGAATACAAAGCAATGTTAATAATTTCAAAGGGCTTTCTTGTAAAAAATGCCAATTGCGGCTTATAATGCAGCTTGATACATAGTGTGTGCAAACCTGCAATTTGCGTTTCAGACTCTTGGCTGTCAGCATTTCTGCCTTTCTAAAGAAGGCAAATCCGCGTGGATTTTTCCAGTATTGCTTAAACATATTGAAACTGGAACCATCCAATTGATACTCAACTATAACGAGAGGCTCATTAAGCGTAATCAATTCATAATCCTGATCAATAAGCATATACTTATATGCCAATCCAACATATTTCTCTCCCTCAAATAAAGGATACTCAGGGTATTGTTTAATGATATCTGTACGATAAACAATTTTCTTGTCCCCTTTGCCTCCTGCTTGATAGAAACCTTGAAGTGTGGTGGTTGTCAATCCTTCCGGAAACTTTGTTCCGATAATTGCACCATCTTGTGTGACATCTAGCCCAACGATACCTGCAACATTGTTGTTTCCGTATGTGCGCCAGCAGCTAAGGATTTTCTCAACTGCATCATCTGGCATATAGTCATCGCTGTCGATACATGTGTTTAAAGGTGTCTCGATGTTGCGATAAGCAGTGTTGTGGGCACCATGCATTCCCTGGTTTTGCTGATAGATATATGTGATATCAACAATTCCCTCATTAATCCAGCAATCTACAAGTTCTTTTGTGTTATCGGTAGAGCCGTCATCAATGATTAACCAACAAAAATCCTTGCAGGTTTGTCGGCACAGACTGGCATAAGTTCGCCCAATCGTGTGACTCCGATTATAAGCAGGAGTAAAAATGGTTAATGTGGCCATTATCTGTAGTGTTAATCTCTCCACCAGTAGAGGTCAAAGCCTCTAAAACCGGTGGTCCCAAAATAATAAATGAAAAACATAAAGAATGTAAATGCTGAATAAAAGAACAGAATAATTGTTGTTTTTCTGTCCTGGTCCTTCCATACATTCATCCTTAATAACGGATACGCAATCACAATGGGATAAATGAACCACGACAGATATGCAAATCTATTTGAGAATGATGCCCTAATTACCATGATCCAGAAGGCATTTGAAAGAAGATATGCGTTTGCGACTGCTGTATATTCAGGGTCAGAGAAACGGCGGTATTTTGTCACATACCATATCATTGCAACTGGCGCTGAACTGTATAACAAGAAATCCCAACGAAAACCAGTCGATGAAAAAAGAGATTGGTTATACTCATTATTCTGTCCTCCAATATATGCTGACATACGGTCATCGAATCCTAATGCTACAAATATTTGCTCTACCACAGGACCGGCCAGAAGTGATATTGCAATTGATGCTAACCAAAACCGTAATGCCATGTGAGTGTCCTTTACATAAAATAAAGTCATTAATACTGCTGCAGTTGGAATCATTGTAGAGCGATGAACACTAAAGGCCATAAACATAAGAAGAAAACTGAAATATCGTTGAGGCTTGGTTCCTGAGACCAAACTGATAGCCAAGAGCTCAAGGCTACAAGCAAACCCATTGCGGATTCCATTCGCACTATATGTATAAGTTTGAAAAGCAGTTAAAAAGAATAATAAAGCTATCCATATGTTCTTGCGCATCAAAATTGCAGAGCAAACATACATAGCTCCGTAATAAATGAGATCCACAAATAATAAGAACTCATGTGCATTCAGTCCTATGCTTTTACAAACTACTTGGATGTCATACCAAAGCCATTCTGTATGAATATTAATGGGTTGAAACGATGAAACACTATTACTATAAAAGCGAGCATAGCCCATTGTGTCTCCAAATTCAGTTGCTAAAGGCCTTAGGCCCATAAAGAATCCAAAAAGAAGAGTGAGCAAAAATGAACTCATCTGGAACGGTTGGTCTTCTGCCTGTAAGATTTTTTGACCGTTTGAGCCCATATAATATAGCACCGTAGTCCAGGTTATCGCTAGCAGAAAAAAATAATATACTGTAGAGTAATACCACGGTTTTATAAATTCAATTGCATCCATACTTATCTTAATTATGGTTGTTAATGTATTTGGTAATCCATTCGATTTGACGCTTACATATATACATTAACGATTTTAATAGTGATATGCTTAAATAATAGATTTAACAATTAATTATCGGTATGTAAAGATTATCTTTTACTATAATTTTAAAAGAAAAGCGATAGGAGACTTACGAATCAATTCTGATATTAATGCAGAAAGAGTAGTATACCCAATCGCTAATAATGGAACAGATATGCTGTGGGGCAAGAAACTTGACCATTGGAAAACACTACTAGATATCGCCATTAAAATCATATGGAAAATATAAATACCTAAAGCATTATTTCCAAGGAAAGAGACGAATCGTTTTATTTCGTGATTCTTAATGTCAGCTTCCTTTAACCAGATGAATAAACCAATGGTCATGAATAAAGCCCCAAGTGTTGGGAACGCATAATTAGCTCCGGCATAAGGCACATGACGATAATTAACGACAGCAATGACCTCAAAAACAGAAAGTGCTAAACCAAGGAGTATACAAAATATGGACATGTACTTTTTTATTTGATGATGGGCTAAATAATCCCCAACATACATATAAACAAGACCATACAGAGTAAAGACTCCGATATGCCCCCATTTCGGCATAGAGACAGATGGGTTAATGAAGACCACAACGTTCCAAATATAATTTGTGATAAACGGAAATACCAGTAGAGAGAAAAAGATGATCAATTTGCACCAACGTGGAAAATGATTTAAAAAATAATTGATTATATAAAAATAGGCCAACGAAAACAAAAACCAATAATAATGCAATGATTCCCATGAGATTTGAGGCATTCTATTTGATTTAACTGCATAAACACATCTCGCAACGAATCCCCAAAACAGGGCTATCAATAACAAACGAACAGCCTTGGTTATCGTTTTTTTGAAATTATAATTACGGTTAATCGTTAAAGCGCCATTCACTGCAAAGAACAAAGGAACACCACATGATGTGAAAAGACTTAATGTTTGAGCAAGTGATGGATAATAAAACGCACCTTCATGATATTCAAATTCATTAACGCCAAGATGAAAAAGTACTACAAAAAATGCAGCTAGAGCCTTCATCGCATCATATCCAAAAACACGTTTGTCCATAAAGCAATTTGTGTATTGTCAATGAAAATAGCGCCTGAGATACTTGGCTGCACTGTAGCTATGCGACACTATCCAAGCGAACAATTGCATCTTAAACGAGGATACTCTAGTTTTATATATCAAATGACCATCACGGCGAATCTCATCTTGAAGTACCATAATACTGGCCTTGTTATTATAACCACAAATAATCGCGTCACGTAAAATTTTAGTCATCTCACATGCGAATCGGGCATGGGCCAAATCACTGTACTGTGGCCATGTACAATCAGTATCACTACAGATTCTTTCCCATGAAGTATAAGCGGTACATTTCCTCCCATTAAACTTCTGATGAGATAGGCTCTGTTTGTTAATTCGATAATAGTAAAGCTGCGTTTTTATAGTGGCTACTCTTTTTACATGCTGTATCACTTGCCACACTAATAAAGCATCCTCACCATAAGATACGTTCTCATCAATTCTTAGACCAGTAAATAATTGGCTTTTGATGAATTTATTGCACAAAGAACCTGTAAAAACGATATGCTCAAGAAACAGTTTGATTATTTGTTCTTGATTATAATAGTTTTCGTCCTTGATTAATACTCCCTTCATCTGAAAGCCCACAATATCAAAATCGTTTTCTCGTTGTTTATTCAACAAAATCTCGATTGTATTGTGGTCAATCCAGTCGTCACTGTCAACGAACAATACGAAATCACCTCTTATTTTGTCAAGTAACTGATTACGCGTTGCAGCGACTCCCCTATTGGGTTGGGAATAAACTTCTATTCGCTTATCACTATGGGCTAGTTCCTGCATGATTGTCCATGACTCATCAGTTGAGCCGTCATCAATTAGAACTATCTGCAGGTCTGTGTATGTCTGTCCTGTAAGAGACTCAACACACTTCTGCAAATATTCCGCTGAATTATAAACAGGAACGAGAATTGAGACCATGAATTATTAATTGATTGAGTGCAGTGGGTGTGAATCAAGCCATCGGTGTTGTGCCTCAAGTAAATTGTTGAGAAGGGCTTCGGCTGCAGCCATGCTGTTGAAGTGTGATCGGACATACTCACAGCCTGTCTTGGCAATTGTCTCCAATTCCTCTTGGTGCTCTGATTGCTGGTAATAAGTGATTTTGGCTTTCAAGTCATCAAGCGTGCCATCATAACCGATATAATGAACACCCTCTTTCATTCCATAATCCTCATAATACCCTACGGTTTGGCCAATATATGCACAACCACATGCCATGCCTTCAACAAAACCAATTCCAGGAAGACCAATTATTTCTTCGCCCACAATGCACATCTTGTAGTCATTGAATTTCTCTACCATATCAAAAGAATAATACTTCTTTTGATGACCGACAAAGATTTTATCGTGTAAGCGTTTTAATGTTCTTAAATACTTATTAGATGTGCTCTTGGCTGTTTTTACGTCCTCTAGATAGTCGCTGTTGAAACAGTCAACCCATGGTTCAAGACTCTTGGCGTTGTCATATATCTGCTTGCGGGCAGGTTGGAGGCAATTGTGGCCATAATACTGAATCAGATAATCTGGATAGGTAATAGTGCCAACTGAGACTGCTTTGTTTTGGCGTTCAGCAAAAGGCTTGACCACTTTAAATCGCTCAGCAAACACAAATGGGATGACCAGATACTGTTTGTGGAACCAACCGAAGTATTTATTGAAAGCAATGAATCGCTTTTGCATATCACTCTCATTGTACATGAGGTCAGGGTCCACTTTTTCCATCACTTTAGCCTGTGACACAGTAAAGTGCAGCTGACTCAGTGCAATGAATGCATCGGGGCGACACCTGAATTCCAACTGCGGTCCGAAGAGCTGATACACAATAATCAGGTCGTCATGCCTTAATTCGTCTTCGCTCTTGAGCACCTTGATTTTGTTGTACGGTATGCCGTTTTTCTTTAAGGTGATTCGGTGTTCAAGAAAACGAAATGACTGAAGAAATCGGTTTCTGGTACTATAAGATAACGACAATCCGCGATGATTGATGTAGGAACATACTTCAATATCATCGCGAGATAGCAGGTAATCTAAAATGTATTTATGCTTGATAGCCACAGATTGCTTGAAAATAAATTTATTCAAGGTCTTGACTAAGAACTCATTGCCATGAAGATTTACAAAGACTATTCTCATAAATTGGTTTTGGTATTGTAATTCGTCCGGAAAACAGCACATTAGCGGGTGCTACTAGTTACACCCCAATCCTCGTAATCATCGATTTCGATAGGGCGGAATATCTGTTTGTCTAGCAACATTGCATAGATGATGTGAGACAGATACAATGGAGCGTAATCTTTCAGTTTGTTATAATAATCACAAAAGACCCTTGCGTCCTCGAAGCAGTATCCACCGGCACTGAAGAAATGGCTTACAACCCGCTTCTCAATGATATTGGTCACATAGAACATGTCATCGACAGACACATAGCTCTTGTGTTGAGGGTCAACAATTGGTAGGTTTTCAAGAGCATAGATTGCCACACCGTTTTGAGGCATGATCTCATCGGCTGTAAAATAGCAGTCGGCATCCTTGATGAACACGGTTCCCTTTATGCTATTCAATTCTATGGCACGCGTAACGGTTTCGGCTTGGCTTGTAGTTGGCTCATCAAGAATCGTAACGTGAGCATTCGTCAGATTCTGTTTTCTGAACTGCATCGCGAGTTGTTCGCTGAGCATAAAACGGTTATCATGAGCTCGCAGTATCACAAAATAGATGTCACTGATTTCTTTGAGAGGCAAACCAGTGATTGCCTTGACGCAATACATTGTACCCCTGTCATCAAAACGAAATGGCTGGGGCAGTTTTTCAATGTATTCAGCTTTATCTGCTGCAATAGGTACTATCAGTGTCATCATGATGGTTTTTGGTTGTTAATGAAAGATAACTGGCTAGAAATCACATTCTTGAGATATGAGATTACACGGTCTTCATGTGCGTATTGCAGAATGCGAAGGAAATTCATCAACTGTAATGGCATATAATACCGTCTATACCACTCATAGTTTTCTTTGAAATACTCATCTATTGCTGAATCAATCTTGGAACTGATAATGCTTAAGCGGACTTTATCAAACGGCTTGTTATACATAAGAGTTGACCACATATAAGCAGTATCCTGTCGAATCTTGACAATATCCAATAATGGTGATTCAATAAACGAATCCAAAAAATCAATCAAGTAATAGTTGTTGCCATTAAACAGGATATTGCTGAATGTAAGGTCTCCATGGCATCTGCCTACTGGCATCACCATATCCCCTACTTTGTTCATAATATCCTGTGACTGAATCACAAGATCAACAGCTACTTTATCATTCTTTAAATGGACATTATTCTGAACCTTGCGTGCAACGTCCGCCATCTTGTCAGTTAAAATGCAGGATGGTACGGTCTTCATCTCTGATGCATCAATTTCCAAATCGATGAAATACTTGATAGCTCCAATGAGATACTTAATCTGCTCAAATCCAGCATTTTCAAAATATTCTACAAAGTTTTTGGAGTAGATGTATTCCATCTTGATGGTGGCATCTTTCTCATTCTGCACGACCTCAAAGACTTTAGGAACTCGAATGTTCTGATAGGCTATTTTTGATGCGGCAATCTGTTTGTTTGCCTGGTTGATTAGCCGAGGTACATAAGCCGGATCATAAGTACTCTTATGAATATGCAGGTCGTTATCCTCATGGACTATAGCGATTTCACAACCAGAATGCCCTTGAATGTCAAGTTTCATAGTTTTAGGCTATAAGTTATTGGGATTATAGGTTAATCTTTATGTAATTGGCACCTGCCGCCTGAGCAGCCTGGAGCCCTACTGACGAATCTTCAAATACTAATGTCTCGTCAGGCAATACACCCAAACGCTGCATCACTGTATTGTAAATCTCAGGAGATGGTTTTCCTTCTTTTACATCTTCTCCAGCAAGTATCAGGTCAAAGTCCCCAGTTGCACCAATATGAGCGAGAGCATTTAACAGATTCTTGCCTCTCGCGGTAGATGCAACCGCAGTCTTACCGCCACAGCGACGAAACATCCTGATGAAGTCTAATAGTGGCTGATTGACACGCAACATGGCGAAATGATTGGGATAACACTCGCCCTTAACTGTTCGTATTCGCCTGCGTACATCGGAATCCACGATTTCCATTTCGTCCATGAAGCCATCGAAACGCAGCCCATAACACTTGCGGTACTGCTCTTCACTCAATGACAGCCCAACATGGTTAAACGCTTCCTGATAGGCATGGAAGTTGGCTTGGAATGTGTCCACAAGCGTCCCGTCAAAATCAGTTACTATTGCCTTTATCATTTTGCAGTTATTATCTAATTCTAAAAATGACCCTCTCGGCACGTGACAATAAGAACGATACGGTCAGGCTGCAGAAGAACACTAGCAAGAAGATAAGCATAATACTGTTTGGCCATAGACTAGATTGCTGGAACAGCGAGCGAGTCATTATCGAGAAGAACACAGTATGAACAAACCACATATACAATGACAGACTACCCATGAAAACCAGACAAGTCTTTATTGTCTGAGTGCCATTATAATGAAAAAGCATGGAGAGAACAAATGCCAATGCAGGAATGATTACAGTATAAGTGCAAAATCCACCGATGTCCCTTGAAAAGCATCCGGCAACCAATAGAATGACTAACATCAATATCAGTTCAAATATGTTGAATTGATATCGGATAGACGGCAAACCGCATCTGGCGATATAACAACCTATCGTCAGGACGGGAGTATAAAAAAGGCATTGTTGTACTATGTCCAACCATTGGTTATCTGTTCTTAGTATCAGAGCAGCAATCCCACAAAGCACCACACTCAATGCGAGAGCGAATACACGATATGAATCGATCAATCGCACAAGCATAGGCAAAATGAGCATAGCGTAGATGTAAAAGTAAACATACCAGTTGGCACAAGAGTATGTACTGGACAAGCCTAACATATTGAGCAAGACGATCTCCACATTGGGTTGATTTCCAGCTATAATTCCAAGAATGATAAACACAACTAGCAAAGCCCAATACCGAACCAGCAATTGCTTGATGTGTGAAAACGAGTAATGCCAACTGCGATTATTCTTCAGCGAATACCCATAAGCAGTCACAAACATAAACAAACCGACACATACTTTACCCAGTACAATCAAACGATAACGATCGAATAGGAACTTTGATTCGCGAAGGACGGATGGATCATCATAATAATCACTGATTAGCACGTGATGCATGATCATCAGTAATACTGCGAGACCCTTCAATGCCAAAGTGTCATCACGTGTGAAGGCGGTCGGTAATGCTACGCGCATTGCAGAAATACTACAAGTAGTTTTTCAGTTCCTCGGGAGTGCCGTAGGAATAGTATTCTTCCATTGTTGCCAATCGGACTACTTTGCCCTCGGCCAACAGGTAGTTATACAGTAGCGAAACGTAAAATTCAGCCTTGCCGTGGGTGCCATCGTAGAGCAACTGATGAGCTATGCGCTTGAAATCCTTGCCACTACCGAAGAAGTAAGCACCGCACAAAGCATGATTGGAAATCGGTTCTTTTTCAGCCGTTCGTAATACTCGACCATCATCATCCACAAGAGCATAACTGTAACGCGGGTTGACTGATTCAAATGATACTAAAGCACCGCCATCAGCCTCACTGGCTGGTTGAGACAAAGCCTCTTTCACGAGTTCGTTATAGCCCTTGCTGCGGAATTCCAAATCACAATCTATAACGACTATGGCATCATCGTCATCGATGGCGTTCTCTGCCACCAGGCAGGTCTCGACAGCACCCCTTGTGGTCTTGAGAACCGAAAAAATTTGTGACTCTGGCAGAATGTTCTGAATAAGTCGGTCAATATGTTGTTTATCAATGTGTTCTTGTCTGACGATGAAACTGTATTTCATCTTTACATCAGGCAGGGCAACACTGCCTATTGCACGCTGGAACAAAGGGATGCCCCGCAACTCAATTAATGGCTTTGGTGTCGTCCACCCGGCTTTGGCAAAACGGGAACCTTCTCCCGCCATAGGCATGATAATATGTAATGGTCTCATAGATTTTGATAATAGAGCTACAAACTGCTTGACAGGAAAGCTTTGCTCTCTTCACGCATAACGTCCAAACGTGAATGCACGGTTGCCCAATCTATTTCATGTCCTTTAGGTTCAACAGGCTCAGAGTCAGATACCATGCGTTCTCCAAGCCCCAGTTCATTTAACAAGCCGGAAATACGGGCATTGCCTCGTTTAAAGTTGCAAAGAGTGTAAAATTCCCTGTTGAAGATAATACTGAACGCAGTGCCATGGAATGAATCGGTAACAACCATTGAGGCATTCTTCAACATTGCCAGCCATTGTTCGATTGATAGAGCGGCTTTCCAGCCAGCAGAGAAATAGCGCACACTAAGGTTTCTCTCGGCTGCCAAGCGGTTGAAGAAGTCTTTTTTTGCCTTGGTGATGTCCAAGCAGTACACGGCCAAGTATGGAGTGGAGCAATCCCATTCGTCATCGATGATTTTATCATAATCGCCTGATTCCAGCAATAATGTGGGGTCAAGTGTGCAACACGCCTTCACTCCCAGATAATCACGGCACAGGTCCACTCCGCTGAGCTCGCGCACCGAGATGGCGTCCATTTGCTGGGCTAGTGTGGCGCATGCAGCAGTCTGCTGTTCGTTATAAGTCCATTTATCCAAACCGAATGATGCTGCATAGGCAACGCGTTTTAATGGAAGACCAGCAGCAAATTTGAGAAACATGTCCTCAATGTGGTTTTCGTTGTACCCTACACGCCAAACCTGGTCGCTGCCAACAACCAAAGCATCCATCCGGTAGTTTTTTACCACGCTGCGCTTGTAATGCCATATTACCCGAGTTTTTGAAATGTGTTCCTCAATGAACCGCCCCATCAACTCGTTGCGCATTGCTCCTCGATATCGCTTGGGGTAATTATACCACTTCTTGCCACGCCGATGCCTGTACCAGGTGTGGATATAGTTGTACAGCATGTGGGGCGTTGAGTAAAGCTGATAGGCGTCAATTGTGATTGGCTCATGTCCTAAACCTCGCAACACCTGCTGCAAAGCCCAGTTCTGTATGATGCCGCCATAATTCATTTCCAGCGGCTGTGTAACTATGCCTATCCGCATAACTGATTATTCACGAGCGGCGCAAAAATCCATAAACAAAGTTTATCAGGAACGTGTACATCCACGGCATGTGGTACAAGCACAGGAAACGCATTTTCCTTGACCAGCTAAGGTCGCTTGCCAAGAGTTCGTCCTTGGTTTTGTTATATATTTTTTTGCCACATTCTTTAGCTTCTTGGTAAAAGGATGTGCCGCGGGAAGCATACCGCACGCCCAGCAACATCGAGTACATTGCCTTGAGACACTGGGCGCGGTAGGTGCGGTTGTCGGCAGGTATATCGTTCAAACACAGGTAGTAGGAACGTATCCGGTCAATATAGGTTGAATTGATTCCGCTATGGGTCATCGATGCCTCATGCTGGATATAATAGTACAGATTGGCATCTATAGCTATGCCCTGCCGTGATCTGAGAAACATGCGCAAATTCCATTCGAAGTCCTCACCACCTGTTGTTTTAAAAAACATATCCTTAACCAAGGACCTCTTGATTAGCTTGTTGATTGGTACATGGAACTGCAACGATGCTGCCCCGACATCCAACAGCCGACGCACACAGTATGACTGCTCTAGCACTCGACGAGACGAGGTGTCTATATCCATGTCGTTTATCTTCTCGTGATAGCCATTTTCCGTGATTGGGACAACGTTGACCATCGCAAAATCATAGTCACCGCTCTCGATGCCATCGAGCAGTACCTCTATCATGCGAGGGTGTACCACGTCATCGCCATCAACAAACAAGATATAGTCGCCCTTAGCTGCATTTATGCCGCTATTTCGTGCCTCTGAAACACCGGCATTTTCCTTGTGAATTACTCGTACTCGACCATCTCGCGATGCAAAATCATCGCATATAGCACCGGAACCATCAGGTGACCCGTCCTCAACAAGTATAACCTCGATATCTCGGTAGGTAGAACGAAGGATGCTGCCAACACAATCCTTGAGAAAACGCTCCACTTTGTATATGGTCACGATAACGGATATCATCCGAGAAGCCAAAGGTCAAAAATTAGCAAAGCTAATGATATAACAAGGGTCACCAGTTCTAATGGAACTAGCGAATTGGAGTATCGCTGGCAAAGCTGCAGACACTATCTCAGTAGTCATTATCAGCAAGTTACCTTTCTATGTCAATTTATGGTCATTCTAACGAGTGCCTCAAAGTGGTACTCACAGAACAACATTCAACTTGCAAAATTAATGAATTTCTCGCACTTGGACAAATTAAAAGTCAATTTTACATGAAATGTAATAGAATAGACCCAATGCCCAATTCAACGATGTTGTCACATAATGGTTAAATCAGACAGCTCGAATATTTCGATATTTATACGTTTTAAAAGCCAACAAAGAAATGACCTTGAGCAAGAAGACTTACAGTTGATACCTCTTTAGTCTAAAGATGCTGTTTGATTAGTTAACGAGTGCAATTGATGTTCGAGTTATGGAAAAATTAAGTCACAATAATCACAATGGACTCATTTGCTTGGCATACCATTGGAGATTAATATAATAGTAATTTATTGTTATGTAAATCAAATGTGAAAGATTAATAATCTAAAGTGATACTATAGGCTGTTTTGAATACATATCACCCGATTGGAAACAGTGCGCCTTGTGATTGTGGCTAGATTTAAGTAGCAGTACAACGTCTTGTTTCTTCTTAGATGAAATTTGTATTTCTGGGCGGCATATATGGATATGCCATCTCACAATTAATGAGAATTCTGAAGCAAATCATTATACAATTACATACAGTATGAATGTCATAATAATGAAATAATATCCGCATTTGTGTGCGGATATTATTATATGAGTTGTTTATTTAATTATTTAAGAGTTTATTCCGGGTTGGTAGTGATTTCGTAGATTACTTTGGCGTTTTCGGCAATTGTCTCAATGGGTGAGCCTGATGGTATCTCACTTTCAGTTGAGGCAATATCTGGATTAGCATACTGGTCGATGATGTTGCCATTCTCTCCGTAAACAGAGACTTGGACGATGTTGAATTTGTTCCAATTGTCTGTGAATTTGTAAAGAGTCAGTTTATAAGCCACGGTTTCATTGTAGCCACGTTCTCTCGTATAATTGGCGCGACTCTCAGGGAGGTTGTACGAATTGCGAACCCAAACTAGGTAGCTCACACCGTTATCATTAGTAGTTATGTCGGGATTTATAGCAAGGGTCTCACCACCGTTAGACAACACGTCAAACCATTCTGCTGCTTGTGCGTTAGGATCTACAAACATCAACGCAATCAGCGTAATAAAAGTCAAAAAAAATTTTTTCATCTCAGTCATTTGTTTTGTTTGATGCTGCAAATGTAAATAAAAAATATGAACCACGAATCATTCATGTACTATTTATTGCTTTCCGTATATTTGCAATAGCTATTCAAAACGAATCAGAAATCTCTTTGAAATCGGTAGGATTTGCGTTTATTTGCATTAAATAAACAATTTTTTATCTAAAAAATTTGCACAAATCGAATCAAGGTTATAATTTTGCAGCAATATGATACTTTTTTCCTAGCAAGGCAGCTTCGTCGTGAGACGAGGCGCTTTTTTTATGTAACCTCATAATTGATAGAAATCCTTGCCAGAACACGGGCTTCTCTAGCAAATTGCTATGCTTCCCGATGATGTGGCATTAGCGTGGATGTAACATAAAAACAGATAGAATAGGACATAAAAACCCCTCTTTTTTGCCAAAAGTAAGATTTTATTTTGGCAATTGGGGATTTTAGTGTATCTTTGGCAGTTTAAAAAGATAAAACAATGTAACATCAACCTTATAAACCGAACCAAGTATGTACGACGAGAAATTATTACAGGAAGTGACCGCAAAGGCCCAGACGTGGCTTAGTGAGAGTTATGACGAGCAGACGAGAGCTGAAGTTCAAGCCATGCTCGACAACGAGGACAAAACCGAACTGGTAGAGTCATTCTACAAAACGCTCGAATTCGGTACCGGTGGCCTGCGTGGCATCATGGGTGCCGGCTGTAACCGCATGAACATCTACACGGTGGGCAGTGCCACACAAGGCTTGGCCAACTACCTAAACGAAGCCTTCAAGGACCTGGACCAGATTTCGGTGGTTGTGGGTCATGACGTGCGCAACAATAGTCGCCTGTTTGCCGAGACCGTTGCCAACATCTTCAGCGCCAACGGCATCAAGGTGTATCTGTTTGAGGGTCCCCGCCCCACTCCCGAGGTGAGCTATGCCATCCGTCGCTTGGGATGCCAGAGCGGTGTGAACATCACGGCTTCTCACAACCCCAAAATTTACAACGGCTACAAAGCCTATTGGGATGATGGTGCCCAGGTGGTGGCTCCCCACGACGTGAACATCATCAATTACGTCAATGCCATCAAGGACGTCAGCGAAATCAAGTTTAAAGGTAATCCTGACCTGATTCAGATTATCGGTGAGGACGTGGATGGTCCCTACATCGAGGAAATCCATACCCTGTCGCTGAGCCCCGATGTGTGCAAGCGCCATCACGACCTGAAGATTGTTTATACTCCTATCCATGGCGTAGGACGCTACATCATCCCTCGCTCAATCGAGCGTTGGGGATTTGACAACATCATCCACGTTCCCGAACAGGACGTAATGAGTGGCGACTTCCCCACTGTTGATTCCCCCAACCCCGAGATGCCCAGTGCTATGGCCATGGCTATCAAGAAGGCCGAGGAAGTGGATGCCGACGTGGTACTTGCCAGTGACCCCGATGCCGACCGCATCGGCTTGGTCATCAAGAATACCAAGGGCAAATATGAGCTCGTGAACGGAAACCAGATTCAGATCATCTTCCTCTACTACCTGATGGTGCGCAACCGTGAGTTGGGCCGCTTGACCGGCGACGAGTACATCGTTAAGACCATCGTTACCAGCGAGACCATCGCCAAGATTGCCCGTAAGGAAAACATCAAGATGTTTGACTGCTTCACCGGCTTCAAGTGGATTGCTACCGTGATGCGCGAGATGGAAGGCAAGGGACGCTATCTGGGCGGTGGCGAGGAGAGCTACGGCTTCCTGCCCGAGACGTTTGTTCGTGACAAGGACGCTGTATCGTCCATCCCCCTGATGTGCGAGATTGCTGCATGGGCCAAGGACAAGGGCATGACTCTCAACGACCTGTTCATCGACCTTTATATCCACTACGGCTACAGCAAGGAGCGCGGCATCAGCGTCGTTCGCCCCGGCAAGACTGGTGCCGACGAGATTGCCCAGATGATGGTCAATTTCCGCGAGAACCCGCAGCAGACCATTGATGGCTCGCCCGTAGTGCTCATCAAAGACTTCCAGAAACTTGAGCAGCGCGACATGCGCACCGGCGAGGTGACCAAACTCGTCATGCCCGCCACCAGCAACGTGCTGCAGTACTACACCGAGGACGGCACCAAGGTATCTATCCGTCCCTCGGGCACCGAGCCCAAAATCAAGTTCTACATCGAGGCACATGACACCCTCGACAAGAAGGAGAATTACGACGCCAAGAACGAGTGGGCAGATGCCAAGATTGACCGCATCTGTGAGTCCTTGGGCATTGCATAATTAGAAACCATTAATATCAACCAAATAACAAACAATTTTAAAAACAACATTTTATGTCAGAAAAGATTCAGACTTTAAGAGACTCTGCAGGAATGCGCTGGACAGCGCTTCTGTTGCTCGCATTGGGCATGTTCTGCAGCTACATTTTCATGGACATCCTGTCGCCCATCAAGGACTTGATGGAGTCAACCCGCGGTTGGAGTTCATCAGCATTCGGTACCGAGGAAGGCGCTGAGGTATTCCTCAACGTGTTTGTATTCTTCCTTATTTTTGCCGGCATCATCCTCGACAAGATGGGGGTGCGCTTCACCGCGCTGCTCTCTGGCGCTGTGATGCTTGTTGGTGCCTGCATTAAGTGGTATGCCGTGACCGACGGCTTTATCGGTACCGGTCTTGAGACCTGGTTCACCAACAACCTGAACTACATCCCCTTGTTCGACGAGCTGGGCGTGTCCCCCTTCTATCAGGGCATGCCTGCTAGCGCAAAGTTGGCTGCTATCGGCTTCATGATCTTTGGTTGCGGTGTCGAGATGGCTGGTATCACTGTTAGCCGTGGTATCGTGAAGTGGTTCAAGGGCCGCGAGATGGCATTGGCCATGGGTAGCGAGATGGCACTGGCCCGCCTGGGTGTTGCCACCTGTATGATTTTCTCGCCCTATTTTGCCAAGTTGGGCGGTTCTATCGACGTTTCTCGTTCGGTGGCCTTCGGTGTCGTACTGATGTGTATCGCCCTGATTATGTTCATCGTTTACTTCTTCATGGACAGCAAGCTTGACAAGCAGACTGGCGAGGCCGAGGAGAAGGACGACCCGTTCAAGGTGAGCGACATTGGCAAGATTTTGACCAACAAGGGTTTCTGGCTGGTATCGCTGCTGTGCGTACTGTACTACAGCGCCATCTTCCCCTTCCAGAAGTATGCCGTGAACATGTTGCAATGCAACCTGTCGTTCTCGCCCGTTGACCCCAACTCGTTCTGGGCCAGCGAGAGTCTGACTATCTACCAGTATATCGTGATGCTTGTTGTTGCCGCCACCGCCTTTATGAGCAACTTCATGAAGAACAAGGGCGCCAAGTATGGTCTGCTGTGTTTGTCGGTCATCGCGCTGATTTGCTATTGCTACATGGGTTACATGCGTCAGAGCGCCGAGAGCGTCTTCGCCGTATTCCCCCTGCTGGCTGTGGGTATCACCCCCATTTTGGGCAACTATGTTGACCACAAGGGTAAAGCTGCTTCGATGCTCGTGTTGGGCTCGCTGCTGCTGATTGCCTGCCACTTGACGTTCGCCTTCATCCTGCCCATGTTCAAGGGTAGCGCTGCCACCGGCTTCGTTGTAGCTTATCTGACCATTCTTGTTCTGGGTTCGTCGTTCTCGCTTGTTCCCGCAGCCTTGTGGCCCAGCGTTCCCAAGCTGGTGGACTCCAAGATTATCGGTAGTGCCTATGCACTGATTTTCTGGATTCAGAACATTGGTCTGTGGCTCTTCCCCATCCTCATCGGCAAGGTGCTCGACAGCACTAACCCCGACATCGTTCAAGGTCTTGCTAACGGTACCATCGAGGCCGAACAGGCTGCAGTTTCCTATAACTACACCTGGCCCCTCGTGATGCTCGCATGCTTGGGCGTTGCCGCTCTGCTCATCGGTTTGTACCTCAAGGTCGTTGACCGTCAGAAGCACCTCGGCCTCGAGGAGCCCAACATCAAGCCTGAGGCATAATCTGCTGTTAGCTATTAGAAATTAATAAGGACTTTAGGGACCTTAAGGACATTAGACTTTAAGGTCCCTATTATTTAACTGAAACACATGAGAGACGAGATAAGAAACACGATTGCGACCAAGGCGTGGGCGCGTTGGACTGTGCTTGCTATTGTATCATTCACGATGATGGCAGGCTATGTTGTTGCCAAAGAAATGTCCCCATTGCAGTTTATGCTTGAGAAGGCAACTCAGGATGGTGGCGTGGGCTGGACCAGTGGAGAATTTGGCATTTTTGCCGGTTCACGCGGCTTCTTCAACGTGTTCCTATTGATGCTCTTTGTGGGTGGTATCATCCTCGACAAGATGGGTGTGCGCTTCACGGGCATCCTCTCGTGTGTGTTGATGCTGACCGGAGCAGCTGCCGTTTATGGTGTCATCACCTACACTTCGCCCGACCCGATGTGGAACGTGCCCCTGCTAGGCACGATTAAGCGTCAGGTGGCGCTGGCAGCACTGGGGTTTGCTTTCTTTGGCATTGGCTATGAGATGTGCGGCATCACGGTGTCCAAGGTCGTGGTGCGCTGGTTCTCGGGCAAGGAAATGGCCTTGGCGATGGGTTTGCAGGTGGCTATGGCTCGTCTGGGCACTGCACTGGCGCTCAACTTCAGTCTTCCTATCGCATTGAACTGGGGACTTCCTAAGCCGTTGCTTATCGGTGTATTCTGCGTGGGCGTGGGACTCATTGCCTACCTCTATTACTGCACCATGGACCGCCGCCTGGATAAGGAGCAAGGCAAGCAAGACACCACTCAAGGCGACGACGAGAAATTCCATTTCTCGGACATGAAAATCACCATCAAGAATCCCGGCTTCTGGCTCATCACGCTGCTGTGCCTGTTCTATTACTCGGCACTCTATCCCTTTCTGGACTTCGCCACCAAACTGATGATTTCCAAGTATGGCGTCGAGGCAAGCCTTGCCGGTGCCATTCCATCTATTCTCCCCTACACCAGCATCGTGTTGACACCGTTGTTCGGTGCCTGGTTTGACAACAAGGGCCGTGGCGCCACCATGATGGTCATCGGCAGCGTGTTGCTGACCATTACCCTGTTTGTGTTCGCCATGCCGCTCAACTCGAGTTGGATAGCCGTGACACTCATGTGTGTTCTTGGCATCGCCTTCTCGCTGCTGCCCGCCGCCCTGTGGCCCGCAGTGCCCAAAATCGTGCCTATGAAGCAGTTGGGCACCTCCTATTCCATCATCTATTACATCCAGAACATAGGCCTGATGCTCATCCCCGTGCTCATCGGCAAGGTGCTGGAGCGCAACACCGTCGGCGAACAGGTGGACTACACCCTCTCGCTCATCATCTTCGGCGTTATCGGCGTGTGTGCCATCGTCACCGCGACCCTGCTGCTGTGGATGGACCGCAAGCGCCACTACGGCCTTGAAAGCCCCAACATTACTTAATTGCGGTGGATGACGCTCATGCATTTATGGCTCAAAAGTAAAACAATTAGCGTGTTATTTATCTTTTCTCTTTATCAATAGGGAATCTTTCTAATACTTTTCACTGAGTTAGTTTAAGCAAGCATTAGTTGACTTAGCTTCATAATCTATATGCTTTTTAATTCATTTGAATTCCTAGTTTTCTTACCGATAGTTTTCTTGCTCTATTGGTTCGTCTTCCGCGGACGACACTGGCAAAATTTATTGATTGTTATTGCCAGTTATGTTTTCTACGGATGGTGGGATTGGCGTTTCCTCTTACTCATTGCTTTTACAACATTGTGCAGTTATGGAAGCGGTATCCTTATTGAGAACTTTGCAGACCAAAGAAAAAAGCAGAAGATCGTAAGTGCATGTAACATCATACTAAACCTAGGTGTTCTATGTGTTTTTAAATACTTCAATTTCTTTGTTGAGAATTTTGAAACCTTATTGTTTTCAACACTTGGATACCAACTAGACAGAGTAACTTTAGATATCATCCTTCCTGTTGGTATCAGTTTTTACACATTCCAAGCATTAAGCTACAGCATAGATGTGTATCGTGGCAACATCAAGGCCACACATGATATTGTTGAATTTTCAGCTTATATCAGTTTCTTCCCTCAACTCGTTGCTGGACCTATTGAAAGAGCCACTAATCTGTTACCTCAATTTCAAAAGAATCGCCAATTTGACTATTCAAAAGCAGTTGATGGCTTAAGGCAGATGCTTTGGGGATTTCTAAAAAAATTAGTTGTTGCCGATAATTGTGCATCTGTCGTAAACGAATATTGGGGACAGTATCACGAATTACCTGGTTTCACGCTATTTATTCTAGGCGTGTTATTCACCTTTCAAATATATTGCGACTTCTCTGGATATAGTGATATTGCCATCGGTTGCGCCCGTTTATTTGGTTTTAATTTGATGCGTAACTTTAATTATCCCTATTTTTCAAGAAGCATTCCAGAGTTTTGGCGACGCTGGCACATTTCATTAATGACTTGGTTCCGCGACTATGTATATTTTCCCCTTGGCGGCAGCAGATGCTCTAAGCGGAAAATAATACTCAATATATTCATTGTTTGGGCAATTAGTGGCCTTTGGCATGGGGCAAACTGGACATTTATATGTTGGGGCCTTTTCCACGCCACACTCCTTGCTGGATATAACATTCTGGGACTAACGACTAAGCATGAACATATCGTTGCTCATAATCGTTATTTACCAAATTTGAAGGAACTGTTTCAGATGTCATTAACCTTTCTTCTTGCGGTGATTGGCTGGATAATCTTCAGAGCCGAGTCCATTATCCAATCAATCGACTATTTCGCATCAATGGTTAATAACAAGTTTTTTGACTCATCTGCATTATATGGTAAGATTTATCTCGTGTTTGGGATCTTATTACTACTTATTGAATGGGTACAACGGGACAAACAACATGCACTCCAGTTTCCCACGAGTAAACCTTTTTGTTATAGGACAGTACGTTGGTGCATATACTACACTATTATCATAATAATAGCACTTTGCACTGGTGCAAGTCAGACATTTATTTATTTTCAGTTTTAAGTGTTTGTTTTATGGCTCGTTTTATTAAATATATTGTCGCGTTTTCTTTTCCCTTCATTCTATTAGTTTGTCTCTATTTTGTATGTGACCCATTCAAGGTGATTTGGCATTATGATAATTATCACTGCAATATTGGTGGGGCATTAAACAGGAATTTTGTATCGACAATGAATTATTTGAATAAGAAAGATAAATATCATTACGACTCATTTATCTTTGGCAATTCGCGAAGTTTGTTTTATATGATCGATGACTGGAAAAACTATATACCCAATGAGAGCGAGTGTTATCATTTCTCGGAGTCTGGAGGTTCCATACATGGCGTTCTATATAAACTAAGATTAATCGACTCATTAAATGAAAAGGTTAATAACGCTCTTTTCATAATCGACATCGACCTACTAAGTCAAATAAATCAAGAGCATGAGGGAATTGTATCAATAATGCCTCCCGCACTAACTAATAATCAAAATTTCCTAAAATTTCATCGACAATTTTTATTCCAATGGTTCAATCCTCGTTTTTTCTTCTATTGGACAAAATTTAAATTGACAGGCAATTTTGAGCAAGGTATGGAACAATACATAGCAAAAGGCACAAACTATAAATATTATAACCCTATTACTAATGAAGAGCCAAATCATGTTCAAGATAGTCTAATTGCTATCGGAGCTTTTTATGATAAAAAGAAATTAGCAGTTTTTGAAGACAAACAGCACCCAAGATTCTCTGAAGAACTATTGAATGATAAAGAAAAGATTAGAAGCATTAAAGAAATGAAAAGTATTTTAGCTAAGCATCGAACTAACTATAGAATAATTATTAGTCCTCTATATAACCAAGTGAAGATAAACCCAAAAGATTTGCAGTTTTTACGAACCGTTTTTGGTAATGAAAACGTATATGATTTTTCAGGTGTTAATAAATACACATCAGATTATCATAACTACTACGAAGATTCCCACTACAGACGTGAAGTCGCTTCAGATATAATGAATTACATCTATAATCATTAGAATCATTTGTTCTTTTTAAGAGCACCTCTCAACTATTCAACAATTCTTTTGTCACAAGGGTGACAAGCAGACAAAGCAACTAACTTCTAATCGGACCAAACAGACAACTGGACATTATCAAACAACTTGAACAACTTAAAACAACATCAACAACATTAATTGTTGTTTTGGTTGTTCCTTGTTGTTCAAGTTGTTTGAGGAAATATCGTTGAAGGAAGTATTACTCGCGGTGGATGACGCTGCCGCTGGCTTGATGGGTGGCCAGGACGAGCAACTCGGCAACCTGGACGTGGGCAGGAGCGCTCACGGCAAAAGCGACGCACTCGGCGATATCATCGCCCGTGAGCGGCTGAATGCCCTTATAGACGTTGTCAGCCTTTTCCTTGTCACCGTGGAAACGGATGACCGAGAAGTTGGTCTCAACCAGACCTGGCTTGATATTGGTCACACGCACACTGGTGTGTGCCACGTCGATGCGCAGACCGTCGCTCAGGGCTTTGACGGCCGACTTGGTGGCGCAATAGACGTTACCGCCAGCGTAAGCTGCATCGCCCGCCACACTGCCGATGTTCACCACGTGACCACGATTACGTTCGACCATGCCAGGGACAATGAGACGTGTCATCGTCAACAGACCCTTGATGTTGGTGTCAATCATCGTATCCCAATCCTCATAGCTGCCGGTGTATTCGGGTTCCAGTCCCCATGCTCCTCCAGCATTATTCACCAGCACATCGATTTCTTGCCACTCAGGGGGCAGACTATTAATGGCTGTTGTAGCCGCTTCTCGGTCGCGCACGTCGAACTCGAGCGTTATCACACCCACGCCTAGAGCAGACAGCTCCCTGGCAAGTGCATCCAGACGGTCGGCCTTGCGGCCCGTAATGATCATGTTGTAGCCGATAAGGGCCAGTTTGCGCGCACAAGCCTCTCCAATGCCACTTGTTGCGCCAGTCACTAATGCTATTTTCTTCATTGTCATTATTCAGTTAAAATGGTTGCTGCAAAGGTACAACATTCTATCCACAAAAGCAACAAAACAGCATACTCACCTAGGCAAATGAGTATTAATAATAAGATGTGTTATATCGTGTTAAATGCCCGATTGTGATTCAGGTGACAGGTCGATGGTCTGTATCGTGATTTCGGGAATACTGATAGCCTTTTCCAATACAGGTTTTAAAGGAGAGTTGTTGTTCTGATTAACGGTTGACGTGTTCATAACGTACACTCGAGGACTTACCGAACGGTATTTTGGCATGCACTTACCTATTCCTGCACCAACATATGAAGGGTCACAAATGAGGTAATAGTCATCACCAAAATAGTAGCCGTTACCGTAGCTTAGACAATCGGTGAAACGGACACCGGTACACTCATGACCTGGATATTCCACTATCTGGACATCGAGTCCCAACAGGGAGTGAACGAGGAATGCAAACAGGATGGAACGGTCATCACAGTCATTCTTGCTGTAAAAAAAGTTCTCCTCGATAAAATTGAGTTTCTCTTGTCCATAAGAGTCACGGTCATTTTCATACTCAAACGCGTTTTGCACAAAATGCAACAGGGCATTAGCGGCTTCACATTGGGACAAATCCTCAATCTGTGGCTTCAACTGCTCCAAAATGGAATGCTGGAATTGTGGAATAACGACCGAAGTGACATAACTCTGGGGATCCATCAACGGATAGTTGCGCAACATCTCCATGACACCTTCGTTTACAGAATAAGTGACGCTGATATTACCGTCATCAAGTACGCAGGTGTAGTCTTCACCGTATCTGACATTCAAGGTCGTATTATCAAACAACAGGCTAAACGATTGTCCTTTGCCAACGTCATTCTTTGAAGGGTCACACGGTTGGATGAAAGTCACATCATCCGCATGGTCTTCCAAGTCATCAAAAAACAAGTAATACTCCTTTCCATCAGCTCTCACGAAACCGTGTTCATAAATCTGTTGTATGATGGGTACTAACAGCAACAATTGATGCTCAGTGCGTGCAATCCTCACGTCATAGCCCATTGCGACAAGCAGGTAATGCTCCAGCACTACCCTGTCCATGGGACTTCCGCTAATTAACAGCTCGTCGACATAACTACGAACCAACTCTAAAATAAACCAATCGTTCAAGCCTAATTCTGTTGCCAGCGACCTCAATGAACTACAAACCTTTTCCACTTCAACTCTCTTGTAGTTCTGCCATGCCTGAGCCACATCAAACTCGTTAGTAGATTTTACCTTGATGGTCTTTATCTTGGCAGCTTGCAGCGACTTGCCATAAAACGAGAAAACCAATTCATTATCTTGAACATGAGAGATACTGTTCACTGAAGAAGCAAGACAGATATTTCCTTGAGGTGTAGCAGAGAGTGTGGCCATCAAAATGATGATGACCGATAAACATAATCGGTATTTATGTGTAGATTTCATAATAATGTATTAACAAATAAATGTAAGTGATATGATACTTCTATAAATTGCTGCAAATCTAAAGAAAATTTCTGATAAATACAACAAATAAAGGTAAAAATTATCAAAAAAACAACAGGTTGGTATCTTGCATCCATGGTCAAATCAACATCGCATAGTCCAAAAACAGAGCATAAATAGCATAACAATGACAACTTTTTAGTAACTTTGCGCCCAAATTTAAGTAGGCAATATGCAAAACATCCGCAATGTGGCCATCATCGCTCATGTCGATCATGGCAAAACAACTCTGGTAGATAAGATGTTAGCGGCAGGTAACCTGTTCCGCGATAACCAAAACATGGGTACTCAAATCCTGGACAGCAATGACTTGGAGCGCGAGCGCGGCATTACAATTTTGTCCAAGAATGTATCTATCTCCTATAATGGTTATAAAATCAATATCATTGATACCCCGGGGCATAGCGACTTCGGCGGTGAGGTAGAACGTGTGCTCAATATGGCAGACGGCTGCCTGTTGCTGGTGGATGCCTTTGAAGGTCCCATGCCCCAGACTCGTTTTGTGTTGCAGAAAGCCCTTCAACTTGGTCTCAAACCCATTGTAGTCATTAATAAGGTAGACAAACCCAATTGCCGTCCTGATGAAGTGCAGGAAATGGTCTTTGACCTGATGTGCAACCTGGATGCCAATGAGGATCAGTTGGATTTCCCGACAATCTTCGGTTCGGCCAAGGAAGGCTGGATGAGCGAGGACTGGCAACAACCCACCGACAATATTACGGCCGTTCTTGATGCCATCATTAAGTATATTCCTGAACCCGAAATGCTTGAGGGTGACGCCCAGATGCTCATCACGTCGCTGGACTACAGCAGCTATGTGGGCCGTATCGCTGTGGGTCGTGTTCACCGTGGCACCCTGAAGGATGGCATGGAGGTCGCCTTGTGTAAGCGTGATGGTGAGGTCGTGAAGCAGAAAATCAAAGAGTTGCGCACTTTTGAGGGTATGGGACAGAAGCATGTCGAGAGTGTGAGCAGCGGTGATATCTGCGCTATCATCGGACTGGAAGGCTTTGAAATCGGTGATACGGTGACTCTGCCGACTAACCCCGAGGCTCTGCCTCGCATTGCGATTGATGAGCCCACAATGTCAATGCGTTTCTGCATCAATGATTCTCCTTTCTTTGGCAAGGACGGAAAGTATGTGACCTCGCGTCACATCTGGGACCGCCTGCAGCGAGAATTAGATAAGAACCTGGCTCTGCGCGTCGAGCGTACCGAGAATGAGGACGCTTGGAACGTGTTTGGCCGTGGTGTGCTGCACCTGTCGGTGCTCATCGAGGAGATGCGTCGTGAAGGCTATGAACTCCAGGTGGGCCAGCCTCAGGTTATTATCAAACACATAGATGGTGTGAAATGTGAACCGATTGAAGAACTCAGTATAAATGTGCCTGAGGAATACTCCAGTAAAATGATTGACATGGTTACCCGTCGCAAAGGCGAGATGACTATGATGGAGACCCAGAACGACCGCATCCATCTCGAATTCAAGATTCCGTCGCGTGGAATTATTGGCTTGCGCACCAACGTGCTCACTGCTAGTGCCGGTGAGGCGATTATGTCACACCGCTTTCTGGATTATGAACCCTGGAAAGGTGATATTTCCAGGCGCACCAATGGCTCGCTTGTTGCTATGGAAGGTGGTACTGCCTATGCCTATGCCATTGACAAACTCCAGGACCGTGGCCGCTTCTTCATATTTCCACAGGAGGAAGTATATGGTGGTCAAGTCGTCGGTGAGCATACCAAAGAAAAAGACCTGGTCATCAATGTCACCAAGTCTAAGAAACTCACCAACATGCGCGCAAGTGGCGCCGACGATAAGGTGAAGATTGTACCTCCCATCGTATTCAGTCTGGAAGAAGCACTTGAATATATCAAGGCGGATGAATATGTGGAAATCACACCCAACCACATCCGTATGCGCAAAATTGTCCTTGATGAACTTGAACGCAAGCGCATTGCCAAGCAGAACGGCCAAGACGAGGATTAAACAATATAAATGATATAATACAGAAATAGCCAGTCAATGCAACTGGCTATTTTGTATAAATTTAAAAAATACTTGTTGGTTAGTCCTTGAGAGAATAGGTGACGGTGGTAACGACACGCACCTTCTTAATCCACGGGGTGTACTCATCACGGTTCTCGATGGAGAACTGGCCCTGATCGGCGTTCACAATCTTGTTGAGCTTGCTGTGAGAGTTATTGGCAAACTGTTCGGCAGTGACTTGGGCGTTCTCGATGGCCTCCTGCATCATCTTGGGTTTCATCTCCTTAAAGGCGACAAATTCATACTGTATCTGGTTGTCATAACTGTCGCCAGTGATGGCCACGCCCTCACGCAGCAGGTCGCCCTGTTTGGCAATGAGTTGGCGCACTTGGTCCACATTCTTGGATGTCACAGTAACGACCGATGTCACGATGTAGCGATAGGCCTTGTTGACCTCATACTCGCGAGCTGTCAAATCGACTACTTGAGGAGCGTTGAGGCTGATTTCCTCTTCTTTAACGCCACCCTTAATCAAAAATGCCTTGATTTTGGCTTGCGTGGCACCAATGCGGTCATAGAGGCCCGGCAGGTCATTACCCACTTCCTTAGAAACGATGGGCCATGTCACTTTGTCGGCCTTCACTTCCTGCTCAGCGAGACCCTTGACGCTGACCTTGCGGTCCTTGCTTGCAAAATCATCAATACCAGCCTTGATGAACCAGCCCAGACAGAATACGCTCAATGCGATAAGGGCTGACGAAATAATCATTCTCTCTTTCATAATAGTCTTAAATGTTTAAATAAAAACCATAATCGCATCAATAACTGCAAATCATGCGCCATATTGTGCAAAACTAGCAAAAAAATTGTTTTTGTTGTTTTTTTATGTCATTATCGGTCATGAAGCGGCTGTGGCGAGGGCTTCAGCACAACGTTCACCATCGATGGCACTGGAAACAATACCGCCGGCATAGCCCGCTCCTTCACCGCAGGGATACAGTCCTTCAAGGGCTATGTGGTGTAATAACCCATTGTCACGGGGAATGCGCAGAGGGGATGACGTGCGTGTCTCGACACCGATGACGGTGGCGTCGTTAGTCAGGAAACCACGCGCATTCTTGCCGAAAGTCATAAAACCCTTACGCAGACGGTTAGCAACAAACGGCGGCATCCACATGTCAAGTCTAGAGGGTTGTACGCCAGGCAGATAAGAGGAAGGAGGAATGTTGCGCGATGGTTTGCCATCGACAAAGTCCTTCATGCGTTGTGCTCCGGCAATGAGGGTTTTTCCTGCCTCTTCAAAGGCGCGACGTTCCATGTCCTGCTGGAAACGCATCATGGCCAACACACCATATTTATTATACTGTTCCGGCAAGTCTTCAGGATGCAATTCAACAACCATACCTGAGTTTGCCCAGTGTGAGCCACGGTTACTTGGTGACATTCCGTTGACTACGAGCCCATCTGTCTCGCTCACAGCCGGTACAACAAACCCGCCTGGACACATACAGAATGAATATACCCCTCGATGATCCACCTGAGTGACAAAATTGTATTCGGCGGCTGGCAGGTAGTCGCCCCTACCGAGAACACTGTGGTATTGGATTTGGTCGATGATGCGTTGAGGGTGCTCCAAGCGCACGCCCACAGCAATACCCTTAGCCTCGACAGTAATGCCGCTATCATACAGCATCTGATAGACATCTCGAGCCGAATGGCCTGTTGCAAGGATGACAGGACCTTCAAATTGCTCTCCTGTTTTGGTTTCCACACCAGTGACTTTGCCATCCTCCACAATAAGCCGGGTCACCCTGGTCTCGAAGTGCACCTCCCCACCACAGCGCAGGATGGTCTCTCGCATTGCTTTAATGACTGCAGGCAGTTTATCGCTACCGATATGCGGATGGGCGTCGATAAGGATATCTTCCCGAGCGCCATGCTGTACAAAAATGCCTAATACACGGTCCACCGAACCGCGTTTCTTGCTGCGGGTATATAGCTTGCCGTCACTGTAGGCTCCTGCCCCACCCTCGCCGAAGCAGTAATTACTCTCGGGGTCTACAATACCCTCACGCTGAATGCGTGAAGCGTCAACACGCCGTTTCATCACGTCCTTTCCGCGCTCCAGCACAATGGGCTTGATGCCCAGTTCAATGAGTCGTAACGCCGCAAACAGTCCCCCAGGACCCATGCCCACGACAACAGCCTGACGCTTGCCATCAACGGGTTGATAATTGATGGGCGGCACCAGGTAGTCACGTGTCATCGGCTCATCGATATAAACACGCACCTTTAGGTTGACCACCACGTTGCGTTGGCGGGCGTCGATAGAGCGTTTCAAGATTCTGATGCCCTTGACACTTGAGGCGGGAATGTCATCGTATTTGTCAAGGTGACGAATGATTTCGCTCATGCTTGCCGCTGTGCGCGGACTGACGCGCAATTGCAATTCCTGGATCATAAAAGATTAAATGTATTTTGTCGCACAAAATTACATCATTTTTCATGAGTTTTCGCTACATTTGCAACTTAATTTGTCAATACATCGACCAATCATGAGCGAAAATACAAAGAAAAACTGCGGCGTGCTGTTTGACCTCGACGGCGTGCTGCTTGACAGCGAGGGACAGTACACCATCTTTTGGGGTGCTATGGAAGAGGAGTACAAGACCGGTATTCCTGACTTTGCCCACTACATCAAGGGCATGCACCTGGCGCGCATCCTAGGCTATTTCAAGAGTGATGAGGTGCGTCAAAATATAGTTGACAGGCTGATTGATTTTGAGCGCAACATGAAATACGAGTTTTTCCCTGGCGCGCTTGATTTTATCCAACGGCTGCGGGAAGCCGGCATCCCCATGGCCATTGTCACGTCGAGCGACCGCAAGAAGATGCAATCACTATACAGTCAGTACCCCGAATTCCCCGCACTTTTTGACAAGGTTATTACAGGTGACATGGTGACCCATGCTAAGCCAGACCCCGAATGCTTCGTTCTGGCAGCCCAACAGATTGGCATTGACATCAAGGACTGCATTGTGTTTGAGGACTCGCGCAATGGCTTGATTGCTGCCCGTAAATCGGGAGCAAGGGTCATTGGTATCGCTACCACGCTAAGCGCGAGCGAGGTCGCCACTCTGAGTGACATTACAGTCGGCGCTGTCAATGAGTTGACTCTGGAACAAGTCATTCATTGCCACCGATAAAACAAGTGCATTTATTAGTTTTATTGTTGCAAAACTTTGCTTGATTGCAAAATTGGTTGTACTTTTGTCACATCGATGAAAACCGATCCAAATATTGAAGATTTTGCAGCCAGCAATAATCCTATTGTGCGTCAGTTCAGTGATTATCTGGATGCTCACGGCATGCGCAAGACAACTGAGCGCTATGCCATTTTGAGCCATATCCTGAACATCAACGGCCACTTCACCATCGAGGAACTGCAGCAGATCATTAATGATGACGGTTTTCGCGTCAGCCGCTCCACTGTGTACAATACCGTAGAGCTGCTAATGGATGCCAAGATGCTGCGGCGTCATGTGTTTGAAGGAATGCAGGCCCAGTATGAACGCATTACCCTGCCTCACACCCATCTGATATGCACTAACTGTGGTAAGGTCAAGGAGGTGAGAGACCCCAATTTCGCTGCATTCATGAATGCCCGTCGCTTTAATGCGTTTAATACCGATCATTATAGCCTGTATGTCTATGGCACCTGCAGTACCTGTGCCCGAAAGCTCAAGCGTTCGCGGCAGCCGTCCAAAGACAACACAAAGAAAAAACATCAATAACTTTTAGATATAAAGAACTTATTAACACTTTTAAAACCGTTCATTTATCATGGCTAAAGTAAAACCGTTCCGTGGCGTAAGACCGCCGAAAGAGTATGTAGAAAAAGTTGCATCCAAGCCCTATGACGTCCTCTCAAGTGAAGAGGCACGTGCCGAAGCTGGCGACAACGAGATGTGTCTGTACCACATCATTAAGCCCGAAATCGATTTTGAACCCGGTACTGGCGAACATGAGCCCAAGGTCTATGACAAGGCTGTTGAGAACTTCAAGAAGTTCCAAGACAAAGGTTGGCTTGTACAGGACGATCAGGACTGCTACTATATCTACGCTCAGACCATGGATGGCCGCACTCAGTACGGATTTGTTGTCGGTGCCAGCGTTGAGGATTACCTCACCGGTCGCATCAAGAAGCATGAGCTCACCCGTCGTGAGAAAGAAGCCGACCGTATGCACCACATTGAAATCAATAATGCCAACATCGAGCCGGTATTCCTGGCCTTCCCCGATAACAGCACCCTGGAGGATATCATTGACCGCACCGCTCAGACCACTCCCGAATATGACTTCGTGAGCGAGGATGGTATCGGCCACACCCTGTGGGTTATCAAGGACAAGGAGACCATCGACACCATTACCCGTGAGTTCAGTGAGATTCCTTACCTCTACATTGCCGACGGTCACCACCGCACCGCTGCTGCCGCACATGTGGGCGAAGAAAAGGCAAAGGCTGATCCTAACCACAACGGCACCGAGGAATATAACTACTTGCTGGCTGTTTGCTTCCCGCAGTCTCACCTCAAGGTGATGGACTACAACCGCGTTGTTGTTGACCTGAACGGCAACACCGAGGAGCAATTCTTGGAAAAACTGCGCGAGAAATTCATCGTCGAGGAAAAGGGCACCGAGATTTATAAACCTGCCAAGCTGCACAACTTCTCACTCTATCTGGGTGGCAAGTGGTACTCGCTGACCGCTAAGGAAGGCACCTATGATGACAATGACCCCATCGGCGTGCTCGACGTGACCATCAGCAGTGATTACATCCTGCGCGACATCCTGGGCATCACCGACCTGCGTACCGATAAGCGCATCGACTTCGTTGGTGGCATTCGCGGTTTGGGCGAATTGAAGCAGCGTGTTGACAGTGGTGAGATGAAGATGGCTCTGGCTCTCTATCCCGTGACCATGAAGCAGATCATCGACATTGCTGACAGCGGCAAGATCATGCCTCCCAAGGCCACATGGTTTGAGCCCAAACTGCGTTCGGGTCTCATCATCCACAAACTCGACTAATTTCAGTTGACAATCGGAGGTTTTCCGGTTACTGAAGACTGAAAATCCTTAAAAAGCGTTATCGAGGCAATCGATGACGCTTTTTTTCGTTTTTTTATTAACAACTGCTCCCTATAAGCAAAAAAATCACTATATTTGTAGGTTAAAAGATAAAACAAAAAATTAATCACACTATAAAGAGACATAACTGTATGAAATTCAACGTCCAAAGTAAATTATTGCTCACTAGGTTAAACGCCGTGAGCAGAGTGGTAAACAGCAGCAAGAACGCGTACGCCATTCTCGACAACTTCTTGTTTGAACTGCGTGGTGACCGCCTCGTTATTACGGGTAGTGACATGGAAACCCGCCTGACCACTAACATCGAGGTACAGAATGCCGAAGGCAGCGGCAAATTCGCCCTTGATGTTAAGCGCACCATCAATTCACTCAAGGAACTTCCTGACACCGCCTTGTCGTTTGAAATCAATGACGAGACCTATGCTGTCAAAGTGACCTATCTGAACGGTTATTATGACGCAGTGGCACTCAATGGTGACGAGTATCCAGAGAAAGCCGCCAATGCCAGTGACGTGAAGTCTTTTTCACTTCCCGCCAAGCACATTGCATCAGGTATCAACCACACCCTTTTTGCAGTAGGTAATGATCCCTTGCATCCTCAGTTCATGGGTATCTACTGGGACATCAAGCCCGACATGATTGTCTTTGTTGCTAGCGACTCCTACAAACTGGTGCGTTACCGCCAGAGCAATGTTGCGCCCAACTTTGAACGCTCATTCATTCTTCCCGCTAAGCCCGCCGGCATTCTTGCCAGCATTATCAGCCAAACCAGCGAGGAGAACATCAACATTACGCTCGATGAGAGCAGCGCCACCTTTGAGAACGCTGATTATCAGCTCTCTTGCCGCTTCATCAATGGTCGTTATCCCAACTATAACTCGGTAATCCCCGAGGATAACCCCTACACCATGGCAGTTGACCGCATGACACTGCTGAACGCTGTGCGCCGTGTAGCGGTGTTTGCCAACGTTGGAGGTCTTGTTCGCCTTGATCTCACAGCATCATCGGTAGTACTTACTGCCCAAGATGTGGACCACTCGACTTCGGCCGAGGAAACCATCGCTTGTGATTACAACGGTGAGCCCATGAATATCGGCTTCAAGAGCGCAGATGTCATCGATGTTATCAATAACATCAACAGTGATGGCGTTTACCTCAAGCTGCTCGACCCCGCTCGTGCAGGTGTTTTTGTTCCCAGTGAGCAAGAAGCAGGCGAGGACCTTGTCGTCCTGCAAATGCCCATGATGATCTGATGAATCGGTATTAGGCATTAAAACCTAAACAGCCAAAGAGAAGGAATCATGGAACTTAACCTGAAACGTCCGCTGGTGGTCTTTGACCTGGAGTCCACAGGACTGAATATCACCGAGGACCGCATCATTGAGCTGTCCTACGTTAAGGTGTATCCTGATGGCCGCGAGGAGTCCAGGACTTATCGCTTCAACCCCGAGAAAGTCATTCCTCAGCAGGCTATTGATGTACATCATATCACCAACGAGGATCTGGTCAATGAGCCCACTTTCAAGGAGCGGGCCCATGACATTGCCCGCATCTTTGAGGGTAGCGACATCGCTGGTTTCAATAGCAACCACTTTGACATTCCTTTGTTGGCACAGGAGATGAGCAAGGCTGGTGTCATTTTCGACCCCAGCCAACACAGGTTCATCGACGTCCAGACCATTTACCACAAGCGCGAGAAACGTGACTTGGAGGCTGCTTGCCAATTCTATTGCGGCCACCCGATGGAGAACCATCATTCGGCAGCCGATGACGCCAAGACCACGCTTGAAGTGCTCAAGGCACAGTTGGACCACTATGCCAACGACCCCGAGCCGCTTCACAACGACGTTGAATTCCTGTCACAATACTCGTCGCACAACCGCAACGTGGACCTGGCCGGTCGCATTATCTACAATGAAAACCGTGAGCCCGTGTTCAACTTCGGCAAGCACAAGGGCAAACTTGTCAAAGACGTGTTTACCAAGCTAGACCTGGGCTATTATGACTGGATGATGAAGAGCAACTTCGCCGAGAACACCAAGCAAGTCATCACCAAACTCTATATTGAGTACAAAAAGAAATAAAACCGCACAATTGCGCATCATGTTGAAAGGCAAACACATCATACTGGGAATAACGGGTGGCATCGCTGCCTATAAGTGTGCCACTCTCACCCGCCTGCTTGTTAAGGCTGGTGCCGAGGTACAGGTCATCATGACACCTAACGCCAAACAGTTCATTCAGCCGTTGACACTCTCGACATTGAGCGGGAAACCGGTCATCAGTGAATTCTTCACTGCCAACACCGGGCAATGGAACAGCCATGTGGACTTGGGTCTGTGGGCCGATGCCCTCATTATCGCTCCTGCCACGGCATCGACCATTGGCAAGATGGCCAACGGTGTTGCCGACAACATGCTGGTGACGACCTATCTGTCGGCAAAGGCTCCGGTGTTTGTCGCTCCGGCAATGGACTTGGATATGATGAAGCATCCCAGCACAGTGCGTAATCTGGACTTGCTGCGCAGCTATGGCAATCACATCATTGAGCCAACTGCCGGCGAGTTAGCCAGCCATCTCATCGGCAAGGGACGCATGGAAGAGCCTGAGAACATTGTCAAAGCCCTTGACGACTTTTTCTCGTCAAGTGGTGACCTGCAAGGCAAGCGTGTGCTTATTACAGCCGGTCCCACCGTCGAGAAAATTGACCCCGTGCGCTTTATCAGTAATTTTTCTTCAGGCAAAATGGGTTTTGCTCTTGCCGAAGAATGTGCACGCCGTGGTGCGTTGGTGACTCTGGTAGCTGGACCAGTCTCATTAAAAACGGAGAATGCCAATATTACACGCATCGATGTCACCACTGCCATGGAGATGTATGATGCCGTGATGCATTCTTTGCCCCAAAGTGACGCCATCATCCTGTGTGCCGCTGTGGCCGATTACAGGGTTGCTGATGTTGCCGAAAAGAAAATTAAACGTGAAAAAGACGCAGCCCCTGTGCTACATCTCACGCCTAATCCCGATATCGCCAAAGCAGTGGGTCAGAACAAGCGAGCCGATCAGGTGAGTGTGGGTTTTGCACTGGAAACTGACAATGAACAAGTCAATGCACAAGGAAAATTGGAGCGTAAAAAGTTGAATTTCATCGTGATGAACTCCTTGCGTGACAAGAATTCAGGATTCCAGGTCGACACCAATAAAGTAACCATTTTTACTGACAAAGGCGAAATCATTGAGGGTGAGTGCAAATCCAAGCGAGATGTAGCCCGTGACATTGTTGATGTTTTACACAAGTACATTACTATACAATGAAGAAAACTCTATTTGCATTACTATTGACTATCATTTCTGCCTTTAATGTAGTTGCTCAAGAGGAGGCTACGGAACTTCTCTGTGACGTAACTGTCAATTTCGATAAGATTACAAATGGTAGCAAGGATGTATTCGCCCAGTTCAAGCAAGCTGTGAGCGATTACATGAACATGACCAAGTGGACCAATGCAACATTTGGCACCAACGAGAAGATACACTGCAATTTAGTCTTCATACTCAGTTCTTGGGACAACAATACAGGCGCTATGCAGGGAGAACTGCAAATTCAGTCTTCACGCCCTGTTTATAATAGTTCCTATACTACTACAGTCATCAACTTCAAGGATACTAAGATCAACTTCAACTATGAAACCGGAATGTCGCTCACATTCTCGGAGATGACGATGGAAGACAACCTGACGGCCATTCTCAACTTTTGGGCCTACATGATTATCGGTATGGATTTTGATACCTTTGAATTGAAAGGTGGCGACCCATACTATGAACGAGCTGCCCAGGTTGTGCGTTTGGCGCAGAGCACCAACGAGACCGGTTGGAAGGCCTTTGAGGACAACAACAACCGCAGTGCGGTCTTGAGTGCCTTTACCGACAATGCCACCTCTGCTATCCGTCAAATACTGTATGACTATCACCGTATGGGTCTAGACCAGATGGTGGTTACTGTGGACAAGGGACGCTCCACTATAACCCATACATTGGAAAATCTGAAAAAGATTTATGAGGTGGCCCCCTTATCGGTTTGCCTGACAATGTTCAAAGATGCTAAGCTTGATGAACTTGTCAACATCTATAGCAAAGCCAACATGTCTGAGAAAGAGTCAGTCTATGAAATGCTTTATCAGCTATATCCCAGTGAGACCAAACGTCTCGACGATATTAAGAAGCCAAGCTATTAATCCCCCGGCAGGTGTGTTCTAAATTGAGTAATGATCAAACAACTGCACATCTCAAACTACGCCCTAATCGACAAACTTGATATCGATTTCAACGAGGGGTTGACAATCATTACAGGCGAGACGGGTGCTGGTAAATCAATTATTTTGGGCGCATTGTCACTCATCCTGGGTGAACGTGCCGACACCAAAGCGATACGTGACACTTCGACTAAAACGGTTGTCGAGGTGACATTTGACATCAAGGGATACAATCTGCAGCCATTTTTTGATATCAATGATATTGACTGGAACGAGCAAGAGTGCCTGGTGAGGCGTGAATTGTCGCCCAACGGTCGTTCCCGTGCGTTTATCAACGACACACCCGTTCAGCTCAACCAATTGCGGGAGTTGAGCACACAACTGCTTGACATTCACTCGCAACACAGCAATATGCTGTTGTCCATGCCTGCATTCCAACTGTCTATCCTTGATAGTATCTCACACAATGGGAAACACTTGGAGGAATACCAGAAGATATATCGTGCTTACCGTGAAGCCCTTCAGGAGCTGGAAACGACACAGAAAGCCATTGAGCAGTTGCGTCAGAACGAGGACTATATCCGATTCCAACTGGACCAATTGCAGACCATGCAGTTGCAGCCTGATGAGGACCAACAGTTGGAAGCGCTGCAAAGCAAGTTGAGCAATGTGACTGAACTCAAAGAGGCGCTTTGGAGTGTTGAAAATGAGTTAAACGGTGACGAGAACAACATTTTGGAACGCCTCAAGGCAATTTCCCAACGGCTTGTAGAGGCCGAACGCAACCTCAATGACGTTGAGGGTATGGCTGAGAGAATTTCGACGGCGCTCATCGACCTGAAGGACATCGCGCAAAGCGTTAGTTCCATCATGGACACCTTGAACGATGACCCGGCCGAACTCGCTCGCATTGAGGAGCGCTTGAACTCCATCTATTCCCTCGAGCGGAAACACAATGCCCGTGATGTCAACCATCTGATTGACATACAGCATGACTATGAGCGCCAGTTGGGCGAAATCGAGCATAACGACGATATCATCGAGGAACTCAAGTCGCGTGTGTCCACAACCCGAAGTGCCGCCTTCGAGCTGGCTGCAGTTCTTTCCAAGAACCGTCAAGAGGCGGCCAATCGTTTCGTGAAAGAATTGCTGGCACTGGCAACGCCATTAGGCATGAAGAATATCGCCTTTGACGTGGCATTCAATCAAGTTGACCTGACACCCAACGGCACCGACAGCGTAGAATTCAGAATGGCGTTCAACAAGAACCAGCGCCTCATGCCTATCAAGGACACTGCATCTGGCGGAGAAATCTCCCGTGTGATGTTGTGTGTCAAGACCATTATTGCTCGCCACATGAAGCTGCCCAGCATCATCTTTGACGAGGTAGACACGGGTGTGAGCGGCGATATTGCCAATATGATTGGCGAGATGATGGCCGACATTGCACAGTCCATCCAGGTCATCACCATTACTCACCTGCCGCAGGTGGCTGCCCATGGCGCTCACCACCTGCGCGTATTCAAGACCGATACAACTGCCGAGACGCTAACACAAGTGGAGCAGCTTGACGAACAGGAACATATTCTTGAAATTGCGCGCATGCTCAGCGGCAAGGATTTGAATCAAGCTGCGATAGAGAACGCCAAATCACTGATCAGAAACAATAATCCAAGCATAACATCATGATTGACAAGAACCAATACATCTATGGTATCCATGCCGTACTCGAGGCTATTGATGCAGGTAAGGACATCGATAAAATCTTCTTGAGCAAAACGCTCAACAACGAGACGGCCCAAGAAATCAGCAATCGTGCCCGCGCTTTGCATGTGCCTGTACAACGAGTGCCCGTGCAGAAGATTGACCGCATTACCCGCCGCAACCATCAGGGCGTGCTGGCGCTCATGTCTGCTGTCACCTATTACCATCTGGAGGATATGGTGCCCCAGATGTTTGACGACGGCGAGAATCCGTTCATTGTTGTTCTTGACGGTGTTACTGACGTGCGCAACTTCGGGGCTGTAGCCCGCACCTGTGAATGTGCCGGCGTGAGTGCCATTGTTATCCCCGACCGTGAGAGCGTGAGTGCCAATGCCGATGCTGTAAAGACTTCGGCGGGAGCCTTGAATTACCTGCCCGTCTGCCGTGAGCACAACCTGGTGAACGCTGTTAAGCTGTTGCGTGACAGTGGTTTCAGGGTCGTGGGCACGAGCGACAAGAGCAAGACGTCCTATACCAGCGCTGATTATACTGGTCCTGTTGCTATCGTGCTTGGTGCTGAGGATAAAGGCATTTCACCCGAGATCATGAAATTATGTGACACCCAGGTGTACATTCCCGAGTTCGGTCATATCAATTCGCTGAACGTGTCGGTTGCCGGTGGTATCATGATCTATGAAGTAGTGCGCCAGCGCCTCAACGACAATCAGGAAATCGAATAAGTGCTTTATTAGTTGCTAGAGCCACCTTTTTTCGCTAATTTTGCAACTTCAAACATTGACATTATGATAAATCGAGTTTTAATCCGAACAAAAGTAGTACAGAATCTGTACTCATATATGCTGACGCGTCCTGAACGCACGTTGGACAATGCGCTTAAGGATTTGGATGCGTGTCTTGACAAGACCTATGAGTTGTATCACTATCTCATGCGCCTGCCCGTGGAATTGACCCACATCCAGGAGATGCGCATCGATGAGGCACGCAACAAATACCTGCCCACCGAAGAAGAACGCAATCCCAACATGAAGTTCGTCAACAATCGCCTCGTTGCAGCCATTGCGTCTAATGAGCAGTTACAGCAATTTGCTCAGGACCACACCATCACATGGAACGATGACCCCATATTTGAGCGCCTGATGCTCGAAAAGGTCATCAACAGCGACCTGTACAAAGACTATATGGCTGATAGTGAGGATAACATGACAGCCGACAGCCTGTTGTGGCAGCAGCTCATGAAGCATGTGATCCTGCCCGACGAAAATATGGCAGATGCCATAGAACAACGTTCACTCTTCTGGACCGAGGACGATATGGACCTGATGGTACAGTTCGTGTGCAAGACCTTTAGACGCTTAGCCGAGGGGGACGATGATGCTATCCTGCCTATGTTCAAAGATGAGGAAGACGGCAACTTCGGCAAGCAACTCTTCAGTGCCACAGTAACTCAGATGGCGCAGAACAACACGCTCATTGATGAGTTGGTTCACGTCAGCCGATGGGATAAGGACCGCATTGTGCTGATGGACCGCATCATTATGTGCACAGCATTGGCCGAGTTAACCACCTTTGACAAGATTCCCACTGCTGTCACGATGAACGAGTATATCGAACTTGCCAAGAATTTCAGCACTGCCGGCAGTGGACAGTTTGTGAACGGCATTCTCAATAGCGCCGTCAAGCAACTGCGCCATGAGGGCAAACTGCAAAAACCTTGACACCAAATAAAAACTAACATACATTATTAATATTAAACAACAGAGACAATTATGCTTAACATGATTTTATTGCAAGCAGCCGGTGGCGCCGGTGGTAATAGCTGGATGACTACCCTGCTCTTCTTCGGTTTGTTCTTTGCCATCATTTACTTCACAATGATTGCTCCGCAGCAGAAAAAACAGAAGAAACTGAATGCTTTCCGCGACAGCCTCAGAAACGGTGACAAGGTGATGACTGCTGGCGGCATCTACGGCCGTATCCGTGAGGTGAAGGACAGCACCGTCATCCTCGAGATTGACAATGGCGTTAGCATCAAGATTGACAAGAATTCTATCTACCAGTCTATGCAGGATGTTGTAGAGACCGGTGGCAACGTGAAGAAATAAGCGCGATAACAGGTTCCTGCACCTGCGACTGAGGGTATAGGCAGCATGAAGCTTTGGGACAAGATACAGGAAAGGCTACAGGAGTCACCTCGCACGAGGTCGATTCTCCTGTACCTTGTGTTTGTCTTCATTTCGGCGATATTTTGGGGGTTCTTGACTTTCAACAATCAAGTGAAAATGGATATCGAGATGCCCCTGAAGGTGACGATGCCCAATAATGTACATCTGCTTTCCAAATTGCCCGATACCCTTTCGGTCACCGTCAGCGACCGCGGCTACCGCTTTTTCTCCTATCTGTTCCACAAATCACCGACGCTCACACTGCGGTTCAGTGATTACAGCGACGGCATCAACACCTTCAAGGTCGATCAGGACCACTTGAAGAAAGAGATTGCCTCGGTACTGAACAAGCACACGACCATCGTGAACGTCCTGCCACAGTCCATCAACATCCGATATACCGACCTGCCCGGCAAAAAGGTGCCCCTCAAGACCGATATCATTGTCGATCCTCGTGAGAACTATGCTCAATATGGGGCATTGATTCAAAGTCAGGACTCGGTGCTGGTATTCAGTGATGCCAAGACCTTGAGTGAAATCAATGAAGTTTTCACCTTTCATGTCGAGGAGACCGACTTGACCGACACATTGCGTCGCCGGGTTTCGATTGCTCCCATTAACGGAGCCGTTATCGAGCCTCGTTCCATCGACATCATGGTTCCTATCGAGAAACTCAAGTCACAGACCCGTACCATAAAGATTTCGGTGCGCAATGCGCCCCATGGTGTGAGAATGCTGCTGTTCCCGAGCGATGTTGTGGTTTCCTACCGTTCGCCGGTGAGCCGCATCAGTGACAACGATTCAGGAATCACGGCTGTGGTCGATTACAATTCAGTGGATTTCAATTCGTCGAGTAATAAGGTCAAAGTCCTTATCGGTGAGATGCCAGCTGCCTATCAGGATGTGAAACTGTCCCAAGATAGTGTGGAGTACATCCTCGAGAAATCCAAATGACAAGGCGATGAAACTGGTTGCGCTTACCGGAGGCATTGGCAGCGGCAAGAGTGTTGTCTCGCGCATGTTGCAAGTCATGGGCTATCAGGTCTATGACTGTGATTCGCGCGCAAAGCAACTCATGACTGATGATGAAACCGTGCGCGGGCAATTGATAGCGGAATTCGGAGCCGAGACATATCTGGCTGATGGCACGCTGAACCGACAGCATCTGAGTACAGTAGCGTTCAGTAACGATGAAGCCAGGGCTCGCCTAAATGCCATCGTGCATCCCGCCACAGCCAATGACATCCTTCGTTGGGCCGACCACTTGGCATCTATCGGGGCAAGTGCCGCTTTTGTCGAGACCGCTATCCTGCGCACTTCGGGACTGGACCGCATTGTGGATGACGTGTGGCATGTGACAGCTCCTGCCGATGTGCGTGTCCAGCGTGTCATGACCCGTAGTGGCCTCAGCGAGCAGCAGGTTCGTGACCGCATGGAGGCACAACGTATCGAGGAAGCTGTAGCTCCAGGTGAGCAGGTCATTGTCAATGACAATGTCGCCGCACTGTTGCCTCAAGTGTCGAGGCTGCTTAGTAAAATGTGAAATTAACAATCATTATTAAATAACTCAATCAACATTTTCAATTACAACTATGCTGAAGAAAATTTTATCCATCTCGGGACGTCCCGGACTTTACAAACTCGTTTCATACGGTAAGAACATGCTGCTGGTCGAAGGTCTCACCGACAGCCACCGTTTCCCCGTTCATTCACGCGAGCGCGTGATGTCATTAGGTGACATTTCCATTTTCACCACTGGCGAGGATATTCCCTTGTCACAAGTGTTTGAAAACGTGGGCAAAAAATATGAAAACAAGGCTCTGGATGCCAAGGCTTATACCACTCCCGACCAATTGCATGAGTTCATGAACGGTGTTCTGGAGAACTGGGATGATGAGCGCGTCCACAACAGTGATATCAAGAAAATCATTTCGTGGTATAACATCCTCATCGGTGCAGGCATTACCGACTTCTCCATCCAGGAAGAAGAAACCGAAGAAGAAGCCCAGCCCGAAGAAAACAAGCAAGAGCCAGAAGCTTAATGGCTGTTAAAGGCAAATCGGTACTTTATCTGGCAGCGGCGATACTCTTGTCGCTGCCAGTGGTATCGTGCCGTACTACTGACCATAACACACACACCTATCGCCCCTACCATGAACGTCGCAACCGTGGCGGCAACGATGACAACAACACAACTGCCACGACCGAGAAGAAGAAACCCATAGCCCAGGAAGCACATGGACTCGTCAGTGACGAGTGGGCACGACTTGACATCAAGCTGGGCAGGAAAGACAACAAGAAACTCTACAAGGAACTCAAGCGCTGGCTGGGCACTCCCTACGCTTATGCTGAACACACCTGTGGCGAGGGTACCGATTGTTCAGGCATGGTCATGGAGGTCTATCAGGAGGTCTATGGCATTAAGTTGCACCGCAACAGCGCCAAAATGCTTGAACTGAACTGCAGTGTCATCGACTTGGATGACCTGCGCGAGGGCGACCTGGTCTTTTTCGTTACCAGCAGCGATGGCCACGTGTCCCACGTCGGTATCTACCTCAAGGACAACAAGTTTGTCCACGCATCCTCGTCCCGTGGCGTTACCGTCGATGACCTCCGCCAGAACTACTACGCCACCCACTTCCATTCCGCTGCCCGCGTCACCACCCGCCCCAACTAATACTCCATCACAGTTCTCCACCTCACGCTAAGCCGCTAAGTCGCAAAGCATTTTTAGCAGCAGCTTATTTACTATCAGCTAATTAATCGAATTAACGTGAGTTCGATAAAAATTGTGTCTTGATGAACAATTGATCAGATATGTAGGGACGCAAAATTTTGCGTCTCTACAAGTCCTCAGATAGCTTACTCGCTGAGATTAAGAATTATTTTGTCGAACTCACATTAATTAGCATCGGCATATACATGTTAGTTCAAAGCCGCATATTTACCACTTTGCATTGGAAACGAGTATGTGGGCAAATAAATTTGTTGATAAATAGCACAGGATTTCGACAATAATGAGTAAATTTGCAGGTGTTCTTTGACCATATTCAATAAAACTAGATAACAATTCAAGCAAATAAAACCACAACGACAATGAAACAACAACTAAAACTCACACTATTCCTTCTGGTACTTCTGTTGCCTGCCACCGCATTCTCCTATGATTTTGAGGTCGACGGCATCTATTATCAGATCAACGGCAATGAAGTATCGGTAACCACGGGAACATCTTATGATTCTTACTCTGGCTCAGTAGATATTCCCTCATCGGTCTATTACAATGGGAAAAACTATATCGTCACGTCTATCGAAGGCTATGCGTTCTATAACTGCAGTGGTCTAACGAGTGTCATCATTCCCAATACCGTCACTACTATAGGCAGCTATGCGTTCTATAACTGCAGTGGTCTAACGAGTGTCATCATTCCCAATACCGTTACGTACATCGCAGACAATGTGTTCGAGGGCACATCATGGTATAACAATCAGCAAGACGGATTAATCTATGCTGGACTTGTGGCTTATAAATACAAAGGTACTATGCCCACAGGAACAAATATTACTTTGCGAGACGGGACAAAAGGCATTGCAGGCTATGCATTCATTGGCTGCAACGGTTTGACAAACATTGAGATTCCCAATACCGTCACTACTATAGGTAGCGGTGCGTTCCATAGCTGCGGCGGGCTAACGAGTGTCAACATTCCCAACTCCGTCACTACTATAGGCAGCTTTATGTTCTATGGCTGCAACAAACTGACTGCTATTACTATAGATAGTGATAATCCCATTTACGATTCACGAGAAAACTGCAATGCGATTATTGAAACAGCGACAAATAGTTTGATTGTGGGTTGCAAAAAATCTTTTATTCCCAATTCCGTCACAACCATAGGCAGTTATGCGTTCTGTGGCTGCCGCAGTTTGACAAACATTGAGATTCCCAATTCCGTCACGCACATTGGCGATGGTGCGTTCTATGAATGCAGCGGTTTGACAAACATTGAGATTCCCAATTCCGTCACTTCCATAAACGTAGGTGCGTTCTATGAATGCAGTGGACTGATGAGCATTGCTATTGGGTCTTCATTATCTTCATTACGTGATGCGTTCATTGGCTGCAATGAACTGGAGACAATTACTGTTGATAGTGAAAATCCCTATTACGATTCACGAGAAAACTGCAATGCGATTATTGAAACAGCGACAAATAGTTTGATTATGGGTTGTAAAAACTCTTTTATTCCCAATTCCGTCACTGCCATAGGCTTCGATGCGTTCTCTGGCTGCAACGGTTTGACAAACATCGAGATTCCCAATTCCGTCACTACTATAGGTAGCGGTGCGTTCCATAGCTGCAACGGTTTGACAAACATCGAGATTCCCAATTCCGTCACTACTATAGGTAACGATGCGTTCCATAGCTGCGGCGGTTTGACAAACATCGAGATTCCCAATTCCGTCACTTCAATTGGAGACAATGCATTCTGTAACTGCAGTGGTCTAACGAGTGTTACCATTCCCAATTACGTCACTTACATCGGCGAGGGTGCGTTCTATGGATGCAGTGGGCTAAAAGAAGTGTATAGTTATATTACTGACTTGCCTAACTTATCAATGGGGGATCATGTCTTTGGCGAATATGGAAAATATAGCAGCACTACGTTGTATGTTCCTAACGGTATGTCCGCAGACTATCAAGCCGACACAAGATGGAGTCAGTATTTTGGTTTTATAGTAGAAATGGATCCGATCAATGCGACATCAATTGGTCTTAATAAAACTAATGCTTCGATAACAGCGGGTGAAACAATGCAATTAATGGCTATTGTTCTTCCTGAAAATACTACCAACAAGTCTGTGGCATGGTCTACGAGCAACAGCGCTGTTGCAACTGTAAACGATGGTCTGGTAACTACTATTGCTCCTGGAACGGCGACGATTACTGTCATGACCACTGATGGCAGTAACTTGGGTGCTTCGTGCATAGTTGAAGTCTTTAATGACATGTCACAGTATAGTGATTACTTGTCGCTGACAGATGTTGAAGCATTCCATGGCGACACGATTGTGATTCCCGTGAGAATGACCAATGCTGCCAACATCACGGCTTTCCAGACAGACATTTTCTTGCCCGAAGGCTTGGAAGCGCTTCAGGAGGACGGCGAGTACATCATCGATCCTTCGGAACGCATGACACGCACGCATAGCATCATGAGCAGTGACGTATCCAATGGAGCAATCCGTGTGCTGTGCTACTCGTCGAACTACAAGCCCTTCACTGGTGAGAGCGGTGACGAGCTGTTCTTCATAACCGTCAAGGTGGCTGATGATGCCAAGGGCGACTACACGATTGCGCTGAAGAACACGCTGCTCACCAATACGGACTTTGTTGACATTGCTGCTCCCGATGTGGCTGCCACAATCAATGTGAAGGCCTATCTGCCAGGTGACGCCAACGACAGCGGTACTGTGACTGTGGGCGATGTTGTCGTCACGGCACAGTCTGTTCTGGAACTTAATCCCCAGCCATTCAACTTTGAGGCTGCCGACGTAAACGAGGACAGCTATATCACAGTGGCTGATGTGGCTCGCATCGCCTGGATGGTACTCAATCCCACTGCGTATGCACCAATGCGTGCACCTGCCCTGTGGAATAACTGTGACCGCATGAGCGGAGAGAGCATCAGCCTAATGCCTGGCGAAACCCGCAAGGTGAGCATCACTCTTGACAACGAGATGGCATACACTGCTTTCCAGCTAGACCTGAACCTGCCCGAAGGCCTGACGGCCAACAACTTCAGTCTAACAGACCGTGCCGACAGCCATGCCTTTGACATCAACATGCTGGAGAGCGGCATGATGCGGGTCCTTTGCTATTCGCCCGTGTTGACCGCAATCGGTGGCCATGAGGGTGTTCTGCTGACGTTTGACGTGACCTCGATGAGATTAGTGAATGGTGACATCAGTGTTGACGGCATCGAATTGGTGACCACAGGATGCCAAAGCGTGAAACTTGACGGCTTCGCCATCGGTGTGAACAATGCTAGTGTAGTCAACGAACTGTCCGCTGGCAAAACGATAGCCCGTGTTAATTACTTCAACATAGCAGGTCAGCAGATTGACAGTCCTGAGAATGGCGTGACCCTCGTGGTTACAACCTACACCGACGGTACCCGCACTACTAGCAAGGTCATCAAATAAGATAATATATAATGAAAACAATAAATACGATGTAATAAAATGGCATGAGCACCTTAGACTGTTTCTGGAATCAAGTGATTGTGTATGTTGTATTTATTGTTTTCTTTTTATCTAAAAAAGGGATAAGACTATGAAAAAGATTGTTTTCATGATGATAACTGCTATCACGGCACTAGTTGGCAGTGCTCAAGACCGTTTATATATTGAGGATTTCAGCATAGCACCTGGTGAGACGCGCACAGTGAGCATTATGCTAAATAATGAAACTGCCTATACTGCTTTCCAATCTGATATCTACATGCCTGTAGGGTTGACCATTGAACAGGAGGATGGGGAGTACATATTTGACTTAACAAACCGCAAGGGACGTGACCACAATATCGCATCACAACTGCAGATTGACGGAGCAATTCGTGTTATGTCTTATTCGCCCAGTATCAAGGCATATAGCGGCAACAACGGTCCACTAGTGACGTTTCAAGTGTCAGCTGACAATGACTTCAAAGGACACGCCACTATCTGGATGAAAACCATTTTGCTCATTACAACAGCAGGTGTAGAGATAGCGTTTGGTGATGAAGAATGCCTTGTTACCATTCCTAATTCAGCTTTGAAAGGTGATGTGGATGATGATGGAAATGTGGGTATAGCAGATGTTAGTTTACTTATCGACTATTTGCTTGGTTCCTATTTCGATATCTTCAACACCGAAAATGGCGATATGGATGATGATAACAATATCTCCATCGCCGATGTTGCTATACTTATAGATACATTGTTGAGAGTATAATAATCCTAAGATTGCTAACGAATTGAAGGACTCTGTCGTCTTTTTTACTAGGTGCCTTTTTTATGTGGTTAGAGTTTTAGGTGGCGCCAGAGGGGGCGTGGGAGACGGCGCCAGAGGGCGGTCAGGATGGTGTAGCGCCAGTCGATGACCTGGATGTGGCGTTTGTTGTTGATGGCTTTGACGATTTGGCGGGCGACTTTTTCGGGTTTGAGCATCATGGGGTAACGGAAGTCTCCGCTGAGCAGGTCGGTATCGACGAAACCAGGACGGATGTCGGTGAAACGGATTTTCAGTCCACGGGCATTGGCCTGCTGTTCCAGGGCTTGGAGATAGACGTTCTGAAATGCCTTAGTAGCAGAATAGGACGGAGCGGGACCGAGACCCTTTGTACCGGCAATCGAGGTGATGGCGGCAATGTGGCCCTCGCCACGTTCAGCAAAGTAGCGGTAGGCCTCCCCTATCATGCGGGTGAAGCCCAGGCCATTGGTGTTCACCGTATTGAGTTCTATGTCGGGCGCCAGTGTACGGTTCTGCTTACCGATGCCCGAGGAATAGAAGAACAGGTCCATGCCACCCAAGCGGTCCATCAGTTCCCGCAGGCGGTGTGTAGCATTCTCATCATTCACGTCAATCGTCATCACCTCTACCCTATCGGGCGCCAGTTGCTTGATTGCCTGCAGACGGTCCTCACGGCGCGCAGCAATGCCCAAGCGGCAGCCTTGCTCGAGAAACAGTTTTGACACTTCCATTCCCATGCCCGAAGAGGCACCGATGATAATCACTTTTTTCATCTTCCTGCTATTTCTTGACAAAGTAAAAAAGTCATGACAGCATTTGCCGTCATGACTTGTCACTCGTGTTGTTGTTTGATAAAAGGTCGAGTTGCTGGCGTACGCTTTCCTCATGGATTGCTTGTACAATCTGCTGGGTGAAGTCCTCGGGCAATCCCAGCATGCGGCCCTCGGCAAGTCGGGCTTTCATGACGTCTTGATATCGTGCAGGCTGTACTACACGCAGGTTGTGAGCCTTCTTGAAAAGACCGATTTCGCGTGCCACGCTCATGCGACGAGCAAGTACTGCCAGCAGTTCATGGTCACAGTCGTCAATCTGTTGCCGTAATAACGTCAATTCATCCTCAATCGGTTTGCCTGAACGGATGACCAGACGGCTCAGCATAGCGCCCAAATCACTTGGCGTTATCTGCTGGGCGCTATCGCTCAAGGCTTGGTCAGGATTACAATGACTCTCAATCATCAAGCCGTCAAAACCAGTGTCAAGAGCAATCTGGGACAGTGTCTTTACATATTCCCGTTTACCACCGATATGGGACGGGTCACACAGGATAGTCATTGAGGGTGCATGACGGCGCAGTTCGAACGGGATGTGCCACTGCGGGTCGTTGCGGTACATGTGGGCGCCAGCAGAACTGAATCCACGATGCACCGCTCCCAATCGAGTAATACCAGCACCAATCATGCGCTGGAGGGCGCCGAGCCACAAATCCAAGTCGGGATTAACCGGATTTTTGACCAGTACAGCCACCTCGTCATGGCCTTTTAATGCATCTGCAATATCCTGTACGGCAAACGGGTTGGCGGTAGTGCGTGCTCCCACCCATAGGATATCGATACCGGCATTGAGTGCGGCTTGCACATGCTCGACTGTAGCCACCTCGGTAGCCACTGCCATGCCCGTCTCACGTTTAACCTTTTGCAACCAGCTTAAGCCACAATCTCCCACGCCCTCAAAACCGCCAGGCATGGTGCGCGGTTTCCAGATGCCAGCCCTGAACACCTTCACACCGATGGCGCTCAAAGCACGGGCGGCGTCAAGCGTCTGTTGTTCGGTCTCGGCACTGCACGGCCCAGCGATGATGAAGGGTGAACCTGCATCAATGCCCGGAAACGAGAGTGGCTGGATCTGCTGTAATTCCATTATGAGTTTCTAGTCCCTAGTTTCTAGTCTTTAACTCCTGACTTCTAACTCCTAACTCCTGACTTACATCAGCAGGCTTTAAAGCTCATGTCGAGCGACTTGATGGAATGCGTCAAGGCGCCCACCGAGATGTAGTCCACGCCACACTCTCCGTATGCTCTGAGTGTGTCGATGGTGATGCCTCCGCTGGACTCGGTCTCTACCCTGCCATTGATGATTTCAACAGCCTTGCGGGTGTTCTCGACCGAGAAATTGTCGAGCATCACGCGGTCAACGCCACCATGGTCGAGCACCTGCTGCAACTCATCGAAATTGCGCACCTCAATCTCAATCTTAAGGTTCTTGCCGTTCTCCTTGCACCACTTGTGGGCATTTTCGATGGCAGGAACAATACCGCCGGCAAAGTCCACATGGTTGTCCTTGAGCAGAATCATGTCGAACAGACCGATACGGTGGTTGCAGCCGCCACCAATCTTGACTGCTTCTTTCTCGAGCATGCGCATGCCAGGCGTTGTCTTGCGGGTGTCCAAGACGCGGGTTTTGAGTCCCTCCAGGCACTTGGCATAACGGGCTGTGGTGGTAGCCACGCCACTCATGCGCTGCATGATGTTGAGCATCAGACGCTCGGTCTGTAACAGGGAGCGAACCTTGCCGGTCACCACAAAGGCGATGTCACCGGGCTTGACATGGGCACCATCCTCAATCATGACCTCCATCTGCAATTCAGGGTCAAATTTCTCAAACACACGGCGAGCAATCTCTACACCGGCTAGGATGCCTTCTTCTTTCACAATCAGGCGTTGACGACCCATCTCGTCGGCAGGAATGCAGCACAGGGTTGTAGCGTCACCGTCACCGATGTCTTCGGCAAACGCCAGGTCGATTAACTCGTCAATCAGTTCTTCTCTTGTTTTCATATTATTTCAGTTGTTAGTGTAATTTCCCGACTACAAAATTACGGATATTTCGGCGGATTTGCTAATTTTGTGGCAATAAACGTCAAAACGAAGTGAAAAATGAAGATAACTCTCGCCGTTATTGGCAAAACCGAGGTCGGTTTCGTTAGGCAAGGCATAGAGGAATATGTGAAACGCCTGCAGCACTATGTGCAGTTCAATATCCAGTATATCGGAGATGTGAAAGGCACCCGCAACATGAGCGAAGCACAGCAGAAGGTCGCTGAGGGCAAACAACTGCTTGCCGCTCTCGAGAGCAGTGACCATGTGGTGCTGCTCGATGAGCACGGTACCGAGCGCACCTCGATGGACTTCAGCGTGTGGCTGCAGCGTCGCATGGCCAGTGGCAGCAAGCGCGTCGTTTTTGTCGTTGGCGGCCCCTACGGATTCTCGCCCGAGGTATATGACCGTGCCAACGAGAAGATTTCCTTGAGCAAGATGACATTCCCTCATGAACTGGTGCGCCTGGTCTTTGTTGAGCAACTATACAGGGCTTTCACCATCTTGCGGCACAAGCCCTATCATCATAGTTAATGGTTAATAGTTAATAGTTAATGGTTTTTGATGACCAATAATTTTTTTTAGAGCGTTATTGATTATGAAACGTGGCTTATTATACCTGATGATATTATTGCTGATTGGGACTTCGCTGGATGGCATGGGCAAGTCCTATTATAACTCAGTCAGCAACGGTTTTGGTGGGCTTTTTCCTCATCCTGGAATGAGAATGCAGGGCCGTTACAAGGCCATAGAGGAAGACTGTCTGGTTGATGAGAACGCCACCCTGGCGACCGCTGTGGGTATAGACACCATGATAATCCACAGCACGGCCTACCGCTACCAGTTGCGTCTAGCTAACCACAATAATAAGCAGGGAAAGACCCGCTCCATCAAGAATCCGATGACGGGCGAAAAAACTACCGTCACCCGCTCTGAGTGGGGACTGGTATTTAACTATGACGAGCAGGGCAATTACTGTGCAGTGGTGCTGAGCTGCGATAACAGCGCTCCATTTGACGACATTACCGACCATAGGACTATGCTCGTAACCTTAATCAAGCGTCAAGACGGGAAAAGCATTGAACTGGCAAAAGCCTCTTTGACTAAAGGCGTTTCACTTGAAGATGATATGAACACCTTGTGTGTGGATGTTGATGAGCGCAACGTCATTGTCTCGATTGGGAAAAACGAGTTGAATCAGGTAATCGAGACCAGTTTAGCCCGTCCGGTTGGTGCCGTCCAAGTGGGTTATCTCGTTGGACCCGGAGCTAGTGTGTCGCTTGAACGAGCAGTACTCACCATCGACAACGAAAAACAGATTGCCACGACTACCCGATGGACCCGTGAAGCTCTAGACGAGTACTTTGCCAACAGTCATGACCCAGTGGAGGGTTACTGGAAATATTTGGACCGTGACATGAAGGACGAGTGGCTGCGTCTGGGAGGACGTTACACCTTAGCAGTGGTCCGTGCCGATGACGGTTATGACCTCATCTATATCAATGGCGCCCAGGTAAAGAAATCCCAATGGCAAACGGGCATGCTCAAGGGTCACATTACAAAAACCATGTTCACGGGCAATTATGACGCCACTTGGATTGATGCAACACAGGAACCCATCGACAAGGATGTCCAGGCCACTATCGAAAACGGTGTCATCCTGACCATGAGTTTTCCCGTTTTCGGGAGTCAGGTGCGTTTTGCCAAAGTCATCAATATTGACGATTAATATATTATTTTTGTCCATTTAAGGAAAAATAACTACTTTTGCGCCCGATATTTTTGTGCGAAAGTAATTTTTTATGTCTAAATAACTTATAACCAATGAAGAAGATTACATTATTTTTTGTTGCCATGCTCGCTATGGCGCAAATGAATGCGGCAACTCCCGAAACCGCCGCTAACGCTGAAGCCGATAAAGCCGAAGTTGCTGCTGCGACCCCTGCAGGTGATGATGACACCGAACCTGCTTATCAGCATCCCTTCAAGAGCAATGACGAAAGCACCAAGCACTGGGCCATTGTGACCAACGGTTTTTATGTTGGTTTGGGCGTAAAGCACAACTGGGACGCCATCAACAACAGCTTTGAAGTCGGTTTGCTCAATGCTATTGGTGTTAACTACAACAGCCTGCACGGCCAGAATATCTCGCTGGGTGCCGGTATCCACCACCGCTCCTATAGCATGAAGCGCCCTGGCATGCTCGTGCGTGACGATGTCGCTAATGCAGTCGTCTTGGGTGCCTATCCCAGCATTGATGCCGACAAAATCAAAAACCGCTCTTCTAACTTGAACATTTGGAGCGTTCAATTCCCCTTGATGTTCTCCCAGAGGATTGTCAAGAAATTGGACATCACTGTTGCCGGTATCCTCGACTGGAACTTCTTGGCACGTGTGGACAACCACTATGAGATGAATAAGGTGGAGCATGACACCAAGTTCAAGGGCCTCAAGCAGAACAAGGTGAACTTCGACTTCATGGGCGCCCTCTCATACGGTTCGTTCGGTGTCTACTGCCGCTACAGCCCCAGCAAGTTCTTCAAGGATGGTTATGGTCCCGAAATCAAGAACACCTGGAGCCTTGGCATCACCCTCGGCTTATAATTGACTGAGATAACGGATAAAACAGATTTAACCGAGGTCGGAGAACCCATTTTCAGGGCTCTCCGATTTTTTTTCTTCTTTTTTTGTTACAAATGACTGCTTTCTGCGTTTATTGAATAGAACAGGCAATCATAATGAAGCAAACTGACCGCATAACAACAGCATTCACCGCCTTGAGAGAGCAGATGCTCTCGCTGGCCGAACGCATTACCGGCAATCGTGACGACGCTGCCGATGCGGTACAGGACGCCTTTGTGAAATTGTGGCAGCAGCGTGGACGCTACGAGAGCGCCAGCCATGCCCGAGGCGCCGGAATGACAGCCGTGCGCACCACAAGCATCGACATGGCACGCCGCAACAGCCACCGTACTGACGTCAGCATCGACCAGGTCACCGACCCCATTGAGGACGTGAGCGACAACGAACGCAGCCTTGCTTATAGGCAAGTGCGCTACATTATAGATAATGACTTGTCAAACAACCAACGAATGATTATCGACCTGAGGGAGATTGAAGGATTGGAGTTTGAGGACATTGCAAACCGAATGAACATGACCGCCGCCAACGTGCGTGTGGAACTGAGCCGGGCACGCCGACGTGTGCGTGAGATTTACCAATCAAGAAACATGGAGAAGACATTATGAACAAGAATTATCAAATATCTGACCAAGCCGAGCTGGAGCAACTCATCAAGCGCTATTTTGACGGTGAGACCAGCGTTCAGGAGGAACAGTTGCTGCGCGTAACCCTCGCGGACTGCCCCTGGAGCAGCGAGGTGATTGACGATGCACGCTTCACTATGGGCTACTTTGCCGCCCACTGCCAGGAGACCGAGCGCGTTGCGAAAAAGAACAACCGCCGCAAGCTCATCGGCATCGCAGCCTCGATAGCCATCATCCTTGCGGCTGGTGGATATGCCCTATGGCATCAGCAACAATCGGCTGGCGTGTGCATTGCCTATGTTAACGGACAGATTGTGCAGGACGATGATAAGGTCATGGCACTTGTCGCCGATGACTTGAGCAAGATGGACAATGCCTCTAAAGCCATGACAAATCAACTCTCCAGCCTGGGCGAAGCCCTAGAACTTGACAACGAATAAAAAATCGACAACAGATATGAAACGAATCACCATCATCACCCTAGCTTTCCTGTTGACCACAATGGCAGCCATGGCACAAACTGGCTTGAACATCAACCGCCTGTTTGACGGACGATACAAAAAAGCGGCTGGCGCCACCGAGATTATCGTCACCGGAGTTCAGGCCCGTGAAATCGGATTGACCGTCTATCACAGCCTGAGCGTGACAGACAAGAGCCAGGCCGAACTTGTAGAGGGGCTGGTTGTAAAAGACGGAGTGCAGGCTGTCGACAAAGAAGTGGAATACCGCAACGGGCAACTCTATTACGGCTTTTACACAATGAAAAAGGGTAAACGCGACAATCGTTACATCTTCTACTTGAATCAGAATCTGGCTCGCAAATCTCCCAAAAACATCGTCACGCTCATCTATATGGAAGGTGAAGCCAGTGCCGACAAAATCAAGAAACTCATTCGTAAATAATCACTAAACAAAAGAATAAAGAAATGAAAAAAATTGCACTTTTATTCGCTACAATGCTTGCCGTAACACAAGCACACGCCACTGCCCCCGATACGGTGACCGTTATCGAACAGCCCAACCAGGTCATCATCACCGAGACACCAACAGGCTCACTGGTAAAGGTGATTGGTTCAAAAGAAAAAGAGGATTATAGTTACACCTATACGATGCAACACTCTGGAAACGATACTGTTCACACTTCGCAGTCCACTGACTGGGAGCTGAATCTGCCGTTCATGAAGAGCAGTAATAAAGAGTACCACTGGAGCGTCGTTTGTTCAGGATTATATTTCGGAGCAGGACTCGGCACTTCCTATGACCTGGTCAATAACAGCTTCAACTGGGGTATCCTTAATATCGCCAGCCTCAATTACAACACCCTGCATGGGCAACAATTCTCGATTGGCGTGGGCTATGACAACAAGCGTTTCTCGCTCAAGCGCCCCAACTGTTTTGCCATGGACGAAATGACCAACATTGTGGGCATCGATTCTTATCCAGAAGGCTCCGTTGACCGTTCATCGGTCCTCTCGGTTAGGGCCATCCAGTTCCCGCTCCAATTCCAGCAGTTCATAGGTAAAGATTTCCATATCACACTGGGTGGGACCATGAACTGGAATGTGTATGCCAAGTGCAACACACATTACAAGGTCAACAAGACCCACCATGACGTTTCCTATCGCGGTATCAAACAGAACAAGTTGACCTTTGATGTCTATGGCGCTTTGTCCTATAATCGCTTTGGCATTTACTGCCGCTATAGCCCCTGTAACTTGTTCAAGAAGGGCTTTGGTCCCGAGATTAAAAACACTTGGATGCTGGGCGTTGCCATTGCCTTGTAATATACTGAGGTTACTTGGAATACGGATAAAACGGAGAATCCTACTTAGTGGGATTCCCCGTTTCTGTATATTTCAGTACCTTCGGTTACATGAAGGGATTGAAGCGTTTCTCGTCGGCGACGGTGGTTGTGGGGCCGTGGCCCGAGGCGATGACGGTCTCGTCGGGGAGCGGGAAGATTTTCTCACGGATGCTGTCGAGCAGCTGCGCCATGTCGCCGCCCCACAGGTCGGTGCGCCCCACACTGCCGTTGAAGATGGTGTCACCACTGATGAGCAGCGCACTCTCGGGCAAATAAAATGCCAGTCCTCCAGGGCTATGGCCCGGAACGTGGAGCACCTGAATGGTCTCCTCGCCCAACTGTAATGTATCACCGTCGGCCAAGTTCCGGTCAACAGTCAAGGGCTCCACCTCGACATTAATGCGGAAATGTTCCACCTGCTCGGGCAGTTCCTTTCCCAATGGATTGTCTAAGACGCTGCCGCACACGTCGGCACCAGTTTTGTCGGCAAGCCATCGAGCACTGGTGATGTGATCGACATGCAGATGGGTTAACAGGATGTACTTCACACTCAAGTTGTGCTCTTCAATGAACTTGGTCACCATATCCCGTTCACTGTCACGCATCATGCCAGGGTCAACAACCACTGCTTCGTGCGAAGCCTCGTCCCATAGGATATACATATTTTCGCCAAACGGATTGACGGTCATCATTGTCGCATTCATGCAGTTTAAAGTTTACAGTTTAGAGTTTAAAGAGGGAGATAGAGGATTTTCTTGGTTTTGAAGAAATCTTCCTTGAAATAGCTGGATAGCTCGTCGATGAGGACTTGTTTTTTGTATTTCTGCACCTCGCCAGTCAGGTCGCCCCCTTTGAGGCAGAGCAAGCCGTTGGGAATAGCATTACGATCCTCACTGTCGATAAAGCGTTTCACTAGCGGCACCATGTCGCCCAAGTCCATCACGGCGCGGCTCACCACGAAGTCAAACTTGCCTTTTACCTCCTTGATGTCACCATGCTGAAAAGTCACATTGGTCAACCCGATGCGCTCGGCAATGTCCTGAGCCACTTTCAGCTTCTTGCCGATGCGGTCCACAAGATGGAAGGTCACTTCGGGGTAATAAATAGCCAGTGGAATGCCGGGCAGTCCCCCACCCGTCCCGAAATCCAAAATACGGGTATCCGGCATGAACTTGACGAACTTAACCAGTCCCAATGAGTGCAGGATGTGGTTAACCTCAAGGTTATCGATGTCCTTGCGGGAGATGACGTTGATTTTGGCGTTCCACTCGGGATACAGGGTTTCCAGAGCAGCCATCTGGTTGCGTTGGGTCTCGGTCAGTTCTGGAAAATATTTCAGGATATGTTCCATTTAGTTTCTAGTTTCTAGTCCCTAGTTTCTAGTTTTTGGCATTATAGCTTTTGAATGATGCTCTCGTCACACAGGTAATCCTTTAAGTCGCTATAGGGAATCGTGATTCTGGGTTCACCCACAGCCTCGACGGCCAGTTCGTTGGGCAGATAGCTCCAGGTCACACCCTTGTCATCGAAGTAGAAATTGCGTGTCACTGATATATTCTCCACATTGAAGTAGCCCAGGTCATTCAACTGCTCGTTGCCCGTGGCATTGTTCTGCTTGAGTAACTGTTGTTTAAGCAACTGACATACATCGGTAATAGCATCGTCACGGAACAAACGGTTCAGGTCGATATAGGTCTGGGTCTCGGCATCAAAGCTATAGTAGCGATGGGTCACCGAGGTTACCTTTTCATTCTTCTTCACCACATCAACACGTTCAAAGGTCACTACGCCATTCTTGTTATAGACGGGTGTGATGCGCGTGCTGGTCGCATATTTGAGCGTGGTTTGGTCCGCATTTGGCGCCTCGTCAGCTTCATCGGCACTCACGGGTTCTGCCATGAAATCATATTGGTGCATGCTGTTGGTGACCACCTGGCGCATAGCCTCCTGCAAGGACAACGAATCACCGGACTCCAAAACGTATGTCGCAAACAGACGCTTCAAGCTATCCACAGCAACACCCTCACCCGCACTGACAGGATATTCTATTGTGGCATCGGCAACGATGGTACAGCGTTCGCCATTAGACATTGTGAACGCCGAAGAGTCATTCAGCTTTAAAGATTTCACGGTCACAGCAGGTTTGCCATCACCATTGGTGTTAGATGAATTCTTGCCGCACGAAATCAATAACATCGTGAATGACAACATTATAAATAGTGTAAAAGCCTTGGTTTTCATCGTCTTTTCGCTTAATGTGTCTGGATTAATTTTGCTAAGGTAGTACAAATTTGGCGAAAACCAACTTGATAAATGGATTTTTTTGACGAACTTTGCAAAAAAGTTGCCAGTTGTAAGTCGTCTGAAGCATCTTCTGCCAACTAAAAACAACAAACAATAATTATGAAGATAGGAGAATATAATAACCTACGCATCAATCGCATGGTGGATTTTGGCGCTTACCTCATTGACGAGGATACCCACGAGGTGTTATTGCCAAAGCGTTATCTTACGCCCGAGATGAAAGTAGGTGATAACATCAAGGTCTTTGTCTATAACGACAGCGAGAACCGTCCTGTTGCGACTACCGAAACCCCTCATGCCGTGGTCGGTGATTTTGCCCTGATGCGCGTCAAGGCCGTGAACAAGGTGGGCGCTTTCCTGGATTGGGGACTGGCAGCCAAGGACCTGTTGGTGCCTTTCAGCGAGCAACGGGTTGATATGCAGGCTGGTCGCAGCTATATCGTGCGTGTTTATCTAGACCCTGCCAGTCAACGTATCGTTGCCAGCGCCAAGATTGCCAAGTTCCTTAACCAGAGCGAGCCTGAATACTACCACCGCGAGAAAGTGGATGTACTCGTGGTGCAGCGTAGCGACCTGGGATACCGTGTCATTATCAACAATGCCCATTGGGGACAGATTTACCAAAATGAGACCTATCAGGACGTCAATATCGGTGATCGTTTCACGGCGTTTGTCAAGCAGGTGCGTCCCGACGGCAAAATTGATGTCACCCTTGCCAAAATCGAGAAAATGCGTGTCGATGACCTCGCTGAACGCATCCTCGACTACCTTAGCGCCCACAATGGCGAGATGGCGCTCACCGACAAGAGCGATCCCGAGGATATCAACAAAACCTTTAATTGCAGCAAGAAAGACTTCAAGAAAGCCCTCGGCCTTCTCTACAAGCAACAGAAAGTCACCCTCGGTGACACCGTCAAACAAGTATAACCCGTCTTTCAAAATCATATCAAACCGCCCTCTGCTCTTGAAGATAAAAAGCAGAGGGCGGTTTATAATCGTACTTAGGATATAGCAATATACCCTGTGTTTTACAGGGCTAGACGCAACCCAACAACATTAACTGTTTCGTTCTGAAAATCGTAACTCCGATAAAACACACGACAGCCTCTTTCAAGGGCACGCCAGCTACCACCACGTTCCACCTGTAGGTAACCATTAGGAAGAGGTTCTACTATTGTGTCAGTCGGTTCCTCGCCACCATAATTGCCATACCTGTCCTGACACCATTCAAAAACATTACCTGACATGTCATAGAGACCCAACTCGTTAGGTAACTTAGTTGCAACTGTCTGTGTTCCATAGCCTGCTGTGCCGCTTTGATACGAGGGAATGTTGTCCCAATACCATGCGACGTCATCAATGTTGTTGCTGCCGGCATATTTATAGCCTCGGCTCATGTTTCCACCACGGGCGGCAAACTCCCACTCTGCCTCGGTGGGCAGGCGGAAAGACTTGCCGGTCAGTTGATTCAGATTGGAGATGAAAGTCTGGCAGTCATACCATGATACGCATTCAACGGGGCGTTGAGGATTATCCGCAAAGTCGCTCGGGTTGTTTCCCATCACTGCCTGCCACAGGGCTTGCGTCACTTCGGTTTGCCCAATGCTGAAACTTGACACTGTTACCTCATGAGCAGGATATTCCAATACGTCGGCATCGTCGCCTTGCTCAGCAGTAGCACCCATGGTAAAGGTGCCACCCTCAACTGTCACCATCGTGAATGATATTCCGTTGACAGTAAATATCTCTTTTTGCGGTTCGCTGGGATTAACAGGTTCATCGTCCCATGTTCCACTCACCAGATAATCTATTAAACTAGATACATCTGCTACACTCACGTTACCATCATGATTTACATCACCACGTTGGTACTCGACATCGGCAGTGAACGATAACAAGCACACTGCTGTCAAACACAATAAAAATGACAAAAAGATTCTTTGTTTCATAATAAATACTATAATGGTTAAGATTATACTTTATCCAGTTGCAAATATACAATAATACTTTTGATGATGAAAACGATGTATTGTTATTTTCAGTTTGTGAAACTGAATTCAAAAGCATCACGCACAGTACTATGATGGGTGTGCGTGGCGCCGATGCGCGTCAATGTCACACGACGACTCGTGAAATTGATGACAACTTTATTGATGCGGTAATCCGGGTCATTCTCATCTGCTTTCAGATAGCCTGTTTTTTCATATCGGCTTGCATCTTCATATTCTATCAGCAGGTCGTCGTCCTTACTTGACTGCACAGTCCAGTCGGCTGCGGCAATATGCATCATCATCTGTTTGTCAAAGCCTGTTGCAACACCATAATTGTCCACCAATGGCAACTCGTGTACAAAATCGCAATGACGGTGACCACCAATGTAGAACAGGAAATGGCAGGGTGTATTTCCATAGAAATCAGCATTGACCGTAATCGTTGTTTTAGCTTTGTTCAAATTAATGTGTTGCCAGCATTCTGTTTGGCTGTTCAAATAGTTACGCATGATATTCGGCATCAGATTACGGCAATCTTCTGAGCCACGGTAATTGAATTTGGATAAATCTGAACTGCACCAGAGGTTATCGTCTGCCATAGCGAGCGCTTCTACAGTATTTATACCATCTGTTGTATCATTGTATGCCGGTTCATGCAAGGCAATAATCAGATAATCATTGGCAGACAACTCTTTCAAGCGCGCAATCAACCAGTCAATCTGCGCCTGAGAGTATATGGGCTGATAGTTCCATTTCCCTGTCGGTTTACCAACATTGGTTGTTTCATATTGGTCAAGCGCAATGATTCTTAACTTGCTGGATGATGAAAGAATAAAGTCTTTGTGCCAATAAGATGCAACGCCACTATTATCGCCCCAATTCACGTTACTGTTAGCCATCCAGCCTTTAATTGAAGCGGTAGCACCAGATTGCGTTTTCCCGACAGTCTGATTGTCATAAACATCATGGTTACCAGCCAGCATGAGGAAACGGTTTCCATACTTCAATTTAAGCTCATTAAAAACTGTTGCTGTCGCGGTTGTAGTGATTGCGGTCCGGCCTTCGATGGCGTGCCTTGTCCAGTCCCCGGTAAACAACATAGCATCTATGCTGTTATCTTCAAGTTCCCTTATAGCTTGATTGAGTCCTGCTGCATATCCATGGGAATCGCTCAGATGAAGCAATGTGAACGACACAGTCACAGGCTCTAGAGGCTGGACGTAATCTTCAAGGAGCACAATGTCTATTAAATCCGTTAAGTCTCGAGTGTCGATTATGCCATCACTGTAGATGTCGGCCGATTCCATGAATTCTGCAGTTGAGTCTTGAAGCAATAGATAATCAACTAGAATTGCGATATCAGCCATGCTTACTTTTCCATCACCATTCACGTCACCCTTGATTGCGTGCGCTTCAGCATCTAGGGGTAAAATGGCCAGAACCATTAAAAAGCAGTATGCCAGCAATTTCGTCATATTCTAGAAAAAAACAGTGATGAGCACCTTTACAACACATGGTTCATGGCGCTGGTATAGTTGCAAAAATACAAAAAAAAGACCAATGTCCTGCTTATTGTCAGAAAAACTGCGTAAATTTGCAAAAACAACATAATCAATACAATCATCAAAATGAAACGATTAATAATCACAATGGGAATGGCCTTGCTGCTCAATACGGGCATCGTTAAGGCCGATAACAGTTTGGCTCCAGAACCTTGTTATCCTGTTCCGACATCGCAGCAGGTGGCATGGCAACAGTTGGAGACGTATGCGTTTATCCACTTCGGACCTAATACTTTTACTGACAAGGAATGGGGATACGGTGACACACCTGCCGAAGCATTCAACCCTACCCGACTCGATTGTGAACAGTGGGTGCAGACCCTTTCCAAGGCGGGAATGAAAGGAGTGATTCTCACCTGCAAGCACCACGACGGTTTCTGCCTGTGGCCCTCACGATATACCGACTATAGTGTGGCCAACTCTCCCTTTAAGCGTGATGTAGTGCGTGAATTGTCCGATGCCTGCAAGAAGTACGGAATTCGCTTCGGTGTGTATCTATCGCCATGGGACAGACACCAGGCCAGCTACGGCACTGCAGAGTATGTGACCTATTACTATAATCAGCTGGAGGAACTGATGACACAGTATGGCGATATCTTTGAAGTGTGGTTTGACGGCGCAAACGGTGGTGACGGATGGTATGGCGGAGCCAGTGAGAAACGCGAGATTGACCGCAGTACCTATTACAACTACCCCAAGGCTTGGGGCATTGTCAACCGCCTGCAGCCTGATGCCGTCATCTTCTCGGATGGAGGTCCCGGATGCCGTTGGGTGGGCAACGAAAAAGGGTTTGCCAACCCCACGAATTGGGCTTTTTTGCGCATCAATGAGGTGTATCCCGGCTATCCGCAATACGAGGAACTGCAATCTGGTCATGCCGATGGTGACGCGTGGTGTGCCAGCGAATGCGACACTTCAATTCGCCCAGGATGGTTCTACCACAAGAATGAAGACGATAAGGTGAAAAGTGTTGACCAACTGATGGACCTGTACTATCGTAGCGTGGGCCACAATAGCACATTCTTACTCAACTTCCCCGTTGACCGCGAGGGTCTTATCCACCCTATCGACTCGGCGACTGCCGTTCAATGGCATGAACGGATTACCCGTGAATTAGGCACTAACCTGTTGGCGGGCGCCAAATTCACAGCCAGTGATACGCGCAATAAATCTTTTAATGCCGGCAAGATTGGTGATAGCAATTGGGAAACTTACTGGGCACCCAAGGACGGTGTCCTTACTGCCGACATTGTAATCAAGACCAAAAAGGACGTCACCCTCAATCGGATTATGCTACAAGAGTATATTCCCCTGGGCCAGCGCGTTAAGTCGTTTGTCATCGAATATAAGACTTGCTGTGGTAAATGGGTACCTGTTCTTGTCGATGAAGAAACGACAACCATCGGTTATAAGCGTATCGTGCGTTTCCACGAGAAAACGGCCAAAGAGTGGCGTATCCGCATCCTCGACAGCCGTGCCTGCCCCTGCATCAACAACATCGAGGGCTATTTTGCTAGTTAGGAGTTAGGAGTTAGAAGTGTGCGCTTTTGAGAATCAATAAGAGGTTATATGGGACAAGCAAGTGAAATGGCAATAAGGATTGCCGATGAAGTCAAGAAAAGGAGTGAGCGTGACCACTACCGACTGGTTCTCAATGAGGACCGCGTGCCCGAGGCGCTTGGAAGCAAAATCGGCGGCAAACCCTATTGGCCCGTCGATAAAGATTATCCTGTTGATGAACAAGGCAAACCCATGCTCATGCTCATGCAGATTAATTGTGCCCAAGCGGGGCTGCAAGCGCCCCTACCCGAGCAAGGGATGCTGCAGTGGTTCATCAGCCTCAACCCTGAACTGATGTATGGCTGCCGCGGTAACTATGTTGATGATGGCAAGGGATTCAAGATTGTTTATCATGAGGCTATCGGTGAAAACGCCGCTCCCGCCAATGTACCCACTCATGACAATGTCGATGACATGCTCACACCCGTCAAGCGCGAAGTGGCCATCGACGTGATGCGTGAAATTACAACCATGAGCGTGAGTGACGGCCATTTCAACAGCATGTTCTTTGACATTGTCGAGGAAATTACCGGCGTGAAGCACGACGACAAGATGTGGTATGAATACCTCGACAATGACGATTGCTTGTTTTTTGAGAAGAGCATGGGGATGAAACGCCCTTGCCACCAGATGCTGGGCTATCCTGTCTATAGCCAAGAAGAAGCGCGCCGTGACATTATACGTCACGACACGCTCTTGTTCCAATTGGATTCTCAGTACTCCCACGCCAGTAACCAAGCATTAGTCATGTGGGGCGATATGGGCAGCGGTTTTGTCTTCATCAACAGTGATGACCTCACCGCGCGTGATTTTTCCCTCACTTACTACTGCTGGGACTGCGGGTAACAACAATCATTATTCATCAGACAGCAGCTTGTCGATAAGCGCTGTCAGGTCATCGATGTTGACGAGTCCATCTTCATTGACATCGGCAGCATCGTTTCCATTGTCGCCACCCAAGAGGAAGTCAACAAGGGCAGTCAAGTCGTCGATATTGACCTCACCGTCACCATTGATGTCACCAGTAAGGTGGCTGCGGTTAGGATAGAGCCCGACGTACATTGCCTGCCAATCGTCGTAGGTGTACTGCAGCACATTGAGCAGTGCAATATCAAAATAGCCGTTTTCTATTCCATACCAGCCCCAATTCACATGAACCAGGCCATTCTCGTCATATCCGTCGATGATGAAATTGTGGCCTGCAAGGATGCCTGCTTCAAGGTTAATATCCTTGGCTGAATACAGAATCGGGTTACCTGATGACAAGATGCTGTAAACCATTTCCATCCATGTGGGCTCATCATAGCGTGAACGCGGAATGTAGTGGGCTGTATCATTGTAGTTGAAGTGCTTGATGAATGCGTTAAGTATACGCTCATCGTTTGTGCCTCCACCCAAACTATTCCAGGTTGTCTGAGCCGCAACACCACAATGGTAGCACAACTGGGCAACAGCCATGCCCTGTTGCTCTGTGTATTCGCCCTCATAATTGTCAATCATGTTGTCCCAATCGTAGGTGGCAGATTCAAAATCAACATGCAACGTGACATTGCCCTGGTCATACTTCACTTCGACCGATTCTTCGCCAACACCATGCTTGGGAAACTTGTAGTAATTCATATACTGGGCCATTGCCAGTGGACCACATCCCACAGAGAAATGCCCGGATTCGGGCGTGTAAGTCCCATACAAGCTTTGGTCAGACACATAGCTATCGAACGGGCACATGAACTTAAACGGCTCACGTTGTCCCCACGCGGAAGTCAAGAGCGGCTGCACCGAGGTCGGGAAACGATTGGGGTCAGGCTTGGTAGTCTCGCGCAAAGGGAGTGACTGAATCATCACCTTTCTTGTGGCATTCAGCCACCAGTTAAAGCCAGGATTGTTGTGCGAGAGATCCAAGTTGCCAGAATGGGAATAAGCCAAAACAGTAGGCGTTTCCCCGTTGTTGGAGATAACAGCAAATCCTCCACCCGCCTGACGATAGACAGCCATGCCAGGATAATAAGCCACCTGTTCAATGGGGCGGCTGGATTTGAGCACACGCTTGGCCGTTGCCTGCATCTGCACATCGGTACTGTTAACAGCCCAAAGCGACATCGATAACGATGTAATCATGAACAAAAAAAGAAACTTTAATCGTGTCATGATGATAGTAAAAATGTTGAATTTGGTTAATATAAAGACAAGGTGCACCCTATCGTCGCTTAGATAGGGCACACCACATGTCAACGTATTTTGCCTAACTTAATATCGTCTGATTAACCGCAGCGAGAGGTGCCGCAGTTGGTGCAGATAAGACAACCCTCCTGATAAACCAGGGTGTCTTGGCCACAATTGGGACAGCGCTCGGCAGCAGCCTCACCATTGTGGATGTAACGCTTGAGGGCGCGCTCGACACCCATCTTCCACGTGTTGATAGACTGGCTGTCAAGTTCCAGACTGCTCACAAGCTTGAGAACCTGAGGAATGGGCATACCGTAGCGCAGCACACCGCTGATGAGTTTGGCATAATTCCAGAACTCAGGGTTGAACTTCTCGCTCAGGCCCTCGATGGTGGTCTTGAAACCGCGCTTGTTGATGAACTGGAAGTCATAGCGTTTCACGCCATCCTCTCCAACGGCCTTGATGATTTTTCCTTTAGTGACCGATTTCGGGCAGAAGATGCCCTCGTCGTCATCGGCGATACCGGTGAAGATTTCATAAGGACGACCGTCAATCAAGCCGATAAAGGCAATCCACTTCTCCTTTTTGTTCTGGAAACGCACCACATCGGCCTCCAGTTCCACGGGGCGCTTGAGGATGTGCTCCTCCTGTGCGATGTAGCGAGCTGCCTGTTCCTCGTTGGCAGCAGCTTCTTTCTCTTTTTCCTTCTTCTTGTCATTGTCGCTCAATGCCACAAGAACGCCCGTGCGCGAACCGTCGCGATAGACAGTACAGCCCTTGCAGCCGCTGCGCCAAGCCTCGACATAAAGTTTATTGACCATTTCCTCGCTGATGTCATTGGGCAGGTTGATGGTCACGCTGATGCTGTGGTCCACCCACTTCTGCACCTCGCCCTGCATCCTTACCTTGTTGACCCAATCGACGTCATTGGCTGTAGCCTTATAGTAAGGTGATTTCTCAACGATGGCATTCAGTTCTTCTTGTGTGTAGTCACGGCGCACGGGAATGTTGTTGGCGTTCATCCAGGTAACCAACTTGTGGTGATAGACGATAAATTCCTCAAACGAATCGCCGTTCTCGTCCACCAGGTCAACATGAACATCCTTGTCGCTGGGGTTGACCTTGCGGCGACGCTTATACACAGGCATAAATACGGGTTCGATGCCCGAAGTCGTCTGCGTCAACAAACTGGTCGTTCCAGTCGGTGCGATGGTCAGGCAAGCGATGTTGCGGCGGCCATACTTCACCATTTCATCATAGAGTTTCGGATCTGCTTCGCGGATACGGTTAATATAGGGATTGTTTTCCTCACGCTTGGCGTCATAAATCTCAAATGCGCCACGCTCCTTAGCCATCTGTACCGAGGAGCCATAGGCGGCCAATGCCAGGGCGCGATGAACGCTTACCGAGAATTCGGTGGCTTCGGGAGTGCCGTAGCGCAGTCCCATGGCGGCAATCATGTCGCCTTCGCCAGTGGTGCCCACGCCTGTGCGGCGACCCTTGAGCGTCTTGTTACGGATTTTGTTCCACAAGTTCATCTCAGTGGTTTTCACCTCACTGGTCTCGGGGTCGGATTTCACCTTGTCAAGAATCTTCTCGATTTTCTCCATCTCCAGGTCAATGATGTCATCCATCATGCGCTGGGCACAAGCCACATGCTCAGCAAAGAGGTCAAAGTCAAAATAAGCCTCAGGCGTGAAAGGATTCTTCACATAGCTGTAAAGGTTGATGGCAATGAGGCGACAACTGTCGTAGGGGCACAGCGGAATTTCGCCACAGGGGTTGGTCGAGATGGTCTTGAAGCCCAAGTCGGCATAGCAGTCGGGTACCGATTCACGGGTGATGGTGTCCCAGAAAAGGATGCCAGGCTCTGCGCTCTTCCATGCGTTGTGGACAATTTTAGCCCACAGGCGCGCAGCGTCGGTCTCCTGCTCATAAATAGGCTTGTCGCTCTCGACGGGATACTGCTGGTGATAAGGCTTGCCCTCGACTGCGGCCCGCATGAAGTCATCGTCGATACGTACCGACACGTTGGCACCGGTCACTTTGCCCTCTTCCATCTTGGCATCAATAAACGATTCGGCATCGGGGTGCTTGATGCTTACCGTGAGCATTAGGGCACCACGGCGGCCGTCCTGGGCCACCTCACGGGTACTGTTGCTGTAACGCACCATGAAGGGCACAAGGCCCGTAGAGGTCAAAGCGCTGTTCTTTACAGGAGAGCCCTTAGGACGGATGTGCGACAGGTCATGACCCACGCCACCACGGCGTTTCATCAACTGCACCTGTTCCTCGTCAATCTTGAGGATACCACCGTAACTGTCGGGTTCACCGTCAAGTCCCACAACGAAGCAGTTGCTCAGCGAGCCCACCTGGAAGTTGTTGCCGATACCAGCCATGGGGCTACCCTGCGGCACGATATAACGGAAATGGCTCATCAGTTCAAACAAGCGGTCCTCGCTCATCGGGTTGGGATACTTATTTTCAATGCGGGCAATTTCACGCGCGATGCGGCGATGCATGTCATCGGGGGTTAGTTCATATAGATGCCCAAAAGAGTCTTTCAAGGCATACTTCGTTGCCCATACCCTGGCGGCAAGTTCATCGCCGTCAAAGTACTTCAACGAGGCTTCATATGCCTGTTGATAAGTGTAAGTGTTTGGTTCCATTGCTATCTTGTTGTAATTAAGTAATTTCCTAAGTAATAATCTTAAGGTTATTTGTCGGGTTATCGCTACAATGGCGAAAAACCACGCAAAGGTAATATGATATTTTTGAATAACAAAATTTCCGGCTGATTTTCTAAAGTTTTTAATTAATTTTCATAATCTACTGTTTTTCAATGGTTTGAAAATTTGACAACACAAAATAGTTTTCCAAAACTCAAATCGGCGCTCAACGGAAGTGACTATAAACAAACAACTTGACACAAAAGACGGGCGCCCATCACCAGGATGAGCGCCCGCATAAAATCTTACGGAAAACAGTAAATTACTCGAGCGTGCCTTCCTGGGCAGCCTTTACCATTTCCTCGTTAGCCGTGATGTAGATTTCAACACGACGGTTCTGAGCGCGACCAGCCTCAGTGTCATTGCTGGCAACGGGATAGTCGTATGCCAAACCACGGCTTGAAAGGCGTGATTTGGGAACGCCAGCATTGGTCAGATAGTTCATCACCTCGGTAGCGCGAGCGTTGGATACCTTCTCGTTGGCTGCGCGTGTACCCACGTTGTCGGTGTGACCATAAATCTGCACATCAGTCTGGGGGTTGTTGAGCAGCGAGGTGGCAAACTTGTTGAGGGATGCCTTGGCGTCATTGCCCAGCTTGGAGCTGTTGAAGCCGAACAGGATACCGTTGTCGAAGGTCACCTTGATGCCCTCGAAACCGTTCACGTCGGTTACAGTGTCAACCTGTGCACCAGCGATTTGAGCCAATTCACGAGCCTGCTTGTCCATCTTCTTGCCAATGAGCGTACCGGCAACACCGCCAGCTACAGCACCAATAGCACCGCCGATGGCAGCACCCTTGCCCTTACCAATGAGAGCGCCGATACCTGCGCCGAGGGCGCCACCGCCACCAGCACCGATCAGACCACCCTTAGTGGCATTGTTCATTGAATCACAACCCGTGATGCCAAACATCAACATTGCACTCAGTAATAAACACAAAGTCTTTTTCATCTTTTTTAAAGTATATTAAATGAATAATGTGAATAATTCTCTCTTTACAACCCGCAAATATAGCATTTTTTTTTTAAAACACATCATTATTACATAAAAAAGATAACCATATCCTTACCTAAACAAGGCAATTATCGTGGTCTTTAGATGTTTAAATAAGCAAAAACGGTCTGTGACAGGCACAAACCGTTTTAATGCTTTTGAATATCTATACTATTGGTAGTCTAGCGTTTGTTGGTGATGGGGCGGATGTTGCGCTCCTTGATGTCACCGGAGCGGTAGGCGTCGAGAAGTTCCTTGAGGTCTTCAATCTGGGACTTGAGTTCGGTACCGATGTCGGTATCGTTTACAAGAATGCGTTGATGGGTGTGCTCGACGATGTTGCGCGTGGACTTGATGTCCTGGCCGAGGCGTACGGCTTCGTCAATCGATGAGAACGGTTCATGCTGAACCAGCTCAAATCCTTGAGAGTGGTATACCAACGTATAACCGGCAATACCTGTCTCGGGCTGATAGGCCTTGGAGAAGCCGCCGTCAATCACCATGAGTTTACCACCAGCCTTGATGGGATTCTCGCCCTTGATGGTCTTGACGGGCACATGGCCATTGATAATGTGACGATGCTCACCTTCAACACCGAACTCGTCAAGAATCATATCGACAACCTGGGGATTATCACGCATTGCGTAATAGGCACCTTTAATCTCCTTGTGGGTTTCCTTGTCGGCAATGAAATAGCGCTCGAAAGTAGCCATCTTGCTCTTGTCGAATGCGGGTGAATCGGGGCCACACCACAGATACCAAACATAGTCAAGCGCAAAGGCACGTTCTTCGGGGTCCTCACAGCCGAAGTACGCCGAGCGAATGAGGTTGCCAGCCCGTTTCAACAGTGCCTTGCCGTGGAACTTCTCGCCACGAATATCCACATCCTTCAAAGTGCCATCCTCGTTCAGGGGTATGGAGGCATGATAGAGCAGGTTACCGTTGGTAATCGTGTACAGGCATCCGTTGCTGAAGAGGCACTTCATGTGCTTGCGCAACTTGTCGCTCTCGGTGAATGACTGGTGGAGCTTCGTTACGATAGACTCTTCTTCGGGAGTGAGTTTGAAAGGATGTTTGGGATCCACCGTCGGGAAATTGGTGTCGAGCAGCTCGTATTCCTTGCCCTTGATTTTGATGACACCCTTCTTCAGGTCCATCTTGTCGAGCAATAGGCGGTCCTTCATGTTAAAGTCGGGACGGCGCTTGATGGCAGCGGCTTCGAGTTTGAACTGGATAATGCTGATGGCCTTGTGCATCTGAGCCACGAGTTGTGCTGTGCGGGCGCGTTCGGGGTCTTTTGCACTGCCATCCTTGGGCAGGAAGCGCTCGCAGGGGTCGTCGGCGTAAGTATCCATTGCAAAGGTAGCCAGCGGCAACAGGTTGATACCATATCCATCCTCGAGTACACCGTGGTTGCCATAGCGCAGGGCGATACGCAGCACGTTGGCAATGCTGCAATCATTTCCCGCAGCGGCACCCATCCACAGGATGTCATGGTTGCCCCACTGAATATCAAAATTGTGGTAGTTGCACAGGATATCCATGATTTTATCAGGGCTGGGACCACGGTCATAGACGTCGCCCAAGAGGTGCAACATATCAATGGTCAACTGCTGAATCAGGTTACACATGGCGATAATGAATTCATCTACACGATGGGTCGAAATGATGGTCTTGATAATCACATCGACATAAGCCTGCTTGTTTGGGTCACTACTATGCTCGTGCAAAAGCTCCTGGATGATATAAGAGAAATCCTGGGGCAATGCCTTGTGAACCTTGGAACGGCTGTATTTTGACGAAACGTGGCGGCATACTCTCACCAATCGGTTGATGGTGATAAAGTACCAGTCGTCCAAATCTTCCTTTTCTTTAATCTCATCCTTTACCAGCTCCAACTTCTCGGCTGGATAGTAAATGAGGGTACACAGGTCCTTCTGCTCACGGGCGCTAAGAGAGTCATTGAAGATTGTGCTCACCTTACGCTTAATCCTACCACTGGCATTGCGCAGCACATGCTGGAAAGCCAGGTACTCACCGTGCAGGTCGGCCAGGAAGTGTTCAGTTCCTTTGGGGAGGTTGAGAATAGCCTCGAGATTGATAATCTCGGTGCTAGCGGTTGCTACATTCGGGAAACTGCGCGACAGCAGTTTCAGAAAATAAAGGTCGCGTTTTCTTTCTTCGGGTTTCATAGATATTGCTATAGCTTTAAGTTTAAGGTATATAAGATTATAACGATGATTGTTAACAAATATTATCTAAGAATTGATATTCTTACTTTTTTGCCCTTGACCTTAGCTGCTTGGAGTCGTTTTAAGGCATCAGTGGCCAGTTGGCGTGGCACGGCAGCAAGCGCGTAATGGTCACGCACATCGATACGCCCGATGTTGGCGGCGTCAATGTCACTGTTGTTGGCAATAAAGCCCAGGATGTCTCCCCGAGACAATTTCTCCTTCTTGCCGGCTTGGAAATAGAGCGTAACCATCAATGGCTTCGGCAATCTGTCGGCAGGATGCAGTGAGAAGCTGTCATCGGCAACGACCCATTCGGGCAAAAGTTCGTCAGGGGCGGTGATGATATAGGCCTGTCCAGTGGCATCCACACGCGCCGTGCGGCCATTGCGATGAACATAGGCCTGCTCACTCACCGGCAGATGATAATGAACAATGTGCTCTACTGTGTCAATGTCTAGGCCTCGGGACGCCAAATCGGTGGAAATGAGTACATTCACGCTGCCGTTGTTGAGCATGGCAACGGCACACTCACGTTCCTGCTGGTCCATGGCTCCATGATAAAGTCCCGCTGATATACCGCACTTTCCCAATGCCTGGTGAATGCGTTCCACACTCTCACGGTAGTTGGCAAACACAATGGTTTTCTCACCACCCAGGCTGAGCAACAACTGGCGCAAAGTATCGAGTTTATCTTTATCTGGGGATGCTACCTGCCACACCTTGATGCGTTCAGCAGGCTGGTCGGTCTTGTCCAGCACGTCGAGGATAAAAGGATTGTGCAACCGCACATAGTCAGGTACAACATCTAGCACTGTTGCCGAGGCAAGAATGCGGCGATTGAGGCGCGGCATCAGTTTGAGCAGCTGGCGCATCTCGTCCTCAAAGCCCAATTCCAATGACTTGTCCATCTCGTCGAGCACCAATAGACGCGTACCTCTCAGGTCGATGTGTCCACGCTTGTGATGGTCTAACAGGCGTCCCGGGGTAGCGACAATAATGTCTGGCGTGACTGCCAGCGATGCCTTCTCATCGGCAACAGCATGACCGCCATAACAGGGAGTCACCTTGTATCCCTCGGACAGGAGGCGGAGAATCTCGGCCGTCTGCATCACCAGTTCACGCGATGGCGACAACACAACGGCCTGCAACTGGTGCATGGGTGGTTTGATGGCTTGCAGCACACACATAGCGAATGCCAACGTCTTGCCAGTTCCAGTCGGAGAGTACAAAACAAGGTCTCCTCTGCCCAATTTCCACACATCTAGCGCCCGGCACTGCATCTCGTTAAGCGCCTCGATGCCCATGCGGTCCTTGACCGTTTGCAGGATTTCCTTTTCCCTCATAGCGGTAAATGATATTAATTAATCCACAAAAATAGTTAATAAAACCCATTCATCAGTGTTAAAATCGATTTTTTATTACTTTTGCAGCAAATCAGAAACATAATATGGCGAAATTCTTTATTGTAGCATTAACCGTGATGCATATCATGCAGGGATATGTGTCATGGCACGTGTGGCGGGTGCTGCCGTTTTCCACTCCTGTCAGAGTAATTATTATCATACTTATGCTGCTGGCTTTGGCCTGTATGGTGATGCAGTTCAAGAGCGACGGCCTCCCCTTGCCTTTGGCTACAGCCATGTATGAAATCGGCAACTCTTGGCTCGTCATCATGTTCTACCTGCTGATGGCTTTTCTTCTGCTCGACATAGGGCGGATTGTCCATCTTGTTCCCTCAGCCTGGCTCCACGATAACGGTGTGACATCAATGGTGATTACTGGTGTGATGCTGGTGACTTTTATCGGCGGCAATATCCATTATCATCACAAACAGCGCCAAGAAATCAATCTTACAACTGACAAATATCTGGAAAAACCCTTAAAGATTGTCATGCTCAGCGACCTGCACGCTGGCTTCCACAACCGTCGCGCTGAGGTCGGACGATGGGTTGACATGATTAATAACGAACATCCTGATATGATTCTCATTGCCGGTGACTTGATTGACGGCAATGTGCGCCCAATAAATGAATATGGAACTTCAGATGAGTTCAAACGCTTGAATGCCCCGACTATCGCCTGCCTGGGTAATCATGAGTACATCACCGGTATCGACAAGGCCATCGGATTAATTGAACAAACCGGTATCAAACTGCTGCGAGACAGCACTATTACCATCGGTGGCGTGACCATAGTGGGGCGTGATGACCGCAGCAACCGCAACCGTAAGAGTGTAGAGCAACTCATGAAAAATGTGTCCCACGGCAATTATGTCATCTTGCTCGACCATCAACCCTTTCACTTGGAAGAAGCCGAGCAGAACGGTGTGGATCTGCAGCTGAGTGGTCACACCCACCGCGGTCAGGTATGGCCGTTGAACTGGGTTACCAAGAAAATGTATGAATGTGACTACGGCCCATGGAAACGCGGTAAAACCAATTATTACGTCAGTTCAGGCATCGGTATCTGGGGCGGTAAATTCCGCATCGGTACCAGTTCGGAATATGCAGTCATCACCATTACATCCAACCGTTAGACTCCTTGTTCTAATAAGGACAAGTCTGTGACAAAAAAATGGCAACACGCGATGACGCGCATTGCCATAAGTTGAATTTTAAACGTAATTTCCGGGTAGAATGTCTAGTTTAGAACCTTATGCCTAACGTGAGGGATACACGATTGTTGTTATCGGTCACATCCGCACTGACATTAGGTTCGTAACCGTACTCGTCATTGATGGGCGAGAAAGCGTTGTAAACACTCTTGCGAATCTTGTGCACATAGGCCAAGTCGGCGTAAAATGCGTTGTAGCGGTAACCCAAACCACCAGTGATGTGATGCACACAGTTGTCATACTGGTAGGTGGGATTAGAGCCCACTGTTGAGATGTTGTAATCATACTTGTCAACGCCTTTCTCGACTTGAGTTGACTGATAGCTGTAGCCGGCACGCAGACTCAGGTTGGGATTTAAACGGTACTCCCCACCCACGCGGATAATGTGCGTTGGCTTGAAGTATTCCTTGACATTATAGGTCACGTCAGGATAGTAGTTCCTGCGGTCATTACCAACGCGCATCGTCTCGTTGGCTACACACTCGTAGTCCAGACTAATGATGCCGCTATTGCCAATCACTCCAGCCACGCTACCCAAGAAGTGCCAAGGGGTCGCGATGGTGTAAGTGCTCGAATAATCATAACCTTCATTGCTGAGCTTCTCGCCACGATAGAGCAAATCGGCACCATGATAGGCATTTATTCTAGCTCTCAAAGCGTAGGTGTCACGCATATCATAGTAGGTGGGCGTGTGGAACGCTGCGCCAATGCGCAAAGCCTGAATGGGACGCCAGATGAGACCTAACTTGAAGTTCACACCAGTACCCTTGCTGTGCAGATAATTGCGCAGAGACCAGTTGGCCTGGGTGTTGACATTAGTAATATCACTCAGATAGAGGTCATCATCGTCGGCCATGATGTAAGGATCGACCAAATCCTCCTCATAGTTCTGATAGCTCTCGAAATTCAGGTCAAGGATACCGAAATCGAGGCCCCAATACAGTTTGTTGGCAAAATTGCCGCCAAAAGCAATGTTGTACTCATCGACATGACCTTTCTCATTAACCTCGTAGTAGGCATCGCCTCTCGTACCGTCACCATAAAGACCCTGCATGAATCCATTGTTGGCGTTGATAATACCCACATAACCGCCATTATCTGTTTTCATATCGAAGGTGGTTACTGCAGCCCAAGGTGCATAGCCGTCAAAATATGGATTGAAGTCATCAGTCCAGAAAAGGTCAGCATCGGTGTAAGGACCGCTCGGATTATTGTTCACAAACTGATCGGCAATAAAATTGCTCATCGAGGTGGGAATATCACCCACACCGCCCACATAATGACGGTTAAAGGACTTCAATCGGTTATAGGTGAAACCGAAGTTCAAATTGGGCACTAACTCGCTATCCAAGCGGATGGCACCAATGTAACCCACGTTGTTCACGTTAAACTTAGTCTCGTTAATCTTATCAATTCCCGACTTTGTACTATTGATATCAACACCCATCGAGAGACCCAGGTCTGAGCTTCGATAGACACCGATACCACCAGGATTTTGGGTGAGTACCGAAAGATCGCCTCCGAGGGCTCCGAAGGCCCCCGCCATCGATTGGAAGCGCGAGGTACCCCGGAGTTCGGTTTGTGACATCTGCAAGACGTCAAAGGCATCCTGTGCGTTTATCATTAGAGGAAGTCCGCACAACAGTATGGCAAAAACTTTCTTCATTTCTGATTTAAATTTAGAGTTCAATAAAAGTTAATAAACAGTGTGTGAAATGTTTATTTGATCAGCGACGATGACCGCCACCGCCTGACGAACCGCCACGACTGCCACCACCAGAGCTGCGGCTGCCGCTGGAGCCACCACTGTATCCGCCACCGCTATAGCTGCCAGAACTACGGCTGCTGCTACCACCGCTGTAGCTGCCAGAACTACGGCTGCTGCCACCGCTGTAACCGCCGGAACTGCGACTGCTGCCACCGCTGTAGCTACCGGAGCCACTGCTGCGATAAGTGCTGCCTGAAGAGCGGTTTCCTCCGTAAGAACTGCTACTACGGGTGCTGTAGGTGCGGTCTCCGGCTGACGAACGATTAACTGATTGGCTGCTGCGGGTAGTTGGGCTACTGTTGCGGGTAGTGATATTACCGCTATTGCGATTGTTGGCATAACCATTGCGGCCCTTTCCTATATTGGATGGACGGTTGCCATCTTTAGATGCAATATGGTTGCGGTTAGTGCCTGCTCCATAACTCACTCGGTCGCGACCATTACGGTTAGAAGCCAATCCAATACGACTGCCAATCAAGCTTTGGCTTCTTCCACCAATACCATAATTATGGGGGTAACTGCTGTAATGGTGATTGTATGCCCATAAATCGCCTGGGTACCAATTATTCCAATAGGGACGCCAGCCGTACCAGCCGTAGTATGGGCCACCCCATCCATAATAGGGCGAATACCATGAGTAGTAACCATAATCCCAATTGTAGAGAGAATACCAAGAACGATGGTAATACCAAGGCGTGTGCCAGGGAGAATACCAACCGGTATACCAAGGATAGAAGGAGCTATATAACGGAGTATCCCACCCGTAATACGAGAAGCTGTCTGATCCAATAATCAGATTGACTGAGGGAGACTCGTCATAATAAAGCTCAATCAGATCATCATCATCACTCAGGATGACAATATCTGGATTGTAGAAGCGCTCGATGCGGCGAGTGTTAGCAAATGCCTCCTCGTAGATGGTATCACCATTGATATCCACCTCATAGTTGACATTACTTGGGTCATAGGCACCACGACGGTTGTATTCGTCCTCGTCACGCTCAACTTGGTAGTTGTCTTGTGCAACCACCTTATACTTCTCAGGGACCTCACCATAGATCACAGTGGTCTTGGCGGCCTTTTCGACCTTTTTGGTCGCATTCTTAGAGGACTTGGACGAATCGTAATAGATGTCATCGTAGTCCTGGGCCATTAGCGAACCAGCGGTTAACGCCATTACGCCCAACAATGCAAATACACGATACTTCTTCATAATAATTACGTTTTAAAATTCATTGTTAATATTAGTTCTTGTTTGTTGTTTAGACACTCAAATCTTAAAAAAGTTTAAGATGTTGTTTAAAAAAGCGTTGCAATTTATAATGTAAAATGATACATGACCCTCGTTTTTTGGTGAAAAAATGCTAAATGCGTGATTTTTCACCCTATTAGGGCGCTTTTCGTATAGCAAAAACCGTGCCACAGCGTGAAAACGGATTGTAATTTATATATTTACAATAACAGGCAGAAATCTCTATTTTGAGAATTATCACTACCTTTGCAAGCAGATATGGGACGAGAAAAAACATTCCGATTCAAGCAATTTACTGTCTTGAACGACCGCACGGCGATGAAAGTGGGCACCGATGGCGTTCTCTTGGGTGCATGGTGCCCGGTTGACGGTGTGCAGCATGTGCTCGATGTGGGCACGGGATGCGGCGTCATCGCCCTCATGGTTGCCCAGCGTAACAGTCAAGCCGTTATCGGTGCTATTGACATTGACCCTGATGCGATTGATGAAGCGAGCATTAATTTCAAGCAATCGCCATGGAGCGAACGGCTGTCAGCCGTCATGGGCAACTTCAATGATATGGATACAAAGGAACGTTTTGACCTGATAGTTTCCAATCCCCCATTTTTCAACAATGGCATATTGCCAACAGGTGACGCCCGCACCGTGGCACGACACACGCAGTCACTCACCTACCAACAACTCATTGAGGGAGCAACCAGGCTACTGACAGAACATGGCACACTGGCTTTCATCTCGCCCACTGACGCCGAGAGTGAAATCATTGAAGCGGCGACATTCGCCTCATTACCAGTGAAGCGTATCACACGAGTCATTCCCGTTGATGGTGCGCCTTCCAAACGCACCCTGTGGCTGTTGTCACGGCACGATATGCCCTACCGAGAGGACAGTTTGACCATCGCCCATAGCGACGGCAGTTTCACCAGCGAGTATGTTGCGCTCACCGGTGCCTTCTACTTGAAAATGTAACCAAATGATTTTTAAATGTTATGTCATGCTATCGACATTTAAATGTCAAATGCAGGGCAAAACAAAAGTCCCGTGACTGTTGAATGTCAATCGGGACCTATATGTTCTGTGTCTAGTGATGCTTCGTCAGCAGTTCGACACAAGGTTGAAGTGTTTTATTATTAAGAAAAAGTCAGTTTTATTCGTTTGAAGCATTAATTCTTCATTGAATTCGATATATTGACTCTATATTTCTGAAAAAGTTTAATCGCAGCTTAATATTTAACATTTATTAAATATTCATGTTTTAAACTGAGAGTTCTATCCCCATTATCGGGGATTTTTTGTCTATTAAAAACACAAGAAAATGGGATTGTTGTAACCGAAATGTGGTAGTATTTTTGCACCATGGAATAAAATACAGACACGACATGATTAAAAAACAAGAAGATAGCAATAAAAATATATCCACCAGGCTACTGGACGATGAACCTGTGGGCATGACCGTGCAAGTTGTGCGGGTTATGGGCGATGGCGCCTTTCGTCAGCGTCTGTTGGAAATGGGGTTTGTTCGTGGTGCCAAGGTGACCGTGCTTAAGAACGCCCCATTGCAGGATCCCGTGGAATATATGATTATGGGATCTCACATCTCACTGCGCCACAGCGAAGCGGCTCAAGTCGAGGTGACCGATAAGGATGCAGAGTTCTGTGACATGGAAGACGCCTTTAACGGTATTGTCGAGACCGAGGTGGCAGGTGTTGACCCCATGGCCGATAACGTGCTGCGTGTCGTCCTTGTTGGCAATCCCAACTGTGGCAAGACATCGCTGTTCAATAATGTGACAGGTGCCAAAGAGAAAGTGGGCAACTATGGCGGAGTGACGGTAGACAGCAAGGAAGGCTGGTTCTCCATCGGCGGTCGTAAAGTTCAACTGGTTGACTTGCCCGGCACCTATTCGCTAACAGAGTATTCCCCTGAGGAGATGTATGTGCGAACTTACATCCGCGATAACCATCCCGACGCCATTCTCAACATCGTGGATGCAGGCAATCTTGAGCGCAACCTCTACTTGACCACCCAGATCATGGACATGAACATTCCCATGGTGGTTGCCCTGAACATGTGGGATGAGTTGGAGAAAAGCGGTGACAAACTCGACATCGAGATGATGAGCCGTCTGCTGGGTGCTAGAATGGTGCCGCTCACTGCCTATAACGGCCATGGGGTCAAGGATGTGCTACAGGCAACAATGGCAGCCATCGATGAGAGTGAACAGGAAACGATGCACCACAACGTGAACTACGGACCGCTTATCGAGGACAGCCTCAAGGAATTGGGCGAGATGTGCCCTGAGTTGGACCGCTATACCGTACTCAAAATCATTGAGAATGACCAACATGCCATCGAATTGCTCAACAACAAGGACGATGCCGAAACAGTGAAATCCAGAGCGACCGAACTGCGCCAACTCATCGAGCGAGATTTCAACAGCGACATTGTGAGCATCATAACTGACCTGAAATACGGTTTCGTGCGCGGTGCACTTGCCGAAGCGCTCACCCCCAATCCCAATCGCGCTACTGGTGAGACCAAACCCGGTTATTCAATGGACCGCCTGTTGACTAATCGATGGTTGGCATTACCCATCCTGCTGGTGCTGATGTGGCTGATGTTTGAATTGACCTTCACGCTGGGCGCCTATCCTCAAGACTGGATTGAAAGCGGTATCGGCTGGATTGGTGAGTGGATTGGCAAGGCGATGCCCGACGGCATCCTTAAAGACCTGGTTATCGACGGCATCATTGGCGGTGTTGGTGGCGTGCTGGTGTTCCTGCCGCAAATTCTGATACTGTTTTTCTGCATCTCACTACTGGAAGACAGCGGCTACATGGCACGAGCAGCCTTCATTGTGGACCGCATCATGCACCGCGTGGGACTTCACGGCAAATCGTTTATCCCCTACCTCATCGGCTTCGGTTGCGGTGTGCCTGCCATCATGGCCACCCGCACCCTTGAGAACCGTCGAGACCGTCTTGTGACCATTTTGACCGTACCGTTCATGTCATGCTCGGCACGTTTGCCGGCCTACCTGCTGCTTGTAGCTGCTTTCTTCACTGCCAACCAGGGACTGATTCTCATGAGCATCTATCTGATAGGTATCCTGATAGCCGCGCTCACCGCCATCCTGTTGAGCAAAACCATCCTCAAGCATGACAAGACCCAGTTCGTTATGGAGCTGCCTCCCTATCGCAAACCAACGGCACGCAACGCTACCCTGCACATGTGGAGCAAGGGCAAACAGTACCTGCAGAAGATGGCAACCATTATCCTCGCTGCATCAATCATCGTCTGGGCTCTAGGCTATTTCCCCCGCCATGAGGGACAGACTCCGCAAGAACAGATTGAGAATTCTTATATGGGACAGATGGGCAAGGCTATCGAGCCGCTGGTTGAGCCGCTGGGCTTCAACTGGCAAATGGGCGTGAGCGTTCTCACGGGTGCCGCCGCCAAGGAGATTGTTGTTTCGACAATGGGTGTCCTTTACACCGGCGAGAGCGACGCCACCGAGGAATCGACGTCATTGAAAGAGAAACTGCAATCGGCTACCAAACCCAATGGAGAACACGTGTTTGACCCGATAGTGGCTTACTCGTTCATGCTGTTCATCCTCTTGTATTTCCCCTGCATTGCAGCGCTAGCCGCCATCAAACGTGAAGCGGGCTGGAAATGGGTAGCATTTGAAGTGGTTTACACTACTGGTGTGGCATGGCTCGTGTCATTCATCTTCTATCAGATAGCCAGAATGGTTTAAAGAAAAACGACTGAAATGACAGACTCATCTATCATACAGACGATTGTGGTGCTAGGCATCGTTGCCGTTGCGTTGGTCTATGTGCTGCGACGCGTCATCAAGACAACCCGCGGTCATGGCGACTGCGGGTGCGGATGCGGCAAGAACTGCAAGTGCAAAACCAAGCACTTTGACTAGTTACTCCAATCAGTATCAATCTATCCGAAGAGGTAGCGGAAGGCGTCTTCTACACGGGCGACCTCCACGACCTTAATGGTCCATGTGTCGCGTTTGACACCTTTCAGGTTGTTTTTCGGGATAATAATCGTTTCAAAACCGAGCTTCTGAGCCTCTGTAACTCGTTGTTCACAACGGGTGACCTGACGTATTTCGCCTGAGAGTCCTACTTCTCCGGCAAAGCACACATTATTATTAATAGCCATATCAACATTGGATGACAAAATGGCACTTATCACCGCGAGGTCAAGAGCAGGGTCATTAACCTTGATGCCTCCAACGATATTGAGGAAAACGTCTTTCTGTGCCAGTTTGAAGCCAAGTCTTTTTTCCAGCACAGCGAGTAACATGTTCATGCGGCGCTGGTCAAAACCGGTAACCGAGCGTTGGGCTGTTCCATATGCGGCAGTACTCACCAGTGCCTGCACCTCGATAAGGAATGGACGCATACCGTCTATAGTCACACCAATTGCAGTGCCTGACAGGTCACCATCACGGTCACTGAGCAGCAGTTCACTGGGATTAGTCACCTCTCGCAAACCATCCTCTTTCATCTCATAAATACCAATCTCGCTTGTGTTACCGAAACGGTTCTTGATGGGACGCAGGATGCGGTACAGATAGTTGCGGTCCCCTTCGAACTGTATGACTGCATCGACGATGTGTTCCAGCACCTTCGGACCTGCAATACTGCCCTCCTTATTGATGTGACCGATGAGAATCACAGGCGTGTAGGTTTCCTTGGCATAGCGCTGGAAGGCAGCGGCACACTCACGCACCTGGGTCACGCTGCCAGGGGCACTCTCCAATTGCTCGCTGGCAATGGTCTGGATGGAATCAACGATGATGAGGCCAGGCTGGAAAGAGCGGATGCTGTTGAAGATATTGTCAAGCGAGGTTTCGCACAGCAGGTAGCACTCACAATCCATGCGCCCGCCAGCGATGCGGTTGGCACGCATGCGCAACTGCTGCGGGCTCTCCTCACCCGAAACATAGAGCACCCGGCGAGAACGTATGCGCAACACATTCTGCAAGACCAAGGTCGATTTTCCGATACCAGGTTCGCCACCCAGCAACACGATGCTACCGGGAACGAGACCACCACCCAGCACACGGTTAAGTTCATTGCTAGGCAGGTTGATGCGAGGCTGGTCCTCGGCACGGATTTCAGAAATCTTGACAGGCTCTTGAGTCTTATGACCCGTATCGCCCACCGGGTTATAACGCATCGATGAAGACTTGGGCGCTTTCGGTTCCTCGATATAGGTATTCCACTCGCCGCATGCAGGACACTTGCCGAGCCACTTGGGAGACTCGTTGCCACAATTCTTGCAGAAGTAGGTGGTCTTGTTGACTTGCTTGGCCATGACGGAGATAAAGGATGATACAGATTATACGGAGATGATGGAATTAGCGGCGGAAAAACTCGCTGATGGTAATTGCGGCAGCGACACCCACATTGAGCGATTCACTACCAGCCGTTTTGGCTTTAGGGATAAGCAACCGTTGGTCCACATGCTTTGCAACCTTGGCGCCAATACCCTGGCCTTCGTTGCCAAAGACGACAAATCCTGTCTTTTCCAACTCACTGTGGTAAATGTCCTTACCGTCAAGGAAAGTGCCATAAACATTTAAATCAGGATATTCCTCGAACAAAGCCTCCAAATCGCCATAGTGCACCTTAACACGGGCTATGGCTCCCATCGTAGCCTGTACCACCTTGTGGTTATAGACATCGACTGACGTGCGACTAGCAAAGATATCATGAATGCCGAACCAATCGGCTAAGCGAATGATGGTGCCCAAATTGCCCGGGTCCTGAATGTTGTCAAGGACAATGTTCAGGCTCTTGGACACACGATCAGCGTCGATGGTGTCAATCGGTTTCTCATACACGGCGATGACATCGCTGGGCGTGTCAAACTGCGAGATACGCGCCATCTGCTGACTGTTGGCAAATACGATTTTATCGTAATGCTCGGCAGTGCCGCACTGCTCATACCAGGACCGTTTGGCGATGAGCCAACGGCAGTTGAAGTGGTTCCAAGTGTCACGCACACACTTGGTACCCTCGGCGACAAACAGTCCCTCATCGTCACGGTATTTCTTGGCACCCAGGCTCTTGACCACCTTCAGGATGCCATTGTTCATGTCCATCATATTGTTTCTTGTTCTCGTTTAGCCACAAGTTCGTTGAACCGTAGCAGGGTTGTACAAAAATCCTCACTCAATCGTGCAATGACCGGCTGTGAAATCTCGTTTGGCACCTCATTGACCGCCGACGATATTGAGCCGGCAATAGCGGCTATCGTATCGGCATCGCCTGCAAGTGCCACAGCAAGCCTAACCACATCCTCATAATCTTTACCTTCCATGAAACAGGTAATGGCCTCGGGTACAGTGTGCTGGCACGTTTCATCAAACTTGAATGTGGGACGAATCTCATCAAGCGAGCGGGAAAGATTATATCCGAATGTCTTCTCCACATAATCACGGATTTCCTGTTTGCTCTTACCTTGACGTGCCAGGAAGATGGCAGCAGCAGTAGCTTGGGCGCCCTTTATTCCCTCGGGATGATTGTGGGTTACCTCTGCCGAGATTTGCGCCAGTGCCAACGCCTCGTCTAACGTCTTGGCATAATAACCGACAGGGCTAACGCGCATCGCTGAACCATTACCGAATGAATCATAAGGCTGTGGATGATTATTATGTATCCAGTGAGCAAAGCGCCCACCATAGCCTCTTGAAGGGTATTTCCAGCATAAATCCAGCATAATATTGACCAGTTTCTCATGGGAGTGGGTCTTATCCTCAAGCAGCCACAAGGCATTAGCCATTGTGAGCACCGTATCGTCAGTGAAGGTGCTCTTGGGTGTGAACAATTCAAAATTGTAGTCACGTGTCGGGTTGAACTCGTATGCCGACCCAATCACATCACCTGCAATAGCTCCAATAATTCCTTTCATTGTTTTTAATGTTTTGAGATTACAAATTTACAACTATTTCTCCAATCAGGTCCCCGATGAGCCAGAATTAATTTTCAAGAAGCCCAAGGAATGAGATATTGCGCGCCCTGTCGGGGTGCTGCCAGCACCGAAGAGGTTTTGGGAGTGAGAACTGGGCGGCGCATGGTTGCAAGCGCAGTCACGTCACGCCAGCCTTGTGTGCAGTTGCGCACCGTCAGTACCGCCATACCAACAAATTGTCCAGCCAAGTCGAGTAGAGCCCTCTTGACGGCATCAATGCTCGGGAAATCAAATCCGTTGACACGTGCAAGGCATCGGCCGTTGCACTCGAGCGTGGCACAAATCTTGTCGCCACGATTCACGATGTTGTTGAAATTCTTGTTCATAATCGTCGCTTTTTTGTTTTTACACTGCAAAGGAACAGCGACGTAGTGCCAAAATTTGACACTGCAATCATAAAGAAGCATAAACTCACTCGCATTTTCTATTTTGATGCGTCAAACCTGATGAGCAAAGCATCAAATAGCAAGAGATTAGGCAGAAAATCAAACAATTTTTGTAATTTTGCCACATTAACAAAAATCAAGTAGATATCAGATGAAAAGAACATTATTATCATTATGGCTGATGATGGCTGCCGTGGCTATGGGCTTTGGCGCAACTATAGAAGAGTTAAGAACGCCTAATGTGAGCGGACTTACAATAAATGAACAGGAAATGGAGGCATTAAGGTTCCTGTATGCCTATATGCCGCTTGCCGATGTGACCGATTACACGACAGCATTTCATCTGGAAAACGTCCGTGTCACCCTCGAGGCGCGCGAACAGATGCCGTGGGGCAAAACAGTGCCTGAACTGCTGTTTCGCCACTTCGTGCTGCCGCTGCGTGTCAACAACGAGGCACTGGACGGTTCACGCCCCATTTTCTACCAGGAACTGAAGGAGCGCGTCAAGGGCATGAGCATGTCCGAGGCTATCCTCGAGGTCAACCACTGGTGCCATGAGCACGTGACCTATCAGCCCAGCGATTCACGCACGCTGTCACCGCTGGCATGCATGAACACTGCTATCGGGCGTTGTGGCGAGGAATCGACATTTACCGTTGCTGCGTTACGTTCCATTGGCATCCCTGCCCGACAGGTCTATACGCCGCGTTGGGCGCACACCGATGATAACCATGCCTGGGTAGAAGCCTGGGCCGACGGAAAATGGCACTTCATGGGCGCTTGTGAGCCCGAGGCCGTGCTTGACTTGGGCTGGTTCAATGCCCCTGCATCGCGTGCCCTACTGATGCACACCCGAGCCTTTGGCGACTATAAGGGTCCTGAGGAGGTGATGTCACGCACCCGCAACTTTACAGAAATCAACCTTATCGGTAACTATGCTGCCACTGCATCAGTCCAAGTACAGGTACTGGACAAAGGCGGCAATCCCGTCGAGGGGGCACGCGTTGAATTCCGCATCTACAACTACGGTGAGTTCTATCCCGCCGCTACCAAATATACTGACAACAAGGGAAAAGCCTCGCTGACTGCAGGCAAAGGCGACATGCTCGTGTGGGCCAGCAAGGACGGTTGGTACGGCTATCGCAAAGTGACTTTCGGCAAAGATGGCAAGGTCGAGGTGATGCTTACCAGGAACAACAGCGTCAAGAGCGGTCCCATCTACGAGGCCTTGGACATCATGCCGCCTCTCGAGAGAGCCAATACGCCCAAAGTGAGCCCCGAAATGGCGGCTGCTAATAAAGAGCGTCTGACCCGTGAGGATTCTATCCGCAAAGCCTATATGGCATCGTCGTTCATCACACCCGAAGAAGCGCAGAGGCTTTGTCCCGACGCTGCCGAATACCTGGTCAAAGCCCGCAGCAACTGGAAGACCATCCATCAGTTCATCAACAGTCATTTAGACAACAGCGAACGTGTGATGGGTATTCTCAAGGGGTTGAACGACAAGGACATGCGTGACGTGTCTATGGCCATTCTTGAAGACGCTTATCAGGCCAGGAGCAATCAGTTGGGACAGCGCGTTGAATATGAAATGATAACCTCTCCATTCAAATGTGCGTTGCAAGATGCGTTCGACGCAGCGACAGCCGACCAGATGCGCAAAAATCCCAGCTTATTGGTGACGTGGATTAGGGACAACATCACCATCCGACCCGAGGAGAACGCCTTGCACATCGCCCAGACACCGATGGGAGTGTGGCGTTCACGCATGACTGACGGCCGAGGGCGCAACATTTTCTTCGTTGATATGGCACGCGCGCTCAATATCGAATCACGCATGGACCCCGTGACCGGCAAGGTGCAATACCGCAACGGGGCAGAGTGGCAAGACGTGGATTTTGAGACCGTAGAGCAGACAAACGCCCAAACAGGCATCTTGAAACTGCGTTACACCCCTACCCCAACCCTTGACGATCCTAAATACTACACCCATTTCACCATCTCGCGTGTTATGGATGACGGAACGACCCAGTTGCTGAGTTATGACGAGGGCGACTCGGGCTTGGAAGACGGTTCATCGTGGAGCAATACATTCAAGAACGGCACATCTCTCGACGCTGGTACCTACATGCTCACCAGCGGCACTCGTGCAGCCAGTGGCAAAGTGCTGGTAGCCAACCGCATTTTCACCGTTAAACCAGGCGAAACGACAGCTATCAACTTGACCATGCGCCAGAGTGATGACATTGTTGCAGTTATCGGTAATTTCGATTCAGAGTCCAAATTCCAATTGCTTGACAATGAGTTCAAACCGATTAATATTGACCCTGTAAGCATTCTGTCGCAAACGGGACGCGGATACTTTATCGTGGGCGTGTTGGGTGTTGGTCAAGAACCCACCAACCATGCCATGCGTGATATCGCCAAGATGAACGTTGAACTGGACAAGTGGGGACGGCCTATGGTACTGCTGTTTGAAAACGAAACAGATGCCCAAAAGTATCGTCATGAGAATTTTGGCAAACTGCCACAGAACATCATTTACGGCATCGACCGCGATGGAAGCATCCGACGTCAGATTGCACAACAGATGAAGCTGCAAAACGAGACCCAGTTGCCGATCTTCATCCTTGCCGACACCTTCAACCGCGTGCTGTTCTGCTCCCAGGGTTATACCATTGGACTTGGCGAACAATTCACCAAGGTCATCTATAACCTGGACAAATGATTAAACGGTTGATTCATCAGTTGCGGGATTACCATGAACTGGAGCCCGATGGATATTGGGCACTACTCACCATGTCCAATCCTGAAGATGTGGAATATCTCATGCTACAGGCACGTGAGACGGCACAACGGCAATTCGGCAGACATATATACCTGAGAGGTCTCATCGAGTTGTCCAACGTGTGCCGGAACGATTGCCTGTATTGCGGCATAAGACGCAGTAATTCCCATGTAGGCCGATACACACTCACGCGTGAACACGTGATGGAGTGCTGCACACTGGGACACAGAATCGGTTTCCGCACCTTTGTTCTGCAAGGAGGCGAATGGGGCGAAGAGCGAACGCCCTGGATTGCCGATATCATAGCCGAAATGAAGCATCGTTGGCCCGATTGTGCCATCACGCTATCACTCGGCGAACACCCACGTGAAACTTACGCTCTGTGGCACGATGCCGGAGCCGACCGTTACCTGCTGCGCCACGAGACCCATAACGAACGTTTATACAGCCTCTTGCATCCGCAAGGCATGACAATCGGACATCGACTTCAATGTCTTGACTGGCTTAAGGAACTGGGATACCAAGTGGGAGCTGGCATCATGGTGGGCTCACCATTCCAGAGCCTGAAAAGCATTATTGAGGACATCCAATACCTGATTCGTCTCAAGCCCCACATGATTGGAATCGGGCCATTCATCCCTCAACATGATACACCGTTCAGCCGATTCCCTGCCGGCTCTGTTGAAATGACAGCGCGATTGTATGCAATACTTAGACTTGCCATGCCCCAGGCGTTAATTCCCAGCACAACCGCTATGGCCAGTTTGGCCCCTGACGGCAGATTGCGCGGCATCCTTGCCGGAGCTAATGTGGTGATGCCCAACCTGTCACCGGAGGAGAATCGGGAGCAATATTCCCTCTATGACAACAAGGCTGCCCTGGGAGCCGAATCAGCCCAAGGCATTCAACGATTATCTGACGAATTAGCGACAATCGGCTATCAGATTGACTGGTCCCGTGGTGACCACCCGGATAAAAACAACTGAACAATCTGAGGTTTCAGATTGTTCAGCGGTTTTGATTATTTGCTGTTATTCTTACAGCAGAGCATCGATCTTGGCAGCAAGAGCGTCGTGGGTGATGGTGCCCACATGCTTGTCCACCATATTTCCTTCCTTATCGAAGAAAAGCAGTGTGGGAATGTTGCGGATGCCATATTCAACACCCAGCTCATCGCCCTCGTCCACATCATACTTGCCGATGATGGCACGTCCCTCATAGGCGGTAGCCAATTCCTCGATAATCGGAGCGATGCTGCGGCAGGGACCACACCAGGGAGCCCAAAAGTCAATCACAACGGGCTTGCCCGATTCCAATAATTCCTTGTAGTTAGCGTCGTTAATAACAGTAGCCATTTTGTAGTCTTGTTTTTTGTTGGTTGTTGATAGTAATAATTGAAATTCTGATTTTGGTCAAGCAAATATAATGCCAAGTGACACTTTGTCACAATCTTGCATTTACCTTGTAGCTGACACCTGCCTCACGCAAGGCTTCCAACAGGTGTTTATCCACAGCAATAAGTTTCTTGGAACGGAGCATGACATAGTTGCCGCTGATTTGGTCTTTCATGCGGAAATACAATTCGCAGCGGTTATCTCCCTCCGCACCAAGCTGTTGTCTCAAGAAATCCACATTGAGCAGGTCTTCGTCCTTCATCGATATGACGAGATTCCTTACCATCTTACCCTTAAGATTCTCGAGCAAGTCGATAGAATGCACATTGAAGCGGACCGCGTCGTTAAAGCCTTTCTCGTAGGCCCCACGCACGACTATCGCCAAACCGATGACACCATACTTCTGGTAATCGACAAACTTGTTGCCAAAGAGCATGAAATCAAACGAACCTGTATAATCCTCGATTTTGAGGATTCCAAATTGGTTCCCTTTCTTGCCCATCCTAATCTGGAAATCGACGACCAGTCCAGCCATCGTAAGTTCCTTGTCAATCTCGTCGTCATGGCTCTTCACCTCGGCTAGTGGCGTGTCACAGCCGTAAGTCACCTCCATGTAGTAAGGGTCGAGAGGATGGGCCGACAGATACATACCCACCAAATCACGTTCGCGATTCAAGCGTTCAAGCTGCGACCACGGCTCGGCTTTCGGAATGGGTGGAGTGGCAACCTCGATAGCACCAAATGCGCCGAAGAGAGAATTTTGCATCTCTTGTTGGCTCACCTGGTAGCGCTGGCCAAATCGCATCAGGATATCGCTGAAGACCTCTCCACGCGGGTTGACCTCAAAGAAATCTTCACGTTTGATTTCCTTGAAATCGTCGAATGCGCCCGCCAGTGCCATTGACTCCAGTGCCTTGCGGTTGCAGGCACCCTGATTGATGCGTTGTACAAAGTCAAAGATGTCCTTGTAGTTACCGTTCTTATCGCGTTCCTCGACGATGGCGTCAACGCAGCTCACGCCCACGCCTTTAATACCGGCGAGACCGAAACGGATGCGTCCGTCCTTGGTCGCACTGAAGTTCTTGTAACTCTCATTGATATTGGGGCCAAGTACCTCAATGCCCATGGCACGGCACTCATCCATATATTTGGAGAGTTTGTCAACATCGTTGAGGTTGCTGCTCAACACGGCAGCCATGTACTCGCTGGGATAGTTCGCCTTGAGATATGCAGTCTGATAGGCCACCCAACTGTAACACGTCGCATGCGACTTGTTGAAGGCATAGGAGGCAAACTTTTTCCAGTCCTCCCAAATTTTGTTGAGCACCTTTTTGTCATGGCCATTCTTCTCACCACCCTCGTAGAACAAGGTCTCCAGCTCGTTCATCTTGTCAATCTGCTTCTTACCCATCGCCTTGCGCAGCGTATCACTCTGACCACGGGTAAAGCCAGCCAATTGGCGTGACAAGAGCATGACCTGCTCTTGGTAAACCGTGATACCATAGGTCTCCTTGAGGTATTGCTCCATACAGGGGATATCATATTCAATGGGCTCCCGACCCTGCTTGCGGTTGATGAACTGCGGGATGTAGTCCATGGGACCGGGGCGATAGAGAGCGTTCATCGCAATCAAATCCTCAAAACAGGTGGGGTGAAGCTCAATAAGATACTTCTGCATACCAGCTGACTCAAACTGGAACGTGCCTGAAGTCATACCCTTGCAATACAACTCATAGGTTTTGGGGTCGTCAATGGGTATTTTCTCGATATCGATGTCGATACCATGATTGAGCTTGATATTCGCCAGTGCTTCCTTGATAATGGAGAGGTTTTTCAATCCCAGGAAGTCCATCTTGATAAGACCTGTGCTCTCGATGACACCGCCCTCATACTGTGTGACGATGATTTTCTCGCCGTCGCTGTCGGTAGCGGTGCTAACAGGCACCCAGTCGGTAATGTCGTCACGACCAATGATCACACCACAGGCATGAACGCCCGTGCTGCGGATGCTGCCCTCCAGTTTCTCGGCATAACGGATGGTCTCGCCCACTTTGGGATCAGGGTTATCCAATTCTGCACGGAAGTCCTTGAAACAATCCAGACAGTTCTTGACAGTAATCTTGTATTTCTTGCCGTTTTTGTCTTCGGGCATCTCGTTGGGTGACGAGGGTATGAATTTGGCCAGTCGGTTGCTCTCGGGCAACGACAGGTCCTCGACACGTGCAACATCCTTGATAGCGCTCTTGGCGGCCATTGTACCGTAGGTAACAATATGGGCGACCTTTTCTGCACCGTATTTCTCAGTGACATAGTTCAGCACAGCAGCGCGTCCATCGTCGTCAAAGTCGGTATCAATATCAGGCAGCGAGATGCGGTCTGGATTCAGGAAACGCTCGAACAGCAGGTCATACTTCATCGGGTCAATCTTGGTGATTCCCAAGCAATAGGCCACAGCAGAGCCGGCAGCCGAACCACGTCCTGGACCTACCGTACAACCCAACTTAGGTGCCATGCGGATGTAATCCTGCACAATAAGGAAATAGCCAGGGAATCCCATGTTCTTAATGGTTTCCAACTCAAAGTCGATGCGCTCTCGATGCTCATCGTCCAAATCGGGCCAACGCTCCTTGGCGCCTTCATAGACCAAGTACCGAAGGTAATCGTCCTCGTTGTCGAAGCCGTCGGGCAAGGGAAAATCGGGCAGGATAGGTGCATGGTCGATGCTATATATCTCGATTTTGTCAAGAATTTCGTTGGTGTTCTGCAACGCCTCGGGGATGTCGCCAAAAACGCCATTCATTTCCTCTTGGGTCTTGAACCATTCCTGCTTACTGTAGAGCATCACGTTCTCATCAGTAAGTTTCTTACCTGTCGATAGGCAGATGAGACGCTCATGGGCATCGGCATCCTCCTCGTTGACGAAGTGGGAATCGTTGGTGCAGATAAGCTTGATGTCCAATTCACGGGCAAACTGAATCAAGGCATCATTGACAAGACGCTGTTTCTCGTAGGTCTCATGGTTGGCATGGGCAACAGTCGCCTTGTGACGCTGCAGCTCCAGATAATAGTCGTCACCAAAGATACTCTTGAACCAACGGATGGTCTCCCGTGCCTGGCTCATCTGGCCGTTCATGATGAGTTGGGGCACCTCACCACCCAAGCAAGCCGAGCTGCAGATAATGCCCTCGTGGTACTTCTCCAATTCGCTGTGGTCGGTACGTGGATGATAGTACATGCCCTCGGTCCAAGCGTGAGAGACTATTTTGATGAGGTTCTTGTAGCCCTTGAGGTTCTTAGCCAACAGGATAAGGTGGTTACCGTTATCCCGCTTGTCTATGCGGTCATGGCGGGAGTTATTGGCGACATAAACCTCGCAACCGAAGATGGGTTTGAACTTTTCATCATCGCCACGCTTTTTGTTCAGCTTAGCCACATAGTCATGAAACTCCTTGATGCCGAACATATTGCCGTGGTCGGTTATCGCCATACCTCGCATGCCGTCGGCTATAGCCTTATCGACCAGTGCTTTAACAGGAGCCTGGCCGTCAAGAATGGAATATTGTGAGTGTACGTGTAGATGTACAAATGGTATCATTGATGTCAGTTTAAAGTAAAAAGTTTAGAATTTAGAGTGGCGCATTTTTTGCGGGATTGTAAAATTACACCAAATTTCCCATCCACAAAAAAAAAGTTATTAACAATGTGAGGCTTCTTCTCTCGGAAACATCAGACAGGACACGTGATAAGGCGATGCACGGTGATTAGAAGTTAAAGTGGAGTTGGATGCGGATGCCCCGGCGGTCAGTCCCGGCATGGTCGCGGTAGGTGAGACGCCAGACGTAATCCACACGGAGAATTGTCAGAATGTTGTCAAGTCCGACACCTGCTTCCAAATAAGGCTTGCCGCCCATGGGTTGGCACAAGGCATCGGTGGGAAAGAGGAAAATACCGGGCTGCCCGTCACTGATTTGAGATGAGGGGTTGTTCTTGTCGCTGAGGCTGCCCCACACGCCGCGCAGGGAGATAACCTCGCGCAGCCGCAATTTTTTAATCAGTGGCAGTCTGTTCATCAGGATGCCGTTGCCCCAGTAGGTCAAATCCCATGACAAGGCCTGGTCGTTGATGAATTCCATGGGTTTCATCAATGCATAGCTCTCGGGCTGGATGGTATAACTCAGGTTAACATTGGGCATCAGCAGGTCGGGATAAGCAACCTGACTCCATACCTTCTCCCCCTTGATGATGACGTCGGCATAGCCGAAGGCCGAGAACCAGAAACGCTTCTGCAAGCCGAGTTCGGTCTTATTAACCTCATGGAGGCTTCCCATGAAACCCTTAGGCATATAAGTCTGATTAAGGGTGATAATCGGTGCATCCATGTTGATGGGAATACGATAAGACCGTGATTGATAGAAGGTTTCGCCTGGGGCAAAACGTAATTGGGCAATGAAGCCCGCCTGAGTGTAACGCAAGCGTGAACGGCCATCGGCATAGACAAACGGGACATATTGTGTCGCCTCGTGGATGTTGTGCTCAACGCATAACGCAATAGAGAAGTGGTTATACCACTCATGGCGGTATTCGAGACGTGTCGTGCGGAGGTACTGCATCCTCACGTCCTTGTGACGCTTGAGGGTAAGGAAGACGTTATCTTGGTTAGTATAAAGATAGTGCTGTGCCAACTTGTCCACATCATAACGATGGGTCAAGCGCAGGCTATGGATGGGGAATTCCTGGTCCAGGGCTTTCTTGGGCAAGAAGGAATATTCCAATGAGCCCATATATTTGAACTTCTTGTCACGGAATCCGTAGGCCAGATAGCCACGCGCAAACCAATGGCGGCTCAAGTTGACATTGGTCATTGCGCCCAATCGTAATCTCAGTCCTTCCACCGAGTTTCCACTGATTGTCGTATTGAGAGGACCAATGTCAACTTTGCTGACCTTTGCCGTGGGAACATAGCCATTTACCAAGACAAGTATCACCTGTTCAGCCCAATAGAACCACTTTGATCCACGCAAGCGTTTCATCAGATTCTGCATCGTGGTCGTGGTTGAGCGGACGCCAGCTGGGCGATATTCCTGCCAGAACTCGTCAGGCATGAATGCGGCGCTGCCCTCTACGGTCTGTTCAGACTTATTGGTAAATACCCCGACCTCGGGACGAGAGAAATAATGGTCACGATAGCTGGTCTCACGGCGGGCAAACACCTCAGGCAAGCCTGAAATCAATTTCATACTCACCTCTACATTATCACGCACCTTGAGTCGGGAACCGTTGGGCGCCCGTTCAAAATTCTGAACAATGCTCATGCGCTGGACATAATTGAGGTTGATATCATGGGGCACACCCATCGTCACCCGTTTGATAAACATGGTGGTATCCTCGAGTGAGACATACAGGCGGCCCAAGAAGCCGAAAGTCTGAGGTGTGAAAGGCACGAAACTCAACACGGCACAGCGTTCACCATCGAGCATAACCGTGTCGTTGAGATAAAACTTATAGAAATCCACAGCAATGCGGGATAGCGGACTGACAAAGCGATTGGTGAGCAGGGGCACATCATTCTGGAAAATATTAACCTCGCCCATGAAATCATCTAGGACCTTTTTGATGCTGGTCTGGTCAATCTGCTCGTCGATACCGGCATTTTTAGTGCCGATGATGACCTGTTTATGTACATCGGGGTTGCTAGCATAATAATCACGAGCTACCGTCTCCTTGATGGAGAACGGCAACACCCGTTTTCCCGTGAGCAGCGATGTGTCGGCATACTCGTCAATCCACTTCTGGTCCTCAGGTTTCTTGACGATTTCATCCAAATCGCCGAATCCCACCATCATCCTCTCGTATTGAGAATAGCCATAGTGCGGGAAACGGCGCGGGTCATTATCGTCACGCTTTGCCCTCAACTTCTTAATCATATCAACAGCAGGATTGTTTTTCTTGCTGTATTTCTCTTTACCCTTATGGACAACGAGCTCTTCGAGTTCTACTCCGCTGGATACCAAGTCGATGAGCAGAACGCTCCCCTGCCCTCTCTTTACCTCCACTTCCTTGGGTGAATACCCCATCGCTGTGATACGTATGCGAGAGAAATCGGAACGGGTGTTGATAGTAAAACCTCCATGCTCGGTCGCTAATGTGCCCTCGCTGGTGCCCACCAGAGCAATTGAGGCATAGGCGATACCCTCATGAGACAGCGAGTCGCGCACCAAGCCGGTAATTTGAGTCACCGCCGCCTGTTGCCCGGCAGCCGTCAAAGCCATCGCCATCAACACAAAACTGACTATATGTCGCAATAATACCCTCATTGATGATGCAAAATTAGACAATTTTCGGTTGGATTAGCACAAGAAAGCCGAGAAAATAGTTTCTAGTCCTTAGTTTCTAGTCCCTAGTTTCTAGTCCCTGGTCCTTAGTTGGGCGGATGCTCTCTAAACTCTAAACCCTAAACTTTAAACTGCGGGCTTGCCCGCATTATCCATAATAAAACAAAGTCTCTCTCGTTAAAAAAACATGGGAATGGAGATTGAACATAAGTATTTGGTCGTTAATGAATCTTTCAAGCTGATGGCTAGCGCCGAAAGCGAGATTCATCAAGGGTTCCTGTCAAGGGTTCCCGAGCGTACTGTGCGCGTGAGGATAAAGGACAATAGAGGTTTTATTACTGTCAAGGGAAAAGGTGAAGGTGCATCTCATCCCGAGTTTGAATACGAGGTGCCGTATGATGAAGCTGTGCAAATGCTCTCGATGTGTGAGCCGCCTATCATCAAAAAGACGCGTTTCATCGTCATGCATGATGGTAACCGCTGGGAGGTGGATGTCTTCCATGGGGACTTGCAGGGGCTTGTCATTGCCGAACTTGAGGTACCCAGTGAAGATTACCAGTTTGCGCTACCCCCGTTTGTTGGCCTTGAAGTCACTGGCGACAAGCGCTACTACAATTCGCAACTAGGCGTCAGTTTCTAGTCCTTAGTTGGGCGGATGCTCTCTAAACTCTAAACCCTAAACCCTAAACTGCGAGCGCAGCGAGCATTTTAAACTACGAGCGCAGCGAGCATCAAAGTTTTTTTGTACCTTTGCAGCCGTTAATTGCAAAAAGGCGCCCGTAATGAAGATTAAAAGGCTATATACGTTCATGCTATCAAGATTCCTGCCGAGATTCTTGATGACATTCTGCATCTGCCTGTTTATCGTCATTATGCAATTCCTGTGGCGCTATATCGATGAACTTGTTGGTAAGGGGTTGAGCATTGACTTGATTGCTGAGCTATTCTTCCATGCCGCCTTGTCGCTACTGCCGTTGGCATTGCCGTTGAGTATTCTGCTGGCAGCACTGATGACATTCGGCGACTTGGGCGAACACATTGAGTTAACAGCCCTCAAGTCGTCAGGCATCTCGTTGACGACCATCATGAAGCCCATTGGCATCCTAATGGTATTCGTCGCCATCGGCGCATTCTTTTTCATGAACAACGCGTTGCCCAAGTCCCAAGTCAAGATGTGGACCCTGCTGTTCTCAATGCGTCAGACATCACCCACGCTTGACATCCCAGAGGGTACCGTCTATAGCCAGATTCCAGGTTATAACATTTACGTCAAACGCAAGGACAAGGAGCGTGACATGCTGTATAATATGCTCATATATGACGTGTCACAAAGTTCCACCTATCCTAGAATAGTCGCTGCCGACTCAGGGCGTCTGAGCATGACCGAGGACAAACGTCACTTGTTGCTCACGCTGTACAAAGGGTCCTGGTATGAGGAAATGAGAACCGGCAGCGGGGTGAACGGACTAAGCGGAGACATGTATCGCCGCGAGACGTTCCATGACAAGGTAATCATGATTCCATACGATGCCAATTTCAACCGTATGGATGATGAGAACATGAAGTCACAGTATGTCGGTAAAAACATTTCGGAACTGCAGCAGACAATTGACTCGGTGACTCTCAAAGTCGATTCGGCAGCTACCTTTATCGTTAGCCGTATGCGCACCCAGCCTGTTTGCGGCGTACCGTCCCGACGCAATGCCTACAAAGACGGGAAATGGGTCGCTGAGGTCGTCAAGGATGTCAAGTTGGACAAACCAGCCAATCTTGATGAGATGATAAAGTCCTTGTCCACTCAAGAGCAGGAACAAGTCATTAATCAGGCGTTGGTGCGAGCCACATCCGCCATGCAGGATATGCAGTTCCAGGGCTACAGCATCAGCGACGACAATTTCATCATACGTCGTCACCAGATAGAGCTGATGAAAAAGTTTACCCTGTCGTTGGCTTGCCTGATATTCTTTTTCATTGGTGCTCCGTTGGGTGCCATCATCCGCAAGGGCGGCTTGGGCATGCCTATTGTGGTCTCGGTTATTCTGTTCATCATTTATTACATTATTGACAATATGGGCTATAAACTGGCCCGAGACGGCCGTTGGGAGGTGTGGCAAGGCATGTGGCTCAGTTCAGCGGTGCTGATGCCATTGGGCATCTTCCTGACCAAAAAGGCGGTCAACGATTCTGCTGTCTTCAATCCCGACGCATGGCTCAATTTCCTGCGCCGCTTCACCGGATTGCATCAGACCCGCAAACTTGAAGCTAAGGAAGTCATTATCAACGAGGTCGTCACAGCCGATGCCTTGTCAAGAATCGAGGACCTCAAGACTTCGTGCCAGCAATTCCTTGACAAGTATCCAGGTCGCCAACGTTACATCGACTATTGGCAGCAGGGATACGATAAAGCCGCTGTCAAATCGCTTGCCGAGCAAGTGGACAGCGTGGTGGATTATCTGTCAAACACCCGTGACCAGATGGTACTGAACAAGACAATGGATTATCCCGTCATCAGGCAGTTGCTCACATACCGCCCCACCGCCAACAAGACCTTAGGAACCGTGCTGGCCGCTCTATTCCCCATCGGCATTCCAGGCTGGGTGGTCGGCCTGAGGCATCAAAAGAATCTGAAACGTGACATTCGAGCCACCATTAAAACGAGCGACCAACTGATCGCCATCTTTAATGGTGAGTATAATCGTGAAGCAGAGTACAATTAATCGATAGTCACTAGTTTCATAATCTTAATAATAAAAGCTAAATCATTAAAATGGAAGAGATTAAACTGAATACTATTGACGAAGCCGTCGAACAACTTAAACGCGGCGAATTTGTCATCGTTGTCGATGACGAGGACCGTGAAAACGAAGGCGATTTCATTATTGCCGCCGAGAAAATTACCGAAGAAAAAGTCAACTTCATGCTGCGTGAGGGAAGAGGCGTGCTGTGTGCTCCCATCACCTCAGAGCGTTGCCATGAGCTGGAACTCAATATGCAAGTCGATGACAATACATCAATGCTAGGTACACCGTTCACTGTGACGGTTGACCTGCTTGACGGTTGTACGACAGGCGTGTCAATGCACGACCGTGCCATGACCATCCGTGCCCTTGCCAATCCCAACAGCAAGCCACAGGACTTCGGCCGACCTGGCCACATCAATCCCCTGCGCGCCGTGGACAAGGGCGTGCTCAAGCGTGCTGGCCACACCGAGGCCTCGATTGACCTGATGCGTATCGCCGGTCTCTACCCTGCCGCAGCACTCATCGAGATCATTAATCCCGACGGCACGATGGCGCGACTGCCCCAACTGATGAAAGTGGCTGAAAAATTCAATATGCCCATCATCACCATCAAAGACTTGATTGCTTATCGCCTGCGCACCGAAAAAGTGGTTGAGGTGGGCGACGAAGTGGACCTGCCCACTCAGTATGGCCATTTCAAGCTCATCCCCTTCCGCCAGATTAACAACGGCCGTGAGCACATAGCACTTATCAAGGGAGAATGGAGTCCCAACGAACCACTGCTGGTGCGTGTCCACTCATCATGTGCTACTGGAGATATCTTCGGCTCAATGCGTTGTGAGTGCGGCGAACAGCTGCATCTTGCCATGCAGATGATAGAGAAAGAAGGCAAGGGTGTGCTGGTGTACATGAATCAGGAAGGGCGTGGCATCGGCCTGATGAACAAAATCAAAGCCTATAAATTGCAGGAAAACGGCTATGACACCGTTGACGCCAACGTACACCTGGGTTTCAAACCTGATGAGCGCGATTATGGCGTGGGAGCCAACATCCTGCGCATACTGGGCGTCACCAAGATGCGCCTGATGACCAACAACCCGGTTAAGCGTGTAGGCCTTGAGAGTTACGGCCTTGAAGTGGTTGAAAACGTGCCCCTTGAGGTGACTCCCAACCGCTACAACGAGTTCTACATGCACACCAAGAAGACCCGCATGGGCCACGATTTGCACAAAGTGGATTGATGCGATGCGGGCTAAGCCCGCAGTTTAAAGTTTAAAGTTTAGGGTTTAGAGAGCATCCGCCAACTAGGGACTAAAAACTAGAAACAATGCGCGAATTAGAGGAAATACGGGATTTCATTGAGCGGGAAATAGTACCCCGTTATGATGCATTCGACGCCGGGCATAATAGAGACCATGTCCATACTGTCATTTCACAGGCATTGAGCCTTGCCCAATATTATCCCGAGGTGGATGCATGTATTCTCCTCACGGCTGCTGCCTATCATGATTTGGGTTTGGCTGGCGGGCGTGAACACCACCATACCGATAGCGCCCGCATTGTGCGTGAAGATGAGCGCCTGCGGCAATGGTTCAGCGAAGATGAAATTAACACAATCGCCGATGCTGCCGAGGACCACCGCGCTTCGAGCGACCACGAACCCCGCACCATCTATGGTCGTATCGTTGCCGAGGCCGACCGCATTATTGACAGTGAGACTATCGTTCGCCGTGCCCTGCAATACGGATTGAAACATAACCCCGAACTGGACCGTGAAGGACAATACGAAAGGCTACTGGACCACATGTATGAAAAATATGATTATGGCGGCTATCTCCAATTGTGGATTCCTCAAGGCGACAATGCCAAGCGCCTGGAAGAGTTCCGCCAGATTCTTGCCGACAAGAATGCCTTTCGCCAGTTATTCAATAGCATCTACGAATCATTAACCAAATAAAACAATAGATAAGCGATGAAAAAGTTGACCACATTATTTATTACCATGCTCATGGGATTGACAGCATGGAGTGACATTCCCAATGGTTATTATGTCAATGCCATCGGCAAGCAGGACGAAGAACTGATGTCCGCACTCGAGGGTATCATTTACACCCACAGTTTGCTGGATTACAACTACATGTGGATTGCTTATGACGTGACCGACGTGGGCAGTGACGGCTACTATATCGACATGTACTCCGACTGCAAGTACAACAACCAGTCGGCTCACGTGGCCGGTGCATCCTTTGTGGGCGAGGGCATCAACCGTGAGCACTCGTTCCCCAAAAGCTGGTTTGGCGGCGAAGTGGCACCCATGTTCACCGATTTGACCATGCTGATTCCCACTGATGCCTATGTCAACCAGCGACGCGGCAATAACCCTTACGGTGTGTGCGCCGGTGGCATCACCTATACCAACGAGGAATTGGGTGTTACCATGAAGGGTAAACTGGGAACCAGCACCTACGAAGGATGTACATCCAAGGTGTTTGAGCCCGATGATGAGTACAAGGGAGACTTTGCACGCATCTACTTCTATATGGTTACCTGCTACAAGAGCGACCTGGGAAACTGGCCCGGCTGTGACCAGCTAGATTACCAGAAGAACAACTACAAGGCTTTCTCTGATTGGTCGATGCAACTGCTCATGGAATGGCACCGAGCTGATCCCGTGAGTCAGAAGGAAGTCAACCGCAACGAGGCCGTCTATATCGAGCAGGGCAACCGCAACCCGTTTGTTGACCACCCCGAACTAGCCGAATACATCTGGGGTACCAAACAGCATGAGGAATGGACAGGCGAAGGCACTCCTATCGACCCGTTCGACAAGCAGGTGCCTGTCATGCAGCCTGTTGACGAAACAGCAGTGAAAGGCACCTCTTTCCGTGCCGACTGGACTGCCGTCGATCATGTTTCCAGCTATACGCTCAAAGTGAGCCGCGTGGAATCAACTGGCGCGACCTTGGTGATGACTGAGACATTCTCTAAAATAAACGCCTATTCCGACGGTTACACTGACGTCGGCGAGACATTAGATGATTATACCGACAATCCCGGTTGGACAGGTTCCAAGCTTTATCCCGCTGCGGGTCATAGCCTGAAATTCGGCACCAGCAGTGTTGCCGGTTCACTGACAAGCCCCGAGTTGGCACTGACAAGCACTATAACCGTTCAGTTCAATGCCAAGAACTGGGTGAACAAGAATGGCGTGAACGACAAGAGCTCGGTAGTTGTCTCGTGCGGCAATGTGAGTCAAACCATCGCATTGACCAACGAACCAACCGATTACACTGTTGTGCTTACCGGTTGCAGTGAGAATAACATCACGTTATCGGGTACAGGTGGAAATAAGCGATTCTATGTTTATGGAATTGACATCTATAATGGCGACCTTACTATGACCCCACCCCGACGTCAAGTGGTTGAGGAAGGAGATTCCACTTGGAGGATGGTGAGCGGTATCAACGATTCCTGCTACACTGTCAATGCATTGGCTGAAGGGTATTATGAGTATATGGTCAAGGCCATCTATACCGACGGCACTGAGAGCATCTGGTCCAACATCGAGCATGTCACGCTGACTGGTGAGGGTGATGAACTGCTGATTGGCGACGTAAACGGTGACGGTGAGGTGAGCGTTGCTGATGTAACCAGACTCATTGACTACATTTTGGGCCATGAAGAAGCTATAGTCAGCCTGGAGGTAGCCGACGTTAATGACGACGGAGAGGTGAGCGTTGCCGACGTAACCCGTATTATCGACCTGATTATAAAAGGAGCTAAATAAAGCAACATAGTCACATTATCACGACACGCCATCCGCAAGCATTTAGCGGGTGGCGTGATGTGATGAGTGACAGAATGATACTGGCACGGTGTTTGCTGATAAATGAGGTGTAACTACATTCATTAAGAATCAAAAGAAATCAAATATAAGATATGATACATAACCAGCACACACTCCAGCAAAGCCACTGGAGAGAGGACATTACGCTACCTAAAGCAGGTGCCGACTTCCCTGACGAAGAGGATGAGGAGGACGAAAACCTGCCAGGCGGTGGTGGTTTTAGCGGCGAAGGTGATCAGGAGAATCCTTCCTATCGCGAGACCCGACAGCGACGAAATGTCAGTCGAGGTGACAATTCTGCCACTCCCGTCATTGACAAATATGGCAAAGATATCACCCGTGAGGCTGCCGAAGGGCGCCTGGACCCTGTCGTGGGCCGCGAAACGGAAATCGAACGGTTGGCACAAATCCTGAGCCGCCGCAAGAAAAACAATCCCGTGATGATTGGAGAGCCGGGTGTGGGCAAGAGTGCCATCATCGAGGGGCTGGCCAAGCGCATCGTCGAGCGCAAGGTGGCACGCACTCTGCTAGACAAGCGCATTATCTCGCTCGACATGGCAGCCATCGTAGCGGGCACGAAATACCGTGGCCAGTTTGAGGAGCGCCTTAAGGCCGTCATTGATGAGGTGAGCAACAACAAGAACGTCATCATGTTCATCGACGAAATCCACAACATCGTGGGTGCCGGCAATGCCAGCGGATCGATGGACGCCGCCAACCTGTTGAAGCCCGCCTTGGCCCGTGGAGAGTTCCAGTGCATCGGTGCTACCACACTCGACGAGTACCGTAAGAGCATCGAGAAAGACGGTGCCCTGGAACGCCGTTTCCAAAAAGTACTCATTGAGCCCACTACTCCCGAGCAGACACTCGAAATCCTGCATAACATCAAGGGCATGTACGAGAAACACCATGGTGTGAACTATACCGATGAAGCGTTAAAGGCATGTGTCACATTGACCGAACGCTACATCAGCGACCGTTTCTTCCCCGATAAGGCCATCGACGCCATGGACGAAGCCGGTTCGCGCGTACACATCACTAAGGTGGATACTCCCAAAGAAATCGAAGAACTGGAACAGCGCATAGCCGAAGCCCAGGAGAACAAATTCAAAGCTGTACAAGCCCAGAACTTTGAGAGTGCAGCAGGATATCGTGACCAGCAGGAAAAACTCAAGGAAGAACTGCAGGAAGCCAAGCTGCGCTGGGAACAGGAACTGGACAGCCGACGCGTTACCGTTGACGAGGGACATATTGCCGAAGTGGTCGCCATGATGACCGGCGTGCCCACACAGCGTATAGCACAGAGCGAAGGCATCAGGCTGCTTGGAATGACCGACGAACTGAAGAAACAGGTTATCGGCCAGGATGAGGCCATCGACAAGATTGCCCGCAGCATCCGCCGCAACCGTGCCGGCTTGCGTGACCCCAAACGCCCCATCGGCTCCTTTATGTTCCTGGGACCGACTGGTGTCGGCAAGACTTTGTTAGCCAAGAAACTGGCTCAATTCCTGTTCAACAGCGACGAGGCGCTCATCCGTGTCGACATGAGCGAATATATGGAGAAATTCAATGTTTCCAGGCTCGTGGGTGCGCCTCCGGGTTATGTGGGCTATGAGGAAGGCGGACAGCTGACCGAGAAAGTGCGCCGTCATCCCTACAGCGTTGTGCTGCTCGACGAGATTGAGAAAGCACATCCTGATGTGTTCAACATGCTGCTACAAGTGCTTGATGAGGGCAACCTGACCGATGGTCTGGGACGCAAGGTGGACTTCAAAAACACCATTATCATCATGACCAGCAACATCGGAACAAGGGAACTGAAGGACTTTGGTGCCAGTGTGGGCTTCAACACCAGTGAGTTGACCAAGGAGCGCAGCGACTCGGTCATCCGTAAGGCCCTGAACCGCCAGTTCTCGCCTGAGTTCCTGAACCGCGTGGACGATATCGTCACCTTCGGTTCACTGAACCATGACTGCATCCTCAAGATTGTGGATATCGAGATGGCATCGTTCTATAAGCGTGTTGAAGAAAATGGCCTGAAACTTGAAATCACCGATGCCGCTAAGAATCTGGTTGCCGACCGCGGATTTGACATCCAGTACGGTGCGCGTCCCTTGAAACGGGCTATCCAGAGCGAAATTGAAGATCCGTTGAGCGAGATGCTGCTGCGTGAAGAAGCCAGCACGGGAGACACCATCGTCATCGATGTCAGTGACGGCCAAATCACCACCAGCATCAGGAAAGCAGATAATCAATAGTTGTCACTTAAATTCGGAAGCTGCTCAAAACCGACAACTGACAACTTAGAAGACCTACCATCCTGCCCTACAGGCGGGATGGTTTTTTTTGGAAAAATATTTGCAATAATTAGAAGAAATGCCATAGAAAATGCCTAACTTTGCAAAAACAAATTTTTATGGTTAATCGTTATGGCTGAAATGAAAGTGTTCTCGGGAACAAACTCCCGTTATGTGGCCCAAAAGATTGCAAAACAACTGGGTGTGGAACTAGGTAAAATCCATATCTCGCATTTTGCCGACGGCGAGTTTGAGGTATGCTATGAAGAGCCCGTGCGCGGTGCCGAGGTCTATCTCGTGCAATCCACGTTCAAGGCAAGTGAGAACTTGATGGAGTTGCTGCTGATGATTGATGCCGCCAAACGCGCGTCAGCACAGACGGTCATCGCAGTCATCCCCTACTTCGGATGGGCACGTCAAGACCGCAAGGACAAGCCTCGCGTGTCGATTGCCGCTAAATTGGTCACCAACCTGTTGATTGCAGCTGGCATCGACCGTCTGATTACGATGGATCTGCATGCTGACCAGATTCAGGGATTCTTTGACATCCCCGTTGACCACTTGTATGCCTCCACGATGTTCGTTCCTGATATTGCCGACCTGAAACTTGAAAATCTCGTTATCGCCTCGCCCGACGTGGGAGGTGCCAAACGAGCCAATTCCTACGCCAAGTACTTTAATGCTCCGCTCGTGCTGTGCCACAAACACCGCCAGCAGGCTAACGTAGTCGAGTCGATGACCATCATCGGCGATGTTCAGGACAAGGATGTCATTCTTATCGACGATATGGTGGACACTGCGGGCACCATCTGCAAGGCTGCCTCACTGATGAAGGAAAATGGTGCTCGCAGCGTGCGCGCTTACATTTCCCATGCTGTGATGAGCGACCCCGCTAGCGAGAGGGTCATGGCAAGCGGTCTGGACGAGCTGGTCATCAGCGACAGTATCCCATTTGATACCGAACGCTGCCACAAAGTGAGGGTGCTGAGCATTGACAAGATGTTTGCCCACGCCATAAGGCATGTCAACATCAAGAAATCGATTAACGAGCTCTTCCTCTTCAAGTAACTTAACTCTACTTAGTGGCAACGCGCCACTATATAGAACATAATAAGCCTTATGCTTGACTTACAGCAGTCAGCATAAGGCTTTTATTTTTGGGATTAGTTAAGCAAAATGTGAATTTTAGCTAATCTCAAAGCCTGTGTCACTTCATATTCAACCATGATTGCACATTTTTGCGACCAAAATTCAATGAGACAAAAATCAAGTTATTAACGGTTTATGAATTTTAAACGGATTTTATTTGTTTTTTACATTATTTTATCATAATTTTGCCATAATCTTATTCATGAAATAAGTATTACCACATTTACTGAGCATATATCATTACTTTGTTTTTATAACCAATTTGTTTAACTTCAACCATTTAACAATCATGATGAGAAAACTGCTTTTCGTACTCGCGTTAGGTTTCTCGATGAGCGCAATGGGTCAGGTATTGAATGTGACCTCGGTCAACAAGGTTAATCTGCCTGAAAAAGCTGCTGTAGCGGCAATCAGCCCCCAGGGCGATTACCTGCTGCTGACCAGCCCAACCAACCAAGGCCTCACCAAGCTAGACCTGACAAATGGTCAGACACAAGTGCTGAGCACCGCTCCCAGCGCTGGCCATAACGTGAAGATTTCGCCTGACGGCCAGACGGTCGTTTACCACGAAAGCTCGTTTAATGACAAGCACCTGCGTTTCTCGACACTCAAGAGTGTCAATCTGGGTACTGGTGCCAGCCAAGTGCTGGTAAAACCCACCCGTAATCTGCAGGGCTATGCTGTTGACGCAACCAGTGTGGGCGCAGTCAACAAGGGCAAATTCAGCAACAAGGCCATCGGCACCGCCAAGGCCCAGAAGCTGCCCGTGCTCTCAATCAACAAGGGCCAACTGATGATTACCGTTAATGGCAAGACCAAAAAGTTGTCTCCCAACGGTGACCAATTCAGCTACATGTGGGCATCTCTCTCACCCGACGGCACTAAGGTGCTGTACTATCAGGCTGCTCATGGCACCTACGTCTGCAACCTTGACGGCAGCAATGCCCGCAAGGTGGGCAAGATGCGCGCCCCGGTATGGTATGATGACAACACCGTTGTCGGCATGATGGATTTGGATGACGGTGAGTTTATCTATGCCTCAACCATCGTGGCTGCCACCCTCGACGGCACCACCCAGACGCTGACAGGTGATGACACCATCGCCATGTATCCCCATGCCATTTCGGGCAAAATCGTGTTCAGCACCCCCGCTGGCGAAGCATACATTATTAACGTAACCAAATGATGACAGCTATGAAAAAGATTCTTTTACTTGCCGTAGCCGCCATCATGGCAGCCGGCACCATGCAGGCCAAGACAGCCGATGAAATACGTATCTACCTGAATCCCGGTCACGGCAGTTGGGGTCCTAATGACCGCCCGATGGCAACCATCCCCTACCCTGCACTGCCCGAGACAGGACGTCCTGACACCAACGGTTTCTATGAGAGTAACACCAACCTGTGGAAATCCATCCAGACCCGTGCATCGCTTATCAAGATGGGCGTAAAACCCGAGAACGTCACCATGTCAAGGTGGTTCAACGGTCCTTACCCTTATGTGCAGGGTGCTCCCGATGCTGAGATTTACAACCGTCCCTTGTCAGAAATCTGTGAGGAAGTTGAAGTGGGCAACTATGACATGTTCTTGTCCCATCACTCCAATGCTTTAACCGACGGCACAGCCACCAATTATCCGCTCATGCTATATCGTGGTAATGACGGTGCGGGTGGCGACCTTGCCCCTGGCAGCCGCGACATGGCATCGACATGCTGGCCGATATTCTACACCAACGAGATTGACCCGATGACCAACTATAGTCCCACGTCCCCCAATATCCGTGGTGACATCAGTTTCTATGGAAGTTCATCGACCCGTGTTGACCCCAATACCGGTATCGCTTATACCGGCTATCTGGGCGTGCTCAAACATGGTGCCCCCGGCTTCCTGGTTGAGGGTTATTTCCACACCTATCAGCCTGCGCGTCACCGTGCCTTGAATATGGACTATTGCCATCAGGAGGGTATCCGCATTGCCCGTGGTATTGGTGAGTACTTCGGTCTCACTCCCTATAACAAGGGCTATATCATGGGTACTGTCAAGGACGTGCATGAGCACCTGGTTAACACCCTGTACAATTACAACGCCTCATCGATGGACCAGTGGTATCCCATCAATGGCGCCGTTGTTATCCTGTACAAGAACGGTCAGGAAGTGGCACGTTACACGACCGATGATAACTATAATGGTGTATTCGTGTTCGAGGATCTGGATCCCGGCACCTATACCCTTGCTGTTGAGGCCGAGGGCTTTAAGCCTCTGGGTGACTATACCGCCGAAACCGTTGACAGCCAATGGAAAGAGCTCATCAACAAGGCAGCCGGCGACATCGTTGTCGAGGCCAACAAGACGACCTATGCCGTTGCTCTGCTCGAAAGTGCCGATTACGAGGCTCCAACCGACCTGTACCAGAACTATCCCGAGCCTGAGTTGCCCGGTTATGTGACCGCACCCACCAAGCTCGACCTTACCCGTGACCTGGGCACCGACTTTGAATTTGACGGAACCATGAAGCGCATGATCGTGCGTGGCGACAGCACTCTCGTGCTGACCAATGCCGAAGACGGTACACCTCACATCTATCTGATTAACAATATTGACAAGGTGATTGTGAAGGAACTGAGCATCAACGGTATCGCTCCTGCCGAGCCTAACAATGCCGGCTTCTACAGCCGCCTGAATGACATTGCCTTCACCGCCGACGGTCAGCTCGTGGGCACCAACTGCGTTCAGACCCAATTTGGTGACGGACAAGTCAATGCAGGCTTTGAGCGTGGCACTCTGCGCCTGTTCAAATGGGAGAACTTCGACAGTGATCCCGTACAGTGGCTGACCACTCAATATTCAGCTAACTTCTACTACTATCGAGCACAGTCACTCGCTATCGACGGTGATTCCAAGAACTGCACGATTACCTATGTTGGTACCAACGATGCAGCCAGCAGTGCAGGTGGTATGAGGTTCATGAAGATTAATGTTGTTAACGGACAGATTGCCGGCACAATCTACACCGAGAAGACCATCAGCGCTCAGAGTAACTTCACCAGGTCCAAAATCGGTGAGCCTCAGCTCGTACTGTCGCCTCGCAACGATGACCAAGTGATGCTCGATGGTGAGAACACAATGCTCATGGAGGTTGCTCCTGCCAACGTCAACGGTACCGACAGTGAGGTTGTTGGCCGCTTCGTCAGCGAAGATACCGACATTCCTGTAATCGGCAGCTCATTCTTCAAGTATGCTCAGCACCAGTTCATGGTTACTCCTTATGTTGCTGTAGACAGGGCTGCAGATGTCAACGTGGGTGGTATCAAGGTTTATGACATCACCGCTGGCGTGGACCAGGCTGCGCTTGTAGCCACCACCAACACTGATATTGACCCGCTGGGATGCCAGTTCATGTCAACCGGTGCCAACGTCAAGGGCCAGGACATCTACTTGTACCTGATGCAGAACAGCAAGATGACCGAATGGAAGACTGACGTGGCTGCTGGTACTGGCGTGAAGGGTATTTACGCTTATGGTCTGAAGAACGAGGGTGACCAGTTCACCTTCAGTTGCAATGACGCTGCAAACAACGCCTACATCACGTTCTATGACGGCGAAGGCACAGCTGTAGCAACTGTCGAAGTACCCAATGTCCAAGAGGGTGAGAACACCGTTACTATCAACGTAAGCACCTTGGCAGGTGTACAACCCGGCAGCACTCTGACTTGGGCTGTAACTGTTGAGGGTGATCCTATCACCACCATCCAGCGCATCAACCCGATGGGCCAGAGCTACAGCGGCCAGCTGTTTGTTGCAGTCGACAAGTCGCCCGAGAGCCCCAAGATGGGTACCATCTATGCCGGTAACCGCGTTGCCAACAACAACGCCGGCAATGGTGTATATGTATATGATGCCGGTGGTGTTCGCGTGAGCGATCAGGTTTACAATGGTAACCGCACATGGCGCAGCAACTACCGCATGGGTATTGATGCCCAGGGTAAGCTCTACGTTCCTGACTGGGGAGATCCCACCTCTGGTGTATTCATTGCCGATCCTGAAAACCTGGCAGGCACTTGGACCGAATTCTTCGTCGGTACTCGTGACGGCAATGGTCTGATTTCCAACAACGGTGTGAATGTCGGCTCTTCGACTCCTGGCGTAGGCATAGGTGGCAAGGGTGCTGACACTAAGCTGTATGTATATCTTGAGGACTTTGGTAACGGTGTCGGTGTTTACAATATCGGCCAGCCCGACGGCAGTGTTGTTGACACTTGGGATACCGCTCCCAGCCAGTATTATGATGTAGGTTACCTGCAGCTCAATACCAACGGTAACGTGGTTGCTGATGCCGGTGGCCGTGGTGTTTGGGTATCACAGTACCGCAGTGCAGGCAACAACGCCGCAGGCGTTCCGTCGCTTATCTTTGTTGACAATAACGGCAATATCACCTTCAACTCTGGTCAAACACCGTACAATTCAATGCTCAATGGTAGCGAACGCGCAGGTTTTGCTGTAAACGATGCTTCAGACATGCTTGTTATCAATGACGGTAGCGGTGTGCTCCAGTTCTACGATTTGACCTGGGACGGCTCTACGCCTGCCATCTCGCCGAAGTATTCATATGCAGCTGACGCTTGCAGCAGCGCCGGTTCCATCTTCCAGATGGCATTCGACTATGCAGGCAACCTGGTTTGCGCTGGCGCCAATATCGGCATGTACTCACTGCCCACCGACGAAAATATCCATACCACTCCGGCTATGGGTGAAATCGTTATCCCCGTTATCGGTGATATCAACTTAGACGGTGTGACGAGCATTGTTGACGTCACTTCACTCCTTGACCACCTGCTGGGTTCGAACCCGCAGCCGTTCAACCTGGATGCTGCTGACGTTAATGGTGATAATGTCATCAACATAGACGACGTATCTACACTGATTGACCTCGTCCTCAGCTCCAAATAATCAGTAGAAGTCAATCTATCTTGCAATTCACGCAAGCGACCCGCTCATCACGGGTCGCTTGTTGTGTTATTTTTCCATAAATCAGGACAGAAAGTGGTGCATTCTCGGTTGAAATTTGTAATTTTGCGCGCTGATTCCGCCAATAACTGGGCAGGAGACAAATTAAGACGACAATATGTTTGATTTTCTAGAAAATATAGATACTGAAATGAACGATGGTGGAGCACGTGTAGTTCCCATCATCACCGAGATCCATGAAACGGGTGATAACACTGATATCCAGGACAGTAAAGCCGACGATATCGCTATTCTGCCCCTGCGCAACATGGTTCTTTTTCCCGCAATGACCATGCCCGTGTCGGTAGGTCGCGAGAAATCGATGCGCCTCATCAAGGAGGCCGAGGAACACCACAACTCGATAGCCGTGTTCTGCCAGTTTGACAGCCGCATCGAGGACCCGATGGAACGAGACTTGTACCGTTATGGCACAATTGCCAGCATTGTCAAGGTGCTGGAATTGCCCGACGGTTCAACCAATGTCATCCTACAGGGCCGCTCGGCATGCCAACTGGGCCATGTGGCACAGGTTGTTCCTTACCTGCGTGGTTCGGTCACACTGGTTGAAGACAAATTGCCCCTGGCCGGCGACAAGGAATTTGAGATGTTGATGCAGTCGATTGCCGAAGTGACATTGCGCATGTTGCGCAATATGGGCAACAATGGCCGTGAACTCGCATTTGCCATGAAGAACATCGATAACCCCATGTATCTGATGAACTTCCTGGCTACCAATATCGCCTTTGACTCGGACCAGAAACAGCACATGCTTGAGGAGCGTGACATCAAGAAGCGCGCCTACCTGTTGTATGCCCTGCTTACCCGCGAGGAACAATTGGTGGAAATCAAAGCCAACATCCAGTCACGCACGCGTGAAGAATTGTCCCAGCAGCAACGTGACCACTTCCTTCAGCAGCAGATACGCACTATCCAGGAGGAACTGGGAACCGATATCGACGACATTGAGGAGCTGCACGAGCGCGGCACCAAAATGAAATGGAACGAGACCGTTCAGAAACAGTTTGAAAAAGAGCTGCGCAAGCTGGAACGCCTTAACCCCCAGACACCCGATTACTCAGTGCAGTATGCTTATCTCGACAATATGCTCAACCTGCCGTGGGACACTTATACCGAGGACAATTTCGACCTGAAGAAGGTAGAGCAGAAACTCAATGATGACCACTATGGTCTGGAGAAAGTCAAGGACCGCATCTTGGAGCATCTGTCGGTGCTTAAACTGCGTGGTGACCTGAAGGCGCCCATCCTGTGCTTATACGGACCTCCGGGTGTCGGCAAAACGTCATTGGGCAAATCCATCGCCGATGCTCTGCACCGCGAGTATGCCCGCATTTCATTGGGCGGTCTGCATGACGAAGCAGAAATACGCGGTCATCGCCGCACCTATATTGGCGCTATGCCGGGTCGCATCATCGCCGCCCTCGCCAAGTGTGGCAGCAACAACCCCGTCATTGTATTAGACGAGATAGACAAAGTGGGTCAGGATTTCAAGGGCGACCCGTCATCGGCATTGCTCGAGGTACTCGACCCCGAGCAGAACGGCCATTTCCACGACAATTATCTTGATGTGGACTATGACCTGTCCAAGATTCTGTTCATCGCTACTGCCAATAGTCTGGCTACCGTGAGCCGTCCACTGCTCGACCGCATGGAAGTCATTGAAATCACCGGCTATATCCCCGAGGAGAAGCTGGAGATTGCCAAGCGGCATCTGGTACCCAAAGAACTGGAGAACAACGGTTTCAAAAAGAACGAAATCAAGTTCGGTAAGCAGGTGTTGCTCAAGATTATCGAGGACTACACCCGCGAGAGCGGTGTGCGCCAACTGGAGAAGAAAATCGCCACTGTGCTGCGTCGCGTGGCTCGCCATAAAGCAGGAGGGGATCCCTACCCCACAAGCATCAAGGTGGAGAATCTGAAGGAGTACTTGGGAGCACCAGACTACAGCCGTGACAAGTATGAAGGTAATGACTTCGCTGGCGTGGTGACTGGTTTGGCATGGACCGCCGTTGGTGGCGAAATCCTGTTCGTGGAGTCATCTCTGGCACATGGCAAGGGCGAAAAACTGACATTGACGGGCAATTTGGGCGACGTGATGAAAGAATCAGCTGTAATCGCACTGCAATACCTGCGTTCACACTGCTCACTGCTCAACATCGCGCCGGAACTCTTTGACAAGTACAATGTCCACATTCATGTACCTGAGGGTGCTATCCCCAAAGACGGCCCGTCGGCAGGCGTGACAATGGTCACCTCATTGGCCTCCTCGTTTACACAGCGCAAGGTGAAAGACCACCTGGCAATGACCGGGGAAATCACCCTGCGCGGCAAGGTCCTGCCCGTTGGTGGCATCAAAGAGAAAATCCTCGCCGCCAAGCGTGCCGGCATCAAGGACATCATCCTGTGCAAGGACAATCGCAAGGACATCGAGGAAATCAACGAGATGTACCTCAAGGGCTTGACATTCCACTATGTCAACACCATCAAGGATGTTTTAGACCTCGCTCTACTTCCCGAGAAGGTCAAGGACGCCATCGAACTGTAATTCGTCACACGACAAGAACAATCCAAAAACGAGAGGAGGCCACAATCTATTGAAGACGGCCTCCTCTCGTATGTCGTAAGAAACACTCTTTTATTCCTCGGGATAGAGGAGATTCTCGGGCTGGATGTCCTGAAGGACTTCGATATAGAACTTGCGTGCCTCCCATTTTGCCATAGGCAGGTTGTTGAGCATATAGTTGCCGCAGTCGTGGGCATTAGCCCCCGGAATTTCACCGTCAAATTCCGAAATCCAATGGAACAATTCCTGCATCAGCGGCACGATGTCGCGGCTCTCGAGATTACCCTTGAGCAACAGATAGTTGCCCGTACAGCAGCCCATAGGTCCCCAATAGATTACTTTGTCGCCCCACTGCGGATGATTGCGCAGGTAGGTTGCTGCCAGATGTTCGATGGTGTGTAGTGCACTCTGGCTCACAGCAGGCTCGCGGTTAGGCACTTTCATGCGGATGTCAAAGGTGGTTACCACGTCGCCTCCAGCGAGATAATCCTTGCGTGACACATAGATGCCACGCAGCAGTCGCGTGTGGTCAATCTTGAAACTATCAATCTTTTTCATTTCAGTTTTCAGTTTAGAGGTTATTGATGATTTCCTGTACCAACTTGAAGGTCTCGCGGGGTGCATCGGTCCAGAAGTCCAGGTATTGACGGGTGTTGTCGTGGCTAGCTCCCGGTGAGTCGCTGATGACACGCAGGGCCAGGAACGGCACTTTGCACAGGTGACACACCTGAGCTATGGCACCAGACTCCATATCAACCGCCAGCGCGTCGGCAAAGCTACCCTTGATGCGATTAACGTCCTCCTTCTTGTCAACAAACCAGTCTCCGGAGCAGATGAGCCCCTTGTGGATGTCTTCACGCTCAGGAATCAGGTCGAGCAGACGTGAGGAACCCTCGAAATACAGGGGCAGTCCCTGTACTCGTCCCAATTCACTCTCGGGGCCGCACCACACGTCGTGATAGGCTACACGGGCACCTGCTACCACGTCCATAACATGGACAGACAGGTCGGCACCGCCTGCGACACCGCTATTGATAACGTAATGAGGGGCAAAATGGTTGACAAGCATCAAAGCGCCCATCGCGGCATTGACCTTGCCGATACCGCATTGCATTACCATCACATCATGGACACCGATAGTGCCACGATGAAATTCCATACCGCCCATGCGGCTCTCCTCGCTGTTGTGGAGCAACGGCAGGAGCAGGTCCAGCTCCTTGCGCATCGCTACGATAATACCGATTCTCATTTCAACTGTTGATGATTGGCTCCTGGAGCCAGGGTTTAATAACTTTGCTACAAAAATAATGCTTTTGTACCAAACAATCTGCGGTTCATCACTTCTTTTTTCAAAAAAAACGAATGATTATTGCTGTTGCATTAAAAAATCTCACTATTTTTGGCATCAATTTATAGAATTCATCCGTCATTATTAACTCAATTATCATCAAAACCAATGAAAATCAAGAAATTCTTAAGTTCTTGTTTACTGGTCGCTCTAGCGATGGTTTCGCTACAAGCCAGTGCCAACAACATTAACGCCAACAGTGCCCGTACCGTGGCCAACAGTTTTATCAAGCAACACGCTGCCAGCATCCACGCATTCAGGTCAGCGTCATTGGCCGACCTCAAGCTGGTTCATGCCGAAACGTCGAGCGCAGTTTCCAATGCCAACGCCTACTATGCCTTTAACATCAAGGGCGGCGGTTTTATCATCGTCTCGGGTGAGGACCGAGCCAACCAGGTGCTGGGTTACAGCGACCGTGGCCATCTTGACTTCAACAACCTGCCCGACAACTTCAAGGCGCTGCTGGGCAGTTACAAGGAGGAGATTGAATACCTGCAAGCCCATCCACAACTTGATGTCACACCCGACATCCGTTCCACATCGGACGTTGTCGTCAAGCCGCTGATTACTGCCATTTGGGGTCAAGAGATGCCCTACTATCTGCAATGTCCCGTCTATCAGAACGAATACTGCGCCGTGGGATGTATCGCCACCGCGATGAGCCAGGTCATGTATTACTGGAAATACCCGACCACAAGTCCCTCGCTGAATTCCTACTACTGCTATGATATCAACCAGACCGTTCCATCGCTGCCCGAGACCACATTTGAATACAGTAAGATGCTCACCAGTTACTGCCACTGGGATTATGACCTGAAAACCCTGGTTCAGGACACTTATACTGATGAACAGGCACAAGCTGTCGCCAAGCTTGCCCGCTATTGTGGTCAGGTCGTGAGAATGGGCTACCATCCCGATGGCAGTGGTGCCTATACCAGCCAGCAGTTATCAGGCATGAAGAAATTCGGCTACAGCAACACTGCCCAGGATATCACCCGTAGCAGCTGGTGGAACGAGAACTACACCACAGCAGAATGGGAAGCCCTGATTAAGGTAGAACTCGATGCACGTCGCCCCATCCTATACTCGGCAAACGACATCAACGCCGGAGGTCATGCCTTCGTGTGCGACGGATATGACAACAACGGGATGTTCCATTTCAATTTCGGCTGGTATGGCACCTGTGACGGCTGGTACAAATCTACGGCACTGAACATGACTCATCGCGACGGTGAGGAGTTGCATTTCAACTACGACCATGAGATACTCACTGGTGTCGAGCCTCCCAGTTATTGCGTCATCATGGCCGACGGGCTGGCATCACCCGATAACCTGCTCGTTCTGGGCGAGGATATGACTGTTGAGGCCTATCAAGTAAACATCCACACGACCAATGCCACAGTCAAGTTGGTCTTTGATATCACTGATGCCAGCGGTAAGGTTTTAGCTAACAGCCAGCCTATCACTATCAATGCTGCCGACTATGAGCAAGACAGCAATCTTGATGCTGTGTTCACCCTACCTGCCACGCTGGGACAGGGTGCATACAAAGTCTGCTTTGGCTATTATCCCAATGGAGGCCGTCAGCCATTACAGATTGACTGCGGCTGTTTAACGCTTAACGTCGTTGGTCATTTGGCTAAACTCAACGCCCCGTTTACCATCGACGACGCTACTCAGTCGATTGATTATCTGCTCGATGGCTCTCATCCCAATCTGACCATCGACGACGTGGTTTCGTTACTCGACATGATGCTTGTCGGGGAATAATTACCGACCTTTACCACCTCACGGCAGATCTGTTTGTGATGACAGATCTGCCGTTTTATGTTATTGAGTTACAAAAAAACTGCATAAAAGGTTGTTAAACCGAAAAAAGATGTTAATTTTGCGTGGTGGTTACCCGTATACGCCCCAACGATTATGCTGGCCGACGGGGTCTACACCTATCATTATTCACTAATTTAAACCAAAAACTATGAACTTTAAAACTTCCTTAACCCTGCTGGCAGCCATGGGCTTGATGGCGTTTAACGCTACCAGCGGCAATGTTGACGCTGAAACTGCCCGCGCTGCAGCTGCCAAGTTTCTTGTGAAGAACAAGACTGCTACTTTCAACAGCAGTGCTGCTCCTAACCTCAAACTGACCCACACCGAGGCATCGAGTGTGGAAGGCAACGCCTTCTACGTGTTTAACATCGACGGCGGCGGCTGGATTGTCATGGCTGGCTATGACGGCGCCAAGCAGGTGCTTGCCTACGGTGACAAAGGCAGCCTCGACGCCAACGACCTGCCCGGTAACATGAAGGGTTACCTGAATATGCTCAAGGGCCAAATTGAAACCGCACAGGCCTACAAGGGCGAAACCGTTCCAGCGAAGGTCACCAAGCGCGCTACCGTTGTCGAGCCGCTGCTCAAGACCGACTGGTCACAAGGCGAACCCATGAACCGCCTGTGTCCGAAGAACGGTGCCGGACAAACCACCTCGGTGGGTTGCGGACCGCTCGCCATGGCACAAATCATGTACTATTGGAAATATCCCAACGAGGTATCGGCAGTCCCCGGCTACTCGATTTCCTGGAGCCAGTACATGAGTGAATTGCCCGCTACCACATTTGACTACAGCCTGATGCTTGACAACTACTACACCCATAACCCCGAAACCGGCAACCCCACGGGTTATGTAGCGTTTACCGAAGAGCAGGCCAATGAAGTAGCCAAGCTGTGCCGCTATTGCGGACAAGCCTGCAAGGCACGCTACGGCAATGCCAATGAAACATCAACCGGCTCTTACACCTACGACCAGCGCGACGCCTTTAAAATGTTCGGCTACAACGAGGACATGCAGCTGATTGGCAAAGACCCCTCCTACTACTGCTCGAACAGCAACAAGTATTCCATTGAGGAATGGATTGAACTTATCAATATCGAGCTGGTAGCCGGTCGTCCCATCCCCTACCACGACCTGTATGAAGGTCATGCTTGGGTGCTTGACGGCATTGATGCCGATGGCAGAGTGCACATGAACTGGGGCTTTAATGGCAGGTTCAACGGCTGGTTTGAAATCGACGCTCTTGTCTTCCATCCTTACGGTGATGATGAGGTGTGGGACTTCAGCCAGGGCAGCAACGGCGGCAACGAGATGATTATCGGCATGTACCCCTATGAGGGTTATGTGATTCCCGTTCATGACACTGTGTTTGGCGACATCAACAATGACGGCGTTTTGGGCATCTCGGACGTGACTGCCTTGTTTGACATGCTGCTGAGCGGTGCCACCATCGACATCGAGGTTGCCGACCTGAACGGCGACCAGGATGTCAACATCAGCGACGTTACAGCCCTGATTGACTTGTTACTGAAGTGAGAATCGAGGTTTCAGGTTTCAGGTTTTAGGCATAAGGCTCTTGGAGCAACCATCAATCAGAAACCAACAACCAACAACTAACAAAAATAGAGGCGCAAAATCAAGCGCCTCTATTTTTTTGTGGCTACTGAGGGGTGGCAGTTTCAGAAATATTGTTTACCTTTGCAGATTAGACAATTCATAAAGAGGACATGAGTACCGGCAATATCATACGCTTCGCTTGCATCCTGCTCCTGTGGCTGGGACTGTGCTGGTTGCTGCTCACTCGGGCGGCAAGGATAGACTTCATGGTGATCTTCACCATTGTGGCCTCGGGAATCATTGTGTTTGTACCCCTCTACAAGAAGTATATAAGAAAGAAATAATCTGACCTATCACCATGACAACAAAACCATATATACAAGAACATTGCCCGCTGCTGGCACAAATCGACAGTCCTGCCGACCTGCGCAAGTTGGATATCGACCAACTGCCGCAGGTGTGCCATGAACTGCGGCAATATATGATACATGAGCTGTCAAGCAATCCCGGCCATTTTGCATCCAGCATGGGTGCTGTCGAGATTGTGGTGGCGTTGCATTATGTGTTTAACACGCCCGACGACCGCCTGGTGTGGGATGTGGGCCATCAGGCCTATGCCCACAAGATTCTGACGGGGCGACGCGACCAGTTTGACGACAACCGCAAATTGGATGGTCTGAGCGGTTTTCCCAATCCCGCCGAGAGCGAGTATGACACCTTTACAGCCGGTCACGCCTCCAACTCCATCTCGGCTGCGCTAGGTATGGCGATAGCCGCCGAGTTGCAGCACAACCATCAGCGCAAGGTGGTGGCAGTCATCGGTGACGCGAGCATCAGCGGCGGTTTGGCATTTGAAGGCATCAACAATGCCGCGACTAATCCCAACAACCTGATTATCGTCTTGAACGACAACGATATGGCGATTGATGCCAACGTGGGCGCCTTGAGTGGCTACATGAGCGACTTGCACACGTCACGCCGCTATAACAAGTTGCGCTATAAGACCTACCAGTTCCTGCGTCGCCACAATGTCATCAATGATAACCGCAAGGGACTGATTATGCGTTTCAGCAACGCGCTCAAATCGCTGTTCTCAGGTCAGCAGAATATCTTTGAAGGCTTGAATATCCGCTACTTCGGGCTATATGACGGTCATGACGTGAAGCGTCTGGTGAAAGTCTTCGGCGAGATTAAGGACATGACTGGTCCCAAACTGATACATGTGCGCACCATCAAGGGCAAAGGCTTTGCCGCTGCCGAAGCCGATCCCGCCACATGGCATGCCCCCGGCAAATTTGACGAGGAGACCGGTGAACGCGCCAAGGACAGCAAGGGCGGTCCCCTCAAGTATCAGGACGTATTCGGCAAAACACTGGTTGAACTTGCCGAACAGAACGATAAGATAGTGGGTATCACTGCAGCCATGCCCAGTGGCACATCGATGTCACTGATGCTGGAGAAAATGCCCACCCGCGCCTTTGACGTGGGCATCAGCGAGGGTCACGCCGTGACTTTTGCCGGAGGACTCGCCAAAGACGGCATGCACCCCTATTGTGCCATCTACAGTACCTTCCTGCAGCGAGGCTACGACTCTATCATCCACGACGTTGCCATCCAAGGCTTGCCTGTGACTTTCTGCATCGACCGTGGCGGTATCGTTGGCGAGGACGGTGTCACGCACCATGGATTGTTTGACCTGGCCTACCTGCGTTGCATCCCTGGCATGACCATAACGTCGCCCATCAACGAGCACGACCTGCGCAACCTCATGTTCACGGCACAACAGGAAGGTGTTGGTCCTTTTGCCATCCGTTATCCGCGTGGCAAGGGTGTTCTTGCCGACTGGAAAAACGAGATGCAGGTGCTGCCTATCGGTCGCGGACGTTGCATGAGCGAGGGCGAAGGCGTGGCGGTGCTCAGCATTGGACACATCGGCAATGAAGTCATCGAGGTGGTCAAGCGTCTTGCCGAGCGTGGCATCAAGGTGGGCCATTATGACATGATTTTTGTTAAGCCCATCGACGGTGAAATCCTTGAACAAGCCACCAACCGCTATCACAGCATCATTACGATTGAGGACGGAACCGTTGTCGGCGGAATGGGGTCTGCTGTTGCCGAATGGATGGCCGACCACAAGAAGACCAACCGCCTGAAAATGCTTGGTGTGCAAGACGAATTTGTTCATCAGGGAACCGTTGCAGAATTATATGAACGGTGTGGAATGGATGCCGCATCACTCGAGAAGGCCATTCTGGAACTGTTAGAAGCAAAGAATTCATGAGACGCCAGCATTGGTGTCTAAATACTGAAATTTAAGATATAGACAATGAGAATCGTTATTGCCGGCGCTGGAGAAGTCGGGACCCATTTGGCTAAGATGCTCAGCAACGAGGAGCAGGACATCATCGTCATGGACGTTGAGAACCGTAAACTCGAACCCCTCGAGAATTACAATCTGCTCACTCACCAGGGCAGTGCCATCTCGTTCAGTGATTTGAACGCCATTAAAACGGGTTCATGCGACCTGTTTATTGCTGTGACCAAGAGCGAGGCCCGTAATATCCTGGCGTGCTCGATGGCCAAGCGTTTGGGAGCCAAGAAGACTGTGGCACGCCTTGACAACGACGAATTCTTCAATCCCAAATGGCGCGAGCACATCAACAACCTGGGTATCGACCACCTCATCTATCCCGAGATGCTTGCTGCCAAAGAAATCAGCAGTGCCTTGAAACGCACATGGGCCCGCAACTGGTTTGAACTGTTTGACGGTGAGCTGATTGTGGTGGGCGTAAAAATCCGTTCCAACGCCCGCATCGTCAACCAAATGCTCAAGGACGTTTCCAACATCAGCCACTTCCTGCATGTGTCGGCCATCAAGCGCAACCGCGAGATTATCATCCCCCGTGGTGATGACCGAGTGCTGGAAAACGACATCATCTACATTGCCACGACGCGCGACCACATCGACGAGGTGCGCGACGTGTGCGGCAAAGTACAGACTACCGTTGACAATGTGCTGATTGTAGGCGGTAACGACATTGCCGAGCAGCTCATCAAGCGCTTGGGCAAGACTGTGGACATCAAAATCATCGAACAGGATATGCAGCGTTGCGACGAACTCGCCCAGCGTTATCCCAACTGCAAACTGGTGCAGGGTAACTTCAGCGACACTGAACTGAGCGAGGAAGAGAGCGTGAGCAACTATGACGCCTTCATTGCACTGGGTGAAAACAGTGCCGTGAACATGATGGCCTGTATGATAGCTAAGACCAACGGCGTGCCCAAAACCATCGCCCAGGTCGAAGATATCCAATTCATCAACGAGGCCGAGGCACTCAATATCGGCACCATCGTCAACAAGAAGCTGCTGGCATCGAGCCGCATCTACCAGATTATGATTGACGCAGATGAAGACAACGCCCGCTGTCTCGCCCTTGCCGATGCCGAGGTTGCCGAAGTGATTGTACAAGAGGGTGACCGCGTTACCCGCGCCCCGGTTAAAAGCCTGAAACTGAGCCGTGACTTCACTATTGCCGGACTCGTGCGCGACGGCAAAGGCCAACTCGTTGACGGCAACACGATTATCCAGGCTGGAGACCATGTGGTGGTATTCTGCCTGCAAGGCGCCATTCATAAACTTGACAAATACTTCTCATGATACGATATGCCCAGGCTCAAGAACCATAGTATCAACATCCCCATTGTCCTGCGTTTCCAGGGCTGGCTTCTGCTCATTGAAGCGGCGTTCATGCTACTGCCGTTGGCTGTTTCATGGTGGTTTGAAGAAGCAACATCGTTGCGTGCTTTTATCTATAGCACACTGATTACCGCGACAACGGGAGCCATTATGGCTTTCGGTATCAAACCGCACAACAAGTCGATGCACAAGCGCGAGGGACTGATGCTAACGGCTATCGTTTGGGTATTCTTTTCGGTGTTCGGGATGTTGCCCTATTTGTTCTCTGATACATTCAATAACGTGACTGACGCCTTCTTTGAGACAATGGCTGGTTTCACGACTACCGGTTCGACCGTTATCCGCTATGTGGAGGAAATACCACATGGTGTCCTCTTCTGGCGCGCCATGACCCAATGGATTGGGGGCATGGGAATCATCCTGTTCACCCTTGCCGTCATCCCCATGCTGAATCAGAAAGGTGGAATTGCGCTGTTCAATTCCGAGGTAACCGGCATCACTCACGAGCGCCTTCGTCCTCGCATCAGTCAGACCGCTAAGGACTTGTGGCTTATCTATATCGCTCTGACCTGTCTGCTCACAGTATTGTTGTTTCTGGGTCCCATGGACTGGTTCGACGCCATTTGCCATGCGATGACGACCACCTCGACTGGCGGCTATTCCACCAAGAATATCGGCCTGGATTACTGGCAGTCGGATTATGTGTTTATCGTGGTCATCATTTTCATGTTTATCGGCGGTATCAGCTTCTCGATTATTGCTGCCACCATTCACGGCAACTTCAAGCGCATCAGGCACAACAACACCCTGCGCTGGTACTGCATGACGACGTTGATTACCACGTTAGGCATCTTCATCTATATGATTTATATGGGATTCCTGGATGAGCATGGCGACAGGTTGATTTACAGCGCTTTTGACACATTATCGGCCATCACTTCGACGGGATTCTCCACCTTTGACTACGAGAACAGCGGTGAATTTGTTACCGTGGTACTGATGGTAATGATGTTCTTTGGCGGCATGGCAGGCTCCACCTCTGGTGGCGCCAAGATGGACCGCCTGATTGTGCTGCTGAAGCACACAGCCAACGAATTCTACCGCGTGCTGCACACCAACTCGGTGCGTGCCGTCCACATTGATGGCAAGCCAGTTCCCAACCATGTGGTGAGCAAAGTGAACACTTTCTTCACGGTCTATATCAGCATCATTATGATTGTGGCCCTGTATCTCACTTTTTATGGCCTGCCTGTTTTCGACGCCATGTACACGTCGATGTCCGCTATCAGTAACGTGGGCATCGGTTATGGTGTGACGGGATCCGGGGGGTCATGGGTGTCCCTGCATCCCGGCGCCAAGTGGGTGCTCGCCTTTGAGATGATGGTGGGCCGTCTCGAACTCTTCACTGTGCTGGTCATCTTCACCCGCTCCTTCTGGAAGAAAGATTAACGGGCAGATGAATCTGCCCGTCATTTATTCAATGATAAAACTTCTTGGATAGTAGTCGCTGTAGAAGCGGCCATCGTTTGTCGTGAACTTCAGCACGCAATAAAAAACATCCAGCGCTACCTTCCTGACGACATGCGCGGCTAAACATCTAATTCCAACCTCAGCACCCTAATCGGTCTGTCCTTTCCTTGGTATTGGTTCTCATCGATGCAGGTTTCACCGGTTGGAACAAAACCGCATTTCTCCATCACGCGGCCTGAAGCGGGATTGTCCACGAAGTGTCCGCTGATGAGCGACAGAATTACAGTCGCTTTGCGGATGTGGTCAAGCATCAGCCCCAAAGCCTCGGTGCAAATGCCCTGGTTCCAATAGGGTTTTGCCACCCAATAGCCCACGATGGGCTCCCCATCGCGGGATGGCAGGTTGCAATCGCACGAGGGCCCATAGCCTATCGCCCCAATTGCTTCGCTTGTATCTTTCCACACAATCGCCCAAGTAGTATCGTTATTGAACACCGTGCGGATAATCTCCAGGCTCTCTTCTACGCTTTTGTGTGGTGGCCAGCCAGCACGAGGCCCCACATCAGGGTCTGAAGCATACTTATAGAGTGCATCGGCATCGCTCTCACGCCACGGGCGCAACACTATTCTCTCATTTTCCATCATTGTCACGATTCATTGATGTATGTACATTCTCGAAAGGTAGGGTTCACCATTGCCTTGAGCCATACAGAGGAATTCCCAACCGTATCGCTCATAAAAGCCGGTATGATTTGTCAACAGGTAAATCGGAGAGATTCCTTTGCTCCTCAAATCCTCGACAGCCATATTAAGCAGCCTCCCCGCAATCCCTTGACAACGGTAATCCTCATCGGTATAGACCGCGCACACATTGGGAGTCAAGTCCTTCCTGTCGTGGTAGTCATTTTCAATCACCCCTAAACCGCCGATGATTCGGTCCTCGTCAAGGCACAAATACCACCCATATTCAGTATCGTTGCTGAGGTAAGCCATCATGCATTCAAGATAGGCCTCACGGGGCACGTGCCACTTGGAATGGAACCAAGTTGCTGCTGTTTCCATTATCTCGGGCTTCTCTCGCAGTGTTATATACTTGTAGTCACACATCTGTCGTTTTCTGTATAGCATTTCTATTGTCTGCCCCAAATGCTGAGGGGTAGACAACAACTGATAATTATTCTATCGGGATTTGGATAATTGAGAGCCATTTTTCGGGGTCTTCCTGATTCCATGCACCATCAACGTAGCATGTGCGAGGATGAGCGGCGATTTTGTAGCCCTGCTCCTCCAAATAACAGAAGGCTTCGGTGTAGGACTCATAGAAACGCTCATAGGGACCGATATGCTTCATGCAGAGCGCCTTGGGTATGGCTGGCAGGCGTTTAAACTTGATGATGTCGCTGCTGATGCCCATTTCCTCGACCTGTTCGCAATACTCGATGTCAATGTCTGTCGGTTTGAATTCCTTGTTATGCTCGATGGTGAAACAGTAGCCAGGAGGCGGGCACTTGCAGCCTAGGCGTTGCATCTCGGGAGCTATCTTATTGATACACAAAGGTCCCAGTGCAGCGTAATCAGGGATTTGTTCACGATGACTTGCCACAATGATTTCTGGCAATGACTGAATGCTGAATTTTTCCATTGTCTTCATTTCTTTGCGAGAGTTCCTCCAGTCGAGCAGTCGTTCACGACGGGCTATCAGTTGCTGCAACTGCGCTTCCGTGTCCTTGATTTTCGTGTCAAGTTGGCAGATGCTGGGGGTATGCGAATCGTCTTGGTACAGATCCTTAATCTCGTCCAGCGTGAATCCGAGCCGTTGCAAATCGCGGATGGCTTGCAGTTTCTGCATCTGGTCGATGCTGTAGTAGCGATATCCCGTCCACTCGTCCACCTCGTCAGGCAGGAGTAATCCCTTCTGCTCATAGTGACGCAAAGTCTTTATAGTAACCTGCATCAGCCTTGAGAACTCTCCAATTTTTAATTTTGTTTTCTTACTCATCATCGTACGACATTTTGCTAAGCGAACACAAAATTATGGTATGCCCTAAGGGACGAGTCAAGCTCCAACAATGGATTTAACACAAGTTTAACAAGTTGTCTAATTCTTCATTCGCTGCTGCGCTTCCTTGCCTGCTCCTGTGCCTTTATACTTGCTGAGGGTGGCATTCAGGCGGTAGATGACGGTGAACTGCAACTTGTGGGTCGAGTAACGGTTATTCTGCTGAATCTTGTAGTAGCCCATGTCGCCATACTCGTTCATGTGGTTGCGCTGCAAGACGTCAAGCACAGCCGCACGCAGAGTGAGTGCCTTGTCCTTCAAGAAAGTCTTCTGCACCACAAGATTCAGACGCATGTTGTCGTAGTCATCGTAGAAGTTCAATTGATGACCATGCGAGCGGAACATGAAGTTGATGTCAAAACGCCAATCGTGCTTCAGGCTGAATGTGTTGAAGGCATTCAACGTATAGACCGGTTTGTCGAAGTATGCCCTGCGCATTCCTCCTGTCGCATGAGGATCTTCCAGGTCGAGATAGAGATCCTGCTTCTCCACACCTGCTGTGGCGTTCAGCGACCAGATTCCCGCACGAGGAGTTACTGAGATATAGGCGCCAACGGTGTTGACAGGACGGTCGAGATTGATATGCTTGATGAGCGCGGCATCATCGTCACTGACAAACGACCACTGGGTGATAACATGTTTACAGCGGCCGTAAGAGGCCGACAGCATGAGCCAACGCCAAGACACATTGAGCGTGAGGTCATGCAGACGCTCGTTGAGCAACTGCGAATTGCCTGCCTGCATCGAATAACGGCTGATGTAAGTAACGGCATCGTTCATCGCAAAGAAACTGGGGCGGTTGGTCTTGAGGCTATAGGACAGTGCCGTCTGCACGTTGCCCAGACGTACCGAATAGGATGCTGTGGGGAAAAACTCGTCCATGCTGCGATGCAGATAGTCACTGTTTTTGTCATCGGCATAGTCATACAGCGTGTGCTCATAACGCAGGCCCACACTTGCCTTACCCCATCGCTTGAAATCGGCACCATACTCAACAAAAGTGGCTATATTGTCCTCAGTTATGTCGGCATC